>DATDNF010000009.1:0-110022 GCA_036518435.1 Geobacteraceae bacterium
ATAGACATAATGGTTGTCAGTTGAAAAAATAAGACCTGCCATCCTTGCAACGTGGGTTATGCTCTGGGACGGAAATCACCAAGGCACAGAGCCAAAACCAAGGAGGCAGGTCATGAAGAAGTCTATCACATTTGTCGGTCTCGATGTTCACAAAAACTCCATAGAAGTGGCATTGGCCGATGCCGGACGTGCAGGAGAAGTAAGACATTACGGAGCCATAGGCGGCGATATGGATTCCTTCAGCCGGCTGCTCCGCAAACTGGTCAGCACCGGCAAGGAGCTTCATTTTGTGTATGAAGCAGGGCCGTGCGGTTACGAGATTTATCGTTATCTGACTGCCAAAGGTTTTGACTGCGCTGTTGTTGCCGCGCCTGCCGGCGACCCGACGAAGGGCGGTCGGAATCGAATCAAGAATGACCGTCGTGACGCCATGACTCTTGCTCGTCTTCACCGGGCCGGCGAACTGACTTACGTTTTTGTCCCCCGCGAAGATGACGAAGCCATGCGCGATCTCACCCGTGCACGCGAAGATGCAAGCAATGCCCAGCGGACAGCACGGCAACAACTGAGCGGAATGCTGCTTCGTTTGGGATTCAGATATAGCGGTAAAACCAGTTGGAGCTTGGCACATTTTCGCTGGCTCTCTGGCATAAAGATGCCGACTCCGGCACAACAGGTGGTTTTTCAGGAGTCTATTCACGCTATCAAGGAAACCACCGATCGTCTGGAGCGACTTACCCGGCAGATCGAGGAGTTGGCGCCGGCCTGGCGCATGTTTCCGGTGCTCCGGGCGTATCAGGCATTGCGAGGCGTTTCCCTGATCGTTGCGTCTACCGTGGTGGCGGAACTTGGTGATCTCACGAGATTCGACAATCCGAAGCAAGTCATGGCGTTTCTCGGTCTTGTCCCCTCGGAGCACTCAAGTGGCGAGAAGGTGAGAAAAGGGGGCATTACCAAGGCCGGTAACGGCCATGCGCGACGAGTCCTTACGGAAGCGGCTCATGCATACCAATTTCCCGCCAGGGTGAGTCGTGCACTTTTACAACGCCAGGAAGGGATAGACAAGACCATCCTGGATATCGCATGGAAATGCCAAGTGAGACTTTGTAATCGATTCAAGCGGCTACTGGCGAAAGGGAAAAACCGGAAGACTGTTATTACGGCCACCGCGAGAGAACTGATCGCTTTCATGTGGGCAATCGCAAAACAAGTTCCGCTTTCAGCCTGAAACTCTTTTCAAAGAGCAATACATGTCAACGGAGGCGTGATGGTATTCTAACAATTCCCAGGGCATAGGCAGGGGCGCAACCACGTCAGGAGAACCCTCGTGACCCTTATGGGATAAGGCTTGCCGAATTCCCGACAATAGACAGAGGAAGCTCCGCGATGCAAGCAAGGTCTTGCGGTACCCAACCCGCGCATATCAGGATGATCAAACGTCGCTTAACAGGTTCCGCCTCTGCTTATGCCCTGGAATATAGGAATGCAGCATAACCGCTTAAAAAAGTTGGTAGGGGCGTCTTTTTCCCTCTTGACAACTGACAACCATATCAGGGTCAGACCTACAAATTTCAAAGTTGCTCTAAACGTTCAATAACGAGTTAGGCATCGCAGGAGGCACCCGTGCGCCTACGCGTCATCCTTGGTGAAGTACTTCCTGTGTTCGGAACGGTTGGACTTCTCGGCCTGTGGCTGTTTCAGCAAGTGGGAATCGAGGAACGCGCCAGCGAACTGCGCAAGGTCGCGGCGGCACGTGCTGTCTACCAGACGTATCAGTCACACAACGCGGTCTTTAACGCAGTAAACGAAGCGCTTGTCAACGAAGCAGCCTCCGCTCGCCTCCGGACATACCAGGTCTACAACTACGAACTGGGCCTTGCTGCTTTGGAGCAAACCTTGCCAACCGAGTGGAAGCGCGATATCCCGCCAGCGCTGGGCGCGTACGATGGGACATCAACATACAGCCAGAAGATGGAACGCACTCAAAAGCGACTGGAGGCGCTTCAGGTTAACCTGGGCAAGTACGAGCAGATGGTCCGCCAGGAGTCAGCGCGTGACACGCGTTTGTATTTGGCCCTATACATCACAATCTCCGCCCTGTCGCTTCTTGGCGCGGTTCTGAAAGTGATTGAGAAGCTGTCGCCCGCGGCCAATTGAGTCTCTAGTATCGCGACGAAAGCGATGCCTAACCCTTCCATCGAGCGGACGTGCCAAACGTTGATCCATGAGGAAGAAATGAAAGCTGCAAGAAATGAATACGACGAAGCTCCGTTTTTCTTCACTGAGAAATTTGAAGATGGAGAAAGAACAATTGCGTGGCATTCCGACGAGGCTGCGCAAAGAGAGCTATTCCTATCGTTGCTCACAGGAATGGAGGGTAAACGGGTCAGACCTACAAATTTCAAAGATTAAATTTCAAAGATTGATTGCAGAGAAGAATTTGAATTCTGTACTTCAGACCCTTTTGTTTTCCACTGACGCGGCAAACCCCGCCGCGTAGGTCACGCCGGGCGCCGTTATATCACGAAAAGGAGGAATGATGTTCATAGTGTCGTTGAATTATATAAAAGGACTTGAAGAAGTAGATAAGCACCTTGATGCCCATGTCGCCTATCTAAATCAACAATATGCCGATGGGCATTTTATTGCTTCGGGAAGAAAGATACCAAGAACAGGGGGCATCATTTTGTCCAGTTTAAGAAACAGAGATGAACTGAAGAAAATTCTAAAAAGAGATCCATTCAATATTGCTGGTATTGCCGAATATGAAATAACCGAATTCGTGCCAAGTATGGTGGCTCAAGGTTATGAACTATTACAAAAATAGAGAGATATACTAAAGAGTACATTTCCAACTCGACATAGGAATCCGGTACACGTCCTGATTCCAAGGGTTCCAGGGAACCAATGTCGTAATACTTATGCACCCTTTAGTAACAAGGCGGCGGCACACAGGCGCTGACGCGCTGGTGCGACCCGCGACGTTGGGCAGATGAAAATGAAGATCAGGTCCGAAGAGACTCCAAGTTGAAGTAATTAATTGAGAATAAATAGGTTCATTGTGACAAATCAACCAAAAACACTACTCGCAAGATTTTATGATGGTCTACTTGGATCAATATTTATATTTTCAAACGCAATTGCATTGGGATTATCAATAAGAATCATACGTACTTTGACTGTGTTGGAAAACATGCCCAAGATAAAGCACATATTCTTCAGCGCATTATATTTTCCTGGCTTAGCAGTAATACTTGTGTACTTTTATCCAAAATTTAAAAATTCTAGATTAAATTCAAAATACATAGGACTGATGATTTCCTTCCTAGCCTTGATTACAGTTTCAATTGTAATGGGCTATTTATCGGGCCGGAAATGATGCCCAACCACGTCCTTGGACCTGCCTTAAAACCAGCAGGTCAAGGCCGATCCCGTTATGTCAAAGAGGAATAAATGAATATAGATGTCAATTCTCATACAGCCGAATGGATCTACGATGGCCGCAAAGTGGTCATTGAAGAACAGTCATTACACCAAGCAATTTATAGTCGTCAGTTGAATATGGTTGTCTCCCTATGTGGTGCAGAGAAAGAACCAAAGCATATATCGCTATACGACCCTAACGGGATGAAACTAAAAGAAATATCGGAACCTACGAATTGCTATTTCAATTATCTTGGCGAGAATCGTGGACATGATGTTGCTGTAATGGCGAAAACATACGTCTCAGGCTGGGTTGACTGGTGGTATTACATTGATGTTGAGAATGGCGAACTGGTGTCACTTGGAGAAGGCCGCTGAAACGCATAAACAGCCGCTCCAGCCGAGCTATTAGATCTAAGGACATAACCAGAAAAATGCACCTGACCAAAAGGCCGTCAGGTGATTTTCCACACCGTTGGAGCACATGAATGGACATGAAACCATACCCATGGTTTACGATACCCTGTCAGAAGGTTTTTCAACCGCTTGTGACTTGTCACGGCTTCAGCGGCCCCTCTGTCAAGCAGTATGCTCATGAAATCTACGTCGAATACGCGACAACAGACCGATGGATTTCAATCGAATATGAGATCGGCCAATACCCATTGATAGAGCTTTTTCAACCAACAAGAGAGATTAAAAGCCGACGGATTCCACTCTTAAAGGTACCGACGGAAGACCTTACGACACTTAATGCATTTAACAAGAAATACCACAAACTTTGCCGAGCACAAAAGTATGCGGAGGCTGATTCGCTTGCTCGGGAGTCAATCTCGCAAGCAGAGCAGGATCTTGAAACTTACATGATTCGGCAATTCGATGCGCTAATTCAACAGGAAGCAGATTTCATAGTGAGAAGATGAAGAAACGCTCCAACTTGGAGGCGGCAGGCGGGCTTCGCTCCGCTGCGCCCCCGCGCCGTTGAGCATCACATAGATTATGGAGGGAAGTAATGCCACTTGTGGAAATTCCAAACAAAAAATCATACAGAATTTTTCGCATAGAGGAGTTACAGGATTTTTCCAAATTGATTAAACAGGAATGTGACGACGAAAACGATCTCATCTTGTTTCGCGGACAAAGAAAGGATAGGCCTCTATTACCAAAAATTTCGCGAATTACACCAAGAACTGATTTGCTATCAGATGAAAGAAAAATGATTGATGCACTTACAAGAGAGTCTGTCGGCCTAGTCGGACCAATACCTGATAACGATTGGGACTGGCTATCCCTGGCTCAACATCATGGACTACCTACTCGTCTTCTTGATTGGTCGAAAAATCCACTAGCCGCACTTTGGTTCGCTATAAGTAAGCCAGCAGACGACCCAAACGACAATGGTGTTGTATGGATTTTTTTCCCAAAAGAAGAAGATATTGTTAAGGACACAAAAAATGAAGACCCATTCAAAGGTAAATTCACCAATATTTATATACCTCGTCACATAACCCCACGTATCAGAGCGCAAGGTGGCCTTTTTACTGTTCACAAATATGTTGATAAGACAAAGATGAAATTTGTGCCCTTGGAGAGAAATAGTAGGTACAACAAATCCCTCATAAAGGTCCTTATTAAGGGTGAGTTTTTTTGTGATCTGAGAGCTGAATTAGACAGGTTTGGAGTAAATGAAGCATCATTGTTTCCAGACATTGATGGGCTATGCCATCACCTTGGCTGGTTGAACTCAAGACTTTCAGACGAGATAGCTTAATAGAGCTCAACCATCGGCAAGACCCGTCGAAGACGGGTCAGCCTCAGCACCGTTGGCACGAAAAGGGGAAACAATGAAACTTCCAATATTCATAGTCCTGATATTTTTCATAACTGGAGTTACTTTTGCCGCTGAGAAGACAGCAACTGGAATTATTTTTGGTCCTTTTCCTACGGTGACTCTGCCAGAGAATGACAAGTTGGCAAATATATTAGCAGATGAAGACTATAATGAGCCTTATAAAGGATATAAAATTGACCTAAATGGTGACGGAATTGATGATTTTGTTTTAGAAGCGCCAGACGGTCTTTGCGGAACAGGTGGATGTGGTTACCTGATAATTGATGGCAAATCGTTCAGGAAAATTGGAGATTTTTTCGGTGGGGGAATAATCATTTCAAATGAAAAGGTAAACAAGCATTTAATAGTTAAGAGATTGCAGTACTCAGACTCAGAAACTGCTCAGATAGAAACTTATATTTACAAAGGAAATGAGTACACCCTTAAAAACACTAAGAAATACTCAGGTAAGGCGCTCAAAAACCAACTTACTGGGTTACAACGAATAGAAAAAAAGCGAGTAAAGCTGGACAAGCCTCGGTGACATGTTGAAAAAAGAAGAAATAGATTAACCTCACCAACTCTCATTGCTCAAGGGGCTGCAGGAGAAGCTTATTGGACTGATTTAGAACTTGTGAAACCTTTGGAGACGCTCTTCGCATAGTCACATTTAATGAAAAGAGATGTTCCAACCCTCGTGTGGACTCGGTCGCGGCGGAAAACCTGCCGCGCCGGTCACACTCATAGCCGTTAGGCAGGAAAATAGAATGAAAAATACATGTATTTTCAGGCATGCTATCCGAGCAATCTATATCTTGCTCGCGTCAATATTTTCAATAAAAATGCTTGTATGGGCCGCAGTCATTACAAACACCACTGGCCTCTTCCCAGCTTCTTTCTATCACAATACGACTATTCATAATGCAAAACTAAAAGTAATAAACATACTCATTTTACTCATATTTGCCACAGCGGTGTATCTAATGGCTGAATATGCTATTTCCAAGAAAATAGCTGCCAGCTCAATTCAGTCCGACATATGGGTGCCTTCCAGTAAATACACGCTATTTATGTCTTACGTATATTTTACGATTTTTTCATTCTTGAATTTTCTTGTGACATTACACTTCATAAGTAAGGATTTCTCTGTAATTGTCATCATTACAACGCTATTAAATCTAATACCAATTTATCTTATCTACAGATTTATGCTTGATGGGCTGCAAATCAATAAAATGAAGGCGATATATTGGATAACAACCGTCATCATATCCGTAGCAACTGTATACCCATATGGACAAATGAATTTCATTCGTATTTTCATTAAATAAAGTAATGCCTAACACTCGGGTGCTGCTGTTTCCGCTTCGCTCCTTTTATGCTAGGTCTGACCCTTTTATGCTACTTTTATGCTATAGTCATCTCCTTCTCAGCCATGGTTGCTCCCTGAAAAGCAGCGGTCTTTTCAGTAAGAAAAGCCCGCCAAAAGCGAGCTTTCTTACCGGTCGCCCGGAATCAGGCGGTGCGGGTATAAACCAGAACCGCCATCTCTTCTTCCTTTCCGCCGCTGGCGGTGGTGTACATCCTGAACTCGAAGGTATTGTCGTCCACGATCCTGGTGACGTTGCGCAAGGTGAGCGGGCCGCGCACCGGATCATCGTAGCTACAGGTCTGGGTGATGGTTCTGCCGTCGGCCGAGCCGGTCCCTTCGAAGTGGTAAATCCCCGTGCCGAACGAATCGAGCCACGTGGAGACATATTTCTCCTTGTGGTTGTCATACCCCGTGAACCCCATGCCGGTGAAGGAAATCCCCATCATCTGGCCCCTGAAGTCCTGTTGCAGGAACCGTCCGTCCAATATCATCCGCTGCTCGGAACTACCCGTGTGATCGATCAAGTCGCCGCCGGGCTCCATCCGGCAGCTCCCCTTCATGCTCCAGGTCCCGGCCATGCGGGCCAGCAGCTTGTGGGGCGCGCCGGGAGTCGCCACATCGGCGTAGGTATCCATCGCAGACGGCGCTTTTCTCTGCGCTGATTCTCGTGCCATGACGTTTCTCCTTTCATGCTTCGACTTGTTCCGCTTCTTCTCTTATTATACTGCTGTCGTCCATTCCGGGTGTCGGAAATGTTGGGAAGGAACCGGCGGAGTTAAAGATACGTTAATGGAGGCGTTCCGGGGAACCTTGCTTGATTGAGTAGGCCGCCGGGAATTCCGGGGACACCATAGAATGGCGCTAGTTTAAGGCATTTTCCCATAGCAAATCAGCTGAAAATATTGGCTAAAAATGGCATAATGCGCCATGAAATATACGACGCCGATGTTCCCAGGTTTCCATCTTCAGACCCTTCGCCGCAAGCCTCGTTCAGAGGCACAAAAACTTGCTGACAAGTTGGCTTTGTTGCAGCAAAAGTCTATCAAGCAAATCGGCGAGGTCTTTGATAAGTTCATTCCAAAGACACTTCTCAAGCCAGAGAAGGCCGGCGTGATGAGCCGCCGAAGGCTGTTCTCCAAGGAGAACACTTTCTGGGCATTTTTCAGTCAGGTTCTCGACGCTGACGGAGGCTGCAAGGAAGTGATTCGCAAGCTTCAGGCTTACGCTTCCATCAAGGGAATCGCCTTACCGACACTCCGATCCGACAACGCCCTAGTCGAAGTGAGCCTCGATGCCGCAAACGCCGACCGAAAAACTACGAGCTCATGACCGCCCCGAGGCATGAAATGAAGGAGATCTCACACCGCAACAGATATCATGCTAGCAAGGCTTAAACTAGCGCCATTCGGGACACTATATTTAATTCGAAAAGCGGCCAATCGGCCGCCTTTGCTGTTTTTTTACCCGATCCCCTGTTCCGTTGAAAACCGGCAAAATTATAGTACCGTTAGCAGTGGAACTGCCTACGGCTCCCCCCCTAATGCTGACGTACACCGGCTATTGCCAAACTACTACCGGAGGCTGAGATGAAAGCATTCTATCTGATCATGCTATTGTCGTTTTTAGCAGCTTTTGCTCCAGGCGATGCCCGGGCTCTCAGCTTCAAACCGGGCAATTATGAGATCACCCATTGGATAGAGTTGCCCGGTGGCGGTTCAAGCAAACTTGAGAGAGAGCTGGCATACAACGATGGAACCGACATACAGTCGAAAATGACCCGGGATACGGGATGCGAGCAGGTGTCGGAACATATCGACGGCAATATCCTTACCTATGAGCTGACATGCAAATCCAGCCCAATTGAGAGGATTTCCGGCCGGTTCACCTTCACGGAAGATTCATTCGAAGGGACCTTGATTTACAAGGATAAGCAGGGCGGAAATATGAGGGTGGGGATGCGCGGCAAACGGATCGGCGATACCCCGGAGAGCAGGCCACAGCCGACATCGAGCGAGAAGCTCGACCAAATCGACCAATTGCTGAGAAATAAATGGGCTGAGATGATTTCATACATCAGAACCGGCGATTTCGACAAGGCCCTCGTGTTCTTCCATCCCTACGTACGCAAGAAACAGGCAGAGATCTTTCAGGCACTCAAGAAGGATTGGCCGAAGCTGGTGAACGAGCAGATCGATTTCCGGCGCAAGAGCATAGACGATAAAAGGGGGTTTGCGTTCTACGAATTGGTCACCAAGGAGAAGGACGGGACATTTGCCCATGAGGTCAATTTCCAAAAGGACCAGAATGACAACTGGTATATCGTGGAATTTTGAGCGCGAGGGGAGGATCATCTCATCGGCAATTTGGGACCATCCAGGATGAAAGGGAAAACAAAAGGTGGCCAAGCGGCCGCCTTTTGTTTTCGCCCCGGTGCTCACGCACGGGGTCCCGGTTGATCCGGGTTCATCTGTCGGGGCGCCGGCGTCGCCCCGGTCGGAGAATTCGTGATCATACTCCCTGCGCAGGCAGCAGGTAGCGACCCACCCAGTTCTTGGAGAACTGGAAGGCGGTCCGGCCGCAACGCTTGCTTTTGTCGTGGGACCATTTGATGGCATCCTGCTCCAGATCCTTCGTCCAGGGGATATCCACCCGCCGCTGGCGTGCCTCCCGCTCGACGCAGAGGCGCACGGCATCCAGATAGCGGTCCTGGGAGAATACATGGAAAGCGATCCAGAGGCCGAACCGGTCGGAGAGGGAAACCTTCTCCTCCATCGCCTCGCTCTGCTGCAGCTCGCCATTGACGAATTTCCCGCCGATCAGGTCGGAACTGTACTCGGGGAGGAGGTGGCGGCGGTTGGATGTCACGTAGATCAGGACGTTTTCGGGGGCCGAATAGACCGAGCCGTCGAGGGCGCTCTTGAGCATCTTGTAGCTGAGTTCGCCGACTTCGAAGGTGAGGTCGTCGCAGAGCAGGATGAAGCGGTACGGCTCGTTCTCCACGGCGGTGAAAATCTCGGAGAGGTAGATCAGGTCTTCCTTCTCGACCTGGATGATGCGCAGCCCCTTGACGGCGAATTCGTTGAGCAGTGCCTTCACAAGGGAAGACTTGCCGGTGCCGCGCGACCCCCAGAGAAGCGCATTGTTGGCCGGCAGGCCGGCCAGGAACTGGCGCGTGTTGCTGATCATCACCTCTTTCTGCTTCTCGACGCCGAGCAGTTCATCCAGGGTGGTGGTGTCGGTCACCTTGACCGGCTCGAGGTAGCCGGAAAAGGAATGGCGCCGCCAGTTGGCGGCATGGCACTTCGACCAGTCCACCGGCTTGACGGCCCGGGGGAGCAGCATTTCAACGGAGCCGAGCACGCGCTCAAGCTGGGCAACAACTTCGGGTTTCAGATTCATCATGTTTCCTGTTCTCTCTCTGTGAAATAGGCGATAAAGTCGAATAGTCGGATCACTCTGTATACGTCATCCACTCGCCCGGGGCAGGATTTCTATCCTAGCAGTATCTTGTTCTTCAGGATCAGGATCTCGAAGGCCAGCGATGCCTTCCCCACCAGCTTCTGCAGCTCGAAGAGGTTTTTCCCCAGGTCGTGCCCGCCGTCTACGTAGAAGATCGTCACCACCCTTCCCATCATCATGAGCGGGATGAGGAGGGCTGTGTCGGGTGCACTCCCGCCGAGGGCCGCAAGTACCCTCTTGTTGCCGGTGGTGTCGAGAAGGGGGCCGAGATAGAAGTTCTTGGTGTCCGCCGCGATCTTGAGGGCGGATGGCTCATCGAGCGGGAGCTGGAAATTCTCGAAGCCGGGAATCGGTTCCTTCCGGACCCGACCTTTCCACCCGGCGGCGACTTTTCCCTTCACCATGAACAGCGCCACCCGCTCGAAATCCTGGCCGAGATAGGCGGCGAGCGCATCGGCTATGGCGTCCCGGTCCTTTGCCTCGGCCAGGAGGGACAGGACGGCATCGAGTGACGATGGCGGGGGCTCTTCGGCCGCTGCCGGCGTTGCCGGCGCCGCAACCTTCGGGGGTGCCGATGGCGCGACCTTCGGCGCTGTCGGTGGCGGTGTTTCCGGCTGCGGCTCCACAAGCTCCACGATATCCGGTTCCTCGACGGGAAGGCCCGTCTGCTGTGTGCCGATATGCAGGATCTCGGAAGGGTGCCCGGTGTTCGCCTCCGTCGGCAGGATTTCCGCCAACTCTCCCCATTCCGGCTCTGTTCGGGTCACCGGTGCCCCCGACATGGTCTCGAACGGCGAAACCTCCGGCGCTTCTGCCGGTGCTTTCTGACTTTCCGGCGCGGTCTCCCGCGTTCTGACCCCACTCCCTCCCGACAGCTGGATGTACCTCACCTCGCGCTTGATGCCGTAGTACTGCTCCAGGGCCAGCAGGAGCCGCAGTTCCGAACAGACCAGCGGCTTGATGATATAGCCGGTTATGAACGAGATCGCATCAACGGCGGACAGATCGGATGGGTCCCACATGGCGACGGTGAGCCTCTTTTTATCGAGGCTGAGCGGTATGATCTTGTATTCATCGGCCATCTCCCTGGAGATCAGCTTGATCACATCGGGGGGGATGGAGAGGAGCTGCTCGGAGGGTACGAACGGCACTTCCAGCTGCATGCTCAGGTAACGGACGAGGTCATCTTCCCCGACCAATCCCATCTCTACGAGGTTGGTTCCCAGTCTGCCGCCGAAAATGACCTGGCTTTTGAGTGCCTCATCGAGCTGTTTCCTGGTGATTACCCCTTCTTTGACCAGCAGTTCGCCGATTTTAAGGGCCATGGATATCCTCCGTGCAAGGCGTGAAATCCGTCGTGGAACAGGATTGCGCTGACATCGCCACTTTAATTTTCATCGGTTGAGTTGTCAATCTTTATTCCAGTGCCCGTATCCGGCCATATTCTCCGTCGAAACCGGGTGTCACCCGGACATTGCCCGCACGCATCCGCCGGAGCGCCTCTCCGACCAGGGGATAGCCTGCCCGGGCGATCCGTTCCGCCGGGGCATCCATAAGGATCGACAGCTCGCTCCCCACCTTTTCCAGCAGGTCGACGTAGGCCCGTTCCACCTTCTTGCCGGCAACCCCGACCCGCAGGGTTTCGGCGATGATTTCCGCCAGCGGTATGACGGAGCGGAACAACGGGGCCCCTGCGGGATGTGCCCCCGACGGGCGGTCGGCGAGCTTCTCCACCCGGTGGAGGACCCCGACGGTCACCTTTTTCCCGCAGGCGGGGCAGAGGTAGTCGCGCGCCAGCGTCTCCCCGGGGGAAAGCCGTATGCCGCAGCTCCTGTGCCCGTCGGAGTGGTACTTCCCTTCTTCGGGAAAGAACTCGATGGTGCCGGCGAATCCTTTCCGCGTAGCGATGGCGTCCCTGATCTCCCCGTAGGATATCCCGGTCGCGAAGATGTTCGCCTCCCGCCCCAGTTTAGCCGGCGAATGGGCGTCGGAATTGGAGATCAGGGTAATCCGGTCGAGCATGGATAGGCGCCAGTTCATGGGGGGGTCGGAAGAGAGGCCGGTTTCGATGGCGTGAATGTGTGGGGTCAGCTCCTCGAAGCACTCCTCCAGGGAATCGAACCCGGATGCGGCGCCGAATACCGAAAAATGGGGGGTCCAGGCGTGGGCCGGTACCAGCATGGCGTCGGGGGAGATGTCGAGAACGATCCGCAGGAGCCTCTTCACGTCGAGGCCGAGAATCGGCCGGCCATCGGAACGAATGTTGCCGATCTTTGCCAGCGATTCCTGCAGCCGGCCGGCAGCGGCGAAGTCCGGGAGGAAGACCAGTGCATGGACCTTGCGGGTCTTTCCCCCCTTGCTGTAGATGCAGCTGATCTCACCGGAGAGGAGAAACGACACGTCGGCGCGACACGACGCCGGCACGTTGTCCGCCCGGAGCCCGCTCTTCAGGGTGAACAGGCCCTTTTCGGCCGGGACGAGCTTTTCGGTGAGTTCCGCGAGCCAGAGGGGATGGGTGATGTCCCCGGTCCCGATCACCCTGATTCCCTTGAGCTGTCCCCAGCGCCAGAGGTTCTCGGGGGTGAGGTCGCGGCTGCAGGCTCGGGAGTAGCGGGAATGGATATGGAGGTCGGCGATGAAAGACATGGATTTGCTCCCCGTGATATGGTTATGTACCAGGTTCTTATATACGTGAGGGGCGCGGGATTGGCAACGGTTTTCAGCGGGCTTCGGGCCGTGCCGGAATACGCGGCGAAAGACGCTAACCCGCGGATAGATAAATAGGTACGTTTATACATATATATGTTTGTAGGTAATTATAAGGATTGTTAAAGCGTTAAAAAACGGTTACATGGGCATTGTGAGTGAAACCGTTGCCTATAAATAAGTACCGCAACAATCCAGTCCACCACGAAGCCACGAAGAGCACGAAGAAAACTTTAAGCGGTTCCTTCGTGCCTTCGTGGTGAAAATAGGTTTCATGCGAAACCGTCAATAATAAGGAAGAAGTTCCGGAGCAGGACTGTCCTGGTTGCGTACGCCGGTTTACGCCCTATACTTTAATGAACAGGGTAGGGGGCGTCGGCTGCGAGTTGGCTCCGGCACCGGCACTGAAAGAGGGAGCGGCATGAGGACATTGGTTGACCTTTTTGATACGTTCGGGGCGCGGGGAGAAAAAACCGCCTTCGTGAACCGCACGGGGGTGCGGCGCTTCGTGGTCGGGTACGGGGAGATGCACGATCTTTCCCTGAGGATGAATCGCTGGCTAGCCGACCGCGGGGTGGCGCGGGGAGACCGGGTGCTGCTCTGGGGCCCCAACAGTTCCTGGTGGGCGGTGGCGTTCTGGGGAATCATCATTCGCGGCGCCGTAGCCGTCCCGGTCGATTTCATGTCAGACCGCGAGCGCGCGGAAACCATTGCCACTCTGACCGACGCGAAGCTGGTCATTCAGAGCCGTTTCAAACCGGAGCGGGTGACGGGGCACCCGGCGGTCCAGCTGGAAGACCTGGAATTCCTCCTGGAAGAGACCGACCCGCTCCGGGAGCTGGCACGGCCCGTCCCGGACGAGATCGCCCAGCTGATCTACACCTCCGGCACGACCGGCAACCCGAAGGGGGTGATTCTCACCCACGCCAACCTGATTGCCAACCTGCTCCAGGTGGAACGGCATATCCCGATCGTCACCTCCGCGTTCACGTTCTTGTCGCTGCTCCCCTTGTCCCACATGTTCGAGCAGATGGGGGGCTTTTTCACTCCCCTCTACCAGGGCGCAGCCATCGTCTATCCGCGCACCCTCAAGCCGTCCGCCATTCTGGATGCCCTCGGCGAGGAGGACGTGTACGCGGTCATCGCCGTGCCGCGCCTCCTGCAGCTTCTGAAAACCTCCATCGAACGGGAACTGGAGGAAAAACACCTGGACGGCATTTTCCGGTATCTTCTCCATGCGGGGCAAAGGCTTCCCTTTGAGCAGCGCAAACTCCTCTTCTATCCGGTGCAGCGGAAGTTCGGCCGCCATTTCACCCTCTTCGTGTCCGGCGGCGCCCCACTGACGCCGGAGGTTTTCGCATTCTGGGAGGGGATGGGGTTCATGGTGCTGGAAGGGTACGGCCTGTCCGAATGCGCCCCGGTCCTCACCGCCAACCCCCTGGAGCGGCAGGTGGCCGGTTCGGTCGGCCGCCCCTTGCCGGGGGTCGAACTCAAGCTGGAGAAGAGCGAGATACTGGCCAGGGGGGAGAACATCTTCCCCGGTTATTACCGCAACGAGCAGGCCACCCGGGACGCCTTTACCGGCGACGGCTGGTTCCGGACCGGCGACCTGGGAGAGATCGGGGCTGACGGTTATCTGACCATCAAGGGGCGGGCGAAGGAGCTGATCGTTACCGGTGCCGGGATCAACGTCTACCCGGATGAGGTGGAAGGTGTGCTCAACGAGATTCCCGGGGTCAGGGAGTCCTGTGTGATCGGGGTCGAGAGGGGGGGCGGGGAGGAGGTGCATGCCGTCCTTCTTCTCGACGGGAGCGGGCGGGCCCCCGAGGAGATCATCCGGGAGGCGAATCGTCAACTCGACACGCTCCACCAGATCACCGGCTCCACCATCTGGACGGAGGCGGAATTCCCCAAGACCACCACCCTGAAGATCAGGAAGTTCCTGGTGAAGGAGCGGGTCAAAAAGGGTCGGGAGCCGGCGGGTGCGGCCGTCTCCGGAGACAGGCTGGCGGATCTTCTTGCCAAGGTCACCGGGACCGGCACGGCGGAGATACGGGAGGAGTCACTGCTGGTGGCCGACCTGGGGCTCACCTCGATCGCCCGGCTGGAGCTGGTCAATTATCTTGAGCAGGAATACCGCCTCGACCTGGAGGACACCCAGATCGGTCCCGAGACGCGCGTTGCGGACCTTCGCCGGATCATTGCCAGGCGGGAGAAGGTGGGACCTCACGAGCATCTCCGGTTCTGGACCAATTCCCCGCTGGTCCGGGGGATGAGGATGCTGTGGGATTTCGTTTTCACCTATCCCCTGTTCCGCAGCTTTGTCTCCCTCGAGGCGCTGGGGGTGGAGCATCTTGAAAAGCTGGATGGTCCGGTGTTCTTCGTCGCCAACCACCTGAGCTACCTGGACCAGCCCGCCGTCATGTTCGCCCTCCCCCGACAGGTCCGCTACCGGACCGCCACCGCCGCCTGGGAAGAGTTCTTCTTCAAGAATTTCAGGAGCCGGTTCCAGAAGCTCTGGAAGAGGTTCACCTACGAGTACGGCACCTGGCTCCTCAATCTCTTCCCGCTCCCCCAGTCACGGGGTTTTCGCGGGTCACTTCGGTTCATGGGGAGGCTCGCCGATCACGGCATCAACATCCTGATCTTCCCGGAGGGGGAGCGCTCGCGGGACGGCAGGCTTCTCCCGTTCCAGCTGGGGCTCGGGGTCATGGTCAAGGAGTTGGGGATTGCGGTGGTGCCGGTCAAGATCGCCGGGATCGAGCGGGTATTGCCGCGCGGCGCGAGTCGACCGAGACGGGGAAAGGTGACAGTGACCTTCGGCGCGCCGATCCGGTTTTGTCGCGAAGAGCCGGCCGAGATCGTGGCCAGGGCGCGCGCGGCGGTGGCGGAACTGTGATGACTGTCTGGCACCGGAAGACCGTGGCCGAAGCGGTTGCCGCACTGCACTCCTCCCCGACGGGGCTCGCTGCCGCAGAGGCGGAGCAGCGCCTGGCCGAGAACGGCCGCAACGAGCTGCAGGAACAGCCGCGGCAGTCGCCGTTCACGATGTTCCTCGCCCAGTTCCGGGATTTCATGATCGTGGTGCTTATTGTTGCTGCCGTGATCGCCGGGATCATGGGGGAATGGACCGATACGGTCGTCATCATGGCGATCGTGCTGCTCAACGCCGTGCTCGGATTCGTCCAGGAATACCGCGCGGAGCGGGCAATGGAGGGGCTTAGGCAGATGGCGGCCCCCACCGCCACCGTGCTTCGGGATGGTGAGCCGGTGCCGGTACCGGCCGCGCTGGTCGTGCCGGGGGACGTGGTGCTCCTGGAGGCGGGCAACGTGGTTCCGGCAGACGTGCGGCTCATCGAGGCGATTCGGCTCACGGTGGAGGAGGCGAGCCTGACCGGTGAATCGGTCCCGGTGCAGAAGCAGACCACGCCGCTTGCCGAAGAGAATCTCCCCCTCGGTGACCGGCGCAATATGTGCTACAAGGGGACCACCGTGACCGGCGGCCGGGGGAGGGGGATTGCGGTGGCGACCGGCATGGCCACCGAACTGGGGAGGATCGCTGCCCTGCTCCAGGCGGAGGAGGGGCTGAAGACACCCTTGCAGCGCCGCCTGGCGGCGTTCGGCCGGAAGCTGTCGGTGGCCATCCTGGCCGTCTGCGCCGTCATTTTCGTCACCGGGCTGGTGCGGGGCGAGCCGCCGCTCCTGATGTTTCTCACCGCAGTTGCCCTTGCCGTCGCCGCCATCCCCGAGGCGCTCCCGGCGGTGGTCACCATTGCCCTCGCCCTCGGCGCGGCCCGCCTGGTGAGGAAAAACGCCCTGGTGAAGAAGCTCCCGGCCGTGGAAACCCTCGGGTCGGTCACCCATATCTGCTCGGACAAGACCGGGACCCTCACCCAGAACCGGATGACCGTGGAACGGATCGTGGCCGTCGACGGCGACCTTTCGGGGGGAGAACCGTCCGGCTTTGGAGCGGATACGCCGGCCGGGCTGCTGCTTACGGCTATGGCTCTTTGCATCGATGCGACGCGCGACCCCGAGGGGAGACTGGTTGGCGACCCGACAGAGACCGCCCTCCATGCGGCGGCTGCGGCACGGGGGTATGTCAAGGAGGCGCTGGCCGGGGAGCTGCGGTTTTTGGCGGAGCTGCCGTTCGACGCGGATCGGCGCTGCATGACCACGATCCATCGCCGGGGGGATGGAGTTGTGTCGTTTACCAAGGGGGCGCCCGAGTCGGTTCTGGAGCGGTGCAGCCGGATGCTGATTGCCGGAGGGGAGGCGGCCGTCGCCCGGGCAAGGCTTGCCGCCGTCCACGAGCAGATGTCCCGCGACGGGCTGCGGGTAATCGGCCTGGCCATGCGGCACTGGGAAACCCTGCCGACGGAGCTGACGCCGGACCGCGTGGAGGCGGAACTCACCTTCCTCGGCCTGGTCGGGATGGTCGATCCGCCCCGTGCAGAGGTCGAAGAGGCGATCCGCCTCTGCCGGCAGGCCGGGATCATCCCGGTGATGATCACCGGCGACCATCCCCTGACTGCCGTGGCCATTGCCCGCAGGCTCGGCATCCTCCTCGCAGACGACGGATCGGGGGTCATGACCGGGGCGACGCTGGCAGAGCTTCCGCTCGCCGCGTTCGACGCCGAAGTGGAGAGAATACGGGTCTACGCCCGGGTAGCTCCGGAACAGAAGCTGAAGATCGTACGAGCACTCCAGGATCGGGGGGACTTCGTGGCCATGACCGGCGACGGGGTGAACGACGCGCCGGCCCTGAAGCGCGCGGACATCGGGATCGCCATGGGGATGACCGGGACCGACGTGGCCAAGGAGACGGCGCACCTGATCCTGCTGGACGACAACTTCGCCACCATCGTAAGAGCGGTCCGGGAGGGGCGGCGGATCTTCGACAACATCCGCAAGTTCATCAAGTACCTGCTCACCACCAATTCCGGCGAGGTGATCACCATTGCCTGCGCCCCTCTCCTGGGGCTGCCGATCCCGCTTCTCCCCATCCATATCCTCTGGATCAACCTGATGACCGACGCTCTGCCGGCCCTCGCGCTCTCCGTCGAACCGGCGGAAGGCGACGTCATGGCGAGGCCGCCGCGCCCTCCCCGGGAGAGCGTCTTCGCCCACGGCCTCGGCCTCCACGTGGTCTGGGTGGGAACGCTGATCGGCGCGCTGGTGCTGGCCGTGCAGGCATGGTCGCTCCACCGCGGCGACGTCCACTGGCAGACCATGACCTTCACGGTTCTCTGCTTCACTCAGCTGTTCCACGTCCTGGCCATTCGCTCCGAGCGGCAATCGTTGTTTACCGTGGGGGTCGGCTCCAACAAGCCGCTGCTCGGTGCCGTGCTGATAGCCGCATGCCTGCAGCTGGCTGTCGTCTATGTCCCGTTCCTCACGCGGGTCTTCCGGACTGAGCCGTTGGAGGCGCGGGAGCTCGCTGTCGTTGTCGGGGTGTCGGCGCTGGTGTTTGTCGCCGTTGAACTGGAGAAGCTGGTGAAGCGGAGATTCGTGGCAGAGTGCGCCTGAGCGGGGAAGGGGGGAGGGTCAGATGTCGAGGACCACGGTCGCCTCCCACCCCCGGTCGGTCTGTTCCACCCGGAAACGGTGCAGGGTGACCGCCTTCACGTCCACGTTGAGGGAGTGTCTGGCCGGGTCGATCTCCTCGCCGGAGAGGAGCGCATGGAGGGTGAACAGGCCGTCCCGGCGGGCGACGGCGAGGGTGGCGACCCGGAGGAGGAGCCGTCGGGCGTCCTTGTGAAAGATCAGCTCGTTGAGGAAGTTGAACAGGAGCATGTCCGCTTCCCCATGCTCCACGGATACTTCCAGGGACTGGCGGTTCTCGATAGTTGCCAGTTCCTCGACCATGACGTTCATCGTGGCGTCGGCCGAGGCAATGAACATTTCCTCCAGCGTCGTGCCCCACGCCTCGAATGCCACGTCGGCAACGGCGATGTCTTCCAGGTAGCGATAGGGCATTTCGTTCGCTCCGCTCACCGGTAAAAGGTAAAGGATTTTTTCTCTATCTCGACCTGTGCTAAAGCAACGCGTCGATCGCCTCGAAGTCGATCTCGTTTTCCGCGTTGGCCTTGATCCAGTTGAGCTTCTCCTGGTCTTCGGCGGTGATTTTCGCCACGTCATCCATCAGGGTGGAAAAAACTTCCGCGGTGGTTTCGTGGACGCGGATGTAGGGAATGTGGCTGTCGTCCAGGATCTGCTGGGTGATTTCCGATGCCGGTACGTGGCCTGTGATGACCAAGCCGACGATCTTATCCCGGTATGCAGGGATATGGTAGAGAGAGGAGAGGGTCACGATCAGCTCGTCACGGGAACTGGTCACGATCATGAGGGTCGCTTCTTCAAGGGCGTCCACCACCCGCTGGGAGGAGGCAGCCCCCAGTTGAATAGTGTGGATGATCCTGCTGCGCCCCTCCGGGTCGCCGTGGAGGGGGAGCCTGAACAAATTGGAGATGTGGCCGAGGGTCGGGTTGGCCAGGATCGGCGAATAGTTGAACCCCCCCTCGACCCGGATCGGTCTGCCGGGGAAACCCCGCTGCAGGAAACCGAGTATCGTTTCCCTTTTGTCGGCGCGGACCTTGTTGACCAGCACCATCCGGACTTTGGCCCCTTCCTTTTCGTAGAGGGCGAGGTTCAGGTGGACCGCATCGATGGTGCTGCCGATGCCGCTGTCGGAGACGATGATGACCGGCGCGTCGAGGACATGGGCGACACAGGCGTTGCTTAGCCCAACCACCGAACCGACCCCCCCATGCCCGGCCCCTTCGATGATCAGGAGGTCGTACTTTTTCTCCAGGGCCGCCATCGCCTCGACTATTTTGCGCTTCAGGTCCCGGCAATCCATCTTGCCGTGCAGGTAGTCGCGGGTAAAGTTTTTGTCCAGCGCCACCGGGTTCATGAGGGCGATGTCCTCCTCCAGGCCGAAGGTCTTGGCAATGAGGATCGCATCCATGTCCACCATGGTGTCGTTGAATAACTGGATCTTCGGCCCGAGCGGCTTGATGAAGCCGACCCGCTCGTACTTCTGGCGGGCCAGGTGCATGAGCGACACGCTCATGGTGGTCTTGCCGCAGTTCTGGCCGGTGGCGGCGATGAAGAGCTTCTTTGCCATTGCCCTTTTCCTCCTTGAATAAACCCATCATGCGGAGCATTGCAGCCCTGAAGAGCGTATAGCGGCCATCATCGCACCGAATCGGCGGGAAATCAACCCTTAACGTTGCCGATGGGGATGAGCCGTACCACCCGCTTGCTCAGCCCCGCCAGCTCGGTCGCCTCCACCACCTCGTCGATGTCCTTGTAGGCGGGACCCGCCTCTTCAGCCAGTCCCCCCCAGGAAACGCTCCGGACGTAAATGCCGCGCGCCTCCATTTCCCGCTGCAGTTTCTCCCCGCGGAACTGCTTCTTCGCCTGGTGGCGGCTCATGGTCCTGCCGCTGCCGTGGGCGGTGGTGTAAAAGGTCTCCCGGCCGGTCTCCAGCCCGGCCAGCAGGTAGGAGCCGGTTTCCATGCTCCCGCCGATGATGACCGGCTGGCCGGTCGTCCGGTAGCATGCGGGAAGTCCCTCCATGCCGGGGCCGAAAGACCTCGTCGAGCCTTTCCGGTGGACCAGGATTTCCCGCATTTCCCCCTGCACCAGGTGCCGTTCCAGCTTGGCCGTGTTGTGGGCCACGTCGTAGACCATCTCCATCCCCAGGTTGCGGGGATCGCGGTGGAAGATGTCGGCAAAGACCTCGCGTATCCGGTGGAGGATCACTTGGCGGTTGGCGAACGCCATGTTGACGGCGCATTTCATGGCGGCGAAATAGTCCTGACCCTCCCTGGAGCGGAACGGTGCGCAGGCGAGTTCCCGGTCGTTCACCAGGATGCCGTACTTCCGCTCCATGACGTTCAGAAAGGTCTGCAGGTAGTCGGTTGCCACCTGGTGGCCGAAGCCACGGCTGCCGCAGTGGAACATGATGACGACCTGGTTCGGCAGCGTGATGCCGAAGGCGCGAGCCGTTTCCGGATCGAAGATGTTCTCGGCGCGCGCCACCTGGATCTCCAGGTAGTGGTTGCCGCTCCCCAGGGTGCCGATCTGGTTGTAGCCGCGATCGATCGCCCTGACGCTGATCTTCGCGGCGTCGGCTCCGGAGAAGCACCCACCCTCCTCGGTCCGCTCCAGATCCTCCGGCCAGGCGTAGCCGTTGTTCAGGCACCAGCGGGAACCCTGTTCCGCCACGTTGCAGAACTCGTCGTGGGAGAGCTTCACGAAGCCGTGGCTGCCGACGCCGGCCGGCACCCGGTAGAAGAGCTGGTCAACGAGGGTGCGGAGGCGCGGCTGGACATCGTCCAGGGTAAGGTTGGTGAGGACCAGCCGCATTCCGCAGTTGATGTCGAAGCCGATCCCCCCCGGCGAGATCACTCCCTCCTCCGGGTCCATGGCTGCCATGCCGCCGATGGGGAAACCGTACCCCCAGTGTCCGTCGGGCATGCAGAAGGCGTAATCGAGGATTCCCGGCAGACAGGCGACGTTGGACACCTGGTCGAAGACCCCGGCATCCATCGCGTTCAGGAGCTTTTCGGTGGCGTAAATGCGGGCCGGGACCAGCATCCCCTCTTTGTACGTTCTGGGGAGCTCCCACACGGTGTCGGAAATTTTTCTTATGGCTGATGGTATCGGCATGACATCCTCCCACGTCGGCTAGTCTTACAAGTATTCAATTTTATCACGAAGAAGAACAAAAATAGCGGCGCCTTCGGGATATTTTACGTGTGCGCAAAAAAGGCATCTACGGGAAAGAATGGTATAATTGGCCTGATAATTCACGACCCGGATAAAACCGGCCCGATCAAAAAGAGTGGAGCCATGGGAACCGACAATCCTTTCAAATTGTTGAGAGAGAGTTTTCGCATCAAGCTATTTTCCATCCTGATTCTTCCGATCCTTGTCATTTCTGTTGCCTACACCTCTCACTATTTACATCATGAAAGAGTTTCTCAGACAGAGCGCCTTGTCATGGAAGGAGATCTTCTCGCCCGACTCCTCGCCCATAATTCCCGGCCGGCGGTCTTCGCCGAACGGATGAGCACGCTTGAGGAGGCGGTTGACGGGATTCTCCGGCACGATTATGTCGTCTCCGCCACCATTCTATCCGCGGATGGGAAGGTATTGGTCATGCGGAGTCAAGGAGGAGGGGATGTTGCTCCGGGAAACGGGGGTGCCTCCCGGAATTTCCGTGCCGCTGTTTCTCTCTTGCGGGGAGCGAATAATACCGTTCGTTTCGACAACGCAAATCGCATCGAATTCTTCGCCCCGATCTTGGCCGAATCCGCCTACTCTTCGCAGGAATCCCTCTATTTAAACGGCGCTCCTCCGGGAGGCAGAGGCCGGTTCAACGGCCTGGTCATGGTCGTTCTCGATAAGAGCGGCCTCGAAGCGAGGCTCCACAAATTTTTGGTGACCAGCCTTGTCATGGCAACGCTGTTTTTGCTGTTTGCGTCATGCTGTGCGTACATCGTCGCACGGGGAGTGACGCGTCCCTTGAACAGCCTGATGAACGGGGTAAAGGCCCTGGAGCAAGGGGATCTTTCCGGTCGAATCCCTGTTGAAACGGAAGACGAAATGGGGAAGGTATCCCGCGCGTTTAACGCCATGGCCGCAGTCCTGGAGAGGAGAGAAGCCGAGAACAGGGGGCTTGGGGAACAACTCAGGCTCGCCCAGCATCGGGAGGCAAAAGAGGAGTGGGAGCGGACCTTCGATACGGTGCCGGACCTGCTTGCGATCCTGGACAACGGGCACCGCATCGTCCGCGTCAACAGGGCCATGGCGGACCTGCTGGGGATGAGCAAGGATGAGGTCATCGGCAATAGATTGTATGAACATTTCCGTGGGGCCGAAATGCATCCCGAAATTTCTCACGTATCCGAGCTCCTTGCCGCCGGTGCCACGTATTTTGCGGAGGTTTACCTGGAAAGGCTGCAAAGGTTCTTTCTCGTCACGGTGTCTCCGCTCCTGAAAGCTGACGGAGGCATGATCGGCTCCGTGTGTGTCGCGCGCGACATAACCGAGCGCAAGAGGGTTGAGGGTGCCTTGCGCAATTCCGAAGAGGAGTTTCGTGCCCTGTTTGAAGCATCGCGGGACGCAATCATGATCCTTGACCGTGATGGGTTTCTCGACTGCAACAAGGCGGCGCTCGACATGTTCGGCTGCGCATCGAAGGAGCAGTTGCTGGCACGACATCCCTGCGAGCTCTCCGTTCCGCAGCAGAACGGGGAGGATTCGTTTGCGGCCGTTGAAGAACGTATTGAAGCGGCATACGCGGAAGGGTACCAATTTTTCGAGCGTTTGCACCGGCGCTCGGATGGGACCCTGTTTCCGGCAGAGGTCCAGCTCAACCGCTTTGAACTTCGCGGCAAGGCCGTGTTGCAGGCCGTTATCAGGGACATTACGGAACGGAAGAAACTCAAGGAGCAACTCTGGCAATCCCAGAAAATGGAAGCCATCGGTCAACTGGCCGGCGGGGTTGCCCATGACTTCAATAACATCCTCACTGCGATCATCGGCTTTGCCAACCTGGTGGAAATGAAGATGGACAAACATGACCCGTCGTTGCAATACCTGGAACAGGTCCTTGCCGCCGCCAATCGCGCCGCCCACCTGACCCAGGGGCTGCTCGCCTTCAGCAGAAGACAGGTCATCAACCCTCAGCCGGTAGATTTGAACAGCATCATCGCGAATCTGGAGAAGCTGCTGAAGCGCCTGATCTCCGAAGAGATCGAACTCCACATCTCTCCGGCCGGCAGGGACCTGGTCGTCATGGCAGATGCGGGCCAGATCGACCAGGTTTTGATGAACCTCGCGACCAATGCCCGTGATGCCATGCCCGATGGGGGGGCGTTAGCCATAGAGACTGGCTTGTTTGAAATGACCAACGACTATATCGAAAAACATGGATTCGGCAGTCATGGGCAGTATGCCATGCTCGCCATCCGCGACTCCGGTGCGGGCATGGATGAGGCGACCAGGAATCGGGTTTTCGAGCCTTTTTTCACTACCAAGGAAGTGGGGAAGGGGACGGGTCTCGGTCTTGCCATCGTTTACGGGATTGTCAAGCAACACAACGGATTCATCAATGTTTCCAGCGAACCCGGCAAGGGGACTGCCTTCAACATCTATTTTCCTTTGGTCCCGGTGGAGAAAACCCGGATGGATTTTATCGAAGTTTCGTCGGGAATCACCGGCGGGACGGAAACCTTGCTCGTCGTGGAAGATAATCAGGAGGTGCGACAGCTCAACAAGGCGCTTTTGGAAACATACGGTTACCGGGTGATCGAAGCAATCGATGGTCAGGATGCGGTGGAAAGGTTTGCCGAACAGAAGGATGACGTCGATTTGGTGATCATGGATGTGGTAATGCCAAAAATGAACGGGAAGGAGGCGTACGCCGAAATGGCCAGGATGCGCCCGGGAGTGAAAGTGCTGTTTACCAGCGGGTATACTCCTGATGTTGTGCAGAAAAAGGGGATTCCGATGGGAGGGTCGAATTTTATTTCCAAGCCGCCCACGCCCCAGGCGTTACTCGGACAAATCAGAAAGATACTGACCCCCACGTGATGCCCGCCAGGCATCACCATGCGAACTCGCTGAGCCACTCCTCGAAAATTTTCAGCTTACCCTCGCCGAAACGGCCCAGGTTCTTCTTGACGTTGTCGGGAGACTTTTCAATGTCGATTGCTCCGGGTTTCTTGGAAAAGAAGAGGTCCGCGAAGCAGATGATCCGTTCTTCGAGGGATAGCGGCGACATGTCCCGCTCGGGGAGAGGGAGGTGCTGTGTCCGGATATCTTCAACCGCCAGCCCCACGCCGATGTGGCGTTCGCAGACCAGCGCGTGGCGGGGCAATCCTTCGGCTTCCAGGATTTCCCGGCCGATGATGCCGTGACGGATGTATGGCTCGTTACCCAGGCAACCGATGTCGGGAACGGCGGTGCGGCAGACGCCGATGTCGTGGAGCATGGCGGCTTCTTCGATGAATCGGCGGTCGGCCTCCGTCAGCCCCAGCGCGTCGGCGATCCGAAGCGCCTTTGCCGCGACCAGACGGCTGTGCCCGATGACGATCTCCCGGGCCGCGGGAGTGGTGAAATATTTTTCCAGCAGGGCGACTGCATTCATCGGTTTACCTTTCATGGGATTGCGGGTAGTATGTGGATTCGGATGGCAAGCAACTGCTCCAGGACTACATTACCACATCTGGCCGTCTGAAGGAAAGAGCCGGGCTATGACCGTTGAAATCAGGGAATCCGATATCAAGATCGAATACTGCCGGGGCTCCGGCCCCGGCGGGCAGCACCGCAACGTGACCGATTCGGCGGTGCGGATCCGCCATCTGCCGACCGGGATCGTGGTGCAGGCCTCGGAGCGCCGTTCCCAGGTCCAGAACCGCGAACTCGCCATGGAAAGGCTGAGGGTGGCCCTTGAGAAAAGAGCGCGCAAGGTGAAAAAGCGCATAGCCACCAAGGTGCCAAAGGGGGCTGTGGAGAAACGGCTCCAGGAAAAGAAGGCGACTGCCCATAAAAAGCGGCTCCGGGCTTTACCGGCGGAGTAAAAGTCCCTATTTTCTTGACCATTGCACTCCCGATGGGGTATTTTGGTAAGAATTTGCCCCTCTGTTTACCTTCTCCCTCGCCCCTTCAGGCCCTTCGGGTCCTACCGTCGAGGGAGGGGAAATTACACATCGCAGGAGCTCTTATGCCCCGTCCCGGCTGGGATGAATACTTCATGGAGATTACCCGCCTGGTGGCGAAGCGTTCCACCTGCCTGCGCAGGCAGGTGGGGGCGGTGCTGGTCAAGGAGAAGAACATCCTCGCCACCGGATACAACGGCGCCCCGTCAGGCGTTGCCCACTGCCTCGATGTGGGGTGTCTGCGGGAGCAGCTGCAGATACCGTCGGGCGAGCGGCACGAACTCTGCCGCGGCCTCCATGCGGAGCAAAACGCCATCATCCAGGCTGCCAGGCACGGCACCAACATCGACGGCGCGACCCTTTACTGCACGACGATGCCGTGTATCATCTGCTCGAAGATGATCATCAATGCGGGGATCGGGCGGGTCGTGTACGAAGGAGGGTATCCGGACGAACTGGCCGCGGAGATGATCCGGGAATCGGGGGTCCGGGTGGAAAAATTTGCCGGGGAGGACGTGACGCGGCCGGCAGTAGGGGAGAGCCCATGAAGTGCCCTTTCTGTGCATACACCGACAGCAAGGTGGTGGATTCGCGCCCCGACAAGGGTGGGGCTGCCATCCGGCGCCGGAGGGAATGCGAGTCGTGCGGCAAGAGATTCACCACGCACGAGCGGATCGAGGAGGTCCTGCCGCTGGTCCTGAAAAAAGACGGGCGCCGCGAGCCGTTCGACAGGATGAAGGTGATTGCCGGCATTCAGAAGGCGTGCGAGAAAAGGCCCGTGTCGGTGGAAACCATAGAACGGTTCGTCGACCGGCTGGAGGTACGGCTCCAGGAGGGGAGTGAACGTGAAGTGCCGAGCACCGTCATCGGCGAGTGGGTGATGAACGAGCTGCACGGGATCGACGAGGTTGCATACGTCCGCTTTGCCTCGGTCTATCGGTCGTTCAAGGATATCAACGAGTTCATGGTGGAGTTGCAGGATTTATTGAAAAGGTAGCAGGCGGGCGCGGTCTTCCGGCCATCTCGCCGCCGTGTCCTCGAATCCCCGCCTCGACGTAGCCTGGCTACGCCTCGGCACGGTTTCTGCGGGCTGGCGGCGATCTGGCCGAAATCTCGCGCCCGTTTGGCAAAGTCTCAGGTATGAAAGATTTCCACGAAAAGATGATGCGCCGCGCCATTACCCTGGCCCGCAAAGGGGTGGGTAAAACCGCGCCCAACCCCGCGGTGGGGTGCGTCATTGTCCAAAACGGGGCGATCGTCGGGGAGGGGTGGCACCGGAAGGCCGGCACCCCCCATGCAGAGGTTCATGCCCTCCGCCAGGCCGGGGGAGCGGCCGGGGGGGCGGATGTCTACGTCTCCCTGGAACCCTGTTCCCACTACGGCAAGACCCCGCCGTGCGCCGGGGCGCTGGTCGAGGCGGGGGTGCGGCGGGTCTTTGCCGCCATGGTGGACCCCAACCCCAAGGTGAGCGGCCGGGGGATCGAGATGCTCCGGACCGCCGGCATCGAAGTCCATGTCGGTCTCCTGGAGAGGGAGAGCCGCCTCCTGAACGAGCCTTTCATCAAGCACGTCACCACCGGCCTCCCGTTCGTCATCCTGAAAAGCGCCATGACCCTCGACGGCAAAACGGCCACTACGGCTGGCGATTCCAGGTGGATAACCGGTGAAAAATCGCGGCGCTACGTTCACAAATTGCGCGCAGCGGTCGATGCGATCATGGTGGGGACAGGCACCGTCACGACCGACGACCCGCAGCTCACCAGCAGGATTGCCGGGGGGAAGGACCCGCTCAGGGTCATTGTCGATTCGGCGCTGAACATCCCGCTCCATGCCCGGGTGCTCCATCTCGACTCCCCTGCCCGGACGGTGATCGCCACCTTGGCGGGCTCCGGCCCGAAGGCAAAAAAACTCAAGGGATGCGGCGCCGAGATCCTGCAATGCCGCGAACGGGATGGGCGCGTTGATCTCCATGATCTGCTGGCCAGGCTCGGCCGGATGGGGGTCCAGTCGGTCCTTTTGGAGGGGGGAGGGAAGCTGGCCGGCGAGGCGTTGAGGCATGGCCTGATCGACAAGTTTCTCCTCTTCTATGCCCCGAAGCTCATCGGCGGCGAAGGCATGGGGCTCTTTGCGGGAAAGGGGGCCGGGATGATGGCTGATGCGGTGCGGCTCGGAGATCTTAACGTTCGGCGGATAGGCGAGGATATCATGATCGAAGGATACCCGGAGAAACAATGTTTACCGGCCTGATCGAAGCAGTGGGAAAGGTCGCGGGGATCGAGCGGCACGGTGCGTCGGCCCGCCTTGCGGTTGAGGCGCCTTTCCCGCCGGCGGAGATAGCCCTTGGGGATTCCATCGCGGTGAACGGCGTCTGTCTCACCGTGGTGGAGAAGGGAGGGGGAACGTTCGTGTTCGACACTTCGCCGGAAACCGTCGAACGGACCGCCTTCAGGCGAATGAACCGCGGGGCGCGCGTCAACCTGGAGCGGGCGCTGCGTCTTTCCGACCGCCTGGGGGGGCATATCGTCACGGGGCACGTGGACTGCGTTGCGGTTGTCACCGAGCGGCGCGAGGTTTCGGGCAACATAGTGTTCGCCTTCCGCGTCCCGAGTGAATTTGGCCGTTACCTGGCCGCGAAGGGGTCGGTGGCGATCGATGGCATCAGTCTTACCGTGAACAATGTTGCGGCAGACGGCTTTACGGTGAACGTCATACCCCACACCGCGGCACAAACGACCTTGCAGGAGAGGAAAGCAGGCGACGAGGTGAACATCGAAACCGACATCATCGGAAAGTACCTGGAGCGGCTCCTGTCGGCCAAAGGGGAGGGGGGCGGGGTCACCCTCGATCTGCTTGCCAAAAACGGTTTTCTGTGAGATAAAGAAAGTTTGAACGATTCAATTTTACGGGGAAATAGTCATGCCGGTAGCAAAGATAGAAGAGGCGATCGAGGAGATCAGGCAGGGAAGAATGGTGATCCTGGTCGATGACGAAGACCGGGAGAACGAGGGTGACCTGACCATGGCGGCCGAGATGGTCACCCCCGAGGCGATCAACTTCATGGCCAAGTACGGACGGGGGTTGATCTGTCTGACCATGACCACAGAGCGGTGCGACCATCTCCGCCTGCCGCTGATGGTTTCGAGCAACACCTCTTCCTTCGGAACGGCGTTCACCGTTTCCATCGAGGCGAAAAAGGGCGTGACCACCGGCATCTCCGCCGCGGACCGGGCCCACACCATCCGTACCGCCGTGGACGATGCCTGCAAGGCCGAGGACCTGGCGCGACCGGGTCACATTTTCCCGTTACGGGCCAAGCCCGGCGGGGTGCTGGTCCGCGCCGGCCAGACGGAAGGTTCCGTCGACCTGGCGCGCCTTGCGGGGCTCAAGTCCGCCGGGGTGATCTGCGAGATCATGAATGACGACGGCTCCATGGCCCGCATGCCGCAACTGAAGAAGTTCGCCAAGGAACACGGCCTGAAGATCTGCACCATCGCGGATCTGGTCGCCTACCGGCTGAAGCACGAGTCCCTGGTGCGCCGGGCGGCCGACGTGCAGCTTCCCACGACCTATGGCGGGAAATTCCGGGCCATCGCCTTCGAGAACGAGGTGGACCAGCTGGAGCACCTGGCCCTGGTGAAGGGGGAGATCAAGGGGGACGAGCCGGTCCTCGTGCGGGTCCATTCCGAATGTCTGACCGGCGACGTGTTCGGCAGCCGCCGCTGCGACTGCGCCGAACAGCTCCACCGGGCCATGGAGATGATCGAGGCGGAGGGAGCGGGGATCGTTCTCTACATGCGCCAGGAAGGGCGCGGCATCGGCCTCATCAACAAGCTGAAAGCCTATGCCCTCCAGGACCAGGGGAAGGACACGGTGGAGGCCAATCTGGAACTGGGGTTCAAGGCCGACCTGCGCGACTACGGGATCGGCGCCCAGATCCTGGTCAACCTGGGGGTCAAGAATATCCGGCTGATGACCAACAATCCCAAGAAGGTGGTCGGTCTCGAGGGGTATGGCATCAACATCGTGGAGCGGGTCCCGATAGAGGTTGAGCCGACCAAGAGCAACCTCAAGTATCTGCAGACCAAGCGGGAAAAGCTGGGACACCTGCTGGAAAACATATAGGAACGGTGAAGGGTGACTGTCGTAGGGGCGGACCTACGTGTCCGCCCTGGGCACACACATGGGTGTGCCCCTACGTTGCCATATCAGGATAGGAGGAAATATGCCCAAGTTCATAGAAGGAAAGCTGGACGCCACCGGGCTCAAGTTCGGCATCGTGGTCGGCCGTTTCAACAGCTTTATTGGAGACCGGCTCCTGGAGGGGGCGCTCGACGCCCTGGTCCGGCACGGGGCGAAGGATAAGGATATCGAGGTGGCCCGGGTGCCCGGCGCCTTCGAGATACCCCTGGCAGCCCAGAAGATGTCGGCGGCCGGAAAATACGACGCCCTTATCTGTCTCGGCGCGGTGATCCGCGGTTCCACCCCCCACTTCGATTACGTTGCCGCAGAGGTATCGAAGGGGGTCGCCCAGGTTTCCCTGAAGAGCGGGGTCCCCATTGCCTTCGGGGTCCTCACCACCGACAGCATCGAACAGGCCATTGAGCGGGCCGGCACCAAGGCGGGGAACAAGGGGTTCGAGGCTGCCATGACCGCCATCGAGACCGCACAGCTGTTCAGGAGTATCGCGTAGTGGGCATGCGCAGGGAAGGGAGGGAGCTTGCGCTCCAGACGCTCTATTCGCTCGACCTGAACCCGGTGGAGACCAGGGAGTCGCTGCGGCAACTCCGGGAAAATGCCCGGGTGCCCGCCGTGGTGCGTACCTTTGCGGAAGAGCTCGTGACGGGGGTCATGGCCAAACGGGAGGAGATCGACCGGAAAATCGGCGAACAGTCGAAGAACTGGGCGATTGCCCGGATGTCCCGGGTGGACGTGAACATCCTCCGGATAGCGACGTACGAATTTCTGTACCGTGCCGACATTCCGAAAAACGTTACCATCAATGAGGCGATAGAGGTGGCGAAGAAATTCGGCACCGAGGAATCCCCCGCCTTCGTGAACGGCATCCTGGACGAGATTTCCGCGACGGTGCCGGACAAAGAGTGAGGCAGTTTCGAGTTTTGAGTTTTGAGTTAACAACCCGAAACCTTAAACCAGAAACTAAATCAACAATGAGGTGTTATGCAATGAAGGAAATCAAACTGGGACTTTTGGGGTTCGGCACCATCGGCACCGGCGTGGTGAAACTGGTGATGCGCAACTGCGCTCTCCTGGAGGATAAGCTGGGGGCGCGGGTGACGCTGAAGAGGATTGCCGACCTGGACATCACGACCGACCGCGGGGTCGCCCTGGCACCCGGGGTCTTGACCGCCGACGCCAATGCACTGCTGGATGATCCTGAAATCGACATCGTGATCGAGCTGATCGGCGGCTACGAGCCCGCCAAGACCTTCGTGCTGAGGGCGATCGAGAACGGCAAGCACATCGTCACCGCCAACAAGGCCCTCCTCGCGGTGCACGGCACCGAGATTTACGCGGCAGCGGCGCGGAAAGGGGTAGAGGTTCTCTACGAGGCGGCGGTGGGGGGAGGAATTCCCGTCCTCTCCGCCATCAAGGGGAACATGGCGGCCAACAACTTCGCCACCGTGCTCGGCATCCTGAACGGCACCTGCAATTACATCCTCACCAAGATGACCCAGGAGGGGGCGGATTTCGCCGCGGTCCTGAGGAAGGCTCAGGAGCTCGGCTACGCCGAGGCGGACCCGACCTTCGACATCGAGGGGATCGACACCGCCCACAAGCTCTGCATCCTCCTCTCCCTCTGCTTCGGCACCAGCGTCGATTTCAAGGAGATCTACACCGAGGGGATCAGCTCCATTTCCGCCATCGACATCAATTTTGCGCGGGAGTTCGGCTACAAGATCAAGCTCCTCGCCATCGGCAAGCGGGATGGTGAGCGGATCGAGGCGCGGGTCCACCCCACCATGATCCCGGTCAACTATCCCCTGGCCGACGTGGACGGGGCGTTCAACGCGATCCGGCTTACCGGCGACTTCGTGGGCCCCGTCATGCTGTACGGCAGGGGGGCGGGGATGGACGCGACCGCCAGTGCGGTGGCGGGGGACGTGATGGAGATCTCCCGCAATATCCTGGCGGGGATCGGCAGGCGCACCGCGCCGCTCGGCTACCTGGACGGGCGGGTGAAAAAACTGGCGATCAAGCCGATCGGCGAGATCGTCAGCAAGTACTACATCCGCTTCAGCGTCGCGGACCAGCCGGGAGTGCTGGCAAGGATCGCCGGCGCGCTGGGGCAGCACGCCATCAGCATCGAGTCCATGATCCAGACGGCCCGCAGCGCCCAGGAGTCGGTGCCCATCGTGATCATGACCCACGAAGCGCGGGAGATGGACGTGCGGCAGGCGCTGGACGAGATCGACGCATTCGACGTGATTCGGGAGAAGAGCAATCTGATACGGATCGAGGACAACCTGGAGTAGACTGGAGAAACGCGGCTTTTGACTCGGCCTTACGGCCTCGCCCTGCGGGCAGCCTTCGCTGTCCAATTCGTAAGCGAATTGTCCGCCATTTCTGCGTAAGTCTTCGGGATTCCTTGTGCAGCTTAGCGCTGCTAAGTCTCCGCGTCATCCCTCGACAGCCTTGATCTGACGAAAAACCACGTTTCTGGAAGTATTGCTAGTATTTTTAACGGGCACCCTCGCGAGGGTGCCCGTTTTTTCGTTCGCTTACAGTTCCACTACTGACGCTCCCTCGGCCGGGATGAGCTGGCTGAAGTAGTGGATGGAGGCGAACCGCGTCGATGCGGTCGGGGGGGAGCTGGAGCTGAAGCGGCTCACGTAGACGAGGTAGGTGATGCCGTAGGCGGCGGCGGTGGCGAGGTTGGTCTCGCTGTCCTCGCCGAGGAGGGTGCGGGCGGGCTCGTAGGGGAGCTTTTCCCGGAGCTTTCCCCAGAACTCGACCTCCTCCTTCGGGAGCCCCAGGTCGTGGGCGGAGACGATCCCGTCGAAGTAGGGGCCGAGCCGGGTCTTGCCCATCTTCAGGTCGAGGGTCTTGCCGTGGGCGTTGGTGACCAGCCAGATCCCCTTGCCGTGGCGCTTCAGGAAGAGGAGGAACTCCGTCACGAAGGGGTGGACCGCGATCAGGTGGTCCACCTCTCGCTTGAGGAGCGGGATGTCGAGGCCGAGCCTTTCGGTCCAGTAGTCCAGATCGGTCCAGTTGAGGGTGTTCTCCTGGGACCGGAACAGCCCGTAGAGGAGCTCCTTTGCCTCGTCCAGCGGGATGCGGTTTTTGGCGGCATACCGTCGCGGGACGTGCTCCAGCCAGAAATGGTCGTCGAAGTGGCGGTCGAGGAGCGTGCCGTCCATGTCCAGGAGGACCGTGTCGATGTCGTTCCAGTTGATTTTCATGGCACCCGTACTAAATAGGGGCGCAGCATGCTGCGCCCCCTACGTTCTCTTGTCTGCTAACAAGGACCGTTAACGGGCCTTTTCTTCGATGAATCTCCTGATCGCCGTCTGGTCCGCCTCCATGACCTCGCAGCGGGTCGGGAGCTGCTCGATCCCGGCGAGTGCCGGCGGGAAGGGGGGGGCGATGCCGGTGGCCTGCCGTACCGCGTCGCCGAACTTGGCCGGGTGGGCGGTGGCAAGGCAGACCGGGGTTTCGTCCGGGGCGACGCATTCAAGCGCCGCCTTCACCCCGACCGCGGTGTGCGGATCGAGGAGGTAGCCGCTCCGCTCCCGGAACGAGGCGATGGTCGCCAGGGTTTCCTCGCTGTTCACCGTGCGGGAGGCGAACTCCCTCCTGACCTGCGCCAGTTCGTCCGCGGTGAACTCCATGCGGCCGGTTGCGCCGAACCGGGCGAAGGCGTCGCGGACCCGGGCGGGGTCTTCGCCGAACAGGTAGAAGAGGTAGCGCTCGAAGTTGGATGCGACCTGGATATCCATGGACGGGGAGAGGGTTGGCACCACCTCGCCGGTGGAATAATCCCCCTCGTTGATGAAGCGGGTAAGGATGTTGTTCTCGTTGGTGGCCAGCAGCAGCCGTTTTATCGGCAGCCCCATCCGCTTCGCCACGTAACCGGCGAAGATGTCGCCGAAGTTGCCGGTCGGGACGGAGAAGACGACGTCGTCGCCCCCCGCTTCGGTCACCCGGAACCAGGCGTAGAAGTAGTAGACTACCTGGGCCAGCACCCGCGCCCAGTTGATGGAGTTGACCGCGCCCAGGGCGTATTTCTCCTTGAAGGGGAGGTCGCTGAAGAGCGCCTTGACGATGTTCTGGCAGTCGTCGAAGGTCCCCTTGACCGCGATGTTGCGGACGTTCTCGTCCAGCACGCTGGTCATCTGGAGCGCCTGGATCGGCGAGGTCTTCAGGTGGGGGTGGAGGATGAAGATGTTGATGTTCTCTTTCCCCCGCACGCCATAGATGGCGGCACTCCCCGTGTCGCCGGAGGTCGCGCCGACGATGTTCATCCGCTCCCCCCGCTCCTTCAGGAGGTACTCGAACAGGTTGCCGAGGAACTGGAGGGCCACGTCCTTGAAGGCGAGTGTCGGGCCATGGAACAGCTCCAGGATGTAGACGCCGTTCTCCCGCACCACCGGTGTGATCTCCCTGTTGTCGAAGGAGTCGTACGACCTGTCGATCAGCCGCTTCAGGTCCTCCTCCGGGATGTCGGTGGCGAAGAGCGACATCACCCTGAACGCCAGCTCCCGGTAGGGGAGCTCCTGCCACATGTCGAGGGTCTGCCCGTCGACGGCCGGGATTCTTTCGGGAAGGAGAAGGCCGCCGTCGGTCGCCAGTCCCATCATTACTGCGTCCTTGAAGCCGATCGGAGAGATGCCTCCCCTGGTGCTGAGATATTTCATGTGTTCCGTCCTGAGGGGATTTCTTTGACTGCGCTGGACGGGCAGTGTAGCAGGAAATAGGTGAAATGGGAAGAGGATGCTTTCCCTGGTTGATTTTCGGCTCCTTACCATGTATACATGATCCGTACGGACCAGAGCCGATCCTTTTTTCGTCTTCAAGGACTGGGGGTAACGCCATGTATCGAATCTTTTTTCCGCTGTTTGCCGCTTTCCTGGTTCTCCTCGCGAGCGGCTGTACCGTTAACGTTCCGCTCGTCTCCCCTCCCAAGCCCTTCGAGGAAAAAGTAGTTGAGGGAGAAGGGACGAAGAAGATCCTCCTCCTGGACATATCGGGCGCCATCTCGGAGCGGGAGAAATCGGGCGGAATGCTTTCCAGGGGGAGCTCCTCCATGGTCGACCTGACCCGGGAGGCCTTGAAAAAGGCGGAGGAGGATGACGACCTCGCCGGGGTGATCATCAGGATCAACTCTCCGGGGGGGACGGTCACCGCCAGCGACATCATCCGCCACGACATCATGGCGTTCAAGGAACGGAAGAAGGTGCCTGTGTACGCCTGCATCATGGGCATCGGCGCCTCCGGCGGGTACTACATCGCCACCGCCACCGACCGGATCGTTGCCCATCCGACCGCCATCACGGGGAGCATAGGCGTACTCCTCGTGAAGTTCAACGTGGAAGGGCTCATGGAAAAGGTGGGGGTAAAGGAGCAGACCATCAAGTCGGGGGACAAGAAGGACATCCTCTCCCCCTTCCGGGCCGCCACCCCCGAGGAGCAGCGGCTGGTCCAGGCGATCATCGACCAGCTCTACCAGCGGTTTCTCGACGTGGTCGTCGCCCGGCCGCACAATACCCTGAGCCGGGAGGAGCTTCGGTCCCTGGCCGACGGACGGATCTACACGGCACCCCAGGCCCTTGCCGCCAAGCTGATCGACGAGATCGGCTACCTGGATGACGCGATTGCCGGCATGAAGAAGCAGGTTGGCATCGACAAGGCGCGGGTCGTCATCTATAACCGGCCGGGGAGCTACAAGGGGTCCATCTACTCCGAGGCTTCGGGGGAGAGCTCGTCGATTGCCGGCATGCTCGGCTTCGCAGGGGGGGACCTCATACCGGAGAGCAGCTTCATGTATCTCTGGCAGCCTTAGGGACGGGCGCGATCTTCCGACCATCTCGCCGCCGTGTCTTCGAAACCATGCCTCAACGTAGCCCTGTTTATGCCCTGTGGGTGCTACGCCTCGGCAAGTTTTCTGCGGGCCGGCGACGATCTGGACGAAATCTTGCGCCCGGTTGGCAAAATCTTTCAACACAAGTTTGAAGCTATTATTCGACAGGAGGTAGTGCCATGAAGGCTGTTCTGATGGAAGGATTCGGGGGGGTGGAGGTGCTGAAGGTGGGAGAGGTGGAGCGGCCGGTGCCGGGACAAAACCAAGTGCTCGTCAGGGTGATGGCCACCTCCGTCAACCGGCCTGACCTGGTGCAGCGGGAGGGGAAATATCCGCCGCCGCCGGGGGACTCGGAAATCCTCGGCCTGGAGGTGGCCGGCGTGATAGAGGAGCTGGGGCCGGGCGTGACCGGCTGGCAGAAGGGTGAGAGGGTCATCTCCCTGGTGGGAGGCGGGGGGTACGCGGAGTACGCCGTGGCCTACGCCGACCACCTGATGCGGATTCCCGAGGCCATGAGCTTCGAGGAGGCCGCCTGCGTCTGCGAATCGTACATCACCGCCTTCCTCAACATCTTCATGGTCGGCGAGTTCCGGGACGGCCAGACCGCCATCCTCCACGGCGGCGGCGGGGGGGTCAATACCGCCGGCATCCAGCTCTGCCGGGCGCTCGCCCCCAACAGCAAGCTCATTGTCACCGCCCACCCCTCCAAGATGGAGCGGGTGAAGGAGCTGGGAGCCGACCTGGTGATCGACTACACCCAGACCCCCGATTTCACCGAGATCGTCAAGGAATTCACCGGCAAGAAGGGGGCCGACCTGGTCCTCGACCACGTGGGGGCCAAATACCTGGCGCCCAACATGAACTCCCTCGCCTACAAGGGGCGGCTGGTGATCATCGGCGTCACCAGCGGCATAAAGGCGGAGCTCAACCTGGCCCTGATGATGGTCAAGCGGCAGAGCATCATCGGCTCGGTGCTCCGCTCCCGCCCCGTGTCGGAGAAGGGGGAGATCGTGGCCGAATTCACCCGGCGGGCCATTCCCGCATTCGCGGATCGCTCCGTCGTGCCGATCATCGAGAAGGTCTTCGCCCTGGACCAGGTCGTGGAGGCGCACCGGATGATGGAGGAAGACCGGCATTTCGGCAAGATCGTCCTGCGGATCGGCCGGTAGCGGGTATTTTGCGTGATCGACGGGCAAGCAGATTGCTGACGCGATATTGTGGAAGATAGATGGAAAAGGCCTGCGTATGCAGGCCTTTTCGCGTTATCCGGACTTTTTCAGGCAAGGGGGGCCGGTTCCACGAGGATGAGTGAAATGTTGTCGAATCCTCCCCGGGTGTTTGCCCGCTGCACCAGGGCTGCGGCAGTCTTGTCCAGGTCGTGCCGGCAGGTGCCGATAATGTCCGCTATCTCCCGGTCGGCGAGCATCCCGGTCAGTCCGTCGGAGCAGATCATGATGATGTCGTCATGCCGCATTCCAATGGCGCGGATCTCGGGAACGAGCGACTCCGACGCTCCCACCGCCTGGGTCAGGATGTGCCGTGCCTGGGGAGGGACGGCCTCGGGCGACAGATGCTCCTGCTTCACGAGAAGGGATGCCATGTTGTCGTCCGTGGTCAGCTGCCGCAATTCCCCATCCCTCATCAGGTAAACCCTGCTGTCCCCCACATGGCAGATGAACGCTTCCTCCCCCCTGACTGCCATGATCTCGAGGGTCGTTCCCATGCCGGACAGCTCCGGCTCAGCAAGGGACCTCTTGAACAGTGCGGCATGGGCGGATGCCAATGTGTCCGCGAGGAGCCGTGGGACAGAGGCCCGGTCAGCCCGGGGAAGCCGGCCGCGCAGATAGTCGTATGCCGTCCGGACAGCGAGCGAGCTCGCTATTTCCCCGCCGCTGGCCCCCCCCATGCCATCGGCCAGGAGAAAAACCCCGTTCTCCGTGTCCGCGAAAACCGTGTCTTCGTTGTTTTCCCTGATTTTACCGATATCGCTGATCCAGGAAGCCCTCATGACCTTCCCTTTCCTGCCGGAGGATGAGCCGGCACAGCCGCGCAGCTCATGGTGGGGGTCGATACGGGGAAAGTGTAGTTTCTTTTCGACAAAAGTCAACGCGCGCGGCGGCGGAAGTAGCGATTGACTAAGTCCATGCTTTGAGCATAGAATTATTGAACATTTGACTACAGACAGAGCGAGGAACCGATGTCCGACACCATAGACCTGCCGAAGCGTGCCGCAATGCTCAATGTCATGGATACCCTTGCCACCCGATACCTGAAAGGGAAGGCGCGGGCCATCCGCCTGGCGGTCATCGCCCTCCTTTCCGGTGGGCATATTCTTCTGGAGGACATCCCCGGCCTGGGCAAAACCACACTGGCCCTGGCGCTCTCCAGCGCTCTCGGCCTGTCGTTCGGGAGGGTCCAGTGCACCAGCGACCTCCTCCCTTCGGACATAACCGGGCTGTCCATCTTCAACCGGGAAGAAAACCGCTTCACCTTCATCCCCGGTCCCATTTTTCACCATATCGTCCTGGTGGACGAGATCAACAGGGCAATGCCCAAGACCCAGAGCGCCCTGCTGGAGGCGATGGAGGAGCGGCGGGTGACCGTCGAGGGGATAACCTACCCCCTTCCCGAGCCGTTTCTGGTGATCGCCACCCAGAATCCCGTGGAACAGGTGGGGACTTATCCCCTCCCCGAGTCGCAGATGGACCGGTTCATCATCAGGACCGGCGTCGGCTACCCCCCGGAAGAGATCGAGAGGTCGATCATCATGTACGGGAGCATCCGGGACGACATCAGGAAGATCCCCCCCCTGGTCGGGGCGGATGAAATCCTGGCGGCGCGGCAAGAGGCCCGGGAGCAGGTCTATCTCTCGGAAAAGATCACCGGCTATATTTTCAGCATCGTTGCCGCCACCCGAAATCACCCCCTGATCCTTTCCGGCATTTCCACCAGGGGGGGGATCAACCTGGCGGAGGGGGCAAGGATCAATGCCTACCTGGAGGGGCGAAAGTACGTGGCCCCCGAGGACGTGCAGGGCATTGCGGTGCCGGTCGGCGCCCACCGGCTGATTTGCCGATCGGAGCATGAGAGCATCGACAAGGAGGAGCTGTTACGCGCGATTCTCAAAGATATTCCCGTTCCGTTGGTCTGAAGCTTACCAAGGCAGGAGCCTTATACATAGCCATCACCCTGCTGCTCGGCTTCGCTGCGGTCAACACCGGCAACAACCTCATTTTTCTGATCGTGGCCGCGCTCCTGGCCTTCATGTCCGTCTCCGGCATTCTCGGCTGGCTGAACATCCGGGGACTGAGCGTCCGGGTCGATCTCCCCGACGAGGTTTACCGCGGGGTGGAAACCCTCGTCACGGTCAGGCTCGTCAATGGAAAACGCACGGTGCCGTCGTTTCTCCTGAAGGTGCGGCTGCTCGGCGAAGAAGTGGATTTCGACCTCGTGGGGAATGCTTCGGAGGGGAGCGGTTCCTTTGTTTTCAGGTTCCGGGAGAGGGGAGAGCAGGTCATCGCGGCGGGGGAAATCGTGTCCCCTTTCCCGATCAATTTTTTTATCCGCTCGCGGCGGGTAGAGCTGCATCGCCGGCTGACGGTTTTTCCGGCGCCTCTTCCCTGTCCGTTGCCGGCTGGTTACGATGGAACGGAGCGGAGCGGCGCCCTGGCGGACCACGCCAAAGGGTATGAAGGGGAGGTGGCGAAGATCGCCGATTATTCCGGCGCCGAGCCTCTGAAGCTGGTTCACTGGCGGCTGTCGGCAAAGCATGGCGAACTGAAGGTCAAGGAGTTGACCGCAACGTCCCAGGAACCGGTCCTCCTTGACCTGGCCATGATGCCGGGGGAAACCCTGGAAGAGAACCTTTCCTGCGCCGCTTTTCTCATTAACCGGCTTATCACGAGGAACAGGCGGGTCGGCCTGAAGTTGCGGGAGCGGCTCCTCCCACCCGCGGCGTCCCGTGACCACAGGCTGCGCCTTCTATCGGAACTGGCTCGCTATGGTAAGAATTAAGACGGTCCTCAACATTCTTGCCTACGGCATTGCCCTGTTGGGATTCGTTCCCCTGTTCCCCTATCTGGAGGCGGTCCCGCGGATTGTCTTTCCTGTGGCCCTCGCCGCGGGGATCATGGCTGAACGGAACGGGCGGGCAGTCAAGGGGTGGCTTCCCACCGCCGTATCCATTCTCTTCTTCTTCTTATACGTCTCCCGGTTCAGCCGGGACAACCTTGTCGGCCCGGCGGTCAACCTGCTCGTGATCCTCCTGGCGGTCAGACTGTTCAGCGAGAAAAGCGCCCGAAACTACCTGCAGATCTATGCCCTCTCGCTTTTTTGTCTGGCCGGTTCTTCCCTGTTCAGCCTGAGCGCGCTCTTTCTCTGCTACTTCCTCCTGATGCTGCTGCTGATCGCGGTTTCCCTGGTCATCCTGACGTTTCATTCATTCTCTGCCAGCCACGCCGTATCGCGCGGCGGCCTGAAAAAAATAGTGTCGGCCGCCCTGGTCTTGCCGGCCGGCTCGCTCCCCCTCCTTCTCCTCTTTTTTTTCATTCTTCCCAGGACCCAGTATCCCCTCTGGAATTTCCTCAACGTGGGAGGAGCAAAGGCGACCGGTTTCAGCGAAAAGGTCGCGCCGGGCAGCGCACCGTCCGTCGGGGAGGAGCATGGCGTGGCGTTTCGGGTGAGCTGCCCGAGGCTCCCCAAAAACCTTCTCTACTGGCGCGGGATCGTGCTCAACACCTTCGAGGGTAATGCCTGGGTGCGCAGGGCGCCCCCCGGCACGGAAGGAGGGATAGCCGGGAAAGGGAACGCCGTCCGGCAGACCATCTTTCCGGAACCGGGACGGGTCCCCTATCTGCTGGCGCTCAACGTTCCCCGCACGATCTCGGGCCTTCGGCACACTGAAGAGCCTGACCGCACCTATGTGCGCCAGGGGGCGCCGTCCGGACATGAAAAGTATGAGGCGGTGTCGGTGCCGGGTGCCGTGATTATTGGGGGGAAAGCGGCGAAGCACGATTTTTACCTGAAGCTTCCCCGGCACGTCCCCCGGCGGATGATCTCTCTCGGCGCGGGCATTGCAAGCAAAGTCCTGGGTGACGCCGAGAAGGTTGATCTCCTGGAAAAGTTTTTCCGGGGGGCGCGATTGACCTATGCCACGACGGGGCTGCCGGTGGGGAAAGAGCCGCTGGATGAGTTCCTGTTCGAGAAAAAGAGGGGTAACTGCGAGTTTTTTGCCTCTTCGTTCGCCATGCTGCTGCGCATCGCCGGCGTGCCGGCCCGCCTCGTGGGCGGCTATTATGGCGGGAACTACAATGATCTGGGCGGTTATTACGTGATTTCCGAAGACATGGCCCATGTCTGGGTGGAGGCCCTTGTTGCCGGCAAGGGGTGGGTGACGATAGACCCGAGCGGGTGGGCGGCCAATTTCGCCGGGGCCGGAGAGGGGCGCAAGGGGGTTGTCCGGACCATCTCCATGGCGCTGGATGCCTTCAGCTATTACTGGAATTTGGCGGTGATCAACTACGACCTGGAACGGCAAATGCGGCTGATATCCGGTGCCAACATCGGGCTGAAGCGGCTTTCGGTGCCGGCCCGCCTCAAGCAGCTCGTACTTCCCGCCGTGCTGCTGGTTCTGCTCATTGCGGTGGCCCCCGGCTTCATCCGCAGGGGGAGAAGGGCGCCGGAAGAGCGGATTCTCCGGGCATTCCTCGGAAAGGTGCGGCGGGAGCACGGGGTAGAGATCGGCCCGGCAACAGGACTGCACGGACTGGCCGCCACCTTGCACGATCCCTCTGTCGACCGGTTTGTCGGGATATACGCAGCGGCGGTCTACTCGGATCGCAGGCTTGCGCCCGACGAGCTCCGGCAGCTCAGGGTACTCCTGAAAGGCATTCGCAACCTGAACAACGACACCGTTCCAGGTGCTCCGCCTGATGGCGCGCAGTCTGGCGATGGAGCTCTTAAGCCTTGACATGGCGTGCCGTTTAAATTAGTTTAACTAGCAGGAATATCTGATGTATTGTGAGACGGGTACCCTTTGAGCTCGAAAAAAGACAAATTTCTGGAAAGCGCGCAAAAGTTCATTCTGAAGGGGCAGCTGGACAGGGCCATCAAGGATTATGAGCAGGTCGTCGCCCTCGACCCGAATGACATCAGGCACCGGCAGCGGCTTGCCGAGCTTCTCGTGCGGGCCGGCCGCAGGGATGAGGCGATCGGCGAATACGAGGCAATCGGCAAGTATTACGCGGACAACGCTTTCTACCTCAAGGCCATCGCCGTCTACAAGCAGATCCAGAAGCTCGATCCCGACGATATCAAAATCAGTCACCATCTTGCCATCCTCAACGAAAAGCAGGGTCTGACCGGCAATGCCCTGGCGGAATACGGCAGGGTCTGCAACTATTACGATAAATCCGGCAAACATTCCGAGGCCCTCTCGATCATCGAAAAGATGATGGCCATGGACCCGGACAATCTCAATACCCGCCTGAAGTTGGCCGAGACCCATTTTGCCGCGGGAAATGCCGGCAAGGCGTATGATGATTTTGTCCAGGTTGCGCTTTTGCTGAGGAATCGCGGTGATGAGAGTGTTTTTCGTCAGGTCTGCGACAGGGTCGCCTATCTTTTCCCCGGCAAAAAGGAATTTGCCCTTGATCTGGCGTCATCTCAGCTTGCCGGTGGCGATGCAGCCTCAACCATATCGAAACTCCGGGAGATCACGGAAAAGGAGCCGGAAAACCTGCACGCCTGGCAACTGTTGGCAGCTGCCGTGCGCACAGCCGGCGAAAGGGAGGAGCTCAGGACAGTCTGTCAGAAGATGGCCCGCCTGTTTCCCGACGAACTGTCTCCCCGGGAAGGACTCATCCAGTCCGCTATTGATGATGACAATATCGAGAGTGCGCTGTTTCTCCTTAAATTGCATGGTCCCCTGTTTCTTGAAAAGGGCGCCTATCAGTCGCTCGAACGGTCGTATCTCGTCCTGCTGGACCGGATGCCGGAGGACGCACGGCCTCTCGACGGCTTGAAAGGTCTCTATGAGGCGAGCGGCGAACAGGCAAAGCTTTCCGGGATTGTCGCGCGGCTCGCTTCCCTGGCCCGGGACGAGGCGGAAAGGGAAGGGGCAGTGGACGCGGAAGAGGAGGTTCACGAACAGGAGACTTCTTCCGCCGCGGGCGCGCCAGTTGCTGCGGCGGAGCCGGCGGAGCCTGTTCCGGGAACAGGGTGGGAAGAAGAGATCGATCTTTCTCTTGAGGAAGAGGACTCCCTTGGCGCGGATGTTGTCCCCATCGCGGTGCGGGATGCCACGCTTTTCGAGGATGAGCCGGTGCCGGATGAGCCGGAAGAGCCCGCCGAAGTTGCCCCGGAGCTCGATCTCGCCGAAGAACGGGATGAAGTGGAGATGCGGCCTGCGGAGCCCGCCGAAGTTGCCTTGGAGCTGGAGCTTACGGAGGATGAGCTGGTCGAACTGGCGGGGCTCTACGGGCAACCGGCTCAGGAAGAAGCGGACTTCGGCGACATGCCGCCGGAGGCTGCGGAAGAGGCTGCTTTCCCGCTCGACGACGCCGGCGGCCCGCCTGCCGGCGATGACTTTATCGAACTGGAGGCGGAGCATTTCGCAGCGGTCGAGTCAGAAGAGGCATCCCTGGTTGACGATTATGACAAGCACAGTCCGGATGGGCTTTTCTCGGCTTTCAAAAAAGAAGAACTGGACGATGAGGACACGGAAACCCATTATAATCTGGGAATCGCATACAAGGAGATGGGGCTGTACGATGACGCCATGGCCGAATTCCGGTCCGCATCCCTTGATCCCCGCAGGAAGGTGGATTGTCTGATCCTGCAGGGGATATGCTGCCGGGATAAGGGGGATTTCAACAGCGCCGAAGAGATTTTCCGGCAGGGCATCGCCCTTGAAGAGCCGGCGGCCGCAGAGCTCTCCCCGCTCAAGTACGAGCTGGCCCTTCTCTATGATATTGCCGGGCGGAAGGAGGACGCCCTCCTCCTGTACTGTGAAATCAACGCTCTGAATCCCGGTTTCCGCGATACGGTCGAGAGGATCGAAAAGCTCGCGGGGCTCCCCGGGGACGAGGTCCGGGAGTACGACGACCTGGACCTGGTGGAGCTGGATTGGGAAGATGAATGACGGGTGAGCGCGGAAGAGATGCGCTGCTCCCGGTTACGACGTGAAGAGGTCGAGCGGGCCTCTGAACCGGAGCGGAGCGGTGAAATAGTCCATCCCGTACGTTTCCGGGAGCGGCGGGAGCGGGCCCGCCGCATCGATCGACTTCAGCATGGCCTTGTCGAAGGCCGGGTTCCCTGAACTGCGCACGAGCGTCTTCTGCATGATAACGCCGTTTTTGGCGATAACGATACTTATCACAGCCCCCCGCAGCGTTCCGCGTTGACTCTCCTTGTTGAGCCACCACTTTTCGTTGATTTGCCGCAGCATGCTGAAGTAGTATTCCCTGATGTCTGCGCGCAAACTTTCTCCCTGCGCGATACTGCTGAAATAGCCGTTGGTCAGTCCCAGGCCGAACGACCTCTCCTGGAGGGATTCCGGGTTCTTTTCGGCGTCGGCCAACGACTGCTTCACGTCTTGTACGAGCTTTTCCGCCTCCGAGAGCGGCTTGCCGGGAAGTGCCGGCGGTTCCGCAGCCTGGTCGGCAGTCTGGTGCTGCTCGGCAATTTTTTCGGTTTTTTGCTCTTTAGCGGGGGCGGGATTGGCCTGTTCAAGCGACTTCATGTCCTGCAGGTCGAGGTAGCTGACTGCCGGGGCGGTCACCGAGCTCCGCTGGGGGGACATGAGGATGATGGACGAAATGACGTGGATGATCAGCGAAATGGCGACCATCCTGCCGAAAAAATCGCGTGACCGGGAGGACCTGACCGGAAGGGAAGGCTGCTGAAACTCTCTGTCGATGAATGCATCCATGGTAATCCTTCTGTTTGCGCAAACTTGCTGGACATATCGTAGCAAAAAACAGGCCTGACTGACAACAGAAAAGGGGCACCCATGCGGGAGCCCCTTTTCGTATTGACCAACCGTCCAGTCGTTATGAGTTCTGCGCGTCTACCACCGCAATGGCGGCCATGTTGACGATATCGGTGACGTCGTCGCCGCGTTGCAGGACATGGACCGGCTTTTTCATCCCCATCAGGATCGGGCCGATTGCCTCGGCGCCGCCGAGGCGGTGGAGGAGCTTGTAGCAGATGTTGCCGGAGTTGAGGTCGGGGAATACCAGGACGTTGGCTGCCTCCTTCAGGTTGGCAAAGGGGTAGTTGGCGGCAAGAATCTCGGGAGTGATCGCCGTGTCCGACTGCATTTCCCCGTCCACCATCAGCTCCGGTGCGCGCTCCTTGACGATCTCCGCGGCCCGCTTAACCTTGAGGGTCTCGGGGTGATGCACCGAACCGAAGTTCGAGAAGGAGAGCATGGCGACCCGAGGCTCGATCTCCAGTACCCGCGCCGTGTCTGCTGCCAGGATGGCGGTCTCGGCCAGTTCCTCGGCGGTCGGCTCGATGCAGACGGTGGTGTCGGCCAGGAAGAATATCCCCTTTTTGAAGACCATCATGTAGAGGCCGTGGACGCTGGAAAGACCCTCCTTCTTGCCGATCACCTCCAGGGCGGGCCGGATGGTGTCCGGGTAGTGGGCGTCGATGCCGGAAAGGAGCGCGTCCGCATCCCCCTGGCGGACCATGACGCAGCCGAAGTAGGTACGGGACTTGCGCCGGATCATCCGCCGGGCCTCGGAAAGGGTGACCCCCTTGCGCTGGCGGAGCTCGAAGAGGGCCTGGGCGTAGCGCTCGGTGTCCGGCGAGTCGTCGGGGTCGATGATGGTCACCCCGTTAAGGTCGAGGTTCATCTCGGCGATCTTCTGCTGGATTTCCTTGCTGTTCCCGAGGAGGATCGGCTTCGCGATTCCCTCTTCGATCATCGCCTGGGCGGCGCGGAGGATCTTCTCGTTCTCGCCTTCCGGAAGGACCACCCGTTTCGGGTCGGTCTTCGCCTTGTTGATGATGAGGCGCATGGTTTCCTTGGCCTTGCCCTGGAGCGCCTCCAGGTGTTCCATGTACTTTGCCATATCCTCTATCGGCTGACGGGCCACTCCCGACTCCACTGCCGCCTTGGCGATTGCCGGGGCAACCCGCAGGAGCGCCCGCGGGTCGAACGGTTTGGGGATGATGTACTCGGGGCCGAAGGAGAACTTGACGTTGCCGTAGGCACGGCAGACCGAATCGGGGCAATCTTCCCGTGCCAGCTCGGCCAGGGCGAAGACCGCCGCCTTTTTCATCTCCTCGTTGATGGCGGTGGCGCGGACATCGAGGGCGCCGCGGAAGATGAACGGGAAGCCGAGCACGTTGTTCACCTGGTTCGGATAGTCGGAGCGGCCGGTGGCCATGATGACGTCGTCCCGCACCTCCTTCACCTCTTCCGGGGCGATTTCCGGGTCGGGGTTGGCCATGGCGAAAATGATCGGGTCTTTCGCCAGTTTCCGGACCATCTCCTTGGTGAACGCCCCCTTGGAGGAGAGACCGAAGAGAACGTCCGCCCCATCCGCGGCCTCCTCCAGGGTCCGGAGCGGGGTATCGACGGCGAACCGCTCCTTGTATTTGTTCATCCCCTCGGTGCGCCCTTTGTAGATGACCCCCTTGGTGTCGCACATGATCAGGTTTTCCGGCCGCACCCCCAGGGAGATGGCGAGGTTGGTGCAGGCGATGGCGGAGGCCCCGGCGCCGTTGACGACCATCCGGATGTCCGCCAGCTTCTTGCCGACCAGTTCCACGGCGTTGATCAGCGCCGCGGCGGAGATGATGGCGGTGCCGTGCTGGTCATCGTGGAAGACCGGGATATTCATGGTCTTTTTCAGTTCTTCCTCGATGTAGAAACATTCCGGCGCCTTGATGTCCTCCAGATTGATCCCGCCGAAGGTAGGTTCCAGTAACTGGCAGACCTTGATCACCTCATCGGGGTTTTCCGATTTGACCTCGATGTCGAACACATCGATGTCGGCAAAGCGCTTGAACAGGACCCCTTTTCCTTCCATGACCGGTTTTCCCGCCAGGGCGCCGATATTGCCCAGACCGAGGACCGCCGTGCCGTTCGACACCACCGCGACCAGGTTCCCCTTGGCCGTGTATTTGTAGGCATCTTCCGGATTCTTCTCGATTTCGAGGCAGGGTTCGGCCACCCCCGGCGAATAGGCCAGGGAAAGGTCACGGGATGTTAAACACGGTTTCGAGGAGATTACTTCGATTTTGCCTTTCCGCCCGCTTGAATGATAATCCAATGCGTCCTGTTTCTTGCTCATCCCTCTCTCCTTGTGTGTGGTTAATTTTATTGACGATAAAAGTGCAGGGGGGGGTAAAATCAATAAAATCAAATAATTACGTCGCTGTTTTTTATTTATAGTAAACACTTTAACGTTGTTGCGCCGCGCTTGTCAAGAATTTTCATTTGAATAAATAAAAAAACATTTTATTTTATATGAGTTCATGTTCTGATAAGGTTATCCGAAACAGGAACTAAATGCAGATATGGTGATCTTTGCGGATGGGCTGGCAATGGTCTGCGGTAATCGAAAGTCTGAGATATCGTTTTACGTTGCAACTCGGGTGCCAGCATCCGGCCCCCCTCGAACTGTCGTAAATACCGCGAGTTACCGGTCGGGGAGGTGCAGCTGCAGCCGCAGCTGGCTGAAATTGGCCAGCCTGGGATGGCCAATATTGGTCACCGTAAGTCCGGATCGCGGCTGTTACACGGCGACTTCGCCTGGGTTTTTATATTGACTTGCAGCTGTTGGTGCTTTAAAAAGTTAATCATGAGCGGAGGCCTGTCCTGAGGCCATGTTTATTCGGGGGGATAGCCATGAAAAGGCTCTGGGCGCCCTGGCGCATTGAATACATCAAGACGTGCAAGCCTGAGGGGTGCATTTTCTGTCTGCGGGACGAATGGGACAAGGATCGTGACAACCTCGTCCTCTACCGGACCTCTCTGGCGATGGTCATGCTCAACCGCTATCCTTACACCAACGGTCATCTCCTCATTTCCCCCCATCGGCACGTCGCAGACCTGAATGCCCTGACCCCCGAAGAAAAACTCGACCTCTTCGAACTCATCAGGGTGAGCAGCAATGTGCTGACGGCAGCCGCCGCTCCCCAGGGGTTCAACATCGGCATGAACCTGGGAAAAGCAGCCGGAGCAGGCGTTGACGAGCACCTGCATTTCCACGTCGTGCCCCGCTGGAACGGCGATACCAATTTCATGAGCGTTGTCGCCGACCTGCGCGTCATGCCTGAAAACCTCCAGGCGACGTACGACACACTTCTCCCCCGTTTTTCCGCATTGTAGTAAGGGAGGCGTACCATGAGAGGTGGTTCCGCGAGGGCATGCATAGGCGTGGACATTGGGGGGACGAACCTCAGGTTCGCGCTGGTCGGGGCGCAGGGCGCCATCCATCTGCGCGAACGGAGCCAGACCGAGATCAGCCTGGGGCGGGAGAGCTTTCTGGAGAGGCTCGTGAGCGGGATCGGCGCGGTGCAGAAAAGCGCGCATCCCCTCGGGCTGGAGGTCCATGCGGTCGGGATGGGGATTCCCGGGCTGATTGCGCGATCCGGTGTCGTCCTCTCCTCGCCGAACCTCAAGGCGATCGAGGGGGTCAATCTGAAAGAGGCGGTCGCACAGGCCACGGGCCTCCCCGTGATCGCCGTAAACGACGCCAATGCCGCGGCGTACGGTGAAAAGAGCTACGGTGCCGGACGGGTGTTCGACTCGTTTCTCCTCCTTACCTTGGGCACCGGCGTGGGAAGCGGCCTGATCCTGAACGGCGAGCTCTGGAGCGGTATTGACGGGGTCGCCGCCGAATACGGTCATGCCACCGTCGAGCCCGACGGGCTCCCCTGTCACTGCGGCAACAGGGGGTGCCTGGAGCAGTATGCGTCGGCAAGCGCCCTGGCGGCGGCGGCGCTGAGGGCACTGGATGAGGGGGGGGCAGGAGCGCTCGCCGGGCTTCCCCGTAGCGACATCACGGCGGAAACAGTGGCTGCGGCCGCCCGCCGGGGGGACCCACTTGCGCTCGCGCTTTTCGAAAAGGCCGGCCGTTACCTGGGGATCGCCGGCGCCACCGTCGTGAACCTGTTGAATCCGGAGGCGATTTTGCTGGGTGGCGGGGTGGCGGCTAGCTTCGATCTCCTGGCCGAACCGATCCGGCGGGAGATCCTGGACAGGGCGTTCACCGTCCCGGCGCGCCGGGTCAGGATCGTCAAGGGAGAGCTGGGGGACGATGCAGGGATTCTCGGCGCCGCCGCCCTGGCCGGGAAGGGAGTTTCGAGTTCCGATAGCAAATCTCAATCATGTAACGTGTAACGTGTTACTGGTTCTTCGGGGTTATGGATGAAAAAACGAATCGGCATACTTACCGGCGGTGGGGACTGCCCCGGGCTCAATGCGGTGATCAGGGGTGTGGTCAAGGGTGCGCACCTCATGCGGGGGTGGGAGGTGGTCGGCATAGAGGACGGCTTCGACGGCCTGCTGACGCCGGAAAAGTGCCGTCTGCTGACCCCGGACGACGTGCGCGGCATATTGCCCCGCGGCGGGACCATTCTCGGCACGACCAACCGCGGCAACCCTTTTTCCTGGCCGGTGGTCAAAAACGGCATGGCGGAATACGTGGATATGTCGGACACCGTTATTGCCAACCTCGACCGATTGGGGATCGAGGCGCTCATCGTGGTGGGGGGGGAGGGGTCGCTGAAGATCGCCCTGGAGCTGGTGGAGAAAGGGGTCAGCATCGTCGGCGTTCCCAAGACCATCGACAACGATCTGCTGGAAACCGACGTCACGTTCGGCTTCAATACCGCCCTCGAAACCGCAACTGATGCCCTGGACAAGCTGCACACCACGGCGGAGAGCCACCACCGGGTGATGATCATGGAGGTGATGGGGCGCTACGCCGGCTGGATCGCCCTGGAATCGGGGATTGCCGGCGGTGCCGACGTCATACTGATCCCGGAAATACCCTTCGACGTCAGCAGGATCTGCCGGGCAGTGAACGACCGGCGGAACAGGGGGGGGCGGTTCAGCATCATCGTTGCCGCCGAGGGGGCGTATCCCGTGGACGGCGCCAGGGTCGTCCGGGAATGCGCGTCCGAAACCCGCTCCGTCGAGCGCCTGGGCGGCATCGGGAATTATGTCGCCGAAGAGATCGCCGGCTGCCTCGACATGGACGTCAGGGTGACGGTTCTCGGCCATCTCCAGCGGGGAGGGTCGCCGTCCACCTTTGACCGCTACCTTGGCAGCCGGTTCGGGATCAAGGCGCTCGACCTGGTAGAGGCGGAAGAGTTCGGGCAGATGGTCTGTCTGAAGGGGAGTGAAATCGCCGCGGTACCCATCGAGCGGGCCGTCAGCAGTTTGAAGCTCGTCGATCCCGGGGGGGAAATAGTGAGGTGTGCCGAACAACTGGGGATTACATTCGGCAGATAATGTTGATATTGACATTATCCGGTCACTATCATAGACTTCATCCACGCAACTACCGGACATGGGCGGGTTTTGGATATTTTTGCCGGTGCCGGCGCGCAACGGTGCCGGTTGGCTGCAGCATATAATTCGGCAATGTGGGGTAGATTTCAATGCACAAGACCTTCTCTGAAAAGCGAAGCATGCGGTATGCGGTACTCGGTTTTGTCCTGGGGATAACGGCTCCGATCGCCTGGATAGCCATCCGGCTCATTTTTTTTCCCGAGCCGGGCATCTCCTTGTGGGCCCAGATAACGTCCGACATTACCCGGAGCGCCGACAACACTGCCCTGTACGTCTATATGGGGGCGGGCACCGCCCTGGTGATGTCCATGCTGGGGTTTGTCATCGGCAGGGCGAGCGACGAGCTCCTCGAAAGGGCCATGGAACTGGACGTGCTCCATAAGGAAGTCGCGTCTCAGAAGGAGGTCTTCGAGAACCGCTACAAGGTCCTGGACAACAACATCAAGAACTTCCACCAGATCGGGAGCAGGATACAGAAGTCGCTGAACGTGCAGGAGGTGCTGTCGCTCTGCGCGGAAGGACTGCACGAGATCCTGGGGTATGAACGGGTCAACATCCTCATGGTTGACGATGAACGGACCCATCTCTATTTTGTCGCAGCGACCGGGAGCGACGGGTTCGATCCGAAAGGGGTGACTCTCCCCCTTGATGGACGGAGCGGGGTCATCTACAAGTCGTTTGCCGAGCAGAAGCTGTTTCTCATCGAAGATATCGGCAGCTATCCCCCCGCTTTCCACGTACAGCCCCCCTTCAACAGCATCCGTCCCATAAGGTCGCGCAGTTTCGTGCTCTGTCCGATCGTGGTCAAGGGGGAATCGGTCGGCTTGTTCGGCATCGACAACAAATTCACCCACAGGACGCTGAACGACACGGATGTGGATACCATCAAGCTCTTTGCCGACCAGGCGGCATCGGCCATTACCCGGATCAATCTCCTCTCCGCCATCGATACCCTTACCATGGAACTGGGGAAAACCTTCTCCGGTCTGCTGCAGAACCGGGAATCCCACTCCCGGTACGTGCTGAGCCTGCAGAATTCGGTGGAATCCCTGGCTGACAACACCGCCCACATCGCCTCCGCATCGGAAAGCGTCATGTCGTCCGTCGACGAAACGGGTTCCGCGGTGAACGAGATATCGGTGTCCATCGATCAGGTCTCCAAAAATCTGGACAGTCTTTCGGAAACGGTCAGCAAGTCGGCGTCGGCCATGGAGCAGATCAACAGCTCCCTGAAAAACGTCGAGGAGAGTACGGGCGTTTCCCATGAAGTTTCCCGACAGGTCAAGGTGGAAGCCGACAAGAGCATGGCGGTCGTTCAGGAGACCATAACCGCCCTGGAAGAGATCCAGAAATCGGTTGACCTTTCCTACAACGGCATCAAGAAGCTGAGTGAAAACAGCAGCCGCATCGATGCCATCGTCGGGGTCATCAACGACATTACCAAACGGACCAATCTGCTGGCTCTCAATGCTTCCATCATAGCCGCGCAGGCGGGCGAATACGGCAAGAGCTTCGGCGTGGTGGCCGATGAAATACGCAACCTCTCCCTGCAGACCGGCCAGTCGACCGGGGAGATTACCGGCATCATCGAGGACATCACCAACGAATCGCGCCTTGCCGCCGGAAACATGGGTGTCGTCAAGGACATGGTGGTGAAGGGGGTGCATCTCGGGAGAGACACCGGCGAAGCCCTCATGGTTATCCTGAAAAGCTCCCAGCGCGCCATGGAGATGACCGAGCAGATCAAGATCGCTACCGAGGAGCAGACAAAAGGGGTCCACCTGGTCACCATGTCCATCGAAGACGCGAGCTCCATGACTTCCCAGATTTTCAAGGCCTCCAAGGAGCAGAGCAGCGCTACCAAGAGCATCGTCCGTGCCGTGGACACCATCAAGGAGATGACCCATGAGATGGTTCAGGCCACCGGGAGGCAGGTGGAGGACGGCAGCGAGATCAGGAAGTCCGTCGATGAAGTGGGGAACATGGTCTTGGGGATATTCAACGACCTGGAAAAACGCCAGTATGAGAGCGGCGCCGTGGTACAGGAGCTGGAACTGATGAAGGAGATCGCCAGATAAAAGCCCCGGAGTGCGGCAATCCGATGTATTAAAATCGTGTAAACAAAAATGAGTAGACAATGTCGATCCGGATATGTTAATTGATAACAATGTTCTAGGATCGAGGCCCGCTACGCGAGTGGAGCCGTACAGAGTCGTGGAAAACTCGATACCGCCTGGATTCACGCCGAACCGGGACGGGAGGCAATAGCCGGTTTTAACAAAGGGAATTGCCGATTCCTTTGTTAGCCGTTGACAAGCGCTCCCCGATCGGGGGGCGCTTTTTCATTGCACTGACGTGGTGGTTTGCTGCATACCCCGGAGAGAGTGTTGCGCAAAAAGAAAACCATTCTGGACATCCAGAAACTGAAGGCCGACGGCGAGAAGATCACCGCCCTGACCTGTTATGACTATCCCACCGCGCGGCTTATGGACGGCTGCGGCATCGACATGATGCTGGTGGGGGATTCGGTCGGCGTGGTCTTTGCGGGATACGAGCATACCCTCCCGGTCACCATGGAGGAGATGATCTATCACACCAAGTCGGTGCTGCGCGCCCAGCCGAAGGCGCTGGTGGTCGCGGACATGCCCTTTCTCTCCTACCAGGTGAGCCTCGATGAGGCGCGGCGAAACGCCGGACGCCTGGTCAAGGATGGCGGTGCGGCCGCAGTCAAGCTGGAGGGGGGACAACACGTCGCACCGACCATCCGTGCCATCGTCGACATGGACATCCCGGTCATGGCCCATATCGGCCTCACTCCCCAGTCGATCCATCGGATGGGGGGGTACCGGGTCCAGGGTAAAAAGGATGAGCAGGCCGGGCAGATCCTGGCCGATGCCCATGCCGTGCAGCAGGCCGGGGCCTTTGCCGTGGTGCTGGAGGGTATCCCGCTCGCGCTTGCGCGCCGGATCACCGCCGAGCTCGCCATCCCGACCATCGGGATCGGTGCCGGGCCCCACTGCGACGGCCAGGTGCTGGTGATCCACGACATCCTCGGGCTGTGCGAAAAATATTCCCCCAGGTTCGTGAAGAAATACGCGGACGTGAAGAGCGTGATGACCGACGCGGTTGCCCGCTACATCGCCGAGGTCAAGGGGGGGGAGTTCCCGACCGAGGAGCATTCCTTCAGTTGACCGCAGATGATCGTCACCCACTATTCCCCTCCCCCTTGATGGGGGAGGGTCAGGGTGGGGGTGAGAACGTGGTTCCCCCTCCCCCTCGCCCCCTCCCATCGAGGGAGGGGGAACTTTGGATTTAAGCGTGAGTATGGCAATCGTCGAATCGGTAAAAGAGATGCAGGCCCTTGCGGCCGCATGGCGCGCAGCCGGGAAGACCATCGCCCTGGTCCCGACCATGGGGTACCTCCATGACGGGCACGCATCCCTGATGCGCGAGGGGCGCCGGCGCGCGGATGTCCTGGTGGCGAGCATCTTCGTCAACCCGGCCCAGTTCGGCGCCGGCGAGGACTTCGCCAGCTACCCCCGGGACCTGGCGCGGGACGCCCGGATTGCGGAGGGGGCGGGCGTGGACGTCATCTTCGCGCCGAAGGCCTCCGACATGTACCCGGGAGGGTACCAGAGCTGGGTCGACCTGGAGCGGCTGACCCTCCCCCTATGCGGAGCGAGCCGGCCGGGGCATTTCCGCGGGGTGACCACGGTGGTAACCAAGCTGTTCCACATCGTCATGCCTCACCTGGCCCTGTTCGGCAAGAAGGATTTTCAGCAACTGGCAATCATCCGGCGCATGACCGCCGACCTGAACATGGCGGTCGAGATCGTCGGCATGCCGATCGTCCGGGAGGCGGACGGTCTGGCCATGAGCTCCCGCAACGCCTATCTCATCCCGGAAGAGCGGAAAAGCGCCCTCTGTCTCAGCCGGGCGCTCGGTTCGGCGCGGGCCCTTTTCCGGGAGGGGGAGCGCAGTGCCGCTTGCCTGCGGGAGCGGGTCGTAGGGACGATCACCGCGGAGCCCGCCGCCGTGATCGACTACGCGGAGTTGCGCGACATGGACACTCTGGAGGAGGTTACCCAGGCGAACGACCGGACGCTCGTGGCGCTTGCCGTAAAAATAGGGAAAACCAGGCTTATCGATAACTGCATACTGGGAGAGGAGAACTAGATGGACAGAAAGATGCTGAAGAGCAAGATCCACCGGGCAACGGTGACCGGTGCCGACCTGCACTACGAGGGGAGCATCACCATCGACAAGGACCTGATGGAAGCGGCCGACATCATCCCCTACGAGGCGGTCTGCATCTGGGACGTGGACAACGGCAGCCGGTTCGAGACTTACGCCATCGAGGGGGAGCGGGGCTCAGGGGTGATCTGCATCAACGGTGCCGCCGCCCGGATGGTCGCCCCCCGCGACTTGGTCATCATCGCGAGCTTCGTCAACATGGCGAACGAGGAGGCGCTGCGGCACGAACCGAAGCTGGTGTTCGTGGACGACAAGAACCGGATCCTGCCGACCAGGAAAGAGGTGGCGGGGCAGGGGACGCTGAAAAAGGTCGCCTGGTAGAAGGAGGCGTCCCCGGATCTTGCGCAAATCGCGCATTTCCGATAGATTTGCGTGATGTGAAGGGCAAAGGGCAGCGACCGTTTGCCCTTTTCTTTTCCCTTGGTACAATTGTGCCAGAGCTTGGCCGCGATGGTCCGAAAAGAACGAAAGGGATGTTCATGCAGATCTACGCCGCTTCATACCTTCTTCCCGTATCCTCCCCACCCGTTGCCGGGGGGGCGATCGTCACGGACAACGGCCGGCTCGTCGATCTTGGCACCCTGGAGGAGCTGCGCTCGCGCTACGGCGCGCCGGTCCGGGAGTTTCCGGGCTGCGTCATCATGCCCGGCCTGGCGAATGCCCACACCCACCTGGAGCTGACCCATTTCCCGTCGTGGAAGCTGCGCAAGGGGATCGACTACTCTCCCCGGACCTATGTGGACTGGGTCATCCAGGTGATCAAGATCAGGCGTGCGCTCAGCGCCGAAGAGCTGCTCCACTCAGTCTGCGAGGGGATCTACAAGTCCCTGGAATGCGGCACCACCATGGTCGGGGAGATCCTCTCCGACCGATCGCTCCTGCCGATCTATCGGCAGTCGCCCCTTTCCGGCAGGCTCTACTTCGAGGCGATCGGCCAGGACCCGGTTCGCTGCGGCGAGCTGCTGCGCGCCCTGGAGGAAACCCTGGCGACCTTCGGGGACGACCGGCTGCGGCCCGGCCTCTCCCCCCACGCCCCGCACACACTTTCCCCCCGGTTCCTGCAGGACGTTGCCGAACTGGCGCAGGGACATACCCTGCCGACCGCCATCCATCTGGCAGAATCCGCCGAGGAGGCAGAGTTCATCCATAGTTCCGGAGGCAGGATCGCCGAACTTCTCTATCCCTTTGCCGGTTGGGAGAGCTATCTCCCCGCGCCGCGCCGGACCACGCCGACCGCCTACCTGGACGAACTGGGCGTTCTCAACGAGAGGGCCACGGTGGTGCACTGCGTGCAAGTCACTCCGGCAGATGCGGAGATCCTGAAAAGGCGTGGGGTGTGCGTGGTGCTCTGCCCCCGGAGCAACGACCGGCTGGTGGTGGGGAAGGCGCCGGCGGCACTCCTGAAAAAGGCGGGGATACCGCTCGCCCTCGGCACTGATTCGCTGGCCAGCAACGACTCCCTCTCCATGTGGGACGAGATGCGCTTTCTGCTGAAGGAGTTTCCGGGGGTGTTTACGCCCGACGAGATCCTCGCGATGGCGACCTTGGGAGGGGCACGGGCGCTCCGTCTCGACTGCGAAGCGGGTTCGCTGGCGAAGGAGAAACGGGCCGATTTTCTGGTCGTCCGGCCCGGCCGGCTCCCCGGGCCGGAGGAGATCAGCCGGGCGGTCATCGAAGAGAACCACATCGAGGAGGTCTGTCTGGGGGGCGAACCGTTCAGCTTCGAGGAGCTCGCGGGCTGCTTCCGGCGTTGATCCGGGGAGACGATGCCGATCCGGTTTGGCGGCACAGGAGTCTGATGGTGTCGTCCCGCCGTTGGAACTCTGGCAAAGGGGCTGCGGAATGCATTGTAACCTTTTCCCGTTGATCGCCGTCTAAGAAGATAGATTGCATGAACTATCTCAAAGGAGGACGAGTCAATGTCAGGAGATCGCAGAAGCATGGTAAAGATCGTCATAATGGTTTGTATTGCAGCATTGACGGCATGTGCCGGCATCGCGTACGCAGACTACGAAGGGGGATGGAGCGGTGAGCATTGCGGTAAACACGAGCACCACGATTTCGAGAAATTCGCAAAAAAACTCGGCCTGACTGACGCGCAGAAAGCCCAGGCCAAGACCATTTTTCAGGGGAACAAGGATGTTGCGAAGCCGATTTTGGCAAACCTGCGTGCCGAGCGGAAAAATCTGCGGGCATTGATCCATGCCGACACTGTCGACGAGGCGGCAATCCGTGCTGAAACCGCCAAGATTGCCGGAATTCAGGCCGACCTCAATGTTAACAGGGCGAAGGTGGGCGTACAGTTCCGCGCCATCCTGACGCCCGCCCAGCTGGCAACTCTCAAGACCTTGCATCAGAAATGCCATAAGAAAGGCGAAGCACCTGACGATCCCGCTGAATAGCCTTTTCACGGGACACGAAGCCCCCCTGGTCCCGGGGGGGCTTCGTGGCTTTGGATTGACGGGGCCGTGCTGGGATGCCGGCCTGTGCAGTGCAGCGGCATGTAATGAACCGGAGGTGACGATGAGAGGGCGGAGTCCGGGGGTGACATCCTGAAAAAACTCGTATTCTTCTGCTGTCTGATTGTCGGCAGCAATGTCTATGCCGCCGATGCCGGATACCATGTAATCAAGAGGCTCAAAGTCGGCGGCGAAGGCGGCTGGGACTATCTCACGGTGGATGGCTCGGCCCGGCGGCTGTACATATCCCGGAGTAGCCATGTCATGGTCATCGATCTCACGACGGACAAGGTCGTTGGCGATATCCCCGGCACGCAGGGCGTCCACGGTATAGCCGTCGCACCCGAGCTGAATCTCGGCTTTACCAGCAACGGGAAAACCGATACCTCGACCATCTTCGACCTGAAGACGCTGAAGGTTCTGGGCGAAGTCAAGACCGGCGGGAATCCCGATGCCATCGTGTACGACTTCGCCTCGAACAAGGTGTTCACCTTTAACGGCCGCAGCCACGACGCAACCGTAATCGATGCCATGCTGGGAAAAGTGGTGCGCACCGTTCCCCTCGGCGGGAAACCGGAGTTTGCCGTTTCGGACGGCAAGGGCAAGGTGTACGTCAATATCGAGGACACCAACGAAGTCGTCGAGATCGACAGTCTCAAGGCCCGTGAATTACGGCGATTTTCCCTCAAGCCGTGTGATGAGCCGACGGGTCTGGCGCTGGATGCGGAGCACGGCCGGCTGTTTTCGGGGTGCCATAACAGGATGATGACGGTTTTGGATACGAAATCCGGAAAAGTAATCGCCACCGTGTCCATCGGTGGGAATGTCGACGGAAACGGCTTCGATGAATGGTCCGGACTCGCGTTCAGTTCCAACGGCGACGGTACCCTCACCGTGGCGCGTGAAGCTTCTCCCGGCAAATTCGAGGTGGCGGAAACGGTCGCGACGCAACGGGGGGCCCGCACCATGGCAATCGACCCCTTTACCCACTATATCTACCTCCCCGTTGCACAGTATTCCCCTACCGGGAAATCGCCGCAGGCAGGCTCCAAACCGCGGCCGGTGATGGTACAGGATAGTTTCGAGGTGCTGGTGGTCGGGAAATAGAAGGTTGGCATGTCAACGGACTTAATCGGCCGACGCCTCCAGGTGAGACCAGTGATCCTGGACTGAGAGAATTTCCTTTTAGTTGACTATGGGTGGATGCATGATAAAAGAAAACTAAGGCAATTTGCCCGGGGAGGGAGAGACAGCCTGTATGGTCGAATATTCTCAAACCGCTCTGGTCGCCTTGGCGCAGCTGTGGAGTTTCTTGCCGGGGGAAACTAGGGGAGGAGGGATATGAACAGGGCTCATTACCTCTTGCAGGAACTGGGCACTCAATTGCGGAACCTTCCGCAGGGGGCAACGTACCCCGGCAGGATTCTCATCGTCGATGAGGAAGGGGAGCAATATGGCAAGCCGCTGACTGCCATCCTGCCTGCGTGCCGGGTCATCATCGAAGCGAATCCGGAGGCGGCGAAGTGGCATTTTCTTTCTTCTCCGACGGATCTCGTTATTCTGAATCATTCACCGGGGATATCATGCCTCGAACTACTGCCGGTCTTCAAGTCACTTCGACCTTCAATTCCCGTTATTGTCGTTACAAGTTGTGGCTCTGAAGAGCTTGCGGTTCAAGTATTTCGCCGTGGTGCCATTGATTACTTCAGAAAGCCCTTTGAGATCAACGCACTTGAATTGACTGTCCGGGCTGCTCTGGAGTTTCAGCGAAAGCGCAAGGAAAGGAAGGCTCCGCAACCGCTCAGTGGAATTCAGCGCGCCTTGCGGTATATCGATGCGAAATTCAATGGTACGTTATCGTTGGACCAGGTCGCGCGCGAGGCCAGTATGAGTGTCTCCTGCTTCGAGAGGCATCTAAAGAAGCAAACGGGGATGACGTTCACTGGTTTCGTTAACGCCTTGCGGGTTGCCAAGGCTAAGGAGATGTTGAAAAAGGAAGACTGTTCGATGCTGCACATTGCCTTGACCTGCGGATTCGGCACCCAGTCGAATTTCAACCGGGTCTTCAGTAAGCTTGCCGGGGTTGCTCCCGGCGGGTACCGGAAAACGGCTTTATCCGATTCCCGGAAATTGTAATCGCCTTTACCCCTCACAATGAAGTCGACGCTTCGTTTGCTCTCCACTGGAATTCATCTTTCCTGCTCAGTTTATCTCCGTCATCAGACAAAATCGGTCAAAAAATAGCTCAAATCGGTAAAGATATTAAGTGAGCTGCTGTTAATCTGATAGGTACTACTTTTTCCGGTCTGTCGGTACATCACCTCAATAAAACTTCCCGATGGTAAACAGTGAGCAGCCTTGATTCTACATGCCTTGACCATTGTGATGAACGAGTTGGAGAAACATCTGGCGGACAATTACGGCTCTGATTCCTCTCCCGGCCATTCGCAGGTCGGTCTGGGGAACATGTCGGACGTATGTGCTTCCGTGTCCGGCACCAGCGGTCTCCCGAGAAACATGCTGTATCTCTCCCTCGTGAACATCCGTGAAGAAAAAACCCTGAAGAACCTGCCCAATCAGGTACGCAACGATACAACCCACAGAGTTTCCTACGAGAACCCTCCCGTTTTCCTGAATTTTATGATCATGGTGACCGCCACCCATTCCGATTACGGCAATGCGCTGTCGGCGTTGTCGAGAGCAATCAGGTTTTTCCAGTCCGGCAATGTATTTACCCAGGACAGCGTCGCACCGGAATCCCTGACCAAGTCGAGCACCCCCATCAATCCGCTCGATCAGTTGGCATCCTTCAAGCTGATTTTCGATGTCTATTCACCCACACTGGAAGAAGTCAATCACCTCTGGGGCACGCTCGGCGGCAAACAGTACCCCTTTGTACTGTACATACTCAGAATGCTCGACCTGAAGTTCAGGGTCGTACAGAGTGAAAACGGGCTCATTACCGAGGTGGTGAGGGATTACTATCACTCGGACTCGGTGAAGGACCCCGCCAGGGTTGAACGCACCATTACGGATGCGCCCACAGCATGAAAGCCCGGCGGGAGAGAGAATCGACCTCTCTCGCAGCACTGTAGAGGATAAGGAATGTGCGGAATGTGTTTCATCTCCCTGTACAGCCATAGCCATTGTCCATAATCAAAAGGAGGTTAAAGCCATGCCAGAACTGTACAAAACACCGGGAGTTTACATTGAAGAAATCCCCAAATTCCCCCCATCGATAGCCCCAGTGGAGACGGCAATCCCCGCGTTTATCGGGTACACGGAAAAAGCGGTCCGTAATGGGGAATTTCTTTTTAACAAACCGACCCGGATAGAGTCCATAGCTGAATACGAGTTGTTATTTGGCGGCGCTCCTTCGCAGGATGTCAGTCTTTTTCTGGATACGAACAACCAGCTTGTTCGTGCAGAAGCGAATGCCCATCTTTACCTGTATGACAGCCTCCGTCTCTTTTATGCCAACGGCGGGGGGGTATGCTATATCGTATCGATTGACGCCTACCCCGCAAACGTAGACGCAAGCAAACTTAAGTCGGCGATCAGCCTTCTAGAGCAGGAAGATGAGCCGACGATTCTCATTGCACCGGATGCCGTTTCTGACTCGACCAATTTGTATGAGTTTCAGAAAGAGGCTCTGACACAATGCAACAAACTTAAGGATCGTGTTGCCATCTGCGACCTGAAAGCTGCCACAGGCAATACTCCTGATGATTTCAGGGATTCAGTCAACGACTTCAAAGATAAGATCGGCATCAACTACCTTAAATATGGGATTGCATACGGCCCATGGCTGCGGGCGAATTTGCCCCGCACACTCCTGAGGCGCAATGTTATCCTGAAACGGTATCCCGGGGGTGATGCTGTTCAATTGAAAAGCCTTACGAACGATGCCGATATTAAGAACCTCATTGACGATTTGCTATCGGCTGAAGGTCTGGTAGATGCTTCTGTTACTGCCAAAAAGGCACTTACGGGAACGCCTCTTGAGACTCTTGATGATGCCTTGGCTGCCTTGCGTGATACCTATATGGCGACCGTTTCTTCCGCAACCGAGGCAGACATAGAAAATGCTATCAAGCCCCTCGGGGATTACATGATCAGCATCATTGATAATATCAAGGCTAACTATGACAAAGCTCCCGACCCCGCCACCAGCCGATCCAAACTGAAAACCGATATTGATAAATATATTGCGAGTTCAAACATTAAGATGTCGCTGAGAAGCGTTGCCGACCATCACAAGTATTTAAGCACGCTTGCCAAGCCGATCAACCTGCTGACAACCGGAGCAGCCCTTGATTCCGCTGCCGCGTTCCTCGGATTTACCGATGGCGCAACTCTCTTGACGCCCGATGTCCCGGCAGGCGTTGCTGCCGCATACAGTTCCGCCACGAAAGCCAAGCAGCGAGGGGATGTGGCGATTAACGTGGTCTTCGCAGGCGCCAAGGAGGCCGTCACCTTTTTCACCTACCTTGAAACATGCCAGAACACCTACGAAAAAACTATCAACGACGCCCTGTTGGCAGCATTCGGCGCCTATAAGGACCTGGTGACGAAGGCCGCTGATGCCCTCAATCTGCTCCCCCCCAGCGGTGCGATTGCCGGGGTCTATGCAGCGGTGGATCGCGACCGGGGTGTCTGGAAAGCGCCAGCCAACGTCAGCCTGAATGCCGTTGTTGGCCCCGTTGTTAAAATCACTCAGGAACAGCAGGCTGACTACAACGTCGATATCAACGCCGGCAAGTCCATCAACATCATCCGGGCATTCAACGGCAAAGGTACACTGGTCTGGGGCGCTCGCACCCTGGCCGGCAACGACAACGAGTGGCGTTATGTAAACGTCCGCCGCTTTTTCAATTTCGTGGAAGAATCGACCAAGAAAGCCACCGAACAGTTTGTCTTCGAGCCGAACGACGCCAATACCTGGGTTCGGGTCCAGGCGATGATAGAAAATTTCCTCACCGTCCTCTGGAGACAAGGGGCCTTGCAGGGGGTAAAACCGGAACATGCATTCTACGTTGCCGTGGGATTGGGCAAAACCATGACGGCGCAGGACATTCTTGAGGGTCGCATGATCGTCGAAATCGGTATGGCAGCGGTACGCCCTGCCGAATTCATCATTCTGAGATTCTCCCACAAGATGGCTGAATCATAAACGGGCGGCGCCGCAGGCTGCGCAATTAACTACTGGTTTTCATAGAAAAGGAGGTTGTCATGGCACAGGATTATCCGTTACCCCGGTTTCATTTCCAGGTGGACTGGGGCGGGGCAAAAATCAGCTTTACCGAGGTTACCGGGCTCGTCATGGAGCGGGAGAAAATCGAATACCGGCATAGCGACAGCAAGGATTTCAATAAAATCGCCATGCCCGGCCTGGTCAAAAACAACAACATCACCCTGAAGCGGGGAAAGTTCGAGAAAGATTTCGATTATAACTCCTGGATGGACGAAGTCGCCAACGAACGGGTCAACGGCAGGCGCGACGTAACGATCAGGCTGCTGAACGAGAAGCATGAGCCGGTTGCCGCTTGGACGGCAACCCGCTGTTTTCCGGTGAAGGTAACGGCCCCCGATCTCAAATCCGACGCCAACGAAGCGGCCATCGAAAGCCTGGAAATCGCTCATGAAGGTCTGAAACTTATGAAAGTCTGATGGACGGGACCATGACGGACTACTATCCCCCCTGGGGCTTCTTCTACAAGGTGGAATTCAGCTGCAGCCAGAGCAAGAATGATGTCCGGTTCCAGACCGTCTCCGGCCTGTCCGTGGAATACGACATGGAAGAGTTCAAGGAGGGGGGCGAAAACCGTTTCGTCCACAAGCTCCCCGTGCGGACCAAATATGCCGACCTGGTGCTGAAGCGGGGAATGCTGACTGATTCGGAAGTGATTGCCTGGTGCCTCAAGGCGTTTCGGGACCGGGAGTTCAGTCCGACGGATATCAATGTGATCCTGATGAACGAAAGAAGCGAGCCGCTCCGAACCTGGAAGATCGCCCAGGCCATCCCCAAGAGATGGGTGGTCAGCGATCTGAATGCGAATGAGAGTTCCGTGGTCATTGAGACCCTGGAAATGTCTTATCGTTATTTCACGATCCGATAGGGAACGGGAATCGACCCATGCCGATAGAAATCAAGGAACTGCATATCCGGGTTACGGTTGATGCCTCGCCGGGCGGACAGGCGCCGGGTGCACAAACGGCAGCTGCCGGGCGGGGCGCAACGGCTGATGCCGGGGCAAAAGACGCCCTGGTGGCTGAATGCGTGGAACAGGTCTTACAGATTCTTCAAAATAAACTGGAGCGATGATGGCGGCTACGGGCAAACTGGAAAAAATGTTGATTCTGGCCTTTTCCGACTCCCAAAAAGCGGAAGTCGGCGGCTTGAACGATGCGGACGCCTCTTATGAAGCCCTCATCAATCCCGAGACTTACACCCTGGATTACAAGCTCAAGTTCTCCGAATCGGGGCAGGGCCACGGCACCAGCGGCAAGCAGCTGAAGTACGAGTATACCGAACCGGAAGAGATTATCGTCGAATTCCTGTTCGACAATACCGGCATTATTGACGGCAAACCCCGTGACTCCGTCGCCGACGACCTGAAAGCATTTCGGCAGGTACTGATCGATTACAAGGGGGATTCCCACGAGCCGCGCCATTTCAAGCTGGTATGGGGAAAAAATTCGATCTTCAAAGGGAGGGTGACCGAGGTTGGCATCACCTACAAGATGTTCAAACCCGACGGGACCCCCACCAGGGCGGTGGCAAAGGTCAAATTCAAAAGCAGCATCGAAGAGCAGAAACGGGCCGCCAAGGAGAACAAAAGCTCGCCGGACTTGACCCATCACCGCTGGGTTAAAGAGGGGGACACGCTGCCGATGATCTGCTACCGGATCTATGGCGACCCGAAATATTACCTAGAGGTGGCACGCGCGAACCGGCTCGACAGTTTCCGCCTTCTCGCACCGGGAACGGAGCTGATCTTTCCACCCATCGACAAAACGGGCAAACCGTAATGAGCAATGATTCTACCATCCCGACGCCGGCGACACCGGATGTCTGTACCTGCGCAGTTCTCATCGACGGCAGGGAAATCTCGGGCGAATTTCACCTGTTGTCGCTGGCCGTGACGAATGAACTGAACCGTATCCCTGCCGCGGTCATCCAGCTGCAAGATGGGGAGGCTGCCAAAGCAACGTTCCCGGCAAGCAACAGCGGCACTTTCATCCCCGGCAATAAGATCGAAATTCAGCTTGGGTATCGATCGCGGAATGATTCGGTATTCAAGGGGATCATCATCAAACAGGGCGTCAAAATCCGCAAGAACGGCAGCATACTCCAGGTGGAATGCCGCGATGAGGCGGTAAGAATGACCTGCGGCCAAAAGAGTCGCAACTTCATCGATAAGAAAGACAGCGAGATCATTGAGGAGATAATCGGCGGCTATGGGCTGCAAAAAGATGTGAAGCCAACCTCGCCTGCATTGAAGCAGGTCACGCAGTTTAATGCCGCGGACTGGGATTTCATTCTTTGCCGCGCCGAGGCCAACGGTCAGGTAGTGATGGTCGCCGACGGGAAAGTTACCGTATCTTCTCCGGACACGGGAGGTCCCCCGGCGGTTGCCGTCCGGTACGGGGCAACGCTGCTTGAGCTGGACGCGGATATAGATGCGCGCCGCCAGAGCAAGGGCATCACGGCATGCAGCTGGAACCCGACCGACCAGGCACTGGTGGAAGTGGCCGCCAGCGAACCCCTGACAACGAACAATGGCAATCTTTCCCCCCTCGATCTTGCCAAGGTCATCGGCGGCGATCCTTGCCGGATCGTCCATAGCGGCAAAATGAACGACCCTGAGTTAAAAGCCTGGGCTGAAGGCAGGCTGATGAAAGACCGCTTCGCCAGGGTCCGGGGAAGAGCAAAACTCCAGGGTTTTGCCGGGGTCCTGCCGGGCAAAACCCTGGAAATCACCGGCATTGGCGAGCGGTTCGAGGGCAAGGTCTATGTGTCTGGCGTGCGGCATACGGTCGCGGGCGGCAACTGGGAAACCGATGTCCAGTTCGGCTTGAACAACGAAATTTTTGCCGAAACCTACAACCTGCGGCCACTCCCCGCAGCCGGGTTGTTTCCGGCGGTTAGCGGCTTGCAGATTGGCATCGTCACGGCGTTGGAGAGCGATCCCGACAACGAGGAACGGATACAAGTCAGGCTCCCGCTGGTCAGTGCCGCTGACTACGGCATCTGGGCGCGGCTTGCAACCCTCGATGCCGGAAAAGAACGGGGCACATTCTTCCGGCCCGAGATCGGTGATGAAGTGGTGGTCGGTTTTCTCAACGACGACCCTTGCCACCCGGTGGTGCTCGGGATGTGCCACAGCAGCGCACATGCGGCCCCTGAACCCGCAAAGGACACCAATCATCGCAAAGGCTACGTGAGCCGGGAGAAAATGCACCTGATCTTTGATGACGAGAAAAAGATCATGCTTCTCGACACCCCCGGCGGGAACAAACTGACACTTTCCGATGAGGATAAAGGCATCGTTATTGAAGACCAGAACGGCAATAAGATAACTCTGGACGACAGCGGCGTGAAGATCGAAAGCAGCAAGGACCTGATACTGAAAGCCGGCAAGGATATCAAAATCGAAGGGATGAACCTGGAGCTGAAGGCCCAGACCGGCTTCAAGGCGTCGGGAGAAGCAAGCACCGAGATTTCCGGGGCGAGTACTACCATCAAGGGGAGCGCCACCGCCGTGATCCAGGGCGGGATGGTACAGATCAACTGATTCTACAGGAGCAGCGAGGACATGTCGTTTGCCGCACGGGTATCGGACATGATTGTAAGCACGGCGACCCAGGGCGCGCCTGTACCTATCATCCCTCCGGGAGCGCCGACGGTGCTGATCGGCGGTCTCCCGGCCGCACGGCTGGGGGACCGTTGTGGCGCTGATGCCATTGCCATGGGCTCGACCACGGTAACTATCGGCGGCCTGCCGGCCGCCAGGGTAGGCGATCCGACAGCCGGGGGAGGCGCCGTAATGCCCCCCGGCGCGCCGACGGTAATAATTGGAGGGTAGGCCATGGATCTGGCATTCCTGGGCCGGGGATGGTCATTCCCCCCCAGTTTCAATCGCAGCATCCCCGGTGTGACCATGCTGGAGCAGGAAGCCGACATCGCGTCGAGTCTTGAGATTCTGTTGAGCACTGCCCCTGGAGAACGGCTGATGCTGCCGCATTACGGCTGCAACATGGACGATCTGGTTTTCGACAGTCTCGATACGCGGCTGAAAACCCTGATGGCGGACAATATCGAGTCGGCCATTCTCTATCACGAACCCCGCATCGAGGTGGAAACCGTTACCATTGATGATCATGACGAACTTGAAGGGGTAGTGTTTATCGAAGTGGTTTACCGGGTTAAGTCGACCAATTCACGTTTCAATTTCGTCTATCCTTTCTATCGCCTGGAGGGGACGGACATCAATCTGACAACATCCGTAACTCTGCTGCCCGACAACGGTTGATACATGAGTTCAGTTAACAATTGCACGGAGAACAGAGACGGATTGTTGCTCATCCGCGAAGGAACGAGTCAGGATGAGCGATTCTCACCGGCGCTCGATCCCGCCTCCGCACAGGTCGACGAGCATTCAGTCGAGCACCGGATGGTGTTTGCACGGACGTACGCACGTTTTCTGAAATATTTTGACGCCAACAATATCGAAGCAGGCGACTGGCAGCCGTTTTTCAGCAGCGATGTCTCGGTGCTCCTGGCAGTGGCCGCAGTACAGGATGTGGAATTCTACAAATCAAGGGTGCAGGAATATTTCGCCTATCTCAAAAACCTCGGTAATCATTCGGATGTCACGAAGGCAAAAGACTATCTGGGCTTCTTGTTCAGCTGCATCGGCACGCTGGCAAAACAGCTCGATGTTCTGAAGGAAGACCTGCCGGCAGAGATTCCATTTAAAGACAGTGTGCGAAACCTGATTCGTAACCAACTGGCACCGGGGCTGCAGAAGCTGATACTCTATTACCGCGACGGGTTGACCAGCGACTCTTCTCCAATGCACCGATACCTTAATGATGCAGCCCCCACCTTCACGATCATGGGCGAGATCCCGTCACCTTTCAAGGATATCGTCTCAACCGGATTATCCGGTGACTGGATAGCGGATGATGCCGCAACAGACTGGCGCGGGTACCTGAACCGCCTCTACACGGACATCGCGGCCTATCCGCCGACCGGTATTTACGGCAGCGGACATCATCCCTATGACAGGATCAACCACATAGCCGCTCATAATCTCTTTACCTCAATATTCGATCAATTCCTGAAAGCCTACGCCCGCACCGTCAGTGAGGCGGAACGTGCACTGGCGATGACTCTGGCCGGCTGGGACCGGCACGAGCCCCATTACACCCTGTTCCTGGTATTCCTGCGCCTCTTGGAATATGCACGCTCTGAAGCGAATAGCCTTACCGGACGGCACCTTGATTTTTATTACCGAGAAATCCTGCACCTCAATGAGAAAGCTGCCACCGCCCCCCATATGCACCTGCTGGTGGAACTGGCAAAACAGGTCCCCCAATATCTGCTGGCACAAGGGATGCTGTTCAAAGCGGGCAAAGACGATCTCGGCAAGGATGTCCGTTTCGCCAATGACGCGGATTTCGTGGCGAACCAGGCGCAGGTGACCGGCCTCAAGACGGTTTATCGGCACCGAAACAGCAACAACGACTCCTTGCCGAACCAGGACAACCGGCTGTTTGCGGCCCCTGTCGCCAATTCCGACGACGGGCTTGGAGCGGCGGTGACGACCCCGGACCAATCATGGCACCCGTTCTTCAACAAGATCTACAAGGATGGCCAGCTTGCAAATATTGCCATGCCGAAGGCGGAGATCGGTTTTGCCGTTGCCTCCCACTATCTCTGGCTGGCTGGCGGTACGCGGACGATTACTGTGACGTTTTCAACTGCACGTCCCGCAGCCTCGCCTATCCGCGTCTTCGGGGCGGACGGCCGTGCAGGGGGAGGGAAGGTCGGCGGGAAGTTTGCGCGGACTACAGCGCTATACAGTCCCATGGTTGATAACTATGCAGAAGCCAGTCATGCCATTTACTACGACCCGGCTGATATTACCTGTCTATTCACTTCGGAAAAAGGCTGGCTGGAGCAGCCCGCCGACAGCTTCACGGAAGTGAACGGCGGATTGACGCTGGTAATTACGCTCGACGGGGCATGTCCGGCTATTGCCCCCTATATCGCTAAGATACACGGTTATGATTTCGACACCCGCCTGCCGGTACTTTTGCTGAAGCTGAAGCACCGTGACGGCGCGGATTACCTTTACTCAAGATTGCAGGATATCGCCATTGACGAAATCGATCTGACCGTGGCTGTTAAAAATCTCAAGGCCCTTGCCGTTTCCAATGATTTCGGCCCGGTGGACACCTCCAAGCCGTTTCACCCCTTCGGCGCATCGCCACTGACCAACAGCTCCCTGACTATCGGCTCAAAGGAGGTATTCTCCAAGGCAGCCGACGGGCAATTCACCTGTTCGATAAACGCAGGATGGTTCACTTCCCCCGATGCATATAATTCAGAGCCCCAAAAAGTTACCGTTGACTGTCTGATAGACGGGCAGTGGCAACCTGCCGACAAAACTGCCAAAGATTTTGATATTTATGCAAGCCCTTCAAACAGCGTTAAAAACTACCCGTTCTCCTTGGCATCTGCCATAAGCGATGCTCCGGATTTTTCCCCGAATGAGCACTTTGGCGCCGAGTCCCGCAATGGTTTTGTCCGGCTGCGGTTGAAATCCGACTTCGGCAGGGGGGCGTATGACGCCGATTTGCTCAAATATTTAAAGAATGTTACTGTCGCCACCTTTCCGGGGAACCCGCCGGTCGGCCCCGCTATAAGCTCACTCTCAATGAATTATGCGGCTTCCCAGGTTATAGCTTTCGGAACCCGTGACGTGAGTCAAATCAGCGGTAAAGATGCTCACTTTTATCATCTGGCCCCCTTCGGCCAGGCGGAACAGCACTCGTATCTCAATGACAAAAAAACCATCCACCTCCTCCCCCAGTTCAGCGAAGCAGAATTCTACGTGGGTTTAACAGGTCTCAGACCGCCCCAGAACCTGGCGCTGCTTTTCCAGGTGGCGGACGGAACTGCCGATCCCCTGTCGGTCAAGCCGCCGGACCATGTCCAATGGAGTTACCTGAGCGGCAACGAGTGGCGCGCGTTCGACGCCGGAACCGTGGCCGACCGGACCGGCGGGCTGCTCAACTCCGGAATCATCACCTTCTCCGTCCCCCGCGATGCCGACGCCACCAATACCCTGCTGCCCGCCGGGATGCATTGGCTCCGGGCGGCAGTCACGACAAAATGCGATGCCGTCTGCCGGCTCCGCTTGGTTGCAGCCCAGGCGCTGGAGGCCACGTTTTCCGACAACGGCAATGATCCGAACTTCCCGGCCAAGGTCCTCGAAGCTGGAACTGTCGGCAAACTTGACCAGCCCGTCTCCGAGGTCAAGAAGATTATCCAGCCGTTTCCCGGTTTCGGCGGGCGGGGGAGGGAAACCCCTCCTGCATTCTATACCCGCATCAGCGAACGGCTGCGGCACAAGGGCCGCGCCATCGCCATGTGGGATTGCGAAAGGTTGGTACTGGAGGCTTTCCCGCAGATTTACAAAGTAAAATGCCTCAATCACACGCAGTACGGGCCCGACGAAACCGGAAAAGGCGTATACCGGGAACTCGCCCCCGGTCATGTGACGGTTGTAACCATTCCCGACCAGCAAACCGAGCATCTGCGGGATCCGTTACGCCCCTTTACTAGCCTGGGGCTTCTGGACGAAATTGCCGCTTTTCTCGGCCAACGGCTTTCCTGTTTTGTCACGCTGCATGTCAGGAACCCCGAGTTCGAAGAGGTTCTGGTTGACTGCAAAGTTCGGCTGCATGACGGCTTTGACGAAACTTTCTACAAGAATGAATTGAACAGCGCCATTACCCGCTTTCTGTCGCCCTGGGCCTTTCCCGACGGGGGGAGCCCGTCTTTCGGAGGGAAGATCTATGAATCAGTATTGATCAATTTTGTGGAGGATCTCCCTTATGTGGACTTTGTCACAGATTTTCAGCTATTCCACAAGTTTCTCGACGGAGACGGTGTGCAGCAAATAGAAAAAATGGACGAAATAAGCGGATCGAAAGCAGTGTCCGTTCTGGTTTCCGCTAGAAATCACACGATAGATTCATTCAAACCCGCCGACGCAGCACCGCCCGGCGAAAAATGTCTGTGTGAGCCATGAGCGATCAGTCCATAACCATACCTAAACAACCCGCAATGAAGCCTGCCGAGGATTTCTATCGCCTCCGCAGGGAAGGGATCGGTTTCATCGAGCAGATAGGGAGCCGTTTCTGGACCGATTACAATACCCACGATCCCGGCATAACCATTCTCGAAGCGCTCTGTTATGCCATAACCGATCTGGCCTATCGTGCCGGTTGGGACATCAAGGATCTTCTGGCGCCCGAGTCCGCCTCCGCGGCACAGACCGATGCGTACCCGGACCAGCCGTTCTTCCCGGCAGGGGATATCCTGACGGTGAACCCGGCCACCCCCGATGATTTCCGCCGGCTGCTCATCGATCTGGGACTGGTGCAAAATGCCTGGCTCTCCTGCGGGGATACCGGCTGCGGCCCGGATTACTTCGCCTGGTGTGAAAATGGCCGGTTAAGGCTCGCGTTTCAACCTGATCCCGGCAGTGCCACGGAAGCTATCACCGTGGCTCCCCACGGCCTTTACGATGTCCTGCTTGAGTTGGAGGTAGACCCCGACCTTGGCGATCTGAACACGCGAAAGATTGATTACAGCTGCAGCTTTGTCGAGAACGGCGACACCCTTCACACCTTGAAGCTCGAGCTGCGGTTCCCGGAATGGGGGGGGGGGGACCAGCATGACCGGGAGATCTTCCTGGGACATGGCGACAGCCTGAAGTTCACGGTAACCCGCCTGGGCGCCGGCAAAACATACAATGCGTTGGATCAGGAAAACGTCGATATCGACGAATATCTGCGGCAGAACTGGCGAAAAGTGCTCTATGTCGATCTGACCGCCACCCTGCCGTCCGGCCTGAAATCCCCGGAAGAGAGCGAGCTCATCATCAAGAATGTTGCCATGCGCATTTATGGGGACGCATTTGTCAAGGGGAGCCTGTCATGCGAGGAGCTGATCTCGATCCTTGAAAACCGGAAGATCCCTCAGTGCCGGGGACCAAAAGCAGAGTTTACCCGGCGGTATCATGCCAAGGAAAGGAAGAGACTTGCCGCGGTCGAGAGCGCCAAAGCGGCGCTGAACGCCCATCGTCCCCTGGGCGAGGATTTCTGCCGCATCAAGGTTGTGGGCGTTGAAGAAGTCGCCGTCTGTGCCGATATCGAAGTGAGGCCCGACGCCGACATCGAGTTGGTTCAGGCCCGCATCTGGTTCGCGATCGACAACTATTTCAGCCCGGCCGTCCCCTTTTATACGTTGCCGGAGCTGCTGGCCGACGGTGAAGCGGTGGAAGACATTTTCAACGGGCCCCTGCTGACAAACGGCTTCATCAAGGCGGGCGATCTGGCAAAGGCCGACCTCAAGCGGGTGCTGAGGGTATCCGACCTCGTCAATATCCTGATGGACATCGACGGTGTTATTGCCGTCAACCAGGTACAGCTGACCAAGTATGACGCCGAAGGGAACATCATCAGCGGCTTCGCCGATCCTGGCTGGGACAGCGATGGAACCCCCAGCTTCGACAAAAAGAGATGCACTGCCTCCTGGTTGATGTATGTCGGTAGTCTTCATCAGCCCAGGTTCTACCTCAACGGCTCCCGTTTTCTGTTTTTCAAGAACGGACTTCCCTTCGTTCCCAGGATGGACGAGGCCCGTGATACGCTGATCCAGCTGCGTGGCGTGGCTGACCGGCCGAAGCGGAACGATTCAGCCGGAGCTTTACCCATCCCTGTCGGTGACTATCGTTCCCCCGGCGAGTACTATCCGGTCCAGTACAGCTTTCCCCTGACTTACGGCATCGGCCCCGAAGGCCTGCCCGCCAACGCCACGGATGAACGCAAAGCCCTGGCTCGGCAGCTGCAGGCATACCTCACGGTTTTTGACCAACTCCTGGGGAATGCGTTCGCGCAACTGGCCCATGTTAATGATCTGTTTTCTCTCAACCCGGATATCAAGCAGACCTATTTCTTTCAGGAATTCAACAAGGCCGTCATTCAAAGCTATGACGATTTCGTCAAGACGGACCTGACTGCTCACGAGCTTGCGGCAATGACGGAATCCACCCAGGAATTTGCCGAGCGTCGCAACCGTTTCCTGGACCACCTGATGGCGCGGTTCGGAGAGCAATTCAGCGAATATGCCCTGCTTCTTACGAACCTGCAAGGGAGGCAGGTGGCGCTCAATCAACTGATTAACGACAAGATTTCCTTCCTGAAAGCCTATCCGCGGATCAGCCGTGATCGCGGAAAAGCATTCGACCGGACCCTTCCGGACAGCCAGGCGAATCAGGCCGGGATCAAGAAACGGATCAACCTGCTGCTCGGCTTTCCCGATCTGTTCTTTATCTGGAAGATAGAAGCCACCGCAGGCGGAACAATCCAGAACGAAACGTTCCAGTTGCAGGACCGCGACGGGAACATCCGGCTTGAAGGTGCTACCGTCAAAGGGCATAAATCCGTCCTCAAGACCTTTATCAAGGATGTCGCCGCCGGAAAGAACGCCGTGAAATGCCTGCTGGAATACAGTTACGATTATTTCCGGATACGGCTGCTGGACAAGGATGCGGCCATTCTCGACGAGTTCGCTCTGCCGGTTGGGGCGAATCCGGCGGCAAAGGCTCTTGGAGAGGGTTTCGACACAGCCGTCAGGAAACTGTTGCTGCACCTGAGCCGTCATGAAGATTACAGCATAACCGCCAGTCAGGACGGCAGGTTCAGCCTGACCCTCAAGGACCAGGCAGGCACATTCCTGGGGCAATCCCCACTCCCGTTCGGCAGTCATCCCGATGCTGCGGCATACAGGGATGACCTCGTGGCCTGGAGCGCCGCTGAGCGGATGATCGTGGTCGAGCACCTGTTGCTGCGCCCCAAATTCCCCGGCGACGCCCTCTACCCGGCATGCAGTGACGGGTCATGCGTACCCTGTGGCGAAGAAGACCCATACTCCTTCCGGCTGACCTTTGTAATGCCCGGCTGGACCGCGCCGTTCGACACGAACATGGCCATGCGGGACTTCGCGGAGCGGACCATCAGACAGGAAACGCCCTCTCATCTGCTCGCCAAGATCTGCTGGATCGACAGTCTCGATTTCAAACTTTTCGAAGACGCGTGGTGGCATTGGCTTGAAGCCGATGCCGGCATCGACTGGACGGAGGAACGCCTCCCCGAACGGCTGGCTGCGATCCTTGACAACAACCTTCTGGCGGCTGGCGATACCCCGGCCGTGCAGAGCAACGACCTCTGCCGGTGTGCAGAAGTCATTCTGACCGGCTTCGGGCAATCCTTCCAGGTCTGGCTGGACGCCCGCATCGCCAGCAAGGCAACGCTCAAAGCGCTGCACAAGTTTCCGTCATTTCCGGACCCGGTTGTGCCGAATTGTGCCGCATTCAAGCCCGGCACCGCCGACCTGCTGAAAGGTCTGCTGGTTGAACGCTACAAATCTTACCTGGATGTATGCTACCGGCTGCGGGAGCTGGTGGCCCTGCTCGGCACGCTGCATAATACCTATCCGCCGGCAACCCTGCACGATTGGGACGAAGGCAACGACATCAACCCGGTTCGCCTCGGGAAAACGGCGCTGGGAGCTGAAAGAGGGACTGAATAATGGAACCTACCGAAAAAAGCGTCAGTTATCCGGTCTTCGAGGCCAACCAGGTACTCTCGCATACGCATTTGAATCAGGCCTTCGATTACCTGGACGAGCAGGGGCGGCTGACCCGGGCCAATCTTACCGGCATCGGCATAGTATGCGGACTTGAGGTCGGCAGTGTATTAAATCAGGATAAGTCAGCAACCGTCCGGATTTCAAAGGGGTGCGGCATCACGTCCGAAGGTTACCTCATTGTTGAACCGGATGACGTGCAACTGGGGTATTACCGTGAACTAAAGTCAAAGGATTGGGATCATGCCAAATTCAATGGGGAAACGGCCTTCGAACTTTTCCCCACCGACGGGTCTGACACTACACCGTTGAAAGCAGATGACCTGAACGACAAGGTGGTGGTGTTGCTCCTTGAATTGAAAGAACAACCGCTGCGCAACTGCTCCCCCGACAATTGTGATGACAAAGGCTCTGCGGTAACGCCCACGGTACGCCGCCTGCTCGTGAACACGAACGAACTGCAGGATGTACCCCTGGAAAAGTACCGTCAGATGGCGTTCGGGACCCCGGACGTACCGTTGCGGAAAGCGTTGTTTGCCGCTCCGGCGGACATGCTCGACACCCAGGCGGTCTACAAGAACTTTTTCGGGCAAACGGTCAGCGGGAAAACCCCTGTGGCGCGGCTGGCCGATGTCATCTCCCAGGCCCAGGAAACTTTGAAGATACTGATTCCGGACCTGGAAGTTTTCGACCAGGGGGGATTTGCCGCCATTTTCACTCCCCTGGCTGGCAGGGACGAACCGGCGATCCAGTATTACTACGATCTGCTGCGGGATCTGACGGCAGCCTACCATGAGCTGCGGACGCTGCTTCTGCAGCAGGTTGCAATCTGTCTGCCGGGCAATGACCTTTTCCCCCGGCATCTTGCCCTGGGTGCCCTCGATTCCGCCATCACCGGCTGTCGCACCGGCTGGTATCCGTCTCCCGCCAATCTGCTCCCCCGGCATACCCTTGAGGAACTTCGCTTTCTTTCCGACCGCCTCAACCGGATGGTCCTCAATTTCAGCGTTCCGACGGGAGCATCGGTTACCTCGAAGTTGACGCCGAGCAGTTACGGCTCCGGGATAGTATCGGGCAAGGCGCTTCCCTATTACTTCAAGCCTGAAACCCGGAGCTTCTGGGATGCAACCCGCAGAGGCGCGCGAGCAGAGGAAATCCTCTCCTGGCATGTCGATGCCGCCAGCCCCGACCATGTGCAGAATCCATTGCCCTACGACCTGGAGCCCTATAATTTCTTCCGGGCGGAAGGATTCATCAACAGGAATATTACTGTCGTGACGACCGAGCTCGGCGCTCTCCTGCATGGCGCCCGGCTGCCGTTTTCGCTCCTCTATCTGAACGCCGACAAGCTCGGTAATTTTCTGGATCGGCACCCCGGACTGGAACATCTGGGAGGAGTGCCGAGGGGGGGAACGCTGGTTCTGCTCTACCGGGAAAGCGGCAACAACGCCAACCTGGCGCTGGCGGACTTCGCCCTCCCTTACAGGATTGAGAAGGAAGCCGCTTCGGGGCATTTGGGCAGAGTCATGGTGAAGGAGGGGGGCTTCGAGTGGTTCGACAGCAGAAAACATCTCGGCAATCTGGCCCTGCGCGAATACCGTTATTCTCCCCGCACCGCCGTCCATCCCGAGAAGAAACAAAAGGACTCACAGGAGAAGCTGCGGATAGAATTGGCGCAATCCTATGTCATCAAGGTGTATCGCTATGAGATCCAGGGGCAATCGATATTGGACAATGGCCCCGTCACAGTGGAGGTGCCGATTGCCGACCTGGTCAAGGGCCAGCTTTCCGCCATAGCCCGTGCCCTCAATGCCAGATTTCCCAATGGCGTGGTATTTGACCATCTTCCGAAGACAAACAAGTTGCTCATTCGTCTTTTCGATGATCATTCTTTCCTGATCGAGTGGGGTGGCCTGCAAGGCAACCAGATCCGCTACCAGTACACGGATAAGGGTATCTATCGTCGGCAGAAGGCCGGCTGGGGATTGCTAAGCCTCCCCGAATTCGTGGTGCAGTGGAGCCTGCGTAACGAATATCGGCCCGATGAGTATATCTGGCTGCAGCAAGACGACTACTTTGACGCCGACTATCCCACGCCGATACCGTTGCCAACGCCGCAGGATCTCATAACGTGGGAGAAAATGATCAAGGGGCGTGCGCCGAAAACCTGGGAGGAGCTGCCGATCAAGGGTGTCCTGACTGAGATAAAGAATGTGATGAGCGCAAGCCCCTTCTCAAAGGTTGTCGTCACGCTGGTCGGCAGCTGGGCCAAGGGAAGCTGGTGCTGTCTGGAGAAGGATGGTAAAAACAATTTCCCGGCGGGCTTCGTGACCCTGCGGCAGCGGGTACGTGGCAGGACCGGGGTCAGCGATATCGATCTGCTTGTTGATACAGCGGGCGGCACGATTACTGCCGATGCCATTCTGGCAGCTCTCAAGCCCATCGCCATAAACTCCGGTTATACGATAAATGTGATGATCGGTAAAAGGGGAGAACAAAAAGGGCTGATCCTGATCTAGGGGGAAAGTCGGGGAGCTTCGGCGTGGCAAACAAAATCCCCGGGGATTGAGGTAGCCCGGGGACCGTGGGGAAAGACGAAAACTGATACGGGAGGCCCGGGACCATGCTTCACACAGTCCCGCAAAGCGAGCATATGAAGTAGATAAACTTGGTAACCCAAGCCAACTACCCTCACGACCTCAGTAATTTTATTTTAACGCAGTATAACCGAAATTCAAATATTTTTTTTATGAGCACTCACTCTATCCAGCGACAATACCTGTATCTGGAACTGACCGGGGCGGAAGCCGATGGCGTGGCGCTGCAACAGAAACTCCCGGGTTTTTGTCAGGACCGCCTCGCGCCCGCCATCGAGCGCGTACTGGACCGCTACGCTCCGGTGAACGGGCACATACTGTTCGAACGGCTGGAGATCGCGACCGTGCTCCTGGCGCTGGATCGATTGGAACAGGATCTGGCCGATGCAGTGGCGAAGGCACTGGAGGAATCGCTCAGGAAACAGCTTGCCGCGGACCGCGGTTCTCTTGCGGCCGGTTCCGACACCATGTGGCGTAAAACGGAGCGGGAATCGATCCATGACGCATTTATCCATTTCCTGAAGCACGGCACTCTCCCCTGGTCATTCCGCCTGCCGGCAGGGCGCACGCTGGAACAGGAGGTCCTCGTTTCGTGGCGGTTGCCGGATCGGGCCTGGTCCGGGCTTCATCGTACCGCCGGGGATCTTCTGGTGCTGCTGAAGTCGGATACGGTCAGAAAACGGCTTGTTCGACAGTTTTCGCTCGAATTCCTGAAATCGACGCTATTGCTGGTATCCCCGTCAGGTACAAAGGTTTTTGATGAAATCCTGACCCTTCTGCAAAGCGTTTCACTGCCATCCGACGGCAATAAAATGCTGGAAAGAGTCCTCGGGGAAACGATACTGACTAGTATTGCCATGGGTGTCCCACTGACTAAAACGGACCTGCTCAAAAGGTTGCATCACGCCCTTGCCGGGACCTTCACCGGTCAGGGTGCGCTTGCCGGCGTAGCGGCTCAACTCCGGACCGGAGCAGCCGTTGAGGAATCTGTCGTTTCCAGCAGGCAGGCAGGAACCATCCCGGCAAAGCCCCACCTGACAGCAAAGCGCCGCTCTTCCCGGGATATTGCCGCTGCCGGCCTTCTTGGAAATAGCGAACCAACGCTGTCGTCCGGCGACAGCCCGGAGACGCCGGCTCCGATCAAATCTCCCGGCCCCTCTGCACAGGGGGCGGAACAGCGGTATATCTTCAGTCCCGAAACGGGAGCAGGGATTTACATCGAGAACGCCGGATTGGCGCTGCTGCACCCCTTTCTCCCCCTTTATTTCGAGGCGCTGGCTGTCGCCTCTGAAGACAGGCTCCTGCAGCCGGAACGCGCACTCTGCCTGCTGCACTATTTGACCACCGGGGAGGCGGTTGCCCCGGAATACGAATTGTTTCTGCCGAAGATTTTATGCAATCTCAATCCGGAAACACCGGTCGAATCGGATGTCGGGTTGACCGGTATGGAACTGGATGAGTCGGTCGCTTTGCTCGAAGCCGTCATCCGCCACTGGGAAGCATTGGGAAACAGCTCCCCCGATGCCCTTCGCGGCACCTTTCTTCTCCGAAAGGGGAAAATTTCCCAACGCGAGAATGACTGGCTGCTGCAGGTCGAATCGCAAACCTGCGATATCCTTTTGGGTCAGTTGCCTTGGGGTATTTCAATGATAAAGTTGCCATGGATGAAAAAAACGTTATGGGTTGAATGGAGGTAGGACTTCTTATTCACGAATTGCGGACTGCCGGGTAAACTATGAAATCCAGCGCGGAAAAATCGTCCACAACCACCTCGACAACTGCAACGCGGGCGTCGAACCAGCCTTTTTTTGCCAAGGCTGGAAGGGGTGATTTTTTTGCGCCGGCAACAGCAACTGCCGTCCCACCCGTCCAACTGAAACTGGTGGTCAATAAACCGGGCGATAAGTTCGAACAGGAAGCGGACAAAATGGCGAACAAGGTGATGCGGATGCCCGCCCCTGCATCACCCGAAAAGAAAGAAAAACTTCAACGGCAGGCAGACGACAAATTGCAGAAGGCCGCACTGCCGGAAGAGAAGATCCGGAAGAGAGGCAAGGAAGAAGAAAAGATACAGAAGGCACCGATTCCGGAAGAGAAAATCCAGAAAAAAGAAGACGAGAAAATACGGAAAGCACCGGCCACTGAAGAAAAACTCCAGCGTAAAAGCAGTGGCGGCACACCTGCCGTCGGCGCAAACGTGCAATCGGCAATTCGAAACAAAACTACCGGCGGCCAGCCGCTCTCCAGCGATGTGCGCAGCTACATGGAGCCTCGCTTCAATGCCGATTTCAGCAATGTGCGTGTCCACAGCGACAGTGATTCCGCCGGGCTGAGCAACCAACTGAGCGCGCGGGCCTTCACCTACCAGAACCATGTCTTTTTCTCCCGCGATCAGTACCAGCCCGGCACCAGCGAGGGAAAACAGCTTCTCGCCCACGAGCTGACCCACACCGTCCAGCAGGGGCACGCTGTGCAGCGCAGCCCGCAGGTCAGCACGACCACCACACCGCCACCCATACAACGGCTCGGCGTACAGGATGCCTTGGATAAATTCGCCGAATGGGCCTACAACATCCCTGGTTTCAGGCTGTTGACCATCGTGCTGGGATTCAATCCCGTCAATATGCGCTCCGCTGACCGCAACGCAGCCAACCTGCTTCGAGCGTTAATCGAAGTGATTCCGGGCGGTCACCTGATTACGCAGGCACTCGATAATCATGGAGTGATCAACAAAGCTGCCGCATGGGTGGAACAAAAGATTGCCACCCTCGGCGATATCGGCAGCGAGATTACCAGCGGATTGAAGAGATTTCTGGATTCGCTCAGTTGGAGCGACATCTTCAATCTTGGCGGCGTCTGGGATCGCGCCAAAAGTATCTTTACCGGTCCAATAGGACGGCTCATTTCATTTGCGGGGAGTGTCGTTTCCGATATCCTCAAGATGGTCAAGGATGCAATCCTGAAGCCCCTGGCCGCCATGGCGCAGGGCACACGCGGCTACGACCTGTTGAAAGCCATCCTTGGCGAAGACCCGATTACCGGCGAACCGGTGCCGCGCAATGCCGAAACGCTCATCGGCGGCTTTATGAAACTGATCGGGCAGGAAGACGTTTGGGAAAACATCAAGAATGGCAAGGCCGTGGCACGGGCGTGGGCGTGGTTCGACGGCGCCCTGTCGGGCTTGATGGCTCTTGTACGATCGATTCCGGGCAGGATCGTTAATACTATTTCCTCCCTCACTTTTGTGGACATCATTACCGTTGCCGGCGCGTTCGGCAAGATCGTCGGCTTGTTTGCCGGCATTGTGGGCGATTTCTTCAGTTGGGGACTGAATACGGTCTGGAATCTGCTGGAGATCGTGTTCGATGTCGTCAAGCCCGGTCTCATGGGTTACATCAAGAAAACCGGCGCCGCCCTCAAGAGTATCCTGAAGAACCCGCTTCCGTTCGTCGGGAATCTGGTGCGGGCGGCCAAGCTGGGATTTACCAACTTCGCGGATCACTTCAAAGCGCACCTCATGGCCGGCCTCGTCGACTGGCTTACCGGTTCGCTCGAAGGCGTCTATATTCCGAAAGCGCTGACTCTCCCGGAACTGGGCAAGCTCGCGCTCAGTGTGCTCGGCATTACCTGGGCGCAGATACGCGGGAAGATCGTCAAGGTGCTCGGCCCGAACGGCGAAGCCATCATGAAAGGTCTCGAAACCGGGTTCGACATTGTCGTGAAGCTGGTCACCGGCGGGCCTGCCGCCGCCTGGGAGCTGATCAAGGAGAAACTCTCCGATCTGAAGGACACGGTCGTCAGCGGGATCATCGGCTTCGTGACCGATACCATCATAAAAAAGGCCATACCCAAGCTGATCAGCATGTTCATACCCGGCGCCGGTTTCATCTCGGCCATCATCTCGATCTACGACACCATCATGGTATTCGTGCAGAAGATAGCGAAGATCATTCAGGTGGTCACCGCGTTCATCGACTCCATTGTCACGATCGCGGCGGGCAACATAAGCTCAGCCGCCAAGCGCGTGGAAAGCATTTTGGGCGGCCTGCTGTCTCTCGCGATCAGCTTCCTGGCCGGGTTCCTAGGCTTCGGCAAGGTGACTGACAAGATCATGGGAGTTATCCAGAAAGTGCGCGCCACCGTGGATAAGGCGATTGACGCCGCGATTGCCTGGATTGTGGGGAAGGCGAAGGCGTTGTTTGGGAAGTTGTTCGGGGGGAAGGATAAAAAACCCGGCGACGAAAAATGGGATACTGCGGTTGCAGGCGTCAAATCAGATCTATCACAACTTGAAAAAAATGGTGTTACCGGCAAAGCCCTGGAACAGGCGTTACCTGGGATGAAAAGTAAATACGGTTTTGCTTCGTTGCGCATAGAATCCACAAGCAAGGGATGGCGCATAAAGGGATCAATGAGTCCTGAGCGTGTTATTGAGGATGTTCCGTATGTGGGGTCGCAGGCAGACCCCTTCGACCTTGATTGGCCAAAACCGGCGTCTTCAGGCTATCCCGCCCTATATTTTGGTGGACTAAGCAAACAAAGTAAATCTCAGGCTGAAATGAGAGCCATGGTTGGAAAAGAATTTGAAGGGACTCCGGTACGCTCCTATCAACCTACGGTACAGACAACATTGCCCGGAGGTGACCAAGTTGGCCTCACAACGTCCTTGAACGTTGGTACTATCGTAGGTCCACTCAGTTCTTCGTCGACGCCCGGAGGTGGACGTATAAACCGGATTTTTGCCAAATACGGATTCAGAGCGGGAGCGGAAGGGCTCGATGGTGACCATGTTAAAGAAATACAATTCGGTGGTCAGGATGCTATTGGTAATCTCTGGCCTCTAAATTCGAGTATCAATCGGAGTGCAGGCTCCAAACTTGCGCAAGCAAGCGTGACGCACCCGAAAACATCCGCCTCTTATAAGATCAGCGACCTCAAAGGAGACACAACGCATAAATACTTCTTCCGCATAAAATCGACGCTTTAGCAGTGATAAAAGGTCAAGTATGCGCTACGTTTTCGAAGACATTTGCAACGGGACGTTATCTGTCAAGCTTGCCGCTACGCTGCAATCTCAGCGGGTAAAATTAGGAGGTTTCTTGAAGATATTTAGCACGGTTCTTGGGATGATTTTAGGATTGGCCTTTCTGACGGCCTTGCTGACCGGAGGCTATTTTCTGTTCAAATACATTGTGAGCGTATTCGATACGCTTGGCCCCCAGGTCGGGACTCTTGCCGCCATAGCTTCGGTAGTTGCCGTGCTCTGCGCGGTAATCATTGCAGGCGGGTTGGCGCGTTGCACAAATGAGGGTGCGTCCGTCGCAAAGGCGCAAGTCTATGAACGACTGGCAGCCTTGCTGGCCGATCAATTGGGAAAGGAGAAGTTTTACGAGGACGATCGAGCGGCTACAAGTGAACTTGTTAAGCTCGAACAAAGCCTGGCGCTGCATGGAAGCTCCAAGGTCATTGCAAGTTACATGCAACTCCGGCTGGCCATGGGGGAGGGCGGGAAAGAAGGCAGCGAAGGCCTCGAGCTGTTGAACAAGTTTGTTCTGGCGATGCGGGCAGATATCGGGCGGCGAGAAATGAATATCAAAGAGAAAGATATTTCCGCATTACTGATGGGGCGTAGTTGAATGAAACGACGACCTGACTCTTTGGGACATAACGCATGAAACAGAACTCCGACAACCTTCGGCTGGCCCTTGATTGGCTGAACGACGTCATCGCCGGTCGTCTGAACATGCATCTCGGGCTTGTCAAGGATCTTGAAGTCGCACCTCTTGAACTTTTCAGCGAAGACTCAGAGCTGTCAAAATTCCTTGAAGATCACGATCTCTCCTTCGAAGAGTTCGTGATCCTGGCGCTCGCTCTGGCGCCGCACCTGAAGCCCGATTTCTTCGGCAAAATCATCGCCGAGCACCTTCCCGAAGGCGGCGACTTTCCCGAGTTCGGCGGCGTCAAAGCTGCAAATCACCGCGGCATCCTCCCCACCGGGGAGATGGCGCAGTTCATCCTCGCGGGCGATGACCTGGAAAAACGTCTCGAAGTGCAGCGCCTCCTGAACAGCGAGCACTGGTTTGCCCGTAAGCACATCCTCTGGCTCGATCCCGTCCCCGAAGGCGAACCGGTTATGAGCGGCCGATTGATCCTCGATCCCGAAATTGCGGAGCAACTCATTGTCGGAACGGTCAGCAAACCGCGCTTCAGCGCGAGCTTTCCTGCGGAATACATCGAGACCGAAATGGAATGGGACGACCTGGTGCTGCACCCCAACACCCTGCGCCAGATTCGTGAAATCGAAAACTGGATTACCCATAACGATACGCTGCTGCTGGAATGGGGCATGAAGAAAAAAATAAAGCCCGGCTATCGCGCGCTCTTTTATGGTCCTCCCGGCACCGGCAAGACCCTGACCGCCACCCTGCTGGGCAAATACACGGGGAAAGACGTCTTCCGCATCGATCTTTCGCGAGTGGTGTCCAAGTACATAGGGGAGACGGAGAAGAACCTGTCGAGGCTCTTCGACAAGGCCGAAAACAAAAACTGGATCTTGTTCTTCGACGAAGCCGATGCCCTTTTCGGCAAAAGGACGGACATCCGCGATGCCCATGATAAATACGCCAACCAGGAAGTCGCCTATCTCTTGCAGCGCATCGAAGGGTACAATGGGCTGGTGATACTGGCCACCAACCAGCGCGGCAACATAGACGATGCCTTTATCCGGCGGTTCCAGACCATCATCCATTTCCCCATGCCGCGCCCCGAAGAGCGTTACGAAATATGGTGCAACGCTTTCCCTCAGCAAATTGAAATTGCCGAAGACATCGATTGGCGGCAGGTAGCGGCCCGCTTCGAGCTTCCTGGTGCGGGTATCATGAATGTGACCCATTATTGCGCGTTGGAAGCATTGTCTGACCAATCGCGATTTGTCGATCATAAACGTTTGGAAGCAGCTATTCTTCGCGAATATGTCAAGGAAGGAAAAGTCGTGTAGCCACACGGCGTGCAGTTAAAAAGGGGAACAGTAGCGGGCACCGAATTTGCCGGGCAAAGGGTCATTCTCTGTCAAGGGCACTTGGATTGGGAGAGAAAGGAACCCTGCAACTGAACCAACGCGAGAACTGACCGAGGCAGGACGGCTCTGCTGGTTTAAAAGTCGGAGAAAACGGCAAAGGAGGCATCGATGTCATTCCAGTTAACCGAACAACACATGAGGCGGCTCTGCCAGATCAACTGCTTCCCCGTGGCGGACGATGGGATGTGTTTCTTCGGGTTGCGCGGTTGCCTGCCGAGCGATACGGACGGCACCGGCTTCGATATTGCCCATGAAGTCCAGGTTGCCGATATCGATTACACCCATCCCCGATGCACCCTTGGGCAGTGGTTGCCCGGTGAAGGCAACATGGCACTTTTCCCCGGAAGCACGGTGCCGCACATCAGATATGTCAAGATGTCCAAGGAGCGTAACGGAGACGGCGCAAACCAGCTGCTTACCGGCTTCTATGCCGACTACCGCAAGGGGATACATAAAGCGGGAAGCCCCACGGCACACAAAGCCTTTCGCCAGACGCAGGCTCACCCTATTCGGCGAACCGCAGATGATTTCGATTTTGATAACGATGATCGTGTCGAGTTTGTGAATCCGTATGACAACATCCACGCCGGGTGGAGCATGGGCATCAATCATGACGAGTATGCGAGCGCGGGATGCCAGGTGGTGGTCGGTTATCCCGCCTGCCCCAGTCGGGGAAGCGAACCCGACATCGGCCCATGGAGGGAGTTCAAGAACAATGCCTATTCACTCTCTCAGGACCGGTTCCCGTACGTTCTCCTGAATGGAACGGATGCCCAGAGGCTGGGAGCCGATCCCGCGAGAAAGGTCTCGGCGCGGTTGCGGTTTGGTTCGGAAGGGGGCTTGGTACGCGAACTACAGCAGGCATTGAAGAATGCCGGGTTCTACGAGGGGGACGCCGACGGTGAGTTCCTGGACCGTACGCTCCGGGCGGTTCTGGCATTCCAGACATCGAAATTCGGACCACACGCGGACGATGGCATCGTTGGCCCGATGACAGCCTCTGCCCTCGGTCTCGTTTTACCCGAGCTGTGAGAGGGAAGCCCGTTTCCGAACAATAATCCTTTGGAGGTGAACCATGTCATCACCCGCAACATACAACCGAAATGCCATCGGCACTATCTGGAATCTGCAGGATCTTCCTGCCGAATGGCCGGGTTACGCGATCCTCCTCAAGGGAGACCTGGACAGCGACCTGGTGATAGAGCCGAACGAACTGGATAGCATCGATTGGATTGCGTTTTCCGAGGCAGTGGGAGATTTTCAAGAGCAGGCAGGAGTCGAGACGCCCGACTCGAAGCTGGGGCCGGAAACCCTAAAACTCTTGCGGCAAAAGTACGTTAGCCAAACATCAACCGACGGGGCTCTGAAGACCATCGGCGATTTGGTTCTGATGAGGGCCAGCCAGCCGGTTGCGCCGCCTTCGGGGCCGGAACTGGTGGGGAGGAACGATGAAGAGCGGCGCATCTGCAATCTCTGGAACAAGTACGGTGCGGCCATCGATGCGCAGGCCGCACAGTATGAAATCCCTGTCGAGTCGGCACTGGCGGTGTTCTATGTGGAATCGGGGACTGCCTATGATCCTGCCACCGGCCTTGTCATCATCCGTTTCGAACCCCAAATCTTCAGCAAAAAAACCGGCAAGGACGTCCCTTGGGCGCGCGGGGGACAAAAGACCGAGTGGCAGAATTTAGAGACTGCCTATGGGGTCAATCCTGAAGCGGCACTCCTTGCCACGAGCTACGGGCTCCCGCAACTCATGGGGTTCAATTGCTGGGTCACCAAGTTTGCCACGGTCCGGGAAATGGTGCTGGCGTTCCAGGATTCCTGCCGGGAGCAGGTGGCGGGCTTTTTCGGATTTGTAAAGAAAAACAGCCTCGATCGCTATATATTGGATGAAGACTGGCGGGCTTTTACCAAGAGATATAATGGCCCCGGCAATGTGGACGACTACTCCGCCAAACTGATCGGGGCCTTGAAGGTTATCGATTCCCTTAAGCAGGACGGGATTGAATTCAAGGCTTAACGCCTGGAAAAGGCTTGTCAGGAAAAGAGAGTTCAGCGGATAACAGAAAAACAAAAAGCCCCGATTTGTCGGGGCTTTTTGCACTGCTCCGGTCCTTGTCGGACCTTCAAATGGTGGAGGTGGCGGGAATCGAACCCGCGTCCGAAGATCATACACAGAAGGCGTCTACATGCGTGTTTCGGCATTTAGGGTTTAACGGTCCTCAGCTCCGCCGAACAGGATATTCGGACCGCGGTCCTGCTAAGATTTCGCTCTCCTTCCGCAGGCGCTCCGGAGAACTATCTCACGTAATTGACGTCTGTCCCTTGCCCATGAGAAGAACTCAGGCAGACGGGTAGCAGGGTATTAAGCTGCTACAGCGTAGTCATAATTGTCGGCATTTGTAGCCGTGTGGGAATTGTTAACGGGGCCAACCCACATCCCCGGCATGCAACCTTTGCTTCCTATCCCCGTCGAAACCTTTACACCCCCGTATGTAACGCGCCTTTTGCGCAATCTCTGCGTCAGCATCGTCGCTCGTTGTGCGACGTGGCGCTGCCACGTCTCCGCGTCATCCCTTGGACGCCTTGACCTTGGCCAAAAATCGCGTTCCAAGTAGTTATATTTAGTTACCTGTGTCGTTCCTTCATCGCCTGGGCCACGTCGCGCTTCATGTCCTTTTTCTTCATGTCCTCGCGCTTGTCGTAGAGCTTCTTCCCCTTGGCGAGCCCCATCTCCACCTTGACCCGGCCGTCCTTGAAGTAGAGCCGCAGCGGCACCAGGGAATATCCCTGCTCCCGCACCTTGCCGAACAGCTTGACGATCTCCTGCTTGTGCAGGAGGAGCTTGCGCATCCGGTCCGGGTCCTGGTTCTCCCTGTTGCCGAAATCGTAGGGGGAGATGTGGAGATTGTGGAGAAACGCCTCGCCGCTTTTCACCATGGCGAACGCATCGTTCAGGTTCGCCTTCCCCATCCGGAGGGACTTCACCTCGGTCCCCTTGAGGACCATCCCCGCCTCGAATTTTTCCTCGATGAAATAGTCGTGGTAGGCTTTCTTGTTGTTGCAGATCAGCTTTTCGCCCATAGAAACATCTTATCAAATAACGGGCTAAAATAGCAAGGTTAAAGGGGATGCGGCGGCAGGTCCGATTTCGGGGGTTTTTTTATGGCAAAAGGGGAGGGAGTCTGGTAGAAATGGTGAGCGGGGCGCGAACTCACCGTTCACGGGATTAAAATATGGAAGAGATCATACGGATAGAAACAGCCGACGACCAGGGAACGCCGCCGGAAGAGGAGGGGATTGAAATACCCCTGGACCGGATAAACCCGGATACGCTGCGGAACATGCTGGCGGAGTTCGTCACCAGGGAATGGGCGGATGAAGAATGCACCCTGGAAAGCAGGGTCGAACAGGTCCTGCGCCAGTTGCGCGCGCATAAGGCCAAGGTGATGTACGACTTCAGAACGGAATCCTGGAACATCGTCGAGTGCCGGTAACGAGAACGAGAGTACACAATGACTGACCACAAACCGAACGATCCTCTTCACGGCATTACCCTGGAAACCATACTTACCCGGCTGGTGGCACATTACGGCTGGGAAGCCTTGGGACGACTCATCGATATCAGGTGTTTTCATAATTTCCCCAGCATCAAGTCCAGCCTGCAATTTCTGCGGAGAACGCCCTGGGCGAGAACCAAGGTAGAGCGGTTGTACCTGAGGCGCATGGCGCCGGGCCCGTTACCGGGAAAGGAGCGCGCATGAAACTGGCAGGGGCACCCAAACAGGTCGCCTGGGCGGAGAAGGTGAGGAAGGACCGGCTGAAGGTCTGGCAGGAGACCTCTCCGGAAATCTTCAAGGCTATCGAGCCGATAGTGACCCGGGAGACACGTGCCGACTGGTGGATCGCCTATAAAGACAAGGGGCTGGACGTGGTCTGCAAGCACCTGCTGGGGGGCGGTCTGCAACGGTCGTCCGCTGTCCGGCAGAAGAATGCGGCAGCAAAGAAGCCATGAAGGGAGAGGCGTTGAGGGCTGCTCTGTGAAGTCATCTCGAAAGAACCAATCCGGCAACAATCGTCTCAATCCACTCGAAGCTGAAATCGCCGTAACCGCGCTTCATGCCACCGGCGATTTTCTCGTGCTGCGCCGGCTCGACCTGGAGCGGGACGCCCGCTTTGCGCGCAAGCCCGCCGAAGGTTCGCGGATAGGCCTCTGCCTCGATACCGAGACCACCGGGCTGAGCCATGCCGCGGACAAGGTCATCGAGCTGGGCATCGTTGCCTTCGAATACAACCCGGCGACGGCACAGATCATCAGGGTCACCGGCCGGTACGGGGGGTTCGAAGACCCCGGTTCCCCTCTCTCGGCGGAGGTCCGTGAGATTACCGGCATCACGGACGACCTGGTCGCCGGGCAGCGGTTTGCCGACGACCTGGTCAACGACCTGGCGCAGCAGGCGAGCCTGGTGATCGCGCATAACGCGGCGTTCGATCGCCCGTTCGTCGAGGCGCGCTTTCCGCGCTTTGCGAGCCTTGCCTGGGCCTGTTCCATGGTGCAGATCGACTGGCAGGCCGAACGGATCAGCGCCCGCTCTCTTGAATACCTGCTCTACAAGTGCGGCGGGTGGTGCATCAATGCCCATCGGGCCATGGACGACGCAGAGGGGCTCCTGGGGCTTTTGCTGGGGCAGCTGCCGGTCAGCGGCACCCCGATATTCAGGGCGCTGCTCGCGCGGGCGCACGAGGCGACATCGAGGGTGTACGCCATGGGCGCGCCGTTCGACAGGAAGGACCTGTTGAAACAGCGCGGGTACCGGTGGGATGACGGCTCGGCGGGCGGGTGCAAGGCTTGGTGGCGGGATGTGCCGCAAGAGGTCGAGGAGGATGAACTGGCCTATCTGGCGGCGGAAGTCTATCCCGGCGGGAACACAAAATCGGTAGCCGTCGGCAAGGTCGACGCGTACTCGCGGTTTTCCGTGCGCGAAGGGAGAATCGAAGGATGAAGATCGAATGGGGAGACTATCTGTCGGTGGGGATGGCGGAGATCGACGATCAGCACAAGCTGCTGTTCGACAAGTTCAACGCGCTGCTGGCGGCATGCGACGCGGGGTCCGGCGCCGCAGAGGTGAACCGGCTGTTTTCGTTTCTCAGCACGTATGTGGTGACCCACTTTTCCGACGAGGAGCGCCTGATGCGGAGGATCGGGTTTCCGGATCTTCCGAAGCACCGGGAGATGCACCAGGCGTTCATCCGTCAGGTCGGTGCCCTCAAGGCGCGTCTGAACAGCGAGGGTCCGACCCGGGAGCTCGTTCTCTCCGTGAGCCTGACCATCAACGGGTGGCTCATCGAGCACATCTCCCGGATGGACCGCGCCATCGGGCGGTTCGCGAAGGAGAAAAAGTAATACGTGACCGCTGACAAGCCCCGCATGGACCTTCGCCTGGCCGCGCTCCTCATCGGCGTCATCCTTTCCACCGTCGATTCCAGCGCCCTCAATCTCGCCCTGCCGACGCTCGCCGCGCATTTCGGCACCGATGCCGGCGCGGTCCAGGGGGCGGCCTCCCTCTACCTGATCGGCGCCGCCATCTCCTTTCTCCCCATAACCAGCCTGGCGGGCAAGATCGGGGCCGTCCGGGTCTACCGCTTCTCCCTCGCCGCCTTCGCGGCCATCTCTCCCTTGCTGGCCATGTCCCCCAATCTCCATACCCTCCTGGCGCTCCGGTTCGTCCAGGGGATCGCCGGCGCGGGGATCGTCGGCCTGGTGCCGGGGATGACCGCGGCCACCTTCAGGGAACACCGGGGGTGGGCGCTCGGGATGATCTCCGGCTCCGTGGCCGCCGGGACACTGATGGGGCCGCCCCTGGGCGGTTTCCTGGTGGAGTGGTTCGGGTGGCGCTCCATCTTCTTCATCAACCTCCCGTTCGGGTTTCTCGCGCTGCTGCTCTCCGGCCGGCTCACCGAGCTGCACGGCGTGGGCCTCTGGGAGGGCCTTCGCCGGAGCTGGCGCGCCCCCCGGTTCATCCTCGCCCTCATGTCCACGGTCTGCTTCTTCATCCAGTCGTTCGGCACGAACCTCGTCTGGCCGTTCTTCCTCGAATCGCGGGGGATGACCCCCAGCCGGGTGGGGCTCATGATGCTGATCCCCCCGGTCATCCTGATGGTGGCGGGCCCGGTCTGCGGGCGGTTGTCCGACGACAAGGGGTACGACCGGATCAGCTGGCTCGGGAGTTTCGTGCTGATGCTCGCGGCCCTCGGCCAGGGGGTGAGCGGTTCGGTCATCGTCGGACTCGTGGGGATCGGCCTCGGCCGGGCGCTGTTCCAGGCGGCCAACAACGCCGCGGTCCTCTCCCAGGCCCCCGAAGGGGCGACCACGGTTGCGTCCGGGCTCCTCTCCATCGCCCGGGTGTCGGGGCAGGCGCTCGGGACCATCCTGGCCGGCTCCATGTGGGGCGTGCTGGCGCATGCCGGGACGGGGCACGCCTTCCTGTACGTCAACCTGGTCCTGGCGGGGGTGGCGGCGCTGTCGGGGTTTCTGATCATCGGGCGGGGGAGGGTGACGGGAAGGGTTGAATGACGGGGGCTGACCTTGTCTGGACAAGGGTTTGCTTGAGGCCGCGTTTTTCGCGGTTTTTAATGGTTTTTTCATGGCAAACGGGGTAGGAAAGTGGTAAAAGAATGGAACTCCGCTTTCCGAGGCCCTGCATGTCTCCCACCCCAGAACAGGAAGCCCGAACAAAGATAGACGAGATGCTGGCGCAGGCGGGCTGGTGCGTGCAGGATTACCGGCACGTCAACCCGCATGCCGGGCGCGGTGTCGCCATCCGGGAGTTTCCGCTCAAGTCGGGTTTCGGCTTCGCCGATTATCTTCTCTACGTCGACGGGCAGGCGGCCGGCGTCATCGAGGCAAAGAAGGTCGGCACCACCCTTTCGGGCGTGGAAATCCAGTCGGACCGGTACACGAAAGGGCTCCCCGACGGCCTCCCCGCCTGGTTCCGGCCGCTTCCCTTCTGTTACGAATCCACCGGCGTCGAGACGCACTACACCAACGGCCTCGACCCCGATCCCCGCGCCCGCACCGTCTTCTCCTTCCATCGTCCCGAAACCCTCGCCGCCTGGATCGACGACAGCACGACCGAGACGGGCATCGCCGCGCAGCGCGGCGCCCACTGGCTGCCTCTCACCTTTCGCGGTCGCCTCAAGCAGATGCCGCCGCTCCACGTGGAAGGGCTCTGGCCGGCTCAGTCGATCGCCATCACGAATCTTGAAAAATCGCTCGCCGCCGATCGCCCCCGGTCGCTCGTGCAGATGGCGACCGGCTCGGGCAAGACCTTCACCGCCGTCTCCTTCATCTACCGGCAGCTGAAGTTTGCCAATGCCCGGCGGGTCCTCTTCCTCGTTGACCGGGCGAATCTCGGGCGGCAGACGCTGAAGGAGTTCCAGCAGTACCAGTCCCCCTACACGCCCTTCAAGTTCACCGAGGAGTACATCGTCAACCACCTCCAGTCGAGCCGCCTGGACTCCACGGCGCGGGTCTGCATCTGCACCATCCAGCGGCTCTACTCGATCCTGCGAGGAGAGGAGCTGGCAACCGAGCTGGAGGAGGAGTCGCTCTTCGACCACGAGAGCCTCTTGCGCGAGCCGCCGCCGGTGGTCTACAACCCGGCCATCCCCCCCGAGACTTTCGACCTGATCGTCACCGACGAATGCCACCGCTCCATCTACAACCTCTGGCGGCAGGTGCTGGAGTACTTCGACGGCTTCCTGGTCGGCCTCACCGCCACACCGAGCAAACAGACCTTCGGCTTCTTCAACCAGAACCTGGTGATGGAGTACCCCCACGAGCAGGCGGTTGCCGACGGGGTCAACGTAAACTACGATGTCTACCGCATCCGCACCCGGATCACCCAGGGGGGCTCGCTGGTGGAGGCGGGGCACTACGTGGACCGGCGCGAGCGGGAGACGCGGGCCGTGCGCTGGGAACGGCTGGACGAGGACCTTGCCTACGAGGCGAACCAGCTGGACCGGGACGTGGTGGCCGTGGACCAGATCCGCACCGTGGTCCGGACCTTCAGGGACAAGGTGCTGACCGAGATCTTCCCCGGCCGGACCTGGGTGCCGAAGACCCTTATCTTCGCCAAGGACGACTCCCACGCCGAGGACATCGTCCGGATCGTCCGGGAGGAGTTCGGCAAGGGGAACGACTTCTGCCAGAAGATCACCTACCGCACCACCGGTGCCAAGCCGGAAGACCTCATCGCCTCCTTCCGCACGAGCCCCATGCCGCGCATCGCCGTCACGGTGGACATGATCGCCACCGGCACCGACATAAAGCCGCTGGAGTGCGTCTTCTTCATGCGGATGATCCGCTCCCGCTCATTCTTCGAGCAGATGAAAGGGCGCGGGGTGCGGGTGATCAACGACACCGACCTGCAGGCGGTCACGCCGGACGCCGCGGCCAAGACCCACTTCGTCATCGTCGATGCGGTCGGCGTCTGCGAGGAGGACAAGACCGACTCCCGGCCGCTGGAGAAGAAGCCGACCGTCACCCTGGAAAAGCTGCTCCAGGCCGTGGCCTTGGGGAACACCGAGAGCGAGGTGATCTCCTCCATTGCCGGGCGCTTTGCCCGCCTGGAGAAGAAGCTCGACCCGGCCGCCAGGGGGGAGATCGAGCAGCTGGCCGGCGGAAAGGGCTTGAAGGAGCTGACCGGCGACCTTATCGCCGCCATCGACCCGGAGCGGCAGATCGAGCAGGCGAGAAACGATTTCGGCGTCAGCGATCCCACCATGGAGCAGGTCAGGCAGGCCGGTATGAAGCTCATCCGGGGGGCGGTGAAGCCGCTCTGCGAGCCACGGCTCAGGGAGAAGATCCTGGAGCTGCAGCGAAAGGTCGATCAGGTCATCGACACGGTCAGTGCCGACGAGGTCATCGAGGCCGGGTTTGACGTCGAGGCGCTGGAAAAGGCGCGGGGGCTGGTGCAGTCGTTCGAACGGTTCATCGAGGAGCACAAGGACGAGATCACCGCCCTGCAGATCCTCTACAGCCGCCCCTATCATCAGCGGCTGAAATACGACGAGGTCAAGGGGCTGGCGGAGATGATCGAGAAGCCGCCGTATCTCTGGCGCATCGACCGGCTGTGGGACGCCTACGCGGCCCTGGAGACCTCCAAGGTCAAGGGTTCGGGGACAAGGCGGCTCTGGACCGACATCGTCTCCCTGGTCCGTTTTGCCCTGCACCAGGAGCCGACCCTGGAGCCGTTCGAGGAGCATGTGCACGAGCGGTTCAGCGCCTGGCTCGCCAGGCAGGAGGCGGGCGGGAAGCGGTTCAGCGAAGAGCAGCGCTGGTGGCTGGAGCGGATACGTGACCATGTCATCGCCAGCCTGGAGATCGGGCGGGACGATTTCGAGTTTACCCCGTTCAAGGAGAACGGCGGGATCGGCAAGGTGTATCAGTTGTTCGGGGAGGAGTTGTGGGGGATGCTGGAGGAGTTGAATGAGGTGCTGGCGGCCTAGGAACGCTCCTTTTGACTCGGCCTGCGGCCGCCCTGACCTTGCGAAAAAGCACCTCCCAGATCGATTAATATAACTGATATATTATTAATAGTGTTGACATAAATAATATATGTGTTATTTATATTGCATAAATAAATAATATAACGGTTATTTTATGAAACGAGCACGCAAACAGATAGTACGGCAGCAGCTCGACAAGACCCTGAGTCTGTTCGGATTCGCCAGGAACATGCAGCCGCCGGTGAAGGGATGGATTCGGGCCGTGCGCGAGGCGCTCGGCATGTCCGGCACGCAGCTGGCGCAGCGTCTCAAGGTTTCTCAGCCGCGCATCCCCAAGCTGGAGCAGGACGAGCTGGCCGGGGCCGTGACGCTGAAAACCATGCGACAGGTTGCCGAGGCGCTGGACTGCGTCTTTGTCTACGCCCTTGTGCCGCGCACCACCCTGGAGGATACCGTCAGGGCTCAGGCTCGAAAAGTAGCCGGGGAACGGATGCAGCGGGTATCGCACACCATGCTTCTTGAAGCGCAGTCGCTCGACAAGGATGAACAGCGCGCCTCCCTCGATGCTGCCGTTGACGAGCTTGTGCGTGAGACTCCGCGGGATCTCTGGGACGCGAAGCCGTGAATTTCGACTACCCGGAAGGGGCGACCCCGCTCGACCCCGATGAGGCGCAAGGGCTGCTGCTCACCCACATCACCACGCGGACCGAGCTTGACCGCTGGGAACAGGAGAATATCGCCGAGGCCGAGGCTTGGGCGTTTCGCCGTACCCCTCGCGACATTCTCACCGATGGGTTCATCAGGCGTCTGCACAAGCGCATGTTCGGCCATGTCTGGCGCTGGGCCGGGGAATACCGGACCACCGGGAAGAATATCGGCGTGCCGGCATGGCAGATAGCCACGGAACTGCGCAATCTCTGCGCCGATGCTGCCGCCTGGCTGGAGCATGGCAGCTATCCGCCCGACGAGATTGCCGTTCGTTTCCATCACCGGCTCACGGCAATTCATCCCTTTGCCAACGGCAATGGCCGTCATGCCCGGCTGATGACCGACATTCTGCTGGTCCATCTGCTGAAGCAGCCACGCTTTACCTGGGGGAGCGGCAACCTGGTCGATGCTGGGGAGTGCCGCAGGCGGTACATAGATGCGCTCAAAGCGGCGGACCGGCATGATTATGGGCCGTTGCTGGAGTTTGTGAGGACGTAAAGCAAGGAAGAAGGCAGAATACAGAAGGAATTGAATGAGGTGCTGGCGGCGTGACTTTAATCACTGAACTGAAAAAACAAAAGCCGGCAGAAGAATGGGTAACGTCGAGGCTTGGCGATCATGTAGCTACAAAAACGAAAGGCATTGTTCCGAACAAAACGCCGAATGACATTTTCGAGTTGTACAGCGTTCCCAGCCATGAATACGGCATACCGGAAATTGTTACTGGCAAAGAAATTGGTTCAAACAAGCAGATTGTCGAAGAGGGAACGGTTTTATTGTGCAAGATCAACCCAAGAATAAACCGAACATGGGTTGTTGCAGGTCATTCACAGCATCAGAAAATTGCCTCAACAGAGTGGATCACTTTTCCGCCTACTGATGAGTTCATACCAAAATACTTAGCATATTTTCTTCAGCAGGATCCCTTACGGGATTTTCTGGCGGCTAACGCTTCTGGTGTTGGCGGGTCACTTATGAGGGTTAAACCCGCAACTGTGAGTGACTACCCATTCCCTATTGCTCCCAAGCAGCAGCAACAACGCATCGTTGCCGAGATCGAAAAGCAGTACTCCCGCCTCGACGAGGCTGTGACCGCGCTGAAGCGGATTCAGGCTAACCTCAAGCGGTACAAGGCGGCCGTGCTGAAGGTTGCCGTGGAAGGGAAGCTCACTGAGCAGTGGCGCAAAGAGCATCCCGACGTCGAGCCTGCCGATCAGCTCCTCAAGCGCATCCTCGCCGAGCGCCGCGCCAAGTGGGAAGCCGAAGAGCTGGCTAAGATGAAGGCGAAGGGGACAAAGCCGAAGGACGATTCGTGGAAGAAGAAATACAAGGAGCCTGCCGGGCCGGATACGGCCAATCTGCCGGAGCTGCCGGAGGGGTGGGTGTGGGCGAGAGCTGAACAAGTTTCTGATTTTATAACCAAAGGCACAACACCAGCTGCTACTAAAATGTATGAAGGTAGTGGAGATATACGGTTTATTAAGGTTTATAATCTCACTTTTTCTGGAAGGCTTAATTATAACTATAAGGCAGCATTCGTTGATCAATCAGTACACGAGGAAGAACTTGCTCGTTCAAAGGTTGTTGCAGGTGACGTTCTCATAAACATTGTTGGTCCACCCCTAGGTCAAGTCTCTGTGGTGCCAGCTGAAATAAAAGAGGCAAACATTAATCAAGCTATTGCTAGAATTCGTTCTTTAAATGGAGTTTTGAACCGATTCCTTGCATTCACATTGATGACTGAATCTGTTATGTCGTGGGCAATAAAACGTGCAAAAACGACTGCAGGACAATCAAATCTGACATTGGAATTGTGTCGTGATCTTCCAATCCCGCTTCCATCTTTTGTTGAGCAGGGTCAAATCGCAGCCGAAATCGATCGCAGTCTTTCCGTCGCCGAAGAACTCGAAACCACCATCGAAACCAACCTCAAACGCGCCGAGCGCTTGCGGCAGACGATCTTGCAACGATCGTTTTCGGGCGTGCTTACGTAGGGGCGGGTTTGAAACCCGCCCTTACATGAACAAATCGGGCGCAGCAAGCGGCGCCCCTACGAAAATCAAATCCTGGGCGATTCATGAATCGCACCTACATAAGGAATAAGACAGCATGACCCCAGCCGCAATCGTCCAAAAACTCTGGAACTACTGCAACGTGCTGCGCGACGACGGGATGAGCTACGGCGACTACGTCGAGCAGCTTACCTTCCTCCTCTTCCTCAAGATGGCCGACGAGCGCACGAAGAAGCCCTTCGACCAGAAGAGCCCCGTTCCGGCCGGCTACGACTGGCCGAGCCTGCTGAAGAAGGACGGGGACGACCTGTTCGACCACTACCGCCATACCCTGGAAAAGCTGGGACAGGAAAAGGGACTTTTGGGGCTGATCTTCGGCCGGGCGCAGAACAAGTTCCAGGACCCGGCCAAGCTGCGCCGCCTGCTGGTGGACCTCTTGGGCAAGGAAAACTGGTCGATCATGAGCGCCGACGTGAAGGGGGACGCTTACGAGGGGCTCCTGGAGAAGAACGCCCAGGACACCAAGAGCGGGGCCGGGCAGTACTTCACGCCGCGGCCGCTGATAAAGGCCATGGTCGACGTCATGGCTCCGAAGCCGCGGGAGACGGTCTGCGACCCGGCCTGCGGCACCGGCGGCTTCCTGTTTGCGACCCACGAATACGTGACCAGGCACCACAAGCTGGACCGGGAGCAGAAACAGTTCCTGGACAGCCAGACCCTGCGCGGCTGGGAGCTGGTGCACAATACGGCCCGCCTCTGCGCCATGAACCTGATGCTGCACGGCATCGGCGGCGAGAAGCTGCCGCTCACCGTGTCCGACTCCCTGGCGGCCGATCCGGGGGAGCGGTTCGACCTGGTCCTGACCAACCCGCCGTTCGGCAAGAAGAGCTCCACAACAATAGTCGGCGAGGATGGCAAGGTCTACGTCGAGAAGGACATCATCGAGCGCCAGGACTTCTGGGCCACCACCTCCAACAAACAGCTCAACTTCGTCCAGCACATCAAGACGCTCCTGAAGCAGCACGGCCGGGCGGCGGTGGTAGTGCCGGACAACGTCCTCTTCGAGGGCGGGGCAGGGGAGACGATCCGCAAGAAGCTCCTGCACGAATGCGACGTGCACACGCTCCTGCGCCTCCCCACCGGGCTCTTCTACGCCCAGGGGGTGAAGGCGAATGTCCTCTTCTTCGACAAGAAGCCGGCGAGCGAGACCCCGTGGACGAAGAAGCTCTGGATCTACGACCTCCGCACCAACATGCACTTCACCCTCAAGACCAACCCGCTCCAGCGAAAGGACCTGGACGAGTTCGTCACCCTCTACAACCCGGCGAACCGCCACGAACGCCAACCCACCTGGAATGAGGCGACCCCTGATGGCCGCTGGCGCGCCTACACGTATGACGAGATCGTCAGCCGCGACAAGGCAAGTCTTGACATCTTCTGGCTCAAGGACGAAAGCTTGGAGGACTCGGACAACCTCCCGGCGCCGGGGATCATCCTGCGGGACATCATCGAAGACCTGCAGGGAGCCCTGGAACAGTTGCGGCTGATCGCCGAGGATGTGGGGGAGAGCGATGAATCAACTTGACGAGCCATACGACTGGGAGCGGTTCTGGATAGAAGAATTTAGGGTCGAGCCTACAAAATCCAATTTCTGAGGATTTATGGACATCTACCAACTGAAAATCACCCTGCTGAACATCGAGCCGAAAATCTACCGCATCGTGCAGGTGCCGTCCGCCATCACCCTGCGCAACCTGCACAAGGTGATTCAGAAGGTCATGGCATGGGAGAATTGCCATCTGTACCAGTTCGTCAAGGGCCATGTCTCATACGCCCCGCAGTCGACCGAATTCAGTTTCTCCCAGGGGCTGAGCGACCGGTCGGTGCCGTTGTGCGACCTGCTCCTCAAGGCAAGAAACAAACTGATCTACGAATACGACTTTGGTGACGGCTGGCTCCATGAAGTGCTGCTTCAGAAGATCATTCCGGCAGAGGAAGGGGTACGCTATCCCGTCTGCATCGAAGGGAAGTTTGCCGCGCCGCCTGAAGACAGCGGCGGGCCTCCCGGCTATTGCGATCTGCTTGAAGCCTTGGGCGATCCGGCCCATGAAGGCCATGAGGATGCTGTGTCATGGCTGGGGGACGACTTTGATCCGGAACTCTTCGATCTGGAGCAGGTCAACCGGCAGTTGCGGCGGATAAAGGTTTAAGAAGATTATGTCTGACCGTTATGATTACAGACCGATGGAGAGGATTTTCAGCGGGGTTATCGAGCGGACCTTGACGGCTTGCGGGAGGTGAAGCTCGGCGTATCTTCCTTGACGGAACCAGGCTCTTCCTTCAGATAAATGTTCACTACCATATAACCAGCGTCGACACGAGGATTTTCAGTCCCTTGCGGGCGCTGGATTTTTTCAAAGGACCGATCCGCCGTATCGAAAGGAATGCACATGACCGAACTGGACCAGGCGCTGGAAATCTTGCGCCAGGACGTCAACGACGCCAAGAGCCAATCGAAGTACTATGACCTCTTCCTCAACGCCACGTTTTTCGTCCCGACCCTGGATGAGCAGGAGTCGTCCGGAGCAGGCGAGGCGGCCGGGGACGACCAGGTGCTGCCGCTGGTGATCGAGGCGGAGGGTAATGACTACCTGATGCTCTTCGACAGCCGGGAGCGCCTGCATGCCTGGGCCGAGGCCGACGTGCCGAGCGTGGAGGTGCCGGGGCACGTGCTCGCCGCCACGACGGAACCGCCGCTGCACTGGGCGCTGAATGTCGGCACCGCTCACGCAAAGCAGTTCCGCCCCGACGAGATCGCCTGGCTCAGGGAAGTGGTCGAGCGCTGCAACGCCGCAGCGGCCGAGGGGGGCGCATCTGCCTGACCGATCGGGATTCCGGGAGCAGTGGTGAAGAAACCTTTTTATACGTGGGATGGCGATATCCTGGTGCTCAATATTCTCGGCACGCCCAATGCCAAACGGGACGCCATCGGCAAGGTGAAGGGGCATCAGCTCTGTGTCAGTGTCACGGCAGTCCCCCGTGCCGGGCGGGCAACCGACCATATGGTACGATTTCTGGCCGATGAGTTCGGCGTGTCGGCCGGCGATATTCAGGTGGTGTTCGGGCGCATGAATGTCAACAAACAGCTGAGGATCAAAGCGCCCAAGCGCTTGCCGCCAGTCATCGGACAGCAGGAACTCGGCCTCTGAGCACCCGATAGAGGGAACAATGGAACGGTATCCTTCCTGCGATCACGAACAGTTGCTGGAACTGGCCGCCATGCGGATGCCTTTTGGCAAGTATCAGGGGCGTCGCCTGATCGATCTGCCGGAGCCGTACGTCGTCTGGTTTGCGGGGCAGGGATTTCCGGAAGGGAAGCTGGGTACCATGCTGCGTGCCGTCTATGAAATCAAGGTGAACGGGCTTGAGTATCTCTTCGACCGGTTACGGTGACGTCGGGGAGCCAGGAAAGCAGAAGGCGTCGTCCACACGCGGGACAACCCTGCCGGGCCAAGGCATATGGCGCCGTTTTGGCGCGAAGGAAGAAACGATGAAATTTACCGCCGCACTTGTTTTCGCAGCGCTTCTGCTGCCGGGGCATGTCCTGGCTGCATCCGGGTACGATACCTGCGTTCAGGAGGAGCAGACGCTCCGGGCGCAGGAGAAGGACCGGTGCAGCGGTCTCCGCTACATCCTGAACCCGAGCGGCTGCTTCGCCGCCCAGAAGGCGCTGAAGGCCCATCGGGAGGGCAAATGCCGGGATATCATCAGGGCAGGGGAGACTAAGGCCGCCCCCATTCCGCCTGCCGCACCGCCGCCTGTTTCGGCGCCTGCCCGCCCGGCGCCTGCGTCGCCCCGCACCACGGACGCCGCGAAGGAGCAGGGAACCGGCGCGGAGCAGGAGTGCGACCGGTTGAAGGCCGAGAACGCACGGCTCCGGGCCGAGATAGAGCGGCTCCGGGCCGAAATCGACCAGCTTGGGAAACGGCAGAAGTAAGCCGGAGGGGCAGTCCCCCCGGCGTGCCGCAGTATGTGAACGCACTCGCCCGGAAAGGAGCATACCATGCAGTACCGAACCCGTTGTGCAGCGATCCTGCTGCTGTTGCTTACGGCCACCGCGGCGACCGCCGCCACCCGTGACGAGGCCGCGTCGGCCGTGACGGCGCGCTTCCGGATCACGGTCCCGGCGTTCCTCGGCGGTTTCAAAGAGATCGGCAGCGTGCTGACACCGCGCCGGGAAGGACTGCGGGCGAACCGCCCCGGCAAGGCGTTCAAGCCGAACGTGGTGAAGAACCGCCGGCTCGCCGCGGCCGGCGGCGGGGACCTCCCCGTCGGCGTCCGCGACGGCGCCCTGCAGCCCGGCGAGCGGCTCCACCTGTACGGCGTCGGCACCGGCGACGATTACGTGCAGCTCGACCTGTATACCGTCGCCACCTATGTTCTGTCCGGCATGAGGGGGCCGACGCCCCTGCAGGCCTCCGTCCGTTTCCAGTATGACGGCGGGCTGGCGGGGGTGAGCACCCGGCAGCTGCTTGACGACATCGGCGAGTGGCTGGCCGCCGAGGGGGAGCCGCACCCGGCTGCCGGGGAAAGCCGCCCCGCCGCCGAGCAGCGGCCCGCCGCTGTTCCCGCGGAGCCGCTCCCCGCCGGCAGGGCGACCGGCACGGTCCGGCTAGGCCAGACACGGGAGGAAGTGACCGCGATCCTGGGTCCCCCCGAGAAGCAGGTCCTGCTCGGCGCAAAGACGATCTTCATCTATCGCGACCTGAAGGTGGTGTTCGTGGACGGGAAGGTCGTCGATGCCGAGTAGCGGCGTGCACGTTATGACCACCCCCGAATGCGACTTCTATTGCGGAAAGATCCTGAAAGGCCTTCTCGACGTGCCGGTCTGCTTCGAGAACGAGCGGGTCTTCGCCTTTCACCACACCAACCCCTTGTGGGAACACCATGTCGTCCTCCTCCCGAAAAGGCACATCGAATCCCTCCTGACGCTGGAGGAGGCGGACGACGACCTGCTGCTGGAACTGATGCGGACGGCGAAGATGATCGCCGGGGATTTCATGGCCCGCTTCGGGGCCGCCCGCGTCTACACCAACCTGGGTGACTACCAGTCCTCCAAGCATCTCCACTGGCACATCGGCTCCGGAAAGCAGCTGCGCCCCTATTGACAATGGTTACGGGGAGGGAAGGGTGCGGAGGAATGGCTCCGCATCCGTGTCCGGCCATTTTGACTGTACAAGGAGAGCGTTCGATGGGCATTACAGCGGTTTTGGCTGCGGCCGTGAAGCATATTCCCTGGGGGCAGGTGGCGGATGTTGCGCTGGAGCACGGCCCGGATTTCGTCAGGAAGCTCAGGGAGCGGCTGCAGGCGCGCCCCGCAGCGGTAACGATCGAGCAGTTGGAGGAGCGCATCCGGGAACTGGAAAGCGCCCTCATCAAGCAGGAAGAGATCATCGAACGGCAGAACGGAAACATCGAATTGCTGGAGGAGATCGGCAAGACGCTGCAGGCGCGACTGAACATCTTCATGACGCTCTCGGCGGTTTCTGCCGTCCTGTCGCTAGCCCTGCTCATTCTCCTGCTGAGAAAATGAGAGGTGACGGAGCATACCCCGTAACGGCAGCACGGGTAATCCTCGCCAGAGCCTTGTAGAGAGGGCTTCCGGCAGCCTGTTCCATGTCCCCGGCAAAACGCGGCACCCAGTTCCGCAGATGGGCGGCAAGAAACTCATCGGCCAGCTTTTCGTACCGTGGCCGCTCTTCGGGTTTGTCCGTCAACCCGGCAAACAAAATCGACAGAAAATTCAGCTCGGCCCCGATATGATCGGGCATGACATTCGCGCTGCCGACTTCGATCCCGACCCGGCAATAGAACTCCCGGACTTCGTCATGGGCCTCCTGCATCATGAGGCGTTTGGGGGAGGTGTAGACCGACTCCAGGGGGGGGCACGGCAAGCGGTGCGGTCCGATGAACAGGCGGGTGTATTCCCAGAGAATATCCTCGAGTTCCTGCTCCGAATCGAGATCAATGGCGTCGAGCGCCCGCCTCAGGTCTTCCGCCCCGGCAAGGGGGTCGTCCCCGAGCAGCTGCCGCCAGTTCGCAAGGGACCCCCGTGTCGGCGCACAGAGGTACATGCTGCTCAACAGGGCGAACAAACGCCCATAGTGAGATGCTTTCTTCATCGTTCGCAGTCGAAGAGGCGGAGTCGCGCCGCCCCTTCATCCCCCCTCTTATTTTTTCTCTGAAAACCTGACCGACGGCAGTGTCATCCCCGGGTCGGCAAAACCGGGGAGCGCATCCCTGAGAGGTCGCTGAAAGATCTCCTGCGGCGTTTTCCGGGCGATGATGTCCGACATCTTGCCGTGCCAGAGGGCGTATCCCATGCAGGTCCTGACGCAAGCGGGCTCCAGGCCGTCCTTCAGCCGGTGGATGCAGAGAGTGCACTTGTCCATCTTCTGCTTCTGTTCGTTGAAGGCGGGCGCACCATAGGGGCAGGCCGCGGCGCAGCGCTTGCAGCCGATGCACTTCTCCCGGCTGATGAGGACCACGCCGAACTCGTCTTCCTTGGTGATCGCCCCCGCGGGGCACGCCTTCATGCAGGAAGGCTCCGCGCAGTGGTTGCAGGCGGCGGAGACGTAGCGGGCGTGGATGTTCGGGTATTTCCCCTCTTCCCTGACGATCACCCGCCGGCGCCTCACCCCGACGGGAAGGTCGAATTCCTGCTTGCACCCCGCCTCGCATGCCCGGCAGGCGATGCAGTTGTTCTCGTTATAGTACCAGCCGACTTGGTTCGGGTTCTTTGACATGTATCGATCCTCCCTATGCCTTGATTATCTTGACGCCGATTTCCTTGTGCACCGCCATGCCGGAGGTCTTCTCCGAAACCCCGGCGAGGAACTGGCCGTCGTTGGTGCCGGCGGGAGACCATGGATTCGCCTTGTTCAACGCCCCCCGCGCGATCTTGCCGAAACCGGTGTGGCCATAGCCGTGGTGCAGGGCGACGACCTCCGGATGGATGCGCTCGGTCGTCTGGATGGTCGCCTTGGCCTTCGCATAGGGGGATTCCAGCCAGATCGGGTCGCCGTCCCCGAGGCCGAGCCGGGCGGCGGTTGCGGTGTTGATGAGGAGCGGGTTGTCCGGCTTCATTTCCATCAGCCAGTCGTTGTTGAAGGTCCGGGAATGGGTGTGCTCGGACTGCTTGAAGTTGATCAGGTAGAGGGGGAATTCGGCTGTCGGCCGGTAGACCGGCTCCACGTAATCGGGGAGCGGGTTGAGCCCCTTTTTGGCCATCTGCTCCGAGTAGAACTCGATCTTCTTCGACGGGGTCTTGAACCCGTCCTTCTTGTACTTCTCGTAGACCGTTTCGCCGCTGACGTACACCCCGCCGGGGAGCGTCATCATCTCCTCCAGCCCCTTGCCGATCGGGCCGTTTTTCAGCTGGTCGTCGATGTATTCCCGGTAGGTCCCGGGGAGGGTCTTGCCGTCCTTGTCCTTGAGCCCCATGCGCCGGGCGAGCGCCAGGATGAACTCCTGTTCGGTCATGCCGTTGATGACCGACTTGACCACGGGGCGCCGGATGGCCGTGGCCGGGAATGTGACCCAGTTTACGTTCACCTCCCACCGCTCCAGGAAGTGGCTGCCCGGGATGATGATGTCCGCGAGCTGTGCCGTTTCGCTCAGCATGGTATCCATGACCACCATGTATTCGAGCTTTTCCAGGGCCTCGATGTTCTTCTTCGTGTTGGGAACCGACATCACGAAGTTCTGGAACATGAACACGCCGGCCCTGAGCTGGTACGGCTGGCCGGTCAGGATGGCGTCCCGGATCTCGGTGTAGATCCCGGAGGCATGGGCAAAGGGATATTTGGTGCCCAGGCCGTCGATCCGCGGCGCCTTGGGCTTGTCGACGTTGAATGCCCGCCGCTTCCCCCCCTTGGCCGTTCTGCTCAGCATGGTGCCGGGCCGGTCGTACTGGCCGAGCAGCGCGGGGAGCATGGTGATGGCCCGGCCGCCGTCCGTGGCGTTGGTATGGTGACCCGGACCGCTCCAGACATCCACGGCGGCAGGTTTGGCAGAGGCGAGTTCCTTTGCGATCCTGCGGATGGTATCCGCCGGGACCGAGGTGATCTTTTCCGCCCATTCGGGGGTCTTGTCCCGCACGAGCTCGGCGTACTTGTCGAACCCGATGGTGTAGTCCCTGATGAACTCCGCGTCGTGCCAGCCGTTGCCTACGATCTCGTGCCCCAGGGCGAGGGCGAAGGCCCCGTCGGTCCCCGGCCTGATCGGTATCCACTCGTCCGCCTTGGCCGCGGTCTGGTTGTAGTAGGGGTCCACGTACACCATCCGGGCCCCCTTTGCCCTGCCCATGTTCCAGATGCCGGGGAGGTGCGCCCACTTGGTCGCCCCGAGCAGGTTCCAGCCGAACACCAGCGCATACCTGGTATTGGCGAAGTCGGCCAGCGGGCGGTCGTCCCCCATCACCAGCTTGAACGATGCCTTGCGCGCCACGTCGCAGGTGTTGGAGTGCATGGAGAAGTTGGGGGAGCCGTACAAGAGGTTGAAGTCGGACTGCATGTCGGTGAACGATGCGTCCTCGGTGCACCAGAGGAGCGCCTCGGGGCCGTACTGCCCGCGTATCCGGAGGAGATTCTGCGCCACGTCGTCGAGCGCTTCTTCCCAGGAGATGGCCTTCCACTTCCCCGAACCCTTCGGCCCGACCCGCTTCATGGGGGTTTTCAGGCGGTCGGGGTCGTAGAGCGACCTGACGCCGGAATTTCCCTTGGCGCACATCCTGCCGCCGAGCCCCTTGATCGCGGCGTAATCGGCGGAAACGTTCGCCACGCCGATCGGATTGAGCCCGTTCGGCTCGATCTTCACCACCTTGCCGTTCACGACATGCACCCGTATGCCGGTCGATCCGCCGCACATGTGGCAGGTGGAGTAAATCCACGTTCCCTTGCCCGCGGCCTTTTCCTGCGCGTTTGCCTCCCGGAAGAGCCCCAGCCCGTCGTCCCACAGGAGGCCGCTGGCCATGGCGGCCCCGGCAAGCCCGGAAGTCCATTTCAGAAAAGAGCGCCGGGAGAATTGCATGCCGGTGAGCTGTTCAAACAGGTCCTTTTCCTCTTCGTGAATCATGCGCTCATCACTCATCTGACCCCTCCTGAAGAATTTTCAAAAAGCTTCACGGCGCCCTTCGTTTTGCCGTCGTGGCATCCGGCGCAGACCTGCGGATCGACCTGCTTGCGCAGCGCTCCGGCCGACCCTTCGCGCAGATCGACCGAAGCATGGCACGCGGCGCACCTCTTGGGGGTACCCAGTTTCGACTCCAGGTGCAGCCGGTGCATGGTCTTGAGCTTGCTGTTCGCGGTTTTCCCGGAAAGGATGTTCCCGTGGCACTTCAGGCACTGCTTGTTCGTCATCGCTGCGGCGTTTTTGTGCAGTTCGACCAGGTTCCGTTCGGCTGCCGCCGCCCCGGAGGCCATCAGCAGCAAACAAGTTACGACAAGAGCTTTTCCCATCCGCCATTTCTCCTTTCTTTCAGGTGCATGACCATCGTTCTTCTTTTACGTGAAAAGTTTTTTATTATAAATCTTGACTACATCCTTCTATGCGGATATATTCATGCCATGAAACAGACGGCACGCATATTCAAAGCCCTTGCCGACGAGACCCGTCTCCGTATCCTGGCGCTCCTTATTGCCGAAGGAGAGCTCTGTGTCTGCAAAATCATGGCAGCCCTGCAGCTTCCCCAATCGACCGTCTCCCGCCACCTTGCCTATCTGAAGAACACCGGCTGGCTGCATGACCGCCGCGAGGGGGTCTGGATGCATTACTCCGTAGATGAACAGGGGAGCGCCTTCCATGGCGGCATGATCGATTTCCTCCGCACCCGTCTTGCCGCTCTTCCGACCGCGGTGTCGGACTTGGAGCGGCTGGCGACCTGCACTGACAGTGACATGTGCGCCTGAAAATTTTTTACGCGATTATATCCGCTCATGCGGATAACACAAGAAATTAAATGAAGTACATAAAAAAATTGTTTTTATGGCCGTATCTCGTGCCGCTCCGTGGTGGCGGAGGGGACCGGCAACCGGCTGCGAGGCGAATCGAAAACTCGGCGGCATAGATACCAAAGGAGGCATGCATGGAAGCGACAGGCGAATGCGGGAAAATGATGCAGGAGAGGGCGGAATGCCCGGGACTCGATGCCAAGACCTTGGAGCTGGTGGCCATCGGGGCTTCCGTCGGCTCCGGTTGTGACGAATGACTGGAGTATCACCTGAAAGCCGCCCGTGAGGCAGGCGCAACCCCCGCCGAACTTCGCAACGCCATCGGGATAGCCGGGAAGGTACGGCAGGTGCTGGTGCGAAAGAACGAAAAATTTTCCTCGAAAATCTGCGGCATCCTTGCCGAACTGGAGGAGTAATTTCCCGCTGCCGGACCGCAGCGGTATCTGCCCTGATATGTAATTTATTCGCTCGATCTCGTGGAGCATGCCATGCTTAAGCATTTTGCCGATTATCTGGTTTTCAACCTCCTTGCCGTCAGGCCCGGGACGCGTCTCGGCGATGCCCTTGATTTCTTCGTCTACGACACCATCAAGATATTTCTCCTGCTCTCCGTCATCATCTTCGTCGTTGCCGTCATACGCTCCCATTTCCCTCCGGAAAAGACCCGGCGCATCCTCTCCCACAAGCGGGAGCACCTTGGCAACATTCTCGCCGCGCTGCTCGGCATCGTCACCCCCTTCTGTTCCTGCTCGGCAGTCCCTCTCTTCATCGGTTTCGTGGAATCCGGCGTGCCCCTGGGGGTCACCTTCTCTTTCCTGATCTCATCTCCCATGGTTAACGAGGTGGCGTTGATCATGCTCTGGGGGCTGTTCGGCTGGAAAATTGCCCTGATATACATCGGCACGGGCTTGCTGGTGGCTATCGTCGCCGGCATCGTCATCGGCCGCCTGAAGATGGAAAAGTACGTCCAGGACTACGTCTGGGAGATGCAGGTTGGGGGCTCCGAGATCGTGGAAAAGACCTTCCGGGAAAAACTCGGCTACGCCAGGGAGTACACCGTAGAGTTGCTGAAGAAGATCTGGCCCTACGTGGTGATTGGCGTCGGCATCGGCGCCTTCATCCATGGCTATGTTCCGACAGACTTCCTGGCCCGCTGGGCCGGTAAGGACAATCCCTTCGCCGTGCCGATGGCGGTCCTTATCGGGGTGCCGCTCTACTCCAATGCCGCCGGGGTCATTCCCATCGTCCACGCCTTGATGGAGAAAGGGATGGCCATAGGTACGGTGCTCGCTTTCATGATGGCGGTCACGGCACTTTCGTTCCCCGAGGCGGTGATCCTCAGCAACGTGTTGAAGAAGCCGCTGCTGGCGACGTTTTTCGGCATAGTGGCGGTGGCCATCGTGGTGGTGGGATATTTGTTCAACGCGATCCTGTAGCGCCGGCATGCTGCCGGTACGTCTGAATCATTCTGAAAGGAGCATTCATGAAAATTCTCATCCCGGCAGTTGTCACCATGTGTATGTTTGCCGCAGCCGCCCACGCAGAACTTCCTTCGGCCACCGACACAAACGTCCGGCAGGCCCTGTCATCGGGCAAGCCGACGGTCATTGACCTCGGGGCGCGCACCTGCATCCCCTGCAAGAAGATGGCTCCCATCCTGGAATCGCTGTCCGGCCAGTATCGCGGCAAGGCCAGCGTCCTCTTCATCGACGTTCACGCAGACCCGGACGCCGCCGAGAAGTTCCACGTCCAGATGATTCCGACTCAGGTCTTCTTCAATGCCCACGGGGATGAGATCAAGCGCCACATCGGCTTCATGGACAAGACGGATATCGTGAAGGAACTGCAGGCGGCGGGGCTCAAGTGACTTTTCTCGCCAACATCGAACAGACCGTTGCCGCCTATCCGCTGCTGGCCTTCGGCGCGGTCTTCCTGGCGGGGGTCGTCTCCTCGGCCTCACCCTGTGTGCTGGCCACCATCCCCCTGGTGGTCGGCTTCGTGGGTGGCTATGCCGAGGGGGACCGCTGGAAGGCTTTCCGCTACTCCCTCGCCTTCATTCTGGGGCTTTCACTTACCTTCACCGCCTTTGGCGCCGCCGCCGGACTGCTGGGCACCATGTTCGGCACGGTCGGCGGTTGGTGGCATATTGCCGCCGGGTTCGTAGCCATTGCGATGGGAGCCCGGATGATGGGGCTCTATGAGATACGCCTCCCGGTGAAGCGTGACTTCAAGCCGAAACAGGGTGGAGTGGTCGGCTCATTCATTCTCGGTCTGTTCTTCGGTGTCGTCTCTTCCCCCTGCGCCACGCCGGTACTGGTGGTGATCCTGACTTACGTGGCCACAAAGGGGGAGGTGCTGTACGGTACAGCGCTGCTCTTCGTCTACGCCGTGGGCCACTGCCTGTTGATGTTGGCGGCCGGCACCTGTACAGGTTTTGTGGAGGCATTCGCCAAAACTCGTGGCATGCTTGAACTATCGACCTGGTGCAGGAAGGTGGGTGGCGGCATGGTTTCGTTTGCCGGCGGCTGGCTCCTGTGGCATGCCTTTTAGATAACGCTCTGTTTATTGACTTTTATTTGCAGTTAGATTATGGTGTTACAGAGATTTGTACGCGGATAGCCGATACTACCCACCCTCCGTGAGGGTGGGACGGAAAGCCTATAGGGGTTTCCAGAAGACAGCCGGGTCGCCGAAGTATCTCGCAGATACTGGGCCCCGGCTTTTTTCATGTCTGTTGCAGGCGCCGCCAACATACGAGAAAATTACAGCAAGAGCCCTGGCAGGGAGGGTGTGGGGATGAAAATTCTGAATGCGCTGACGGTTGTTGCAGTGACGGTACTGGCGGCCAACACCGCGTCGGCGCTGGAGTTTCAGCCAATAGGCAGTATCGGGATGGGGGGGGCCGGGGTGGCGCGCACTTTCGACGGGGCCGCCGCCTACTGGAACCCCGGGGCGCTTGCCTTCGAAGCCGACAAGACCGCCATCAAGATCGGCGGCGGCGTCGGCTACCAGATTGACGACGATCTCGCCAACAACGTGGACCGGCTCTCCACCCTTGGCGACCCGACTACCGGCCTCAACGTGACGGCAGGGGGGACCACCGCCGAAAATCTCGCCGCAGCGGGCCAGATCGCCCAGATACTCGGGGTAATGAACGACATCGTGCAGGGCGGCAACGCCTCCCTCCGGTTAAACGGCAGCGCCTTCATCGGGGCAAGGGTTGGGCACTTCGGGACCGGCCTTTTCGGGACCCTGACGGGAGCGGGCACTCCGGACCCCGACCTGACCAACATCCGGCCCGATGGAGCCACCTCAGCCACGGATCTGGCGGCCGCTATCGGTGCCACAACCACCGGCACACCGACCTTCTTCACACCGCAGCAATTCGCGGCCATAGCCAGCGCCTTCGGCGGCGGCACCACCGGCAGCAACATCGCGTTCGCCTTAGACCAGCAGCTCGCCGCCTCGAATACCTCACATGTCTCCCCCGGTTCGGCCGCGGAGGGCCTCGTCCAGCTCGGCAACGCTATCGCCGGCTCGACGGCGGGGAACTTCACCACGAACCGGTCGAGCCTTCAGACACGGGGGATCGCCTATTTCGAGGTTCCCCTGGCGTACGGCTACCCGATCGATCTCGGCCGTTTCGGCACCCTCGGCATCGGCGGCGCGGTAAAGGCGATGGCCGGACGGGTCTATATTTCCTCCACCAACCTCTTCACTACGAACTCGGGGGATATTTTCAGAAATATCACCAAGAATCACGAAGACAGCCTCACCTGGGGGATCGACCTGGGGGCGCTCTGGAAGTGGCGGATCGTGAACGTGGGTGTCGTCGCCAAGAACCTGAACACCCCCAAATTTTCCACTTCCGACCTGGTCACCACCGAAGACGGGTTCAGGATCAGGCCGCAGGTGCGTGGGGGGGTGTCCGTCGACCTCCTCACCTGGCTGAGCGTGGCGACGGACATCGACCTCACCAGGAACGAATCGGCCCAGAGCGGCGTGACGAGCCAGAATTTCGGCGGCGGCCTTGAGCTTCACCCGGTCGATTGGTTCAAGCTCCGCATGGGCGCCTACAGGAACATCGGGGCCGGCGGGTTTGGGCCGGTTGCGACTGCCGGCCTGACGGTCGGGCCGAGATGGTTCAACGTGGACCTGGATGCGGCGGCAACCACTGAAACCAATGAGTACAAAGGGCACCGCTACCCCCGCGAAGGGAAGGCGCAGCTCTCCTTTAACAGCCTGTTCTGAAGGGAAAGGCGATGAGCCGGTAAATTCAAGGGGCTTGCCAATGCGGCAAGCCCCTTTTGTTTGTGCAAGCGTAAATTTTTCTCCGCAGGGAGGAAATCGGGGAAAATTGTGTTTTAATTATAGGCAAAAGGATAACGGTATGGGGA
>DATDNF010000010.1:0-158285 GCA_036518435.1 Geobacteraceae bacterium
ATGGGTGGCGGGTGAGCTGTGGCACGACGTACAGTTAAACTGGTATGAGGTCTGGGTTGCGAGGCTTCCCTCACCAGCTGGCATGCTGGCGTAGGTACCCGCCGCAGGCGGCGTAGCTACCTGATAGTGGGCGCCGTGGGCTCCTGCGTTGGCGCCGAAGCCGGTGGAATCTGCGCTGTGGCACTGGTTGCAGGCAAGCGAGGAGGAACCCCACTTGGGAGTTTTCGGGCCACCGTGGCAGTAGGTGTTCATGCACTGCTGGGTGGTGGAGCTGTAGCGTCCCTGGACGCCGGAAATGCTGGCGGCAGCCGAGAAGCTCACGTCCCGGACTCCGTTCAGGTGCTGTGTCGAGTAGTTGCGCAGCTTGCCGGGAATGGCCGCATCGACCGTGCGGTAGTGACACTTGGCGCAGCCGGTGGTGTCGGTGATGCCGGCGCCGGGGACGTGCTTGTTGTGGGAGTTGCGGGCGGTATTGGCGGCGCTGGTGACGTTGGCGTAGTTCGGAGTTCCTGCCACAGGAGCGAAATCGGGCGAGGAGGCGTTGCCGTGGCAGCCGGTGCAGCCGAGGGTGCGGCTTGAGTACCAGTTGGCGGCGGTCATGTTCCAGAAGGTGTTGTTCTTGGCACCGGTGCTGTGGCAGTAGTTGGTGGAGCATTTGCCGCTGTTGGCGACGGCAATTTTACCGGCCCTTGCGCCGGAGTAATCTTTCATTTTGTTGACGTGGCTCGTGGAGCCGGCGGCAATGGTGTGGTTGTCGCTGACCGTCTTCCCATGGCACTCGGCGCAGCCGAAGTAGTTGTTCCGCCCGAGGGTGGTGTAATTGTTGAGGTGGGCTCTATGTTTCCCGGTGGCGATGGGAACCGGGCTCTGGTAATCGTTGCCATGGCAGCTGGTACAGGTCGTGCTGCCGCCCCATTGCGGGGTCTGGTTGGGAGCGCCGCCGTTGCCGTCGGAGTGGCAGTAGATGCTGGCGCAGGTTTTTGTATTGATCGCGCCGTTGTACTGAGCGCCCCCCAGGTCATAGGTGGCGGCGAAGTTGACGTCGATGCCGCCGTTCGTATGGGTCGTGGAGCCGGGCTTGATCGATACGCCATCCGCGGTGGTATTGGCATGGCAGTTGGCGCAGGAAGCGGCATTTTTAACGTGCTTCACCGTGTGGCTGTTGGCCAGATCAGCCGCAACCCCGCCGCTGGTGTAACTCGGCTCGCCGTTGTTCCCGCCAATGCCGTGGCAGCCCTTACAGTCCAGAGAGCCCCCTGCAGTCCAGCTAGGAACGAGAGGCTGCGGCGCGGCGGATTTGCCGGCCGAATGGCAGAGCGTGGCGGAGCAGGTTCCGCCGCCATATGTCCCGCCGTTGTTGAAGACGACATTGGGAGTGCCGTTGACATGGTAGGTGGAGACGCCGGAAGCGGTAATGGCCTGATCGTTGGCCGGATCGACAGTATTGCTGTGACAACGGCCGCAGGCGTAATTGGTGCCGATATAACCGGCATTGTTGATATGCTTCTGATGCTGGTAAGTAGACATGGCGTTGGCGCCGGTGGTGGCATTGCCGCCATGGCAGCCGGTACAGTCGGCAGGGAGGGTAGTTCCCCAGGTGGGAGTCGTTTTCGGGGCGCCGCCGCGGCCGTCGCTGTGGCAGTAGAGGTTCGAGCAGTTCCCGTTGCGGGCAGGATTCTGGCTCGGCAGGTAGTGGGGATAGCTCACATCGCCCGAGTAGGTGCCGCCGCTGTTGGGAGCGGCGGTGAACTGGAGAACGAGCCCGCGCTTGCCGGCGCTGGTGGCATGGGAGAAAGGTGCGGGCTCGACCCCATGATCAGGGTGACATTTTATGCAGGAGCCGGTGCCGGTGCCGAAGTAATCGCCGTGCTTTTTGCCGGGTCCGGGAGCTGCGCTCGGGTGGTTCCCGTCGCTGGGGGGGGCGGCGTGGCACTTGCCGCAGGTGGTCCCATTGGCGCCCACCTGGGTATAGGTGGATGCGGGGAGAACACCCCAGGGATCGGTGGTCGACTCGAAGTGGCAGTTGACGTTGGTGCAGCTTCCAAGAGCTGCCGGAGGAATAGAGGTCTGGTTGAAGAAGCCGCGGCTATAGGCGCCGATGGCTGGGGAACTGTTAATGTTGCCGTTGACGCGGATCTGCTTGGTACGGTGGCTGGTGGGATAGTCGGTTACGGCTGCGCCGTGACATTTCACACATGATTCAGCGGTGGCGCCAGCGTGCTGCTGGTGGTTCCCCTTGAAGGCGCCGGTGCCGGGAACACGGGCTCCCGTAGCCGAATCGAGCGGCGGCATCTGGTGGCAGTCGATGCACGACAGGCTGTATTGCGGCGCCGCGTGCGCCATGCCGCTAAAGAAGAGAGCAATCCCGAGCGACATAACTCCGACCGTCACTCGAAAGCCGCTGGATCCGCGTCTAGGGTAGCTCTTCATTTCCACTCCTTCTTCACTCACCTTAAAAGGGTTATTCCACTCTGAAAACAATCTCTCGCCGGGTTTCAGCGAGTTATGCATATTTTACACCAAGATCAGCCACTGGCAAGTCTGTACGAGATCGTGTCATTGCAACAGTTTGTTAAATTGGTGCATTCTCCCGCCAAATACCTGGGGATGAGTCCTAGACAATGAATAGCCGCTCATATAGAGCGGCATTGCATCGGTGTTGCCGGTCATATAGCGAAGCTGCAATGTACGGTTCCGCGAAATGACCGTTACAAGCCCGGCGGAGAAATCCTCCGCCGGGCTTGTTGGGACCGATCATTGCTATTGGGATACCTTCTTCATTAAAGCAGACAGCGTTTGATCCGGGCTTACCTCTCGATGCTCCACTTGGGAGACGGCTTGAAGTGGCAGCTTACGTTGAAGCAGCTCCCGGTTGCGTTGCGCGCCGGCGGGTTGACCAGCTTGGCGCCGGTGTACACGATGAAGGAGGTGTCGCTGAACCGGTAGGCCGGATCGACCTCCACGTGTACGTTGTTTATGTGGGTCCCAATCGGCAGGGCCTTGATGTGGTATGGCGTAGTGCTGGTTCTGCCGCCGTTGTGGCAGAGGGCACAGTTTGCCCAGCCGTCGGAAGGCTTGGCGGTAGCCGGTATATGCGCACCAACCAGGTGTGCGCCGCCGCCGCCGGAGTAATCCTCGAACTTGGCAGTGGACCAGTTGCTCTGTACCCCGAAGGTTACAGGGGAGGTGACGGCCCTCGGAGCGGGAGGATAGCCGTGGCAGGAGTCGCAAGCCGTGTTGGGCTTGAAAGCGCCGCCGGCAGCATTGTGCTTATGGCAGGACATGCAGCCTGTGGTCGGGTGGTTGTTCTCAGGGACACCGGCCTTCCAGTAATTGGTCTGGGTATGGCAAACCTGGCAGAGCCCCTGGTTGGTTGTGGTGTTGACGAGGCCATTGACGTCGTCGGTAAAGGTGATGTTCTGGCCATTGATGGACGTGCGGATCATGTACAGGTTGCTGGAGCCGTGCGGGTCGTGGCACTGGTTGCAGGCCATGGCCTGGCCGCCACCCTTGGTGAGGAAGTGGGTGCTCATGTTCCGGTAGGCCGGGGTGGCAACCCGCGTGCCGTTGTCGTGGCAGTATTTACACTCGGTGTTCAGGCTGCCGGTGAGGTTCGCAGTCAGACGCGTCGGGTAGGTGCCGAGCGCGTTGCTGATGTGATTGCTGTTGTTGTCGTGGCAGTCGGTACAGGCCTTGCCGAACTGGCCGTGGCCCGTTGTGGCGGCCTGGGTCTTGTCTGGCGCGGGTATCCCGTTGATGACCGAGAGCTGGCCGCCGGCAGTGGTGTGGCAGCTTTCGCAGGTGACGCGGCCGCCGGTCCAGTTGGTGGTCTGCTTGTGGCAGTTGGTGCATGTGCCGACCTTGTTGAAGCCTGCCGCCAGGTTCACAATGCCGTCGTCATGGGTCGCGGCGGTGTCGGTGGTGTAGACGTGACAGTTGGCGCAGGAGGTGGCGGTGGTGCTGCTCATGCCTGGGCCGTATGCGGCGGCGAAGTGCGCCGTGTGGGCATTGGTGGCGATAAGGCCATTGGCGGTGGTGGATAGGGCTTTGTGGCAGGTGCCGCAGGCGCCGGAGGCCAGGTTATTCCAGACCGGGGTACCGGTCAGGTGACAACTTGAAGCACAGGTCTTGGTGGCTGTGCCGCTCCAGGTCGTTACGTTAGTGCCGGCGACCTCCACGGTGCCGTCGCCATGCTTGGTCGGATCGACGATGGTGGAGCTTCCGGAGACGGTCAGGTTGTGGCAGTTGTCGCAGGCATAACCCTTGCCGGTTGTAGTATTCACGTGCTTGGCGTGGGCGTTGCTGACGAGGGTGCTCGCGTCGCCGTGACAACCCGTGCAGCCGAGGGAGCCACCCCACTGGGGTGCGTTGTTGCTGACGGTGAAGAGGCTGCCGTCGTTGTGGCAGCTGACGTTGGAGCAGGTCTTGGTGGAGTCGTTGCTGTAGGTAAATGTCTTGCCGTTGCCGTTATAGACCTCGACCGTATTATTGGTATGCGATGTGGACCCCGACTTGATGGAATAGCCGTCGGTGGTGGTATTAGCGTGGCAGCTCGCACAATCCGAGGCCCCGTACTTCACATGGGTCCTATGGCTGTTGGCTTTGGCCTGATTGACGCCAGCGTTCACGTAGTTCGGCGCGCCGTCGCTGACGCTGCTTGAGAACTGCGGGTCGGGCGAGGCATCGGAGCCGTGGCAACCCGTACAGTCGAGGGAGGTAGCGCTGGTCCAGGCAATGCTCTTGTAGTTCCCCTTGCCGTCACTGTGGCAGTAGGCGGTGGAGCAGGTCTTGTTGGAGGTGTTGTAGTTCTTGCTGACGCGGGCGCCGGAGATGCTGACGAAGCCCTTGACGTGATTGGCGTAATTGGCGATGTGCGTATCGGTGTTGGCGGTCGAGGCATGGCACTCGGCGCAGCCGTAGTTGGTGCCGATAAAACCGGCATTGTTCATGTGAGCGGTATGCTTGCCGCTGCTCATCGGTTGTCCGCTGGCCAGGTTGGAGTTATGGCACCCGCGGCAGTCGAGCGAGGTACCCCAGGTCGGAATCGTGTTGGGTGCGCCGCCCCGGCCGTCGCTGTGGCAGTAGAGGTTGGAGCAGTTCCCGAACGTGGTCTTGTTCTGGCTCGGAAGGAAGTTCAGGCCATTGCCGCTGTACGTGCCGCCGCTGTTCGGGGCCGTGCCGAACTGAACCTTGATGCCGCGGTTGGCAACGCTGGTGGCATGGGCAAAAGGCTTTACATCGGAGAGGTGGTCGGGATGGCACTTGAGACAGGAGCCAGTGCCGGTGCCGAGGTAGTTGCCGTGCTTGGAGCCGAGCACAGGATGGTTTCCGGTATTGGGAGCGACCAGGTGGCACTGGGAGCAGTCGGACGGCGCTGCGAAGGCCGTTCCCCCCCAAGCCGGCGTCGCCGCCTCGAAGTGGCAGTTGACGTTGGAGCAGTTCCCCAGGACGGCCGGCGGGACCGAGGTCTGGTTGAAGAACGCGCGGCTGTATGCGCCGCCGGCTGGCGAGCTGTTAATGTTGGCGTTCATGTTGATCCGCTTCGTGCGGTGGCCGGTGGTATAAGCGGTCACGCCACTGCCGTGACACTTAACGCACGATGATACCGTTGCAGTGGCATGTGCCTGGTGGTTGCCTTTGAAGGCGCCGGTCAGAGGATCGCGCGTGGCCGAATCGAGCGGCGGCATCTGGTGGCAGCTGATGCAGGAGAGGGTATACTGAGGCGCAGCACCCGCCATCCCCCACTGGCCGAGTATGATCCCGAGCGCGAGCAGCATCGCTGCCAGCGGGACCCTTCCCACGTTTACTCTTCGGCGACTGAACATGTAACCCCTCCGATTTATTCTGTGTTTCCTTGGCATCATTCGTTTATCGTTCGATACTCCAGCGCGGGGACGGCTGGAAGTGGCAACTGATGTTGAAGCAGCTCCCAGTCGCGTTCATGGCCGGCGGATTCACCTGCCTGGCGCCTGTGTAAATGGTGAAGCTGTTGGAGAAACGGTTCTGCGGGTCAACCTCGACGTGGACGTTGCTGATGTGCTTGCCTGGCGGCGTCTGCATCTTGTGATACGGGGTCGAGCCCGTCCTGCCGCCGTTGTGGCAGATGGTGCAATTTGCCCACCCTTCGGACGGCCTGGCGTTGGGGTTGATGTGGGCCGCCACCAGGTGGGCGCCGCCGCCGCCCGAGTAGTCTTCGAACCGGGCGCTGGACCAGTTGTTCATGGTCCCGAAGGCGACGGAGCTGGTAACGACTCTCGGTGCGGGCGGGTAGCCGTGGCAGGCATCGCAGCTACCGCCGACCGGCCTGAAGGCGCCCCCAAAAGCGTTATGGGTATGGCAGCCAAGGCACCCGCTGGTGAAGTGGCCGGTTTCCGGTACGCCGGCGCGGTAGTGGGCCGTGGCGGTATGGCACACCTGGCAGAACCCGTAGTTCGTCACCTGATCGACGAGGCCGTTGTTGAGGTCCGTGACGGTGATCGTCGTGCCGTTGATCGTTGTGCGGAGCATATTCAGGTTCGTCGTGCCGTGGGTATCGTGGCAGTTAACGCAGAGAAGCTGGGTACCGTCCGGCTTGATGTGGGTCTGCATATTCTGCGACGTGCTCGTGGTTACAACCGTCGGGTCGTTGTGGCAGGAGGCGCACAGGTTGTTGTCGTCCGGCAGGAGCAGCCGCTTGTAGGTGCCGAGGGTCCCGGAAATGTGGGCGCTGTTTTGATCGTGACAATTGGTGCACTGGTTGCTGTTGGCGAACTGTCCATGCCCCGTGATATCGAAGTTCTCCTTGTACGGCGCAGCGACGCCGTTGGGGAGGACCGAGGGAGTCGGGGAGTGGCAGTCGGTGCAAGCATAGCGCGCGCCGAGGTTCCACGGCGGCGGACCCGCGGGATGGCAATTCTGACAGGCGGAACCGGTGCCGTTGATCAGATCGACGGTCCCGTTCAGGTGCGTGGAGGCGCCGTAAACATGGCATGTCTGGCAGGCGCCGAAGTCTGAACCGAGGACGGCGGCGGGGCCATACGTTGCGGTCAGGTGTGTCGGGTGCCCGTTGGTCGCCATCGGGATGCCGCTGGCAGCGGTATAGCCGTGGCAGCTCGTGCAGAAGTTCTTGGCCTGGTAGGTGGTCGCGTTGGTAGCGGTTGCCTGGGTAATGGCGCCCGAGCTGACCAGGGTCGGCAGGGCGAGGTTGGTTATGGAGCCGTCGATCTGGCCGTTGTCCAGGTAGTCGATGGAGTCGAGGACCAGCTGCTGGGCATAGATCGGGTTGTGGGCATAGATGCCCGGCTCTGTAGTAAGGAGGACGAAGTTGAAGGCGGCCCCCATGGTGTTCGCCCCGTCCTGCCCTGATCCCCAGTTGGTGTTGGTGAAGAAGGGGGGCGCGCCCGTGTAGACGAAGCCCTTGGCGGCCAATTGTGCCCGCAGGACCTGCATGGCGTTCTGGAACGCGGTCTTGTCGTTGCCAAGCGTCGTCGAGTCGAAGGACGTGCCGTGGCAGCTGCCGCACAGGGCGATGACCCCGATGGGGGCATAGTCATGGCCGTTGAGGGGGTTCTTGTGACAGGTGACGCAAGGACCTTCGTTAGCGCCGCTGGCATCAGTGGCTGCTATCGTGCTGTGGGTCGCGGCGCCGTTGTAGGTCCGGCCGGGGAAATGGTACCCCGCCTGTCCGAAAAGGTTGCCGGCAGTAGCCGCGTAGTGCGGATCTATGAACGCGAGGTTGGTGAAGTCGGCAAGGGCGCTCAACTGCGCGGTGATGCTCTTCCCGTTCTTCGTGCCGACGTGGCAGCGAACGCAGATGTTGGACCTCCCCAGATCGGGAGTCGTAAACGTGTCGTCCGGATACGGGGCAATCGGGGCAATAGTGCGTGGAATGCCGTTGGGCATGTCTACATGGCAGGCCCGGCAGGTGATCAGCTCCTTGGTCTTGTCCGAGGCATCCCCCCAGGCGGCCGTCACCTTTCCAGTGGTGTAGTTCACAAAACCGGTGGTGGTATGGCACCGGACGCAGCCGTCCAAGGTCTTGAAGTCTTGCTGCACGAAGGCGGGCCCGTTGATGTTGGCGTGGCTAGATGTCTCCCACTGCAGCCGGTTGGTCTGGTTGGCCGGCGTGTCCGCGTGGCAGTCCGTACAGGCAGCCCTGGAGGTCAGGAATGAGGCCGGATACGCGCCGGTGGTGACGTTGTTGAAGTGGGGGGGGGAATGGGTATAGCCGCCAACGGTGGTGGAGTGGGGGCTGTGGCACATGGAGGTGATGCAGCTGTTGGTCCCGATGACGAACAATTGGTGATTGGGGACGGTCCCGGTGCTGTCGTAGTGACAGTTCTTGCAGACGTTATCCACAACGGGCCAGGTGCCGGGATGAGCGCCGGAATTGGCACCCACATGACAATTGGGGCACATTACCATGTTCGCTTCATGCTTCGAGGAGGACCAGTTCCCGAAGACGTTGTCGCTGACTCCTATGCCGGCGCTGATGTGGCAATTCGCACACTGGCTGCGGGCGACCACAGCTGCCGAAGTGGCAACAATCACCCTGGTATTCGCGGTGCTCGTGGCGCCATTATAGGTGGCGGTCAGCTGGAAATAATAGGTGCCAAGGGTCGCAGGGGCGGTAAAGGTTGGCTGTACGGCAGTCGGATCCGAGAGAGTAACCGACGCCGGCCCACCGGTTATTGCCCAGACCAGGGCTGCGCTGGACGGTGTGGTAGCGGAGCCGTCGAGCATGACGAACATGCTGGGCAATACGTACTGGGGCGCGCCGGCATTGGCGATTACCGAGAGGAACACACCGGAAAGGGTAAGAGGGGTGGTAAGATTCGTGATGGTCAGCTTCACTGTCTGGTTGATCGCCCCCGGCAAGGTCACTGCAGCGCCGGTTGAGGCGTCGGTGAGCGTATATCCGGATGACGGCAGGCCATTGATGGTTATAACGTTATTCCCCGTATTGGGGATGAACTTGAAGACGATCGGGGTCGTCTGGGTACCATAGTAATAGGTCCAGCTGCCGGCAGGGGTCACATACCCCCCCGCTCCGCTAGTTGACGAGACCGCGAGCTGCTGGGCGGAAAAGCTTGCGGCGAATGTCTGGTTAAGGCCGTTTGCAATATTCATTTGGTAGGTGGTTCCGCTCGCTATGGGCAACGTCTGGGCAACGCCGTTGACCTTGACCACGGAGACCTGATAGCCGGTGTTGGCGTTCACGGCTATCGGCACATTGGCGTGGGTAGTATAGGAACGGTACACCGTACTGCCGTAAGTCTGCGTGATGTTGCGCACCACGATGTTACCGCCGCCGGTGTTGACCGTGGTGCCGATTTGCCACACGGTGGCATGCGCCAGCACAGGAAGCGTCAGGCAGCACATGAAAAACATCGTTGAAAGTATGGCTTTTTTCAGCATAGAGGAACTCCTCCTGAGACGAATCTTGCTTGGCCTGGCAAAAACTGCTTGATATTGCGGGCATTCTCGCGAGCCCGCAGGACTGTACATCCTGGTTGCGCTTTGGGTACTTGATCCACTGCCTATACGATCCACTGCCTATACGTCTGGTTCAGTCATTCCACGGCATATCACGTGCCGCGCGTTGATTGCGTTCGGCTCTTCGGCCAAGCCCGTATCCACCTGTTTCATCTAGGGATTAGCCCATTCCGGCCCGCATCGGCGCCATTTCCTGAACATTACTCTGTGTTCAGGCAAGCAGTTTTAATGCCAATTCGCCCGATAATCCCGCATTGCAGCCGATGTCATCACAACAAACGATTTTTAAAATGTTTATTGCCGTCGCCCGGCAATATCGTTTTCTCCTTCCGTTCACCGGCACGGCCAATTGACGGAATCACCGCCAAACAGCCGGTCATTTGGCGGTGCGCGATTTAGTTTTGCCAGCGCAGCACTCAGTCAGGCGTTGTCTCATTCTCACTAGACCGCTCCCTGTGGAAAATTATGACAATATCTTTTAATTTGCATAACCACATAAACCTTCCACAGTGTCAGAACGCCCCGACAGCGAATTTAAGCAAATTAGAAATATTTACACTACCAGTTTTATCCAGCAGTAACAGCGGCCGGCTGACTATGAGCATCGTCGGCGGCTTGCTGGAACTGCGTCTCATAATGAAATCGGCGTCCAAATTGCATAACGATGGATTTTTTAAAGGTTGAATCCGGCAACGGGTTTGATATATGATGGGCAAATCCTGATTTTATCGTATTCGGAGTGTAAATTGGCGAAAACTCCCCTTGCTTGTATCTGTATCATCATTTTTTGCTTGTCACTCTCACTTCCCGTTTTTGCGGCAGAACGAACGGCAACGAAGCCTCCTGCCAATGCCCCCGGTGGTTTATCTCTCACTCCCACGCTGGGCGGCTATTTCTTCAACGGCTCCGAGCCCCGCACAACCGCCCTCCTGTACGGCCTGAAAATCGGCTACGATATGATCGGCAAATCCATAATTGACAGCCTGGGCATCGAGGGGACGGTAAACTATTTCGACACAAGGTCGAAAACCGATGCCGGCAACGCGACAGGCTATCTCTTTCGCGTCGATGCGGTTTACCCCTTTACCCCCAGGCAAAAATTGGTCCCTTTTCTCGCGTTCGGCGCAGGCGGCATTTTTACCAGGAGCGGCCCCCTCTCCGACAATAACCCCTTGCTCAATTACGGCGCAGGGGTGAAGTATTTCCTGGAAGACTACCTGGCGTTGCGGGCGGATGCACGGCATCTTCTTGTTTACAGCCAAACCAATACCCGAAGCAACTTCGAGGTATCCGTCGGCGTAAGCTACTATTTCGGGAAAGAGCGGAAGAAAAAGCCGAAGCCGTCTCCGGTTCCAAAGCAGAAAGAAAAAGCCGAAGCCGCCGGGAAGCCTGCCGTGCCTTCGATCGAGGAAGCTGCCAAGCCCTCCGGAGCCGCCGCGCCGGCCCAAGCGCCGGCCAAAACTACTGCGGTCAATCCGGCGCCTGCGCCCGGCCCCACGGTCACACCGGTCACACCGGTCACACCGGTCACACCGGTCACACCGGCCACACCGGCCACACCGGCCACACCGGCCACACCGGCCACACCGGTCACACCGGTCACACCGGTCACACCGGTCACACCGGTCACACCGGTCACACCGCCGGGCCAGGCACCGGTTACCACAGCCACGCCGACTGTTCCTGCTCCCGGCCACGGGGCCGCACCGGCCCCGGCAGGAGCGATCCCCGCCCCTGGCACGACACAACCGGCTATCCCCGTACCCGCTCCCCCTCAGCCGGCAACTGCGGAGAAGACTCAGCCCTTAACCGCCGCGGAAGAGCACCGGGTCCGCAGGTATGCAGGCCGCGCCGTGGTAGCCCGGTTGACGATCGAATTCGATGTCAACAGTGCGGCAGTAATGCCTAAGTATTACAAGCAGCTCAGGAGGCTTGCAGAAATCATAAAGGCTTCCATAGTCCCTTCGTCCATAGTCGTGGGGCATTCCGACAGCGCCGGGAAATACAGCCATAATGTCAGGCTCTCCATAAAACGGGCCGAGAACGTGAAAAAGTACCTGGTCAAGCTCGGAGTCGACCCAGCCATCATATCCACCACGGGCTACGGGCCATCACGGCCGATAGCCGATAATGCAACGCCCGGAGGAAGGCAGAAGAACCGTCGGGCCGTCGCGACCGTCAGCGCCATTATTTTCAAGTAAGCATGCCGTCCGTTTAAAATTAAAAAGGCAGGGGAACCGCCCCCCTGCCTTTTTGTCGTGTGCCATCGGATTAACAAGGGGAGAAGTCCGGAAGGTTAAGGACTGCTTAGCTTTTAAAGATTGCAGTCTAAGGCCGGTTACTATAAGATAGAAAAGGTTTAATTTAACCGTGAGGGGCGGCCTGTTAAGAACCGTTCCGCTTCAAAACATCTTCAAGGAGCTGTGAAATGAAAAAATTCTCGAACGTGGCAGCCATCATATTGATTTTCGGGCTCGTGGCGGCCGGGCAGGGCAATTGCGCCGAGCCCGCCAAGGCCGTGGAAACAGTGGTACCGCCGGCATCACAGCCGGCGCCGGCCAAGAAGGAGACCGCGGCAGCGGCCGTTAAAGAGGCAAAGGAGCCGGAAAAGCCGCTGGTTGCCGGAAAAGTATTGGAAACCATGAACGCCGGCGGCTATACCTACATGCTCCTGGAAAAGGACGGGAGGAAGGGGTGGGTGGCGGTTCCGAACATGAAGGTCAAGGTCGGCCAGGAAGTGCAGCTCAATCCGGGCATGGAGATGGGCAAATTCACCAGCAAGAGCCTTAACCGGACCTTCGACCAGATCGTGTTCACCAACGCGCCGGCAACCGGGGAAACGCAGCAGATGCCCCAGGGGCACCCGAAAACCGGGGAAACGGCGGCAAAACCGGCGGGACATACGGCGATGACCGGTCAGGGCGGGACGGAGGAAGCAGCGGCGCTCACCGGCAAGGTCGTGGAAACGATGGACGGCGGCGGCTATACCTACATCAACCTGGAAAAGGACGGAAAGAAGACCTGGGTGGCGGTGCCGGTCATGAAGGTCAAGGTAGGCGATCAGGTGAAGCTCCAGAACGGGATGCCGATGACCAATTTCAAGAGCAAGGCCCTCAACCGCACCTTCGAGAGCGTAATCTTCTCCGGCGGCCCGGTTTCCGGCAACTAACCGATTTCACAACGCGAGAAACGGCAAAGGCAGGGGAGAAAATCCCCTGCCTTTCTTTTTTCCCTTACCGGAAGGCGAGTGCGAAACCCGGTCATGACGGCGGGGGGAACTCAATTCCTGCTTCCGGTCATCGTAGAGCGCCAGCAACCTCGATCAGGTCCTTCAGGGCCTCGATCTGCGATTCCAGGGATTTCTTGTTGCAGTCCATGCCCTATGCCGCGGGCATTGCACCCGCAAGTATGCCGGAGCCCGTGTCGGCTCCATCTCGTGCAGTGCCCCCGGCAACGGCAGGGGGGAAAAGGTGCTGCCCCCCCGGGAAAAGGCCCTGGTCGTGGCACAGGAGTTCCACGAAGACCGGCACCAACTCCGGGTCAAACTGCGTCCCCGCGTTGTCGCGGAGCTCCCGTATCGCCACCTCCGTCGGAAGCGCCTTACGATACGGGCGGTCCGAGGTCATGGCGTCGAACGAGTCGGCAATGGCCAGGATGCGGGACTCAAGCAGAAGTTCGCCCGCCGCGACGTTGTTCGGGTAACCGCGGCCGTCGTAGCGCTCGTGGTGCTGCCCGATGCAAAGCCGTACGTCGTGCAGGAACTCTATCGGCTCCAGTATCCGCATGCCGATCAGCGGGTGCTGCTGCAATTCGTGGTGGTCCTCGGGTGTGAGCCTCCCCTCCTTGTGCAGAAGGGAGAGGTCTATCCCTATTTTCCCGATGTCGTGGAGGATGGCGGCCCTCTCGATCACCTTCAAACGGGATTCCGGCAGATCCAGCTTTCTGGAAAGCGCCAGGGCGTAGCGGGTCACCCGCTCCGAGTGCCCCAGGGTGTATCTGTCGCTCGCCTCGATCGCCGAAACCAGCGCCTGTATGGTGTTCAGGTAGGTCTTCTGCTGGTCGTCGTAGAGCTTCGCATTTTTGATGGCGATTCCCGCCTGGGCCGCGATGGTGCACAGGAGTTCGAGCTCTTCGTCACGGTACGTGGAGTCGTCCCGCTTGTTGACCATCGTGATGACGCCGATGATCTCCTCTTTCACCAGGAGCGGCGCACTCATCAGGCTCTTCCTCTCATATCCGAGGGTGCTGAACCTGTTGAACCGGGGGGCGTCGTTCATGTCGGCGATCAGGAGCGGCCGGCGGTTCCCGACGACCCAGGCGGAAATGCTGGAAGGTTTCATCCCGATCCTGCCGCCGGCGGGAGGGCTGTTCGTGTGCCCGATCAGGGTCTGCATCCGGAGTTCGTTCTCCGCCTGGTCGTAGAGGCTGATGTAGCCGATCTCTGCATCCAGCGTATCCATCGTGGTCCGGACCACGAGGTCGAACAGCTTATCCGCCTCCATGGTGGAGTTGATGGCAAGCCCCACCTTGTAGAGCGTGGAGAGGTTCGCCACCGCCTTTTCCAGCCTGGTGTTCTTGTACTCCAGCTCCCCGGCCATGTCGACGATCCTGCAGTTCGCCTCCTCGATCTCCTCTATCCGCTCCTCCAGGGAGACGTTGAGGTTCTCGATCTCCCTGATCTGCTCCTCCAGCTTCTCGTTCATCATCTGGGTTTCCCGGTGGTGGGAAAGCTTTTCCTGCGCTCTGGCAAGATCCCGCTCGCGGCTGACGGTCGACTCCATCAGCGACTTGAGGCGCTGCACCATGACGTTGAAGCTCGTGGTGAGGGTCCGCATCTCGTTGCTGCTCTCGATCGGCGCCATCTGCTCGAAGTCGCCCCCCTCCACCCGCTTCATGCAATCGATCAGCTTTTTGATCGGCCTGTCCACGTAAAAGGTGAGGAAAAGGGCGATGGTTATGAAGGTGAGGACGATGAGGACCGCGTTGGAAATGACGGCGCTGTTCCGCTCCCAGGCGATGAAGCCGTTCATGTAGTCGAGGGAGAGCTTTATCTCCAGAAGCCCCAGCACCTTCTGGGCGGGGTTGTGGCATGCATGGCACTGGGGGGTGTTGTAAATCCTGGTGTACGAGTCGTAAACCCCCTCGTTCTGCACGAAGCGGAGCACGGTGCGTCCCTCTTTTCCCGACTCCTTCCGCTCTGCGTCAGGGAGCTGCATGCCGATCTCCCCCTTGTCGGCCGAGTTGAGGATCTTTCCTGAGGGGCTCACGATCCGCAATGACCGGATCAGCTCCTTCGACTTGATCCTGCCGAAAATGAGGCTGATCTCCTCCGAGTGCCCCGCGAGCATGGCGTTATGGATGCTGCTCATGATGGTCTCGATCAGGACCGACGTGTTCCTGCTGGCCATCCCGTGGAGCATGTTCTTCTCGCTCTGGAAGTTGACGTACGCGACCATCGAGAAGATGACCATGAGGATGGAAACGATGAGGGTGATTATCTTGATCTTGAGAGAGTTGATCATCCGTAGTCCGTTTTATCGGCAATCCGGCCGGCACCGCATTCCCCGGTGGCGGCACCGCATGCCGGCGCGCATTATGGCAAAAAAGCGGGAGAGGAAAAGACCTCCCCCTCCCCGTTCGGATCAGGCCCGTAATGAGTCATTAATCGATAACTGTTTACACTAGTACTGTAAAGTTTCAGCCTTAAAAAGTAGCAGATAGCATGCCAGTTTTAGTGTGGTATCTCTAATCCAAACAACTGCCGTATATGATTGAGGAAATCGGTTTTCGCCGTGGCCGGGCTCGACTTCACGATCGGTTCGGAACATCCGTGGATCAGGTGGCCCGTCATTTAGCGGCAGAACCCGGCCAAATTGCTAAGACGCATGAAATGGCATAAACCCAAAGCATAACCTGAGTAAAGTCGATCTTCCGCAATACCTTGGCAATGGGGGAGTAAAAATAGTCTTTGACGGCCTTCGAACAAGAGTGGTACGCTCGTTTCGGGGGCAAACGGATTACAGGGCGGGAGATGGTTTATGCTGTTACGAGCGGTTATCTGGATGAACCTGGCGCTGATTTTCTACACTTGGGCGGTCTTCAGCGGGCGGAAGCAGGGATTGCACCGGAAGCATCTGGTCATTTTCGGCATCGGCCTGGCGTGCGATTACCTGGGGACCCACCAGATGAACCTGTTTGCCAGGGCCTACGGCAAAGCGCCGGAGTGGCACAACATCACCGGCATCGCCTCGCTGGCAGGGATGGCCGTCCATTTCGTGCTGGCGCTGGTCGCTTCGCTGGCCCACCGGGCCGAGGCAGTGAACCGCGTATTCCATCGCGTCAGCCTCTCCATCTACACCTGCTGGCTGATCGCCTTTTGCAGCGGCGCGATATCGGGGATGATGCGGCTGAGGCACTGAGCTGTTAACTGGCGCAACCCATGACCACGGACGCACAAAGGCCGGAAGATGCGCTCTTCCGGCCTTTGTGCGTCCGTAATCTTGAAAACCGGTCCTACCCGTTCACAGCCCTGTGCATGTGATGCATCGGCACGTCCGACCCCTCGAAGTCGAAATGCTCGCCGTGGTCACGCATCATGTGCCGGAAGGCGCTCAACATGTACCTTCGCTTGAAGCCGTCTTCCAGCTCGACTACTTCCTGCACCTTGTTGCTGTAGAACTGCATGTAGCACTTGCCGAGCGCCTGGGTTATTTCGTCCATGGTCATCTCGTACGGCTCGACGATGGGGGTCACCAAGTTGTACTTCGAGTAATCCCACACCCTGATGCGATCCTTCATCTCGGCGAATATCGGCGTGAACGGCATGGGGGTGACGACGGGGAATACGGCGATGTCCGGGTTGAGGTAGATGGCGGAATCGATGGTGTTCTGGATGGAATCCCAGGTCTCGTTGGGGAAGCCGATCATGAAGGACGCCTCGGTGATGATCTCGGCATCGCGCAGCAGATCCAGGGCCTGCTTGTTCTGTTCGAAGCTGGTCCCCTTGTTGAGGCTGTTGAGGGTATCCTTGTCGGCGCTCTCGGCGCCGAGGTAGACGTGGATGATCCCGGCGTCGCGGTACTTGTGGAGGATGTCGGCGTCGCGGATGATGTCCTCCACGCGGGTCTCGATCAGGAAGTGGACCCCCAGGTTGCGCTCGATCAGCATGTCGAGCAGCAGCTCCCACCGGTCGCGGTGCTTGGTGGGATACGGGTCGATCAGGGTGATGAACTTGATGTCGTAGGTGGCGATAAGGTGCTCGATCTCCTCGATGACGTTCTCCGGAGTACGGCAGCGCCAGTCCTCGCGCCAGTACATCCGCTGGCTGCAGAAGGCGCACCCCATGTCGCACCCCCGGGAGGTGAGGATGGAGGCCATCCGGCCGCCCGGTTCGACATGATACTGGTAGTCGTCCCAGTCGAGGAGGTGCCAGGCGGGCTTGAGGTCGTCAAGTTTGACGATGTGGTGATGCCGCTTGTTGGCAACGATCTTTTCACCGTCACGGAACGCGACGCCGGCGATCTTCCCGGCCTCACCCTTGGGAATCGCCGCCATCAGGTCCTTCAGGGTCTGCTCCGGTTCGCCCATGAGGACGTAGTCGACCCGGTTTTCCCGGTCCTCGTAAATCTCCTCGTACATGAAGCTCGGATGGGGACCGCCCAGGAGCGTCACGATCTTCGGGTCGACCTCCTTGGCAATGTTGAGGATCTTCAGGGCAGCGGGGACCGTGGCGGTGCTGATCGCCCCGGTGACGGGGAGGTAATCGAGAGTCATCACGTAATCCGGCTGGTAACGCTCTATCTCCTGCCTGATCTGCTCGAAGGAGTGTTTCTTGTTCATGGCGTCGTAGATTCTCGCCTCGACCCCCGCCTCGATGGCGGCACCGCCCAGGTAGGCCAGGTGCAGCGGCGGCCACGTTCCGACGACCTGCACGCCCCAGCAAAAATAAGGGGCTGTTACAAAAAGTATCTTGCTCATCGATCCTCCCGGATTGAGGGTGAAGGGGCGTTTTTAGCCAAAAAAAGTGTAGCAGCAGAACGTAAAGGGGGGATAAGGGATGTGTAAAGATTTGGTAAAGAAAATGGGGGAGGGGACGTCACTTTTCTTGATAAACTAAGTTTGGTTTTTTTAATTTTTATCGAAGAGATGCGCGCCGATGAGAGATGAGAGAAGCGAAGGTTTTCTCATCCTCCATCCCTCATCTCTCATCAGGCAGAATGAACCACACCCGGGTGCCGCTGTCGTCGCTTTCGGCGCCTACCGTGCCGCCGTGGGCCTCGATCAGCTCCTTGACGATGGCCAGCCCTATCCCTGCCCCGCCGCCGGTATCACGGGAGCGGGACCGGTCCGCGCGGAAGAACCGTTCGAACAGGTAGGGGATGTCCTTGTCTGCGACGGCGGCGCCGCTGTTGGCGAATACGGTCTTTATGCCGTCGGTGCTCCGGGAAGTGGCTATCGTTACCGCCCCCCCCCGCGGAGTATATTTCCAAGCATTGTCCGTCAGGTTCCGGATCGCCTGCAAAAGCTTGTCGCGGTCGGCGCTCACCTGGTCACCCGCCGGGTCGAGGCGCCATTGGACATCGATCCCCTTCTCCTGGAAATTAGGGCGGTAAAGGTCGACGATCTGATGGAGCAGCTCGTGGAGCGAGAGTTGACGGCGGTCGAGAAATGCCTTGGCAGCGTCGGCCCGCGCCAGTTGCTGGAGGTCTTCCACGAGGTTGACCAGGCGAAGCACCTCCTGCTCGAGCATCCGGAAGGTCTCGGGTGAAGGGGGAATGACCGCATCGCTCAACCCCTCCAGGTAACCGCGCAGGTTGGTGAGCGGCGTGCGCAGTTCATGGGAGATGTCGGCGACCATGGTCTTGCGCAGTTGCTCGATCTTCTCCAGGTTGTCCGCCATGTGGTTGAAAGCCTCCACCAGCTGGCCGACCTCGTACCGGGAAACCACGTCCACCCGCTCGGAGTAGTTGCCGTCGGCAACCTTCCTGGTAACGGCGGTGAGTTCGAACAGGGGGCGCAGCACCCAGCGGGTAAGGAGGTAGGTAAGAAGCAGGGTCAACGCCATGGCGGTGAGGGCGCCCCACATCAGGTCACGGTGGATGGCGGCGATGAACATCCGGTGTGCCTCCATCGGCGCCACATGGTACCGTTCCACCAGGACATTGTAGTAATCGCCTCCCCGCCGTTCGATGGTGTGCCACACGATGAGCGCAATAACCACGAACACCGGCACCACGTGGCCGATCAGCAGGTTCCAGAGCAGGCGCTGACGCATTGTTTATCCCTCACCCCTCATCAGCCTTCGTCTCTGAACTGATACCCGTGCCCCCGCAAGGTCAGGATGTACCGGGGCCGGGAAGGGTCATCCTCTATCTTCTGCCGGAGCTTGCCGATGTGGACGTCGATCACGCGGTCGATGACTTCTTCTCCGCCGGGGTAACACCGCGCCAGGAGCTCTTCTCGGGAGAATGCCTTTCCCGGGGAGCTCATCAGCGCATGGAGTATCTTGTATTCCGACGACGTCAGCATGATGGTGCGGCCGTCGCGGGTCACTCTGTGCTTCTCGGGATCCAGCTCCAGTCCGCCGAAGGAGAGGACCGCCGACGCCCGCTGTGCTGCCGGCCGGCTTCTCCGCAGGATCGCCTTCACCCTCTCCACCAGCTCCCTCGGGCTGAACGGTTTCACCATGTAATCGTCGGCCCCCATCGCCAGCCCCGCAACACGGTCCACTTCCTCCTCCCGCGCCGTGAGCATCATGATGGGAACGTCGGAGGACTTCCGCAGCGTCCGGCAGATCTCCCACCCATCCATGTTGGGGAGCATGACGTCCAGTATCACGAAAACCGGATCCAACACGCCTGCGGCCCGGATCGCTTCCCCACCGTCATGGACGACCCTGGGCGAGAACCCTTCGCGCTCCAGGTACGTCGCGACCAGCGCTGCCGTGTTATGGTCGTCCTCGACCACAAGCACCGTACCCTGGTTGCCGCTGAATTGGGACATGTTTTCTCCAAAAGCAGGCTGAAGGCTGAATGAGTTTAGGCTGAAGATAAAGACTGAACCTTAAGCCTTCCAACTTCAGCTTTATCCCCGCTTTATTTTGCCGAACATGCCGACGCACAGCTTCTTCATGATGAAGGAGCTCCCCATGAACAGCTTGGTGGCCCGCAGGATGAAGGCCCGCTTGAAATCGTTCTTCATGGTCATGACTTCGGCCATTTTCCCCATGTAGAACTTCCGGTAGCAATCCGCCAGCGCCACCTCCACCTGGAAGGTGGTCATCTGCTTCGGCTCGATGACCGGGTCGACCATGTTGAACCGTGAGTAATCAGTCTCCCGGATGTACTGCCTCACCCCGGCGTACATGTCGGAGTACGGCCACGGGGCGACCGCCAGGAAGTTGGCGAAATCCGGGTTGCAGTACTGGGCCAGGTGCAGCGTTTCTTTCACGCTGGCACTGGTCTCTTCGGGGAGCCCCAGCATGAAGGACGCTTCGCTCACGATCTGCTGCTCGCGGATCAGGTCAAGTGCCTGCTTCGCCTCGTCGGCGGCCGGTCGGTTGGCTTCGATGCCGAGGGAAATCCAGATGATCCCCGCCTGCCGGTACTTTCCCAGTATATCGCGGTCCCGGATGATGTCTGCCGCCTTTGTCTCCATCAGGAGATAGATCGGCAGCCCCTTGGCGGTGACGGCATCCAGGAGGGCCTCCCACCGGCCACGGTCGCGGGTGGGGTGCTCGTCGGCCAGGAGAAAGACGTTGACCCCGAACGACCGGTGGAGATATTCCAGCTCGTCCGCCACCTTCTGCGGGTTACGGGCCCGCCATGACCTTTGCCAGAACTTCTGCTGGGAGCAGAAGGTGCAGTCAAGGCTGCAGCCGCGCGAAGTGCTGATTGTCCCGAGCCTGGAGTCGGGAATGAAGAGGTAGGTGTAGTCGTTCCAGTCGAGCAGGTCCCACGCCGCCGGGAGGTCGTCGATCCTCTCCAGCAATGGACGCTGCAAGGTCTTGAGGACGCGGGCCCCCTGCCGGAAAGCGAGGCCCGGAACTGCGGCCGGGTCCCCCCCTTCCTCCAGCACCTGCAAGAGCTCTGCGACGGTCGTTTCCCCTTCGCCGCAGACGATGTAGTCGATGGCGTCGGAGGAGCGCAGCACCTCCTCGTACATGAAGGTCGGGTGGATCCCGCCGAGGATGGTCACCGTTTCCGGCCTGGTCCGCTTCGCCAGTTCCAGGGTCTTGATGGCGTCGTCGATGGTGGAGGTGATGGCGGTAACTGCCACATAGTCGGGCGCCGATGCGCGCAGTCTTTCCTCGATCTGCGGGTAGCCGTGATTCTTGGTCATGGCATCGTAGATCTCGGCCGCCAGACCTGCCTGCCGGGCGGCCCCCGCCAGATAGACCAGGTTGAGAGGAACCCACCGGCCGGCGATCTCCGCTATGCCGCACCGATACGGAGGGGTGACGAAAAGGACTTTCTTCGGCCTGCTGGCGGTATCCGTTCTCCCCGGCGGCACCCTGAAGCCGTTTCCGTTGCTGCAACTCTGGATCACATCGTCACCTGACTGCCTTGGCTGCGCGCGGCCGGGGCTTTCCAGCGGCATCACCGTCCCTCAGCGCGCTTACCATGCGTAGAATTCGTACGATTCCGTCGCATCCTTGCCGTTGATATTGCTGTGGGACTTCAGGGTGAGCGAACGCCCCGTGAAGTCCCCGGAAAAATCCGCCGTGCCGTTCCTGTCGACAAGCCTGAACGCGACCTTGTTCCGGTCCAGAACGTATTTCCCCCTGATGGTGCATTCCTTCGCATTGGTATTGTCCAGCTGCCCCGGCGTGAACTGGATGACGCCGTTCACGACCGGCGGCAGCGCCGCCGTCACCGTGCCGTCCGGATAGAACCGGAAGAAGATCGGCACCGCGCTGAGGTGCTGCTTGTTGCTGTAATAGCCGTTGAACTTGATCGGCTTTTCCCCGCTGCAGCCGAGCATGCCGGCGACCAGCATTGTCATGGCCGCAAGCAACGCGACAAATTTCCACTTTCCCATATGCGACTCCCTTTCGTTACGGTAACTCTCAAAATCCGATGAGAGATGAGAAAACCTTCCTCATCCCTCATCCCTCACTTGAGCAGGACTTCGACGCCGCTCTTGCGGGCCTCCTGCAGGAACCGCTGCAGCGCCGCATCCGTTTTCTGCCTCTTCAAGTAGGTTTCGATCTGGGCCCTGAGGTCGGCAAAGGGGGTGGTGACGGCTGGTCGCCGGTCCCTCATACTGATGATGTCAAAACCGGCTTTTGTTTCGACAACTCCGCTCAGCTCGCCGGGCTTCAGGGCAAATGCAGCTTGGGCAAAAGACTGCGGCATTTGCTCTCTGGTCAAATACCCCATATCACCCCCCATTTTACTGTCAGGAGCCTCTGAATACTTCCTGGCCAACGCAGCAAAGTCGGCACCGCCGAGCAGTTCCTTGCGCAAATTTTCCGCCTTCTCACGGGCCTTCTTCTTCTCAACGACGTTCATGGCCTTGTCCGCCGGAATCAGGATGTGGCTCAACCTTACCTGCTCGGGTTGGGTGAATTTGTCGATGTTCTGCTCATAGAATTTCCTGCTTTCTTCTTCGCTGATAGAGATTTTTGCCTCAATTGTTTCGGCAATATAATTTCTGATAACGATGTCGCGTCTGAAACTGTCGGTTAATTCTTTTTCAGTCATTCCTCTTGAGCTTAACTCTTTTTCAAAAGCCACTTTGCTATCGAAGCGAGCTTTTTCCTGAGCAAGATTCTCGCCTACCTGCTTCTCAAGGTCCTTGATCTCCAGCTTCATCCCGGCCTGATAAATTAACTCACGCGAAATCAGGTCTTCCAGCACGTTGATTTTAACTTTTTTCAGAGTGTCGGGAGACAACTTTGCTCCCGGCTCGGTTGCCAGTAAGGCATCTACAGCGTGCTTCAGCTCCGCTGCCGTAATATCCCTGCCATTAACCCGGGCAACGGGGTCCTGGACAGCGCCAGAGGTGACTTCCCCTGCCCGGGCAACCGAAACGACGGATAGCAGCAGGATGCAAAAAACAATCTTTCGTAGCGAGGCCTGCAACAAACTCATGAAAACTCTCCTTTACCCTTGCTTGTCACCTACGTGCAGTACTTGTAATGACTACTCCTCCTGCGCAGGCTGCCCCCCTGGCTCCTGCGGAGATTGCTCCCGTTGCTGCTTTTCTTTTTGCTCCGTCTCCTCCCGGACAGCGGCATTGCATTTATCATCGCATTCGGTCTTCTTGCTGTTACATGCCTCTGTCTGGTCATTTATTTCGATGTCATTAACGGCATTGATTCCGGCAATACAATTTTTATGCTCCGTGAAACAGCCGGTAAAACAGGTGGCTGTATTGAAATCAGCGTGAGAAAGCCGTCCGCTGACGGCAATCAGAACGCAGCTCCAGATCATGATCAGAATGGTTCTCATAATATCCCTTCAACTATTTATGGGCATTACTCCGGCAACTTACCCTGCCCCCCCGCCTCCAGCAGGTCCAGGGCCTCGTGGAATATGCTGCCGTGCCCCCTGCCCCTGCCCTCGGCTCTGGATAAGGCCAGCAACGTGCCGGCATGATCAATGAAGAGCATCTCCCGGCGCGGCAGCAGGAGCCTTACCGGGAGCCATAACGCTGCTGCAACGATGAACAACACCGATGCGGTCCAGATCAACGGCACCCCGTAGTCGCGGATGAAGTCGGAAATCACGAGCCGCCTCGTTTCCGGAAAAGAAATCTGGTACCCGCCGCGGCTCACCGCCCCGCCGGTCGCCATCTTCCCGGCCAGTACCAGGTCCTTCCCCTTGACCAGCTTGACGGAGAAGATCATGCGGCCGGAGCTGAAGGGATCGACCCCGTCCTCCGGTTCCAGGAGGGTCACCATGACCCGGTACGGCGAGCCCGGAATCTCTACCGCATCCTCCTTTCCCGGGGGGTAGACATTGAGGATACTGTTTTTTCCGAAGCCGTCGGGGAGATCGGGTGCGGCAATGCGAACCGCAGCACCGACCCCCAGGTAGCGGGGATATACGAACATCCCCCGGAGCATGGATGGCGGGTAGATCCCGAGGCTCCTGTGGGCCTCTCCCGGGTTGGCCGGAGCGACTTCCATGGTAAGCGCCTTGGACAAGATCATCCCCGAAGACGGCTGCAGGGAGATTCGCTCCACTACCCCTCCCCCGACATCGGCCGGGAGCGGATCCCCTTCCACGATGGGAGAGCGGTAGGACAGGCGGGAAGTGAGGCTGATCAGGATGCCGGCAAAGAGACAGAAGGTGGCGGCAAGGTAGACCATGCGGGCCGGAAAGTTGCTGAAGCCTCGCCATGAGGCAAGGGTATCCTCAGTACGCCGGGTCGTGTATCCGAGCCCCACCAGGCTCTGCTCCGCAATTGTCAGCGAGGCAGCCGGGACTTCCACCGCCTCGTCGAACAGCTCCGCCGCATCCGGTACGGCGGTTCCGGCCATGGCCCGGCGCCTCTTCAGGTATGAAACGGCCTCCGCCACAAGGCGGCAGGCGCTGCTGATCGGAAGGAGGGCAAACAGCAGGGCGAGCACGACGCTCTTGGAGGTCAGGCCGATCAGGGTCACCAGCGTCTCTTCCGTGAAGAAGGCAATCCCGATGTAGACCAGGAGGAATATCCCGATCACCACCGGTGGCACGGCGCGGGAGGTCATTACCCCCCATAGGCGAAGGAGCAGGCGTCTCATTTTCCCTCCTCCTTCACCCGCGTCGTCGACTGCACCGTGGTGGTCCAGGTATTGACCAGGGCGACGGCATCCAGGTGCACCCCATCCTCTTTTTCCGTGAACGGCACCGGGACCGGATTGCATCCTCCCGGCTTTCCGACGGTATCCATGGGGATCAGGGTCTTGCAGTAGTAGCAGACCACCGACCCTTCCGCCTGGCCGTACCCGTCCGGCTTGCAGATGGCGCAGGCGTCCAGGACGACGGTCAGTTTTCCTTCCGGGGTCATCACCGCCATGAACCGGGCCTGGTTTCCATTCTGCCGGTAGAGGAACTTGTGCAGCTTGCCGTCCTCCAGGTCGACCTCTCCCTTTTTGGGGATGACGATCTCCCCGTTGGCAGCAGCAGTGACCGGCACAGGTTTGGGATCCCAGTACTCCACCGCCGGAAAGGTGCTCCGGTAGACAGCCAGTGAAAATACCACACAGGAAAGGGCGGGAACGACCAGGCGCAGGCGCCTGTTCTCGATGGCCGCAGCGACCATCTTCCGGCGCTTGGCTCCCTGCCGGATGTGGGCAACCGGCGGCAGCCGTTCCAGGTTCACGGACAGCAGGATGAGGAGCACCGGGATGAACCAGATGGCGAGCGCCCCCCAGAAACCCACCCCCTTGCCGAACAAGAGGCCGATATACCCCCAGAGGTAGCTGCGGATGAAGAGGTGGTCCGGAATCAACATAGACTCGAAGAACTGGTGCACGAAGTCGTGGGCGAATTTCATCACCTTCATGCTCAAGGGGGCGAAAAGGTCGAGGCGGATTATGGAGGACGAGGTGAACAGGAGGAGAGAGACCAGGGCGGCCATCGCCCCGGCGGGTGAGACCGTAAAAAGATCCGGCAGTTTTTCTTCCACCACGAAAGCCGCACCGGCAAGGACCACGGCGGCCAGAGCGGCCACGAAACAGGCGATGGTGCCGGAGCCCGTGCCGGCAAGCCTGCAGGCGACGATTCCCCCCATCAAGACGCCGGCGGCCAGGGCTATCCCCCCTGCGAACACCTTCGTCCGCCCGACGCTCTCGCCCCAGGACGGGAAGCCGCGACCGGTGCTGCGGTAAATGGCGATGACCGCCGCGCTCCAGAGCAGTAGAAAACCGACTCCAACGGCGCTCTTCATGACGCCGACGGCAACCTCGGCGGAATATAGATGGAAGAGGAGCCAGGCCCCGGCCTCGCCGCAGGCATATCCGACGATTCCCGCAGCGATGGCCGTTCGCCGGTGGGCGGAAAACCTCCTCAGGAGGACCAGAAGCATGGCGCCCCACGAAAGGAGAAATGGGATCATTTTATAGGGAAGTGAGAGCATATCTCCTCAAGAACGATGAGCGATGAGAGATGAGGGATGAGAAAAAACAATTTCTTTCCCTCTCATCTCTCATCGATTCTAGCTCATCCCTCATCAGCTTTTTCGTTCTTCCCGCACCAGCACCCCGTCGTCCAGGTGGATGGTCCGGTCACCCCAGTTGGCCACCTCCGGGTTGTGGGTGACCATGACGATGGTAAACCGTTCCTCGGCCCGCAGTTCTTTCAGCAGTTCCATCACCATCAGGGTACTCTGGTGGTCCAGATTTCCCGTCGGTTCGTCCCCCAAAAGGAGTTTGGGGCTGTTGATGATGGCCCGGGCAATGCAGACCCGTTGCTGCTCCCCACCCGACAGTTCGCCCGGCCGGTTTTTCAGACGGTGGCCGAGCCCGACCCGCTCAAGGGCGAATCTCGCCTCTGCCTCGTCGGGGACGCTGTGGAAATACTGGGAGAGCATCACGTTTTCCACTGCGGTCAGGTATGGAACCAGGTGGTGCTGCTGAAAGATTATCCCCACGAACTCCCGCCGGAAACGGGCCAGCCCGTCCTCGGTGAGCCCCCGCAGGTCTTCGTTTCCAACCCGCAAAGAGCCGTCGCTCGGCCGGTCCAGGCCGCCCAGCAAGTTAAGGAGCGTGCTCTTGCCGGACCCGGAATGCCCCATCACCGACAGCCACTCCCCTTCAGGCACTGTCAGATCGAGCGGTTTCAGGGCGCAGATATCGCCGTAGCTTCGGGTGAGGCCGGTTGTTTGAATAATTGCAGATGGCATTGTCTGGAAACCTTTCTTTAAACCGATGAGAGTTGAGAGTTGAGAAAGTCTCTTCCCCCCTCATCCCTCATCATTCCCCTCTCAGGCTTCTGACCGGATCGAGCTTGAAAACCGAAACCATCGGCCCAAGGCTCCCCAAAAGCGCCAGGAAAAAGCTGGCTCCTACGGAAACGCAGATGAACCAGGGGATCATTTCGGACGAGGCGGCAAACACCGTTCTCGTAATGAACTGGGCGATCCCGCTCCCCAGCAGATAGCCTGCGATGCCGCCAGCGATCCCCATGAGCGCCGCTTCGGCCGAGAACAGCATGAGGACTTCCCAGCGCGTCCCCCCCATCGCCTTCATCAGGCCGATCTCCTTGCTCCGCTCCAGCACCGTGGTGCTCATGGTGCCGGTCACGCTGCTCCCCGCGGAGATGAGCACCACCGTCGTCACCAGGATCATGAGGAGCTTCACCTTTGCCAGCAGACCTTCGCTGGTGCGGGCTATCTGCCGCACCTCGGACACTTTCGCTCCCGGCAGCAATCCCTGCAGTACCGAGACCTTCTGACCCAGGCCTCCCCCATCGGAGGTCACCAGCAGGCGGACCAGGGTCACGTTCCCGTTCAGCCCCAGCGCATCCTGCAGCTCCGGCAACCCCATGAACAACAGGCCGTCCTCTTCGCCGCCCGTGGCGACGATCCCTGCCACCCGCAGCCGCACGACCTTCTGCGGAGCGGCTAGTTCCAGCAGATCGCCCGGCTTCATCCGGTAGCGCGTGGCCAGGTCCCGCCCGACCACTGCCTCCCCTGCAGCCGGCCAGCCGCCGGTGATCTGCCACCACGGGAAAAGGCGCCGGATCTGGGTGAAATCCACCCCTTCAACCGGAATATCTCCTCCCTGCAGCCGCAGAGCCCCCCGCAGGTGCAACGACCGCTCGGCCCGCATTCCGCTCCTTGCCAGCACATCTTCCACCTGGCGCTGCGACAGGTACACCGGCTCGCTGATCTCGCCGAAGTTGAGCCCCCCGCTCCCCACCGTCAAACGTGCCTTTTCCGGCATGATCACCACGTTGGCACCGTATTTCCGGATCTCCTCGGCCACCCGTTTTCCCATGGAGAGGGAAACGAGCCCGAGGGCGGTGGTCAGGCTGGAGGCCATGGCGAGCACCGCCAGCAGCAGGATGGTCCTCCCCCTGCGGTGGGCCAGTGCCCGCAGTACCATATGTAAGAGCCAGCGACGTTTGTTCATAAGAATCCTGTTGAGAGTTGAGGGTTGAGAAAACCGGTTCTCTCATCTCTCAACGCTCAATGCTCAATGCTCAACCTGTTTTTCCTATCCTTTCAACACCCTTACCGGCTCGATCAGGAGCGCCCGCCGCAAGGGGGCGATGCTTCCCGCCAGGGCCACCACAAGGGCCGACGCCATGGCGGTGGGAAAGAGCCAGATGGGCGAGCTGATGGTGGAGTTGAAGACGGTATGGCTTATGAGCACGCCGAGGCGGTCCCCCATGAGGTACCCGGCCAGGCCGCCGGCCAGCGAGATGATCACGGCCTCTCCGAGAAAAATGGCGCCGATCTGGAAGCGATTAGCCCCCACCGCCTTCATCAGCGCTATTTCCCGGCTCCGTTCCGCCATGGAAGCCATGAGGCTGGTGGATACGGCGATTGCCGATGCCCCGAGCGCCAGGATGGTCAGCAGGAGCATCACGCTGTTAAGTTTTTTAAGAAGTGCCCCTTCGGCGCTGGCGATCTGCCAGATCGGCTTGGCGCGGCTGCCGGCCATGACCTCCTCCACATTCCTGGCCACGGAGGTGACGTATGCGGTGCAGTACCACTTCTCATACTCTTCCTTGGTCATTGTGGCGGGATCGCGCCGGCCGAAACTGTCCATGGGAACGGTGAGGGCGCTTACCAGCACCCGTGAGATCCTGCCCGGTTGCTGCAACAGTTCCTGGACCGTCACCAGGGGGGCGAACAGCTGCTCCTCCTCGAAACCACCCGTTGTGACGATGCCGGAAACCCGGAACCGCCGGCTTCGCCCGTGGACTGTCACGTCCAGGTCCGAGCCCTGTGAAAGCCGCAGCCGTCTGGCAAGGGCAGCGCCGACTATCGCCTCGTCCGCCGCCTGCGGCCAGTTCCCCTGCACTTCCCACCAGGGAGCGATCTCCTTTATCCCCTGGACGCTCGGATCTTCTCCCGGCACCTCCACCGTTTTCTGGAACCAGGTCCCGGCAATCACCCCCCGCTCCCCTTTCCCCGCCGCAGAGAGATCGGCGGCGCTGAAGAGGTAGGGGGCGAACCCGATGATGTTGTATTTCCAGAAGACGGTTTTGATCTTCGGCAGGTCTTCCTCCCGCAGGAACCCTCCCCCCTCCGCCGCGGCCGGCTCCAGCAGGATGTTGGCGCCGTAGCTCCGCAGTTCCAGGGCCATCTTGTGGGAAAGCTCGCCGGAAATGCCGAGAAAAGCGGTGGCCACCGCCGCGCCCATGGTGATGGAGAGGAAGACGAGGAAGATCGCCTTGGGACGCTTGAGGAAGGAGTTTTTGAGGATACGTAGGAGCATTTTAGATACCTGATGAGAGATGAGAGTTGAGAGAACCGGAATTTCCTCAACCCTCAACGGTTTTTACTCAACTCTCAACCGCTTCTCGCATTTCCGCCGGCAGCGACTGCTCCAGGAGCGCCACTTTCCGTTTCAGGTTCCGCCAGGCATAGACCCCCCAGATAACCGCCGCCGCCATCAGGACATGCTTCACCATCAGGGCCGGCACCTGGAGCTTGTCGGCCGCGTTCGCCCATTCGAAGCTCGTGTAGAAGATCGTGCGGGGGACGCCGCCGATGATGATCCACCAGAGGGCGAAACGGAAAAGCTTCACCATCTGGCGATGGGCCTTCAGGAAAAAGACGGTCGCCTCCGGCGTGTTCATGGAGGCCTGGACACGGACGATGGCATGGAGGGCAAAGGCGCTTCCCACCATCAGCGCCGTGGCCACGTCATGGAAATAGTTGTTCATCATGACTGCCACGCCGAGCCCGGGAGACTGTCGCAGCAGGTTGCTGAGATATATGGTCAGATCGGACATTTTATAAAACCTTTCTCAAAACGGTTGAGAGATGAGATTTGAGAACTGCAAAATCTGTTGAGAGATGAGAAAGACTTGGGTTTCTCAACTCTCAACGGTTCTTACTCAACCCTCAACAGCTTTTTCACTTAAACGTCGTATAGTACGAGGTATACATGTCGATGGTATGCTGGTCCCACTCCAGTTCGGGCTTGAGGACCCAGTTCCCCTTGGTGTCGATGTAGCCGCACTTCTCCCCCACCTTCACCGGCGCGACGCCGTTGACGAATATAGAGGCGCCGTCAAACTGGGGCTTTATGACCATCTTCCCCTTCTTGTCCATGTAACCGGCCTTCTTGCCATCCATCACCGGAGCAAGCCCTTCGGTGAAGATGGTGGGAGCATCGAACTCCTTGTCGAGGATCTGCTTCCCCTCGGTATCGATCAGCAGCCACTTGCCGTTCTGCTTCTGCACCGCAGCGACGCCGTCATGGAAATTGGTCCCGTCCTGGTACTGCGGCCGCACGACTTCCTTGCCGGTCCGATCGATGAAGCCGATGATGCCGAATTTGCCGTTCACCTTGACCATCGCCCGCCCCTCGTGGAACATGGCTGCGGCGTAGAATGACGGCGGTATTACCATCGTTCCCTTCTTGTCGATGTAGCCGTGTTTGTCACCGATCTTCACTGCGGCAAGCCCTTCGGAGAAATGGGACGCATCGTCATACTGCGGCTTCATGGCGAATTTCCCCCCCTTGTCGATAAAGCCGGCCTTGACGATACCCCCTTTGGCCACGTGCACCGCTGCCACCCCTTCACTGAACGCGAACGTTGCGACAAACTCGGGATCGATGACGATTTTTCCGCTTCGGTCGATATAGCCCCATTTCCCGTCACGCTCCACGGCGGCCCGGCCGTCCCTGAAGATCATGCCGGTGACGAAGGTTGGGGGTATCACCATGGTCCCCTTGGTGTCGATATAGCCGACCTTGCCGTCCACGTAGACGGCTGCGAGCCCTTCCGAGAAGATTGCGGCTGCCTGGTACTGGGGCGGAATAACGATGTTCCCTGACGTGTCGCAGTAACCGAACCGGCCGTTCTGCTTCACCGCAAACAGATAACCCTGGTCCGGTTTGACCTCTTCCCTTTTGCAGCCGGTCAAAACTGTCAACAGCGCCAGTGCAAAGATCAGTAAACGTTTCATAAAATCTCCCAAAAGCAGTTATCAGGTTGAAGTGCAGCCAAGGTTTAACGTTCCTTCTTCCACCTTCAGTCTTCAGCCTGGTTTTCCTTCAGCCTTAACCCCTGAAAAAGTTTATCAAATTCGTCCTCGGCGAGGCTCTTGTAATACTCCGAACGGGCTGCCACCAGCAGCTTCGAGCCGTTTTCGGTCTCCTGCACCTTTCCCGTCAACTCCCTGCGGTAGAAGATGAGACGCCAAATGACGGCGAGCGATGCTATGGCGGATCCGATGTAGATCAGCCAGAGACCCCTTTGCCTGATAACGTAGAATCGGACCCAGAATGGGAGTTCCCGCATCTCAAGGGTATAGCCGTTGAACTGCATCGTCCCGTTCTTTGGGATGACCCCCTCTGCCACCAACTGGCCGTCCTTTGCCACAGAAATGGTGAACACCTGATTTTTGAACTCCTGCGAGCGGGTTATCGGCTTTCCGTTTTCCACCGCATAGTCGGGGAAGAAGCGGGCCGTGAACTCGAACCCCCCCAGCACGAACCGGTCCTTCTTTCCCATTGCTACGTCGAGCTTTTCATAGGCCCCGTCCACCTCTCGCCCTGCCGGGTCTTTCAACACGAACAGCGGCGCCATCCCCAGATGCTTGAATACGAAGGAGGTGTTGTCGGTGACGTAAGGCGTGTTAATCCCGGCGTCATGCGACTTACCCTGGCCGTCCACGATCCGGACATCGATCCCGGTGGGGGTATCGTTCACCACCTGCGGCGTGATGCTCTCCACCGTGAACGCCGCCTTCGGAATGCTGCCGATCTTCGGCATGGACGGCAGCGGCATTCTGTTGTACCGCTCCAGTTCCCCCTGGAATTCTTCTCCCTGGGCCAGGTCCACGTAACCGACGAAGCGGGTATAGACCCCGATGACTCCGCCCAGGAGGATCAGGAAAAAGCTCAGGTGGAAAAGGGCGAACGCAATGGGAGAATACCGGTTCTTCACGCCGTAAAACCCTTCCGGGCCTCCTACCAGGGCATATCCCTTCCCGGAAAGCTGCTGTAGCAACGTCGGTCCGTCCACTTCCGGGGGGAGCTCATACGCCGCTTTGAAAAAGTATCCCGGGGCGGTCTGCGGGTCGGCGATTCTCGACTCCGACAGCTCGATCCGCTTCCTGATGAGCGGCACCCTCTGCCACAGGACAAGTGCGAGGTTGACGAAGAACAGGAACCAGAGGAGCAGCGTAATGGGGGACGAGTGAATGGAGGTAAGCTGCAGGGCATCCAGTACCGAAACCAGTCCGGGGGCGTTTTGCTTCCATTCGAAGTAGAGATTCTGGACGAGACTCTTCTGCGGTATCCAGAGCCCCAGGAGGAAAATCAACCCCAGAAGGCAGATGAGCGCGATGGTGAATCGGATCGAGCTGAGATATTTGGTTAGTTTTTTAAACATGTTTGAAAACCTGATGAGGGATGAGGAATCGGTTTTATCTCATCTCTCATCGCGCCTTTAACGCACCTGAAACACATGCAGGCTGGAGCTGACGATGAAATTGACGCCGAAAAACGAGATGATGACCGAGGAGAGTGCGACCACCGCCAACCAGGCCAGCCGCCTGCCGCGCCAGCCGAGGGTGACGCGAAGATGGATAAACGTGCCGTAGATGAGCCAGGATACCAGCGACCATGTCTCCACCGGGTCCCAGCTCCAGTAGCTCCCCCACAGATCCTTGGCCCACAGTCCGCCGGCAGCGATCATGATCGTGTCGGTGATGAATCCGAACACCACGTAGCGAAAGATCAGCTCGTCAAGCCGGTCGAGGGAAGGGAACTTTTCATATGAGGGGTTCGGTGATGGGCGGGTGGCATTCCGCTCCTTCAGCAGGAAGAGCGCACCTGCAGCCATGGCCAAAGTGTAGGCGCCAAACGCCAGCCAGGCGAAGTAGACGTGGATGAAGAGCCAGATGGTCTTCAGGCTCGCGGCCTTGGGGGTGAGGCCCGGGTGCTGCAGGTAGCCGTACCCCATCATGATGATCACCACCGGCACTGTGACGATGGCCAGGCAGCGCAACTGCCGGTTCTGCCATCCCACGAAGAGGGTGCTGCTGATGATGAACCACCCCCCCATGAGGGCGTACTCGTAATGTCCCGACCAGGGAAGGTGACCGGTGGCATTGTACCGGGCGGCGATCGCCACGATATGGGCCAGCCACCCCACGAGCACGAGCAAGGTCAGCTTCGGCATCACCCGGTCGTTCTTGAATACGATGGAGTAGATGAAACCGCCAGCGGAAAGCGAATAGATGACCAGCGCCACCCAGAAAAAAATCATTTCCCAATAAGCCATTTTTTTATGCGCCTTTCATTCAGCCTTCAGTCTTCAGCCTTCTTCTAAAACCGATCCTCATCACCACCCCGAGAGCAGCAACTATGGCGCCGGCAATGATCAAACCCATATGCCTCCGTCGCACCACGTGGATCTCTGACCAGTGCCCCATGCCGAGAATGGAGGCTACGTACTTCCCTTCCTGTTTCTCCCGATACCCGCCTTGGAACTGGTAATCGGTTTCCATCACCTTCTTTCCGGCATGGGTGAGGGTGATCCTGAATATGTTGTGGGCCGGGTCGTACAGGGCGACGCCATCGTCGCCGGTGCGGGTGTTGAACGTGCCCGCCAGGGTAAAATCGCCGACCTTGTCTCCGTACAGCGGCCTCAACTTGACGGCGTCGTCGAATACATCGTTGCCGGCGCTCCCGTTGGTCTTGATGGTGAGGGCGGCATCGGCCAGGAGGCCGTTGAGGTAGATGTCGTAGCCGCCGTATCCGTACGGCCCCTTGGCCGCATCGAGAAAAGCCCCGCCTACCCGTTTTTCCTCCCTGTTGAACAGCGAGATCTCCGTCCCCCCCATAGGGTATTTGTCGTCCGGAAAGACTTGCCTCGTTACCTTGAGCGAGGGGAGACCGGTTGAAAATGCCAGCGGTCCGGCGATGAGGTGATAGTAGTTGTCACTCTTGGAGAGGTCGAAGCCCGCTCCCGGACCCTGGATGATGGTTCCCGAAAACTGGCGCAGGTTATCCCAAACGCCGATCAAGAGCATCAGGAACAGCCCCCCGTAGATCAGACTGGTCCCTGCATGGCCCATCCCTCCCCCCTTCACCGCCAGGCAACGGACCAGCCGGACCAGGAGGGCGACCAGCAGGCAGATGTTGTTCCCGAGAAGCATGGCGGTGGTAATGGGGAACGGCGGATGAACATGGAACACTCGGCTGAGGATGAGTGTTCCGGGGATCAGAAAAAAGACGATGAGAAAGTACGGCGAGGCTATGATAAACCGCATGAATTTTGAATCTTGAGGCATATGGCTTATGTTGTTCCCTTCTGCGCTCCCTTTGCGGGACAAACCGGATGAAATTGATCAGAACCGTCTGCTTATCATTTTAATGATACACGAAAATTCGAAGATAAGTAAAGGAAAAGTCGGCGTTTGGAAGGAACGTGCCAGCACCGGTTTTTTGCAAAAAAACGCCGGCCCGAAGGCCGGCGCGATTGGATGCTTCACTGCGGGGAGAGGGGCATTCGACCCCTCTCCACCGGTTGGAGGTTAGTAGCTGGTCGGCCGGAGCACGTTACGCTTCGGCACGTAGTGCGTCGGAATCTGAGCGTGGTCGGTGCAGGAACCCCAGGTACCGAGGAGCCCGTTGTCATCGTCCGTCTCATTGGCATACCGGCTGGTCTTGCTGGTGAGCGGAGTCTGGCTCAACGGAGCGTTCTTCGGATAGGTCGGGCTATTAAGGCCAACGGTACCGGTGGTGCCTGTAACGCTATTGTTAACTTTGTTGTTCAGGGTGTAGCAGCTCTGGATGATGCCGTTTGCCTGGACCTGATACATGGTCCAGTCATAGCTGCCGGCGGAGCCGTTGAAACGGAAGTTACCGAGGCCCGGCAGGAAGCGGTACGGCTTGTGCTCTGCCGTCTTTTTGGACGAGGAACTGACGGCCTGCGAGCTGTAGGCTTGGTAGCCTACATTGCGAACGACGGTGGTGTCGCCATTGGGACCATCGGAGGTGCGGAAGGCGTTGCCGTGGATGCCGCCGTAGCCCGGGAGGTGGCCGTCGCCGGAGTTGTGGCAGTTGAGGCACTTGATGCCGAGGGCGTTACCGCCCGAGGGGGTGCCGCCCGCTGCTTTGCCGGACGTATAGGTGAGGAACTGGGCGTTGGTTTCCTTGAGGCCGGTGCCGGAAGATGCCGAGTTGAGGCGGGCCAGGCCGGTCAGACCGGCGGTGTTGTTGTCGTCGCCGTCGCAGTGGCTCGTGAGGCTGGTCTGGGATACGCCGTCGTGACCGGCATAGTTGCTGGCAGCCGCGCCCAGCTGGTAGTAGGGGTAGTTGGAGTTCGTGCTGCTCTGGTACATCAGGCCGCCAGCCTTGCGGAACCCGGTGTAGTTGTAGAGGACCAGGCTCTGTTCCCTGGTCAGGCCGAGGGCCGGGTTGCCGGCGCCGGTTCCGACCGTAACTTTGGCGGCAGTAGCATTACCGGAGCTGTACAGTTTCTCGGAGTGGCAGTTGTAGCAGACAGGGTATTGCGGCTGGATGGCGTTGTCACCGTCCTTGCCGTTGCGCAGCATGTACTCCGTTTTGGCGCCGTGGGCGCCGATGGCGGTTTTGTAGTACCTGGTTACGCCGGGGCCGAATGCCGCAGAGTAAGCCTGGAAGGCAGCGGTGCCCCTGGCGGCCCACTGGCCGACGGTGTGGCAGTCGCCGCAGTGGAGCTGCGCGTTGTCGGCAAGCTTAGTGAATGTGTTGGTGTAAGTGCCGTCTGCATTGGCGTCCACCAGCGGCTTGTAGGTGGTGATGAACTTGCCGGTATCGGCCATGGTACCGACATAGCTGGTGCCGTCGGCATACTTGAGGCTGAGGACCGGTGCAGGACCGTCGATGTTGACGACGGTGGGGATACCCGGGGTTGTCGGGAAGCCATGGGCGACGTTGTTTGCCGAAATGTTGGCAAAGATCGCCTGGTTCTCGGAGGTCGGGTTGACCTTGACAACACCCTGCGGGAACTTGCTGATGGTATTGGTGCTCAGGGTGTTGGCGGTGTTCGCGGTGTAGCGGTTCTTACGAACAGCATGGTGCGAGGTGTTGCTCGGATCGAACTGGTCGAAGACCGGCACGACCGCGTTGCGGAAGAGGCCGTCGTAGTTGTTCTGGATCAGGTCGCCGAACGGGTTGAGGGCGCTGAACTGCTTGCCGGCGGGGGTGGAGAACTTCTTCAGGCCGAGGGTACTGAGATTGCTGAATGCGGTAGCCGCACCGTTTGCATTGTGGCAGGACATGCAGAACTGGTCCATGGTGGTGTGGTTCGGTGCCGCCGGGTTCCAGAGGAATTCATAGATCCCGTCCGTCCCCTGGCTATGCTTGTTCGTGCTGTTGGGGGCATTATCGGTGGTGTAGTCAAGAGAGCTGTTGCAGTCACGCAGGTGGATGTTGCCGTCCACCATGTGCCTGGTCCCGTCGACAACGACCGAGGTGGTACCGTAGGAGGTCTTCAGGGTCCCTTCAGCGTGGCAGATGATGCACTGGGCGTTGACCGGGTCGGTGGTGTTGTTGGTGTCGTTGATGATGTGGTGCGACCACTGCTTGAACTCGCCGCCGGCGCCGACGATCTGGCGCACGCCGTTGTTGTCGTTAACCATTCCCTTGGCAACGTTGGCCTGGGCAACGGAGTGGCAATCGACGCAGCCGGGAAGCGGCTGGATGTTGTGGGCATCGCCGGTGCCCAGGGTCTGGCCGGTGGCATCGGTGTGGCACTTGTTGCAGGAAACATAGAAATCAGAGGCCTTGGTCCCTTTGGCATCGCCCGGGTAGAGGTGCGGAATGGCATAGGTATTCTTGTGGCAGCTGGCGCAGAAGACGGTGCCGGCCGGCACGTAGGTCCCCTCCCCGCCCTGGACCCCGTTGGTAGCCATGAAGGTGGTGGGATCTATATTGTTGCTGTAGGTGCTCACATCCGGGTGGTTACCGGCAGCAGCGGAGCCGGTGTGGCAGCCGGCGCAGCTGCTGGCAAAGGACTCACCCAGCTTGTGGACGGAAGCGTTGTAGCCGCTCACCACATTGTAGTTGGGGGCAGGGGTGGTGGTAACCTTAGCAGTCACGGAAGCAACCGTGGTTGCGTCGGCGTGGCAGTTCTGGCACTGCGACTCGGTGAAGCTGGTGGCAACAGGGTCTTTGATGCCGTGGGCATCGCCGGTGCCGGCGCCGTTATCGCCGGTGTGGCAATTGGCGCAGGTCAAACCGCTGAGAGCGGACCCTGAGGTTGCATGGGGAACGGCCGCTGACACGCCATTGCCGTGGCACTGCTGGCAGAAGAGGGTGCCGACAGCGTAGCCGTTGGCGGAGCCGGTGAGGACGTAGGTGCCCGGATTGACCGTGGTGCTGTTAACGGTGCCGGGGTGGCTGCCGGTGTCGTTACCCACGTGGCAGCCGGCACACATGACCATATTGGCCTCATGCACCGAGGAAGACCAGTTGGAGTAGATCCCCGGGCCGACGCCGATGCTGTTATGACAAGTTACGCACTGGTTCATGGCGGCGACAGCGGCCGAGGTGGTGACAGTCACGGTGGTGCTCGCAGTGCTTGTGGCGCCGCTGGAGCTGGCAGTGACCTGGAAATAATACGTGCCGGTGGTCGGGGGCATGAAACTCGGCTGCGCCGCGGTCGTGGAGGAGAGGGAGACCGCTGGGCCGCCCGTCTGGCTCCAGACAAGGGTCGCGCCCGCCGGGGTGGTGGCGGAGGCGTCGAGGGTCACCGCAGTGTTGGTCAGAACCGTCTGCGGTGTGCCGGCATTGGCGACCACCGAGACGAAGGACCCGGACAGGGAGACGGGAGCGGTAAGGGTAGTGATGGTCACCTTCACCTTGTGGCTGACAGGCGCCGGGAGGGTCACGGCGCCGCCGACAGTGGCGTCGGTAAGCGTATACCCGCTTGCCGGCAGTCCGTTGATGGCGATGACCTGATTCCCCGTGTTCGGTACAAAGGTGAAAACGATCGGCGTGCTCTGGGTGCCGTAGTAGTAAGTCCAGCTGCCGGAGGGAGTCACGTACCCGCCCGGACCGCTGGTGGACGAGACCGCGAGCTGCTGTGCGGTAAAGCTCGCGCTAAAGCTCTGGCTGAGCCCGCTTGCGATGTTGAAGTTGTAATTCGACCCGCTCGGGATCGGCAGGGACTGGGCCACACCGTTGACCTTGACAGCGGAAACCTGGTACCCGGTGTTGGCGTTCACGGTGATGGGAACGTTGGCATGGGTGGTGTAGGACCTGAATACCGTCCCGCCGTAAGTCTGCGGCGTGCCCCCCCTCACGACGATGTTCCCGCCGCCGGTGTTGACCGCTGCGCCGATCTGCCACACTGTTGCCTGGGCAGCCATCGGCAGCAAGACGCTGAACATGGCTGCAAAAACTAGTAATCTTTTACGCATCTTCCTCTCCTTTGCTCCTTTGATGGACCGTATTATTCTGCTGCGAGTAAATTTAACCTGCCGTGCTGCATCTCCCTCTTGTTAACGTTATCCGCAAAAGCGGGATTCAGTGTTTCATATAGTAGTGTCACGAAATTCTTGCACAATGTATGCCCGCCGGTACACGCAAGCACCTGCCCGGGGAGATTAACGTTGCCCGGGTGCGGCGGAGATCATCTTGGACGGGGGGGAATGCATGTCATTTCGCTCTGTTGCGCTGGGGCAGCGGCCGTAAAAAAATCACCCCACCATCAAACATCGGGGGGTAATTGGCCTCGCTTAATTATTCGCGGTTATTGCTGAGCTTCCCGGCTGTATTTCATCTGCCGCCTTCCGCCAAAAGACCGGCACACCTCCGTATTTTGGCGTGTTACGAATTCGTAACATATCGGTTTTTTAACGGATTTCACGGACGGTGGCCTATTTGTTGAGCTTTTCCCACAGGACCTTGCGGGAGAGGCCGAGCATCTTGGCCGCCAGCGTCTTGCGCCCCCCCGCATAGTGGACCACCTTTTCGATATACCTTTTCTCGAACTCCGTCACCGCCTCCTTGAGAGGCCTGCCGGCGTCGAACGTTTCGAAGCCGCCGCCGATGCCCAGGGGGGCCTGGAGCTCCGCGGGGAGGTGGTGGATATGGACCTTTGCCCCGGCGTGGAGGAGCGACACCCTTTCCACGATGTTCTTCAGCTCCCGGACGTTTCCCGGATAGCCGTATTGACTCAGCATCTCCAGCGCCTCGGGGGTGAATTCCGGTCTGGCGGCCGGGTCGGGGGCGTACTTGTCGAGGAAGTGGGCGAGCAGCAGCGGGATGTCTTCCCGCCGCTCCCTGAGGGGGGGGAGGTTGACGGGTACCACGTTGATCCGGAAAAACAGGTCGTTTCTGAATTCGCGCCTTTTCACCATGTTCGCCAGATTGCGGTTGGTGGCGCAGATGAGGCGGAAATCCAGATGCCTGACGTCGGTCCCGCCAAGCCTCGCCACCACTTTTTCCTCCAGGACTCGCAGCAGCTTCCCCTGGAGGTCGATCGGCAGATCGCCGATCTCGTCGAGCAAGAGCGTTCCCCCCGAGGCGAGCTCGAAATAGCCGGGCCTGCTCCTGTCGGCGCCGGTGTAGGCCCCCTTCTCGACGCCGAACAGCTCGCTTTCGAGGAGGGTGGCAGGGATGGCCGTGCAGTTCACGGTGATGAACGGGGCGCTGCGCCTCCCGCTTGCCCCGTGGATCGCCTCAGCCACCAGCTCCTTGCCGGTGCCGCTCTCTCCCTGGATCAGGACCGGCGCGGAGGTCCCCGCGACCTTGGCCGCGATCTCCAGGGCGGCGAGCATGGCCGGACTGCGGGTAATCATTGCGGGAAAGGGGGACGTGTGTCCGGAACGGCCGGCGAGCGCCTTCCCCGTGCATTTAGATTCGAGACAGCTCTCGACCTTCAAGAGCAGCGTCTCCATCGGGAACGGCTTGGTCAGAAAATCGAAAGCGCCGAGCTTCATCGCCCCGACCGCGGTCTCGATCGTCCCGTAGCCGGTCATGACGAGGGCGCAGCAGTGGGGCTGGCGGGAGATGATTTCCCGCAGGACATCGAGCCCGTTGGCGTCGGGGAGCCTGATGTCCTGGAGCACCACGTCGAAGCTCTCTTCGGCGGCGGCCGCCAGCGCCTCCGCCCCGCTTGCCGCAAGCCTCGGCCGGTATCCGGCCCCAGCCACGACCTCTCCGAGCGCCACGCCGAACAGGGGATCGTCCTCGACGATCAGCAGCTTGGCACTACCCATTGTCCGCTCCGTTCTCCAGGGGAAGGAAGACGCGGAAGGCCGTCTCGCCCGCACCGCTGTCGACGCCGATGGAGCCCCGGTGAAGATCCACGATGCTCTTGCAGACGGCAAGCCCTATCCCGCACCCCGCGCCCGCGGGTTTTGTCGTGAAGAAAATGTCGAAGATCTTCTCCCGGTCCTCGGGAGGGATACCCACGCCGTGGTCCTTTACCGTCAGCGTGTACGACTTGCCGTTGCTGCCGGCGCACAGCTCGACGGTGCCGGCGTCGGGGGATGCGTCCGCGGCGTTCAGGATGAGGTTGAGCGCCACCTGGTGCATTTTCGCCTTGTCGATGCGCAGCACGACGGGGGGGAGGCATGCGTCGGTTGCGACAAAACGGACATTGCGCTTTTTCAGGGCCATCCCCGCGAAGGCTTCCACCTCCCTGAAAAAAACGTCGCTCGGCACGTTCCTGATCTCCAACTCCCCTACCCTGCTGAAGTCTGACAGTTGATGGACGATGGTCTCGATCCGGAGGAAGCCGGCCTTGAGGGTTTCCAGGCAGCCGCGCAACTCCCCGGGGAGCTTTCGCTCCATGGTGAACATGCAGGCCGAGATGGCCGCCAGGGGGTTGTTGACCTCGTGGGCCACCCCGGCGACGATCTTGCCGATGGTGGCCATCTTTTCGTTCTGGATCACATAGCTCAGGGCGTTCTGCCGCTCCTGCTCGCTCCGCTTCAGGCGCACCAGCATGTCATGGAAGCTCTCCTGGAGGATGCCGATCTCGTCGCGCCGCGCCGCGGCGGCCTTGGCCTCGAACGCACCCAGATCGACATGGGTCATGGCCCGGGAAAGGCGCTCCAGTGGCCGCGACATGGTGACCCCCACGACGTAGAAAACGGCCGTGCCGGCCAGAAAGAGGAGCACGGAAAAGATCAGGGTGCGCCTTTTGAAAGCCAGGAACTCCCGTTGCATCGGCACCATTGAAAACCCGGCCCGCAGCACTCCCCATGATTTTCCCGAAATGCGCAGGGGCAATGCCAGGTCAAGGACGGCGTCCCGCCCGCCGCTGTCCTTGATCACCCTGCTGAAAAACCCGTCCCCCGCAAGGGCGGCGCGCGTCAGGGGGTCGTCGCGCAGTTTGTCGAACTCTTCGTAGATGATCTGGGCAATGACCTTCCCATCCGCGTCGGTGATATAGGCGTAATCAGCCGGCAAATCGGGATCGGCGGTGATCTCCTCGACGAAATCGTCGAGCGCCCCCGGCGCCATCCCCATCTCCTGGGTGATCATGACGTTGATGATCGGCGCCTTGAGGGAAGAGAGGAGCATTTTGCCGCCACGCTCCATCTTGCGCCTCAGGTGCACCTCTTCCTTACGGACGGCGTACCCCCCCCACACGATGGAAAAAACCGCGACAAACAGGGCGGCGATCAGCGCGAATTTGAACCTGAGGCTGAAAAGGAACTGCGGCGCCTTCATTTGTGGCACCCCGTGCCGCACCCATAGGGGATGGCCCTGAACATCCGGGCGATATCACGGTAATCGGCGGCCGTTGCCGGGACAAAGCCGTATTTGTACTCGACGTCCCAGTTTTCCATGATCCGCCGGTACCGGGGATCACGGCGGTTCAGCTTCACCAGGGCGCCGGTAATCACCTGCACCAGCTCCTTTGGGGCGTTCTTCCCGACGAGCAGGGGGACAGAGGGAAGCTCTTCGGACGTGGCGAGGACCCGCACGCCGTGCTCCTTATAGGGCCAGGCAACGGTGCTCTTGACGGCGCCGGCGTCGTACTTCCCGCTGAGTACTCCCCTCATCACGGCATCCTGGTTGTCGAGATTGGCGTAGGAACCGAGGGCCTTGACCCTTATCCCGCTGTCCCAGAGCATCTTGCGGGGAATGAGATTGCCGGTGGTGGAATGGCGGCTGCCGAACGCCACCTTTTTCCCCTTCAGCTCGGCCAGGGAACGGAGGGGGGAAGCGGCGGGCACGATGAAATAGCAACGGTACGACGGCTGCCCCTCCGCATTGAGGGGCTTGAGTATCGGAACGGCGCCGTACCGCAGCATCGCCTCCATGAGGCCGCCGTCTTCGATGACGCTGACCGGGGTCTGCCCCTCTTTCAGGAATCTGATGGTTTCTTCAGGATTGCGGCTTATCTTCAACTCGAACCGGTACGGCGTGTTCTGCGTCAGATAGTCCATCATCGGCTGGAAGCGCTCGTACACGACGCTGGGACGGTAGCGCATGCCGATGCCGAAGTAGACCACCGGTTTTTCCGCGGGAAAGCCGGTGTGAACGGAAAGAGACAGGGCCAGCAGGAACGAGCCGGCGAGAAATGCTGAAAGCTTGATGCGCATCTGGCCTCGACGATTGGTGGGTGTGCTATTCAATGTAATATATAAAAATCCGGGGAAATACTCCATGAAAATGTGGGAAGAAGGGAAGGCGCCACTCTGTAGTGGCAAAGGCGGGGCACCGCAAGTCGGACAGGTTCCAGCAAAACTTTCTTGAACACACCCCTCCCTCAACTCTCCCGCACAATGTCCTTGAAGGAGACCTCCCTGTCGGTCATTGCCGCGGAGATCATGTGTACACGGCACCGGGATAATGGATTCGGGGTTTGCGTGGTACTACGGGGGGACTATATCACGCAATTCACCAGATGCAAAGACACCATGGCACTGATTTGATGGCGCTTTCTCGCCACGCGCCATGCCTGGCGCACGCGGAGGAAGCCCCGTGACCGAGTCACGGGGCTTTCAGTCCAGAAAATCCTAATGCACAAACACTGCTGCTAGTTCTGGGTGTACACGTAAAGAGCTGTCGTCCCCTCGACAGCAGCGATATGTTTACCCAGCGCGTCTACGGCAACCCCGGTGAACTCCCCGCCATCCGAAGATTGGGCATACCACTGGATGGTTGTGCCGAGGGACGGGGTGTACATATGGATGCGTTGACCGGCAGCGACATAGACGTTTCCGATTGTGTCAACGGCCACACCTTTAATATCAACTGGCGCGGAAAAGCTCACCGTCCAATCGGGGCTGGTCGCGCCGGCAGGAATACGGTACAGCGTACGGGAGCCGTACGTGGCGCCATCTCCCCCGACGTACGTATTGTTGTTGTTGTCGATGGCCATGGTATGGAAGTTGGTGACGGATGGAAAAACCTTGCTGCTGCTGGAAGGAGTCGTCTGTCCGGGAGCAAAGTAGCCGTAGTACCCTGTGGAAGCAATATAAAAGAGGTTATTGCTGCTGTCGAGGGCAGTGTCCATGAGAAACCCTTGGGAAGGATTCAAGGTCCTGGCCAGCGTGTAGGTGGACGGGGCCGTGAAATTGTAGACGTCTACTTTGCCATTGCCACCGCTGCCGCTGTACGACATACCGTAAATATTGCCAGAGGAGTCGGCAAATATTGTCATAGGCGCGGAACCGGTGGCAGTCCACACGGGGGTCGTCGCAGGCGGGGTGAATTTAGCGAATTTCACGGATCCAGTTGAAGCGGTATAAACGTTCCCGGCAGCATCAACGGAGACGCCGTTTACATATGAGAGGGGAGCGGTGGCATAAGTGCCTACCCATGCCGGGGTGGCTCCGGGGGGGATAAACTTGGCTATTCCTATCCCCGATACCCCGTTGACCGTGGCCGGTACACCAGTATAAACATTGCCGCTGCCATCGATGGCAACATCGTTGCCGCCGGCCCCATTCACCTTCCACAGGGAAAAGGAAATCGGCGTGAAGTTGGCAGTGATCTGCTGGCTGGCCGTGACATTGGTGACCGTGAGGGGATTGCTGGTCGTGGCGGCGAAGCCGTTGGTGCCGGTCCAGTTGACGAAGCGATTGCCGGTGGCTTGTGTCGCCGTAACGGGAGAGGTGCTGCCGCCGCAGGTGACGGTCTGGGGAGTGTCGCCGGAGATGGTCCCCCCCGACCCTGCACTGAAGGTGACGGTGTAGGTGTTAATGGCAAAGCTGGCGGCGATCGTGTGGTTATCGGTTACGTTCGTAAAAGAATAGCTGGAGATGGCTCCCTGGGATGTCCCGTCCACCGCCACGTCAGCAGTGTGATAACAGGGATCAGGCGTTACAATGAACGATTGGCTCCCACCGCACGCCACAGTCACCGCGCTGGCGGGAGAAATGCTGCCGCCGTTCCCTGCAGATGGGGTGATGGTATAAGTATTGATCGCAAAAGTCGCGGAAATACTATGGCTGGCGGTAACGTTGCTGAAACTGTAGGTTGCTACCGGCCCCAGATGAGTGGCACCGTCGATCACCACATCTGCAATGTGGTAGCATGGATCGGGCGTGACGGTAAAGGTCTGGCTGTCGCCGTAAGAGACCCGCACAGCGCCGGCAGGGGAGATGCTCCCGCCACTGCCGGCTGATGCGGTGACGGTGAAGCCATAGGCAAGCCTCACCTTTTTAAGAACGGGAGTGGTCAGGCCGTCCGAAGAAAGCTTCACCTGTATCTCCGCTGCCCCGCTGTTGGAAACATTGAGAGTTGCGGAAGCGGATTGCGTGGTCGAGGTGGCATCAGTGCAGTCGGTTTCGAACCACGTGTCGGTTGTCGGACCCCCATAGCTTGCGCTGTCAAGTGAGGCAAGATCTGTTGCCGTCCTGACCTGCAACTGAATCTTCTCGTTCGGGCCATTGCAATCGTAATCCCAGGACAACTTGATGTTGTCGGCAGATGTAATGCCGGCATCGACCCGGAGCCCGACATTCCCCAAGGCCGAACCGCCGAGAAGGTTGAGCACGTCGTCCACCTGGACGTCTTGATCGATGCTATTGGTCACGCCATCGACTATCGTCACGAACTGATTGGCCTTACTTGTAAAATACACCTTGTTGGCAACGGCATCGAACGAAGCGGTTGTTGCCCCTGCCACTGCCGGTACAGTAGCCAGAAGTGAATCGGTAGCCCCGTCGAAGATGGAAATAGTTTGATCCCCGGTGTTTGCAATGTAGACTTTATTTCCGCCGTTTTGCGGAGGATAAGAATTATAGGCTGCCACATAGGCGCCATTATGGGGAGTCCCGCTCTGGATTGTACCGATTACGGCGGGGACGGGCAAGCTGTTGTCTATGATGGTGACATGGTTGTCATCGTACTGCCCGACATACACTTTGTTATTTAACGAGTTGTAGACGACTCCGGCAGCCCGGCCCGGGAGCGGAATCGTGATCGTTGCCCTGGTTGTCGTATCGACCGCAACAACAGATGTGCGATCGACCCCGGTGGTATAGATCCTGTTGGGCGTCACGCAGGTAATGGTTGCGGTAGTAACGAAATCTTTGGTAACGCCGATTCTTATACCACTCCCTGTCGTCGTATCGATGTTTACCCTGGTTGTCGGCGTGCCGGTGGTCGAGGCGTTCGTCTCGAAATCTCCCTGGCTGCTCCAATTGCCGAAACCTGGCGTCGATGCCCCCGCAGTCACCGCCGTGCCGGCAATCCCCAGCGCCAGTACGAGGACTGGAAGCGGCCGTCTCATCATGCCCACGATTCTCTGCCGTAATCCCATTTTTCCCCCTCCTTGGATATCAGAAGCTAAAACCTGCTGCGCCCACTGTCTCTTGCCGGCGACGCCGCACCACAACAAATACATTTTATTAACACATAGCAACTATTCAGTGCCGACGGCACCATAACTCCCCCTGCCCCCCTCTCAGCCTAAGAGGGAGGATTTTAATCCTCCTCCCCTTAACCTAAAGGGAGGGCGGGAGTGGTTATGAAGCTCGGCGTATTTGGGAAAGCCCGCAAAACAAGCAGCTGTATAGGTACAAAACATATTGCTACGCAATGTTAATGCCATTCTTTTAAATACCGGAAACTAATCCGAGAGGCCTCTCAATCAGCCCTTCGCACTTGTTAAGCCGTTGATTCTGCGCGTTTTGTTCAGCGAATAACACAGGGAGGAACAGTGTGAAAGCTTTTGGGGAAGGGCAGGTTGGACGTAATGACCGTCATTACACCGAGGAGCGTGGTTGATTCGCGGAATCTTTCAAGGGTTATCTTTAGAAGATGGCGTCCATGGATTTGGCTGATGGCGCGCACAAAAAAACGGGGAGAGGGAAAAACTTCCCTCTCCCCTTCAGGATCAGACCCGAAAAAAGAGTATTACTTGATGTGGCAAGAGAGGCAGATGGCGGAGCGCTCCTCGGAGGCCCTCAGGAAGTAGTTGCGGGCATCGCCGGCAGGAGCGCCGGAGGCCAGCGGGTTGAGGGCGTTGTCCTTGTTGTGGACTTCGTGGCAGGAGGCGCAGGTCACGCGGCCGCTGTACAGGGTGTCGGAGATCTTTTTCGCGGCCAGGCGGTTGGTGCCGAAGTAGGTGTTGAGGGCCCTGACGCCGCTAGCGTCAACAGTGTCGATGAATTCGGCACCGGTGGAGGGGTCGACCAGCTCGCCCGTGCCGCGGAGAGCAAGGGCCTCGGAGTAGAGGAAGCCGACCGGGTGGGTGGTGGTGAGGTCCTGCCATGCGCGGCCGCTGGCCGAGTCGATGGCCGTGCCGGAAGCGGCGCTCAGGTTGGCAGTACCCGCTGCGGGGCCGTGCTGGTCAACGGCGGTGACGCCGTCGTGGCAGGTCAGGCAGAGGCGGGTCGGGCCGGTCAGGACGTCAGCCTGGGTGATGGACATGTTGCCGCCGGTGGCATCCGTCGCCAGGTTGGCAGGAGCCTGCCACACGTAGGGGGTGATGTTGGCAGAAGCGCTCTCCGTACGGTTCCAGAGGGGGGCATCAGCGTATGCGGTCGAAGCGTTGTGCGGGGTGTGGCAGAAGACGCAGACCCTCTGCAGGGGGTCCGGCGTGTAGGTGGCGTTGTCGGTGATGTCGTGGAAGGAGCCGATAACCCCGGTCTGCGGGGCTTGTCCCGCCAGAGCGGCGGAGGCGCTCAGGGCGAGCACTGCTGCAAGGACTACTGTTACTTTCTTCATCTGTTCTTCTCCTTTTCATTTGATTAAGGCAGCAAAATCGCCGCCATCCAGCCCCATGAGTCTGTTTTCCCCGGGTCCCCCCCGAGGCCGTGCTTTCCTTCCCGGAACATGAGGATTTCTTTACGCTCCAGGTTTTCTATTGGGCCGTCAAATCACGACCGCCTTGCTACTGAAAAAGGAGTTTGCAAAACGCAAGCCAAATGCTCGGCACCGTATAATTCGTTGCGTCTCGCCGCTGGGCGCCGACCCAAAACTACGCTGTATCAACAGGTTATGACATGGAGGGGGCAACGGGGGCCAACCCGGACAACCGGGTGCGCGTGAGAAGCGGCGGGGAAATTAAAGTCATTTTACGGAGTGGAGCCGTTATTTGACGGAACTGCCGAGACGCGGCCGTCCCCGCACCGTTTCGTGCGATTGTGGGCTCCGCGGCGAAGGGGTGGAGGGGAGGCAACGGTCTTCTGCGATGCCGGCATGGGCATGGCCGGCCTATCTGCGGGGAGATTTGCCGAGCTGCTCGCTCAGCCGGAGATTTTGCAGGGCGTCGGCGGAATAGGGGTTAATCCGCAGCGCCCGGAGGAAATGGTCCCGTGCCTCGGCAATTCTCCCCTGCTGCGCCAGGGCGACCCCCACGTTGTTGTGTGCGGTGGCGTCGTTGGGGTTTATCCGCAGGGCGGCCGCGAACTGGGCCATGGCCTCTTCCATCAGCCCCTCCCGCGCCAGAACGATGCCGAGGCTGTCATGGGCATCCACATCCTGAGGGATAATGCGCAGTTCCGCCAGGTACTGCTCCACCGCCTCCCCCAGCCTCCCCTGCGCGGCGAAGGCCATGCCGAGGTTATGATGCGCGGATGCGTAGTTGGGGGCGAGCCGCAAGGCTTCTCTGGAATGGGCGATGGCTTCCTCGTTCCGCCCCTTTTTTACCAGGGCGGTTGCCAGATGGTTGTGGGCAACGGGATTGTTGGCGGTAACGGCAAGGGCGTGCGTGAAGAGCTCCTCGCTGTTCCTCCAGTGGCCGACCTGCCGCCACGTGCAGACCGAGAGGACCGCGAGCGAGAGGAGGGAAGCCGCGGCCAAAGCGGCCCGGCGATGCCGCCAGTGCACCGCCATTGCCGGCGCTCCCCAGGCGATGATGATGAAGAGCCCGACCAGCGGCAGATAGGTGTAACGGTCGGCCATGGCCTGAGAGCCCACCTGCACCAGGCCGATCACCGGCACCAGTGTGCCGAGGAACCAGAACCAGCCGACCGGGAGAAATGGGTAGCGACGCCTCTTCAACACGACCAGGACGGTCAGAAGGACTAGAAGAACCGTTGCGCCGGCCGCCTCCCGGAACGGGATGGGTGCAATAGGATAAATAACCGCCAGCTTCGCCGGCCACACCATCTTGCCTATGTACTTCAGGTAGGAAACAACGGCATTGGCGACCCTGGACGGGAACGAGAGCTTGCCGAGAGACAGCACCGACCCTCCCTTGCTCTGGGCAAGGACGGTTACCATGCTCGCGGCAACAGACAGGGCGAGAAAGGGTATTTTTTCCAGCAGGAGGCCCCGGATGGAGCACTTCCCCGGCATCGGCGGCAAAGCGGCATGCTCGCCGTCCGCATCCATGCCGGATTCCGCTCCGCAGCACCTGCCGAGCGGCCAATAGTCCAGCAGCAGCAGCACGAACGGAAGGGTTACGAGCATCGGCTTGGCCATCAGGCCCAAAGCGAACGCCAGCAACGCGACGACGTACCGGAAGCGCCCGGGCCTCTCCACGTAACGGGCGTACGCGAGGATCACCAGCATCCAGAACAGGCCGCTCAGGACATCCTTGCGCTCGGCGACCCACGCCACCGATTCCACATGGAGCGGATGGAGCGCGAACAGCGCGGCGACGAACGCACTGCGCCAGAGCATGCCGGTCATCCTGGCCAGGACCAGGAAGAGCAACACCGCGTTCGCCGCATGAAAGAGAACATTGGTCAGGTGATGGCCCCGGGGGGCCAAACGGTAGAGCTGGCAATCGGTCATGTGCGACAGCCAGGTGAGGGGATGCCAGTTGTAATTCTCCAGCGAGGAAAACGCCCAGAGCACGCTCTCCCGCGCCAATCCCGCATACACGTGGGGATTCGCGGTCACATACAGGTTATCGTCGTAGTTGATGAATTCGTTTCTTCCGGTCTGCCAGAAAACGAGCAGGGTTGTCACGGCCAACAACAGGCAGATCCAAAGTTTAACGCGAGCAGCAACTGGGTACGTGGTCATGTCATTCACCTAGGGTTGATAGCCATGGGTGCCGCCGTTTGTAGTATGGCAGCTGACCGTACAGGTGCCGGTGGACGGGGCGTTGGTCGTGTAGAGAGGGGATGTGACCGGCGGCTGGGCCGCGTAATCCTTGTTGAAATTGATGAGATGGGCGTTGTTCGTGGTGGTTCCCCCCGGCACCGGCGTAGTCGGTGCGTTCGGCACGCCGTGGGGATCGTGGCAGACAAAGCAGGGGATACCCCTCACCTGCACATGCTGGACATGCTCGTTCGTCCCCTGGTTCACGAAACCGGAACTCCCCCCCATGATGAACCCTTCCAGATGGCAGCGGTAGCAGAGGTCGTACTGAATCGTCGCGTACGCCTGGGGAACCAGCGGCATATCGTAGCGGGCAATGAGGATATGCGGGTAGTTGGACCCGTGGGGGCCGTTTGCCCCGGTTCCCCCCGCCTTTACGCTCTGGTCGCTGTTATGGCAGTCGCTGCAGTAGATCTGGATCATGGCCGTCTTTAACGAGGCCGCTCCCTTTGTCGTCGTGCGGGTGGTGGTGACCGGGTGGATAGAGGGGTTGGTGTTGCTGAACCGGTTCTTCTGGTCCGGGTCGGGAATCATCCGGTTGGGCGGGGTTTCGGTGACGCCGGAGAACTTGAAGGCATTGATGCCGGCATGGCATTTGAAGCAGATCTCGTACTCGCTGGTGGCGACGGCCCCGCTGTTGTCCTTCCTCACCCCGCTGAGCCGGCCGTCGATGCCGGGAGGAAAGGAGAGAGGGGCATTGGCGCCGTTCACCTGGTGGGGGTTGTGGCAGTCGACGCACTCCACGTGGTAGGTGGCGGCCGGGAGAGATTCCTTCTCGTCATGGACCCCCATGGTGGCGTCCACCGGATGCCGGTGCATCCCCCCGGCGAAGAGGGGGACAACGTTCACCGACGTGGTGTCGGTGCCGTTGTGGCAGTTGAGATAGCAGTTGTTTTCCTCCTGCTTGTAGTGGAGCAGGCGGACCGGCTCAGGGGCGTTGTGACTGTAATGGCAGTTCATGCAGGCCTGGGCCAGGACGGGGACATTCGCCGGGTTGTGGGTGGAGCCCGGCCAGCCGTTGTTCTTGTGGCAGGCGACGCAGAGGGGAGAACCACCGGCGCTGTTGCTCATGACCAGGAAATTGCCGAACTCGTTGTCATGGGGATCGTGACAGGCGGTGCACTGGAGGGCGCCCTGGCCGTCAAGCCTGATCGACGCAGGGAGTGTGGACGGCAGCGCCAGCTCCCCGTTCTTTTTGCCGACCAGGCTTGTGTCGTAGATAAACGAGATGGGGTGGTCGTCGGAGAGGTCGGTGGTCAGGTTCGGGTTGGTCGTCGGCGTAGCGCCCGTGGGCATGAAGACGTTCACGGAGGCGGGACTGGTGGCGTAGTTGTTCAGGGCAATGGTGCCGTCGTGGCAGCTGAGGCAGAGCCGCGAAGCGCCGGTCGGCATGGCGGAAACCTGGGCCTGCAGTGTTGAAGAGGCATACGGTATGTAGTTCGCCTGCGGCAGATTGCGGCTCCAGAGGGGGGTGGACGGCGTTGCGTTGTGGGGAACATGGCAGAAAATGCAGATCTGCACTTCCTGGGTGAACTTGATGGCATACTGCCCGGAAGCCGAGAGGTTGTGCGGCGTAGTGATGATGCTCCCCTTGCCGACTGCTGCGGATGGCGCCAGGAGGATGGCAGCGAGGCAAGCCGCTGCAACTGACTGTAAAAGCTTGATTGGCACGGTATCACCTCATCGGTTCGGCGCTTTTCCCCTCATCGGGCCCGGCGCCGGCCAGGTAGCGGAAGACCTGCAGCCGTTGATTGTAGGTATCGGCGACAAAGATGTAGTTGTTACGGTCGATGAATATCCCGGACGGCATCCAGAATTGCCCGTTTGCCACGCCGGTGTCACCGAAGGACAGGAGGAAGCGGCCGGCTTCGTCGAAGATCTGGACCGAATCGAGCATGGCATCGCACACGAAGACATGCCCCTCGCTGTCCACCGCAACCCCCTTTGGCTTGTTGAGGTTCCCCTGCGAATCGCCGGCCTCGCCGATCTCACTCACCAGGTGCCCCTCCGGGGAGAACAGCTTGATCCGGTAATTGAGGGGGTCGGTCACGTAGAGCTCACCCCTGGCGTTCACGGCGATATCGGTGGGGTGATTGAACTGGGTTTTCCCCTCCCCGGCGGAACCGAACCGTACCCTCTCCACCCCTTGCCCGTCTATGCCGACAACCTGGCCCGCGGTAGTATCGACGATGTAGAGGAGCTTGTTGACCCTGTTGTAGGCGATCCCGGTCGGCCTCTCCAGGTGTAGCAGGATAAGGGGGGTCAGGGTGCCCCCCGCGAGGTCATAGATAAAGACCTTCCCCGCGGTTGAGTCGGTGATGTAGAGCCGGCCCCCCTCGTCTTCGGCGAGGCCGATGGGGGTGCGGAAAGGGTGTCCCCCTTCGGTGCCGATGACGGTGTAGCGCCCTTTTTTCAGGTCCATCCAGTGGACGAGACCGGCACCCGGATCGGCGATGAACAGCTGCTCCTTTTCGTCGAACAGGACGCCATGGGGCCTGATGATGCGGCGCTCATCCGTGCCGATGACGAGCTCCAGCGCCCGTTTCCAAAACCCTTTGCCGATGCCGGCGTCCTGAGGGGAGGCGATGCTCCTGACCCAGACGATTTTCGCCGGAAGCGGGGGCTGCGGCCACTGAATCGGCACGGAGGGGCGGGTTTCATAGAGGGAAGCGGGAGTGGCGCAGGCTGTCAGGCAGAGGACGAGAAACCCGAGCGCGGCGCGAACGGCAATCGGTTTCGTCCTCTCCGTAATTTCCTGCAACCGCGGCAAATTGGGACTATGGGCCATGTCCAATCCTTCTAGAAGTACCGTGTCAGGCCGAAATGAACATAATCGTTCCGGCTGCTCTGCTTTCCGTAAAGCCGCCACGCCACCTGCCCCCCCAGGTCGATCGCCAGCTTGTTGATCTGGGCCTGCAGCGAGCCGTTGACATAGAAAAAATCGCTGCTCACCCCCCTGCCGCTGCTGGTATCGGCATAACTGGCGGACAGCAGGAGCTGCGCCCCGCCCAGGAGCGTACATCGGTACGTGGAGGTGGCGTTGAAATTGTTCTGCGTGTAGCCGGAGGCCGCGCCGATGGCGTCGTAGACGGCATAGCTGTCTCGCAACTGGAGCGAGAGCGACGAGAAGGTGAAGCGGCGGATATACTGCCACCCCCCTTCGACGTCCCGGTATTTGGAGATATTCGAGAAATACTCGGTATACGCGAGAGTGTAGGTATTTTCAGGGAATACCCCCTGGAAACGGAGTGATTCGGTCCGAACGTTCGTCAGGTCCACCACCGGTTGGCCGGAAATAAAGCCTTGCTGCTGAGTCATGAAAAAGGCGCTCACGATGTAGTGATCGAGAAAAGTGAGCGCGGAGGCCGCACTGAAGCTGTTTGTCGCATATTTCACGGATGGATCGAGCCTGAGGATGTACGATACGAGGAGCAGCGTCCCCGGCGCGATGCTCCCGCCCGGTGTGATGGTGATGCGGCGCAGGAGCAGGTCGACCGTGTAATCGGTCCCCTCGGTGTAGGTAAAGCCCGTGCTGCTGTTCCTGACGCTGTTGACGGCAACAAGGACGCCCGATGTGCCCAGGGTAATGCTCTCGCCTTGCGGGGGGGCCGTCTGCTGCTCGTTCGGCACCGACAGGTCGGAGGACTTCAGCTTCCGGTCCGTTACCTCCCGGGTGCCGCTCAGGTCCAGGGTGAGCCTGGCCGCGGCCTGGAGCCTCCTGGTATACTTCACCGCGGCAATGCCGCCGTAAGCCTCCTCTGTCCCCCCGAGCAGGTCGCTCACCCTGTAGTGGCCGCTCAACCGGGTCGCAAAATTATTGAAAAGACGGTGCGAGAGCGACGCGGTTACGCTGTTCGCCTGGGACAACTGGTCGTGGCCGGCGAGGTCCGTCGTGATGTTATTGCGGTACGCGTATGCCAGGCTCGCCTCAAGGGCGCTCCCCAAGCGGGCCTGCAATAGTTCCGAAATATCCAGGTTGGACTGGGGCACGCTCACCAGCTTCGCATCTTGCCAGGTGAGCGCGCTCTCCAGACGATATTTCTTGTTCCGGTCCAAAGCAGTGCCATTGTGGAAGTTGATCATATAATGCTCACTCTTCCCCCCTGTGCTCGTCTGGCTGGACCAGTTGGCGTTGAGACCGCTGTTGCTGATGTCCCGATAGCTATGCTGCGCGGAAAGGTGGAATTGATTCGAGCTTGCGCTGGTGTTGACTCCCCCCCCGCTGGAGTCCATGCTGTCCCGCAGGTAACCGAAAGCGGTTTGGACAGGGCCTTTCAGAAACGAACACTCGATGCCGGTACTCTTGTTGTCGGCGTTGTAGGCTGGTATGTAGGGCGACACCACCGTGCTCAACGTGCGGGATGTTGTAAAGGAAACCGGGTGCCACCCCCTCTCGAAGGCGGTGCCGGCAAGACTGTATTGGTACTCTAAGCTGTCGCTCGACGATGAGCCTCGCGCAGTGCTGGAAGCGTTGATTTGCTCTGCCCAGAAGGCCCCGGCAAGCTGGAGCCTGAGTAGTGAAGGGTCGATGATGGCCCCCTTCGCAGAGAAGTTGTAGCGTTCCTGGAATGTATGGGAGGCTGCGCCGGCGCCGCCCGATTCAGATCCTGCGTACTGGTACTCGGTCCCCACCCATTGCTGAAATTCTTCCAGCAGGATGAGCCCCTGCTTCGGCCGTATCTCGAAACTCTCTCTCGCTTGTGCCAAAGCCGGAAAAAAGCTGAGGAAGAGCATGCATATAAACGACACCTTGATCGGCATAAATAGGTTCAATCCAGGAAATAGGGATTGTTTCCGCCATGGGGATTATGGCAGTCGGGGCATGATATCCCCTTGGCACCGACCTTGTCGTGCATCCGTTGGGCCTGTCGCCGTTCCCGATGGCAGGTCCCGCAAAGGTTCTCTCTGGCTATCTTGAGGAGCTTCGGAAACGAGGAGTCATGGGGGACATGGCACTCCAGGCATGAGCCGACCGCCGCCGGACCATGGGCGTAGGCCCCCTTGATGAAGCCGGCATGGCAGACGGCGCAGAGCTGCTCCTTTTTCGGCACGACGAAACCGGATTCGGTGCTCTTGTCGTGGCAGTTGTCGCACTGCTTTTCGGCATAGGGGGGGTGGATGGAGCCCGCCACCTTCGCCTCGGCCGCCGCCTTCTTGCCGGCGGCTTCGCGCTCCTCGGCCGAGGCCTTCTCGTGATACGCCCGGCAGTATTCTTCCGCCGGGGGGAGGCTCGGAACACCTTCGAAAATGGTGGAGGTAATCTTATGCCTGGTAACGGGATCGCAGCCGCACAGAAGAGCCATTGCGGCCGCTATCCAGAAGATTTTGCCTTTATTCCCCATCAGGACTCTACACCTTTCGGCAGACGAAACGATTGCCCTTTATTTCTTCTCGCTGTTTTCCTTCTTCGAATCGGCGGCAGGCTCCTCTTTTCCCTCCATGTGGCCCAGACCATAGATGGAAACCCGGGGGATATGGTACTCCTGCCCGTACTGGTTGATGACGAAGATCACCTCTTCCAGCTTGAACCCCGGGGCCGCAAACTTCTGGTAGAGATCGAGATTGTCCTTGGTCACCGAAATCCCCGCGGGCATGTTCAGCGACCCCTGCGGCAAGCCCGACTGGCCGAAGTACATCAGGAGGCGGCCCTGTTCGTTGAAGATCTGGACCAAACCCAATCCCGCGTCCACCTCGAAAATCCGCCCGGCATCGTCGACGGCAACCCCCTTGGGGCGGACCATATTTCCCGCATGGTCGCCCATGCCGCCGAACGCGGTGAGGAAGTTCCCGTCCCGGTCATACTTCATCAACTTGCTATTGCCGATATTGGTCACGTAGATGAAGCCGGCGGAATCGACGGCGATGCCGTCCGGAAGCCGAAGGCTCTTCTCCAGCGCGTCAAATTTGCCCACAGTCCTCTTCTCCTGGCCGGTCATGCGGTCAAGGACCCTGACCACGCCGGTGCCCATGTCGAGGGCGTACAGGTCTCCCTCCGGAGAGATGGCCACGTCGACGATCTTGGCATAATTGCCGAGATCGCTGCCGAAGGACCTGGCGAACTTTCCTGCCGGATCGAAAACAACGATGTCCTTTCGCGCCGGATCCGCCACGTACAGGTATCCCTCCGTGTCGACGGTGACATTGACGGGGCTTTTCAACGTTCCCCGCGGATCGCCGGCTCCGGTGATAGAGTCGAGAGTCCCCTTGACCGGATCTATGACGACCACAGCGCCGCCGGTGCTTTCGGCAACGTAGATCTTGCCGTTCCTGGCATATATGCCGTAGGACTTACCGAGCTTTCTGATGACATCAGCTTGCGACCCGGTTACCAACAGTGAGAACCCACCCTGCTTCTTATTCTCGCCGACATCGGTGGAATCGCTGATCCCGGTCAGATACTGGACGTGCGGATTTTCCGGCGGAGGCGGAAAAAACACGGGGGCTATTTTGACCTGCGGGGCAGCGCATCCCCCCAAGGCGCATATGGTCACGAAGGCAACCATGGCCAGCTTCGTCATCATCCTTTCGCCGATAATCATGGGTATACGTCTTGCCATCTCCCTACTCCTTTTACTCTTGCGGGCTAAGAGTCGTTACAAGGTGGTCCTGCTTCTGCGAGTGCTATTTTTTGTAAATTACGGGCTTGTCCCGGTCATACGCAAGGGTGCGGTGACAGCCGGGGGCGCAGCTTCCCCCGGTCGGGGTGATCGTGAAATTCAGCGGTATCCGCCAGTCGCCGAACTTCATCCCCTCCTTGCCGATCAGCTTCTCGCCGTCGCTGGCGTGGGGCTCGTGGCAGACGCGGCAGGTACGCCCCTTCCGCTTGCCGACGACGTGCACGTAATGGAGATTGCGCTTGCCGTTGCGGAATTTGGTGTAGATCGTGGTTTCGGTAAACCGGAGCATGCTCTTGTCGTGGCACGTGAGGCAGAGTTCATAGGTCAATTCCTTGCCGTCCTTGCCTTCTTTGTGCTGCTCGTAGAGCTCGGCGGGATAGCTCCCCTTGAGCATGCGGAAATTGTCCGAACCGTGCGGGTCATGGCAGGGCGTGCACATCCCCTTCTGGATCGGGCCGTGCAGGTACTTTTTCCCTTCCAGTTCCTTCTTGATGTTCTTCAGGGGTGGGGTGCCGAGCTTGTCCGTGTCGTGGCACCCCAGGCAAACGCTCTTCTCGTCCCCCGCCAGCAGCCCTCTCGCCTTGGCAAAGTGGGTGGCGTGACAGCCGCCGCAGCTGGCTTCCTGCGTGAGCGGCTTGTGCGGCACTTTTACCGCCGCCAGTTTCTTGCCCAATGCGACATGGCAGCCAACGCAAAGGTCCGGCATCTTTTTCCTGAGCAGCAAAGCCGTCGGCGTCCCATGGGGATTGTGGCAGGAGGTGCAGGGAGATTTTTTCACCGGCGGATGGACGACCGCCGCCTCTTTCATGGCCGTGGCAAAATCCGCATGGCAGTTCAGGCAGAGGTCCCGGACAGGCCCTTTGAGAAGGGCCTTTTCCCCCGATTCGTGGGGGTCGTGACATTTGGTGCAGGCGCCGAACGCAACGGGACCGTGCATGAACTCCTGCTTGAACGGGGCGGCATCGTGGCACCCCAGGCAGAGCTCCGACTGGTTCTCCCCCACATCCAGCAGATAGGGGCCACTGCCGCCGTGCGGCTTGTGGCAGGCGAGGCAGTCCCCCTCCTTCACCGGCGGGTGCACCACCTTCTTCTTCCCCTTGGGGTCATGGCACTGGCTGCAGAGTGCCGCGTCCTTGGCGGTCAGCTCGAAGCTCTTCCCCCCTTTGACCGGGTGCTCCTTGATTTTCTGCTGGTGGCAGGAGGAGCAGTCGCCGTCTTTCACCGGCTGGTGGAGGTTCTTTATCTCCCCGATGGCCGGATGGCATAGTGTGGTGACGCACGAGTCGGCAAAGGAAAAGGAACTGCTGAATAGCAGAATGCAGGAAGTCGACAGCAACTGTAACAGATTGATTTTCATTCGCAGCATCCTTGTCAGGACAGAAAAGAATGATATGATAGCATTGTAGTGTTATGCAAGGCAGACACATTACACTATATAGCAATATACAAATCTATTGATACAGATCAGACAGGCAGTAAGTGCCCTGGAAGACAACCATTGCCAGCTTAACGTGTCATTAAACGGAAAACACACGGATTAGTCAATGAAAAAACTTTTAATGCTTTAAGATGCACCGCGCGGCTGCCTTGCCGGCGGTTTTCCGTGTCTGGTACATGGCGGGGGGGAGGGCTCGCGGGAGACCGTTCGCTGCGGGACACTGAATCGGCTTCGTCACGTCATGAGCATGCCCACGATCCACAACCCGTAGAAGAAAACGAGGCAGCCGCCCCAGGCGGCAGCGGCTCTCTTATCGCACTCGTTGCGCGAGGGGAATGCATGCAGGATCAGGCCTATTGCAGCGCCAATCCACCCCCAGAGCGCAATTTCGCAGGTCAGCGCCCATGCCTGGCTCATCGCTTTACCCCCGGGACAAACCTTCTCACCAAAGAGCCCAGCTTCAGCTTCCAGACCATGAGCATCGCCTCCCGCACGATCTTTTTCGACATCTTCGACGAGCCGGCATGCCGGTCGATGAAGATGATCGGAATCTCGCCGGCCCGGAATCCTTTTTCGACGCACCGGTAGTTCATCTCGATCTGAAAAGAATAGCCGTCGGATCGTATCTTGTCCAGCTCAATCGACTCGAGAACCTTCCTGCGAAAACACTTGAAGCCGCCCGTACAATCGGAAATCCTGAGGCCGGTTATCGTCCTGGTGTAGATATTGGCGCAGTAACTGAGGATAAGACGGCGTATGGGCCAGTTGACGACGCTGACGCCGTTCAGATAGCGGGAGCCCGTCACAAAATCGTACTCCCCGATCTTTTCCAGGAAAATGGGGATCATTGCCGGATCGTGGGAAAAGTCCGCGTCCATTTCCATGATATACTCCGCCCCGTTGTCCAGCGCGTATTTGAAGCCTTCGCGGTAGGCGGAACCGAGGCCGAGCTTTCCTGCGCGATGAATAACGTGGATACGGGGATTTGCAGCCGCCATCCGGTCCACGACCTCGCCGGTTCCGTCCGGCGAGCTGTCGTCGACGACCAGAGCATCGATATCGCCATCCTGAGCGAGAATTTGTTCCACAAGCCTTTCGATATTGTCCCGCTCGTTGTACGTCGGGATCACAACCATTGTTTTCAAATGTTTAAACCCCGTCAAAAGATCATGTACCAGGTTAAATCGGTCCCGGCCGAAGAAGCAAGCGGCCATAGGGTATTCGCCTGATTAGCCGGACAGTTACTTTACCTATTAAGTCATTTATCCCCATTAAAGTCAAGAGTTAGATGGTTGTACGGTGCCGTCCCGGGCACCGGCACTTTCTGTCCCCTCCCTCCCCCGCGGGGGAAAGCAAGCAGTTCTCCCCCGGGAGGACGGAGGGGGGGATGTCGGCTAATCAGGTCTGTTGCTACTAACGCTGTGAAAACCGACGGGGAAATGCTATAGTACATAGCGTGTTTGCACACACCGGCGGCACTGCAGCGGGAGTGTCGCAACGACAAGGACTCTATGAAAACAGTGTGTGCACGCCTGAACAGCATCGGCTCGACCTTTTTTTTATCGGCTTTAGCCCTGGCGTTTTTTGCCGTCATCTCCGGTTGCGGGGAAAAACCCGCCGTCAGGATCGGGGAGACGCCGCCGCTGCTTTCCGGCACTGACGTGAACGGAAAGCATGTACGCCTCGACCGGCTGAAAGGTAACGTCATTATCCTCTATTTTTGGTCAAGTTCATGTTGCAGTGACAGGGTGAAGCAGCTTGAGCCCTATTACAGCCAGAACAAGAACAGAGGATTGACTGTCCTGGCTGTACAAGTGGGCGGTTCCCGCAACAGCGTACTGTCGTTTGCCAGGAATAACGGTTTGAGTTTTACCATGCTGGCCGATGAAGACAACATGATCTTCAGAGAGTATGGCATTATCGGATTCCCGACTATTTTCATCATTGACAGAAGCGGCATCGTCCGGAAGAAGATCCTGGGGGACGTGCAAACCACCCAGCTGAGTAAACTGGTAGCCCCTCTCTTGTAATGTCCGGAATTTTGGCCGCGGCTGGCAATTGCCCCTTCGGGAGGCGATGCTTCGGGCTGAAACGGGTTGCCTGGCCTGCTCGCGGTATCCATGGTTGACAGCACGCCGCCTTATCGAATATCATGAATGCCCCGGAAACAGGCGATTGTGCCTATCTTTGACGGTTTCACCGTGACCCTCACGGGAAAAAATCATCGCCGCAGGAGTCAATGAGTGAATAGCGGGAAATATCTTTACCGCCTCGACCCATGGGGAATCCTGGCCGTCATCGTCCCTTTCGCGGTCTATCTGATGACGTTGGCACCTTCCGTCACCTTTTTCGACAGCGGCGAATTCATTACCGCCATCTGGTCCCTCGGCTCGGCCCATTCGCCCGGCTATCCGACGTTTGTCAATTATGCGAAACCTTTTACCTGGCTGCCGTTCGGCAGCATCGCTTTCCGCGTCAATATCGCCACCGCCTTTTCTTCTGCATTTGCCTGCTATGCCGTGTATTTGCTGGTAATGCAGTTTCTGGACGGTGAAGAGCCGGCCGATGATGCGGCCTTTTCCCTCTTTTGCAAAAAAATGACGGCACTCTGCGCGGCCCTCACCTTTGCATTCTCCGCCAGACTCTGGCTTCAGTCGAATCACGATAAACCCTACCCCCTGGTCTCTTTTCTGGCGGCCATGGTTTTCGTCCTGCTCCTCCGGTGGCGGGACCACTACCGCCAGAGGGATGAGCGTCCTGCCTACGTTTACCTGGGGGCATTCCTCTGCGGCCTGACGTTCGGCGCCCACCAGACCATCGTGTTGCTCCTCCCGGCGTACGCATTTCTCATCCTGTCCATGGACTGGCGCCTCATCGGGCGCATAAAGGAATTGACACTGGCAATCGCCTTTGCCGTTCTGGGGTTTTCAATCCATCTCCATCTGCCGATAAGGGCAACCCAGACACCCCTGTTGAATTGGGGGGACCCCAAGACCTACACGCAATTCATGTGGCATCTGCTGAGAAAAGGGTATCCCGTGGAGAAACCCGACCGGGGATGGGCGCTGCTCTGGGCACAGATGAATGCCTTCAATATACCGTATGAATTTACCTATGTCGGCCTGGTGGTCCTGGCGGTCGGGATCATTGCCTTTTTCAGGAAACGGCGGCATGAGGTGCTGGCCTATTGCATCGCCATGCTTACCTTTTTCCTGGTCCTCGTCGGATTTTTCAATACCCCCGAAGAGCTCATCTTCCTCACCGAGGAATTCTTTACCCCCCTTTACCTCCTGTCCGCCGTATTCATGGGCCTCGGGCTGTTTTTCCTGGTACGGAAGGCGGTTAGCGTCATACCGGCACAGCATCTGCGGGCACTGCCGGCACGGGCGCTTGCCGGATCGCTCCTGCTCGCCCTCCCCGCGTCTGTCTGTGCCCTGCACTATGTGGAAAACGACCAGCACGAAAACTACATTGCGTACGATTACGGGACCAACTCCATCCGCTCTCTCCCCCAGGGGGCGGTCCTGTACACCTGGGGCGACAGCGGCGCCTTCCCGTTATGGTATCTCCAGGGTGCCGAAAAGATGCGGGAAGACCTGGACCTTCTCCACACCCCGCACCTGGTTTTCAAATGGTATCTCGATGCCTTTCCCGAGCTTTTCCGGGGCAGCATCCTGAGAACCATCCCTGAACAGATGCAGTCTCCGGAATATGTCATACAAGTCTCCATTTCCGAGTTCATCGGGCACCGACCGGTAGTTATCGATTTTTCGACCAGGTATTCCGTCCCGCTCGATACGTACAGCATTATCCAGCGAGGGATAAGTTATCAACTGGTGCAGCGGAGCGCCTCTCTTTACCCTCCCGACCTTTCGGTATGGAACCTGTACACCTTGAGGGGATTGGGCGGAGATATGTTTTTCAGAGACCTCGACACGTCGAAGGCTATCCTCATCTATGCAAACAGCCACCTGGAGTCTGGAGAAACGCTTTTGCAGCTCGGCAGGGCAGCGGACGGCGTTGCGGAGCTGCGGCTTGCGCAGGCAATAGCCCCTGACTTAACGGTCCAGGTAAACCAGATCCTCCGCGGCTACGGGCTGTAAGATACTCCGGCATTTGCCGACGACTGCCAGGCCACGGCCGATTTCTTCGCTGAAATCGGCCGTGCATCTATCCGGGCTACCCCTTCCCGACGCCTCCCCTCGCCCCCTTCGTTTCTCCGTCATCCATTTTTAACGCATCGTATTTCCGAGGCCCCAGGGGGCAAGGCATGCCAAATCCCGGCAACCCTGTGGTATACTTGAACACAATCACCGTCGAGGTTCCGGATGAAAGAGATTCTTCTCCACAAGCTCCATCGTTATGCCGGCATCGCCGTGGCACCGTTTCTGGTCATCCAGACGATCAGCGGCCTGCTGCTCGGCTTCGGCTTTTTCCGCAGGCCCGGTGGCGGGACGGGTGAACGCATCCTCCCCGGCAGCCTGGACGACATCCTCGTCAAGGTCCATTTCAAGGCGGGGTGGCTGGGCGACGCCTACCACCTTCTGCTCGGTGCCGGCATCATCTGGATCGCGCTGTCCGGCTGGACCCTCTACCTGCGGGGCAGGAGCAGGAGAAAAAACGCCGGCACCCTGAACATGCGGCCGGCGGGCGACGATACCGTCAAGCGTGACCGGTGAACGATGACCGGAGAAGGCGCCGATGCTTCCCCCGTACGGCGCGCCCTGTCGCACATTGCACACGGCGCGTTCAGTGGTAAACTTTATCTACAGGCATAAACGCGCAAGGAGGATCGACAGATGACCTTATGGAAAAAATACGCAGCATCAGCCCTCTTCGCTACGCTCATCGCCGCTACGACAGGATGCACCCCCTACCAGGCCCAGGGAGGGGCGGCCGGGGGCGCCATCGGCGGGATCAGCGGCGCGATCCTCGACAGCAGGAACCCATGGCGGGGCGGAATTATCGGGGCCGCCATCGGCGCCATCGCGGGGGCGACCATCGCCGACATATCCGCCCGGGGCGCCCAGGAGGCGGCCATCAACGGGAGACCGGTGGAGTACCGGACCGATGACGGCCGTGGTCGCTATTACGCCGAACCGATGGAGCCGCGGGGCGAAACTCGCTGCAGGAAGGTGCGCGAACGGGTCTACGAGGATGGCCGCCTGGTCAGGGACCATGTCCGGGAGGTCTGCACCGGGGAGCGGTACGAACGGGGCTACTGAGACGATGGCTTCTTGACGGCAGCGGCTGCAAACAGCCACTGCCGTTGCTTTTTACCCTGCAGCAGAGGAGACGAGATGGATGAGACCATGACGCCGGGCACCCTGCTGCGGGCCGCCCTGGCCGAGGAGAGGCCGCTCCAGGTGGTGGGGGCGGTCAACGCCTACGCCGCCCTGCTGGCGGAGCGGACCGGCTTTCGGGCCGTCTACCTGTCGGGGGCGGGGGTGGCCAACGCCTCCTTCGGCCTCCCCGACCTGGGGATGACCACCTTGAGCGACGTCCTGGAGGAGGTGCGGCGCATCACCTCGGTCAGCCGGCTGCCGCTCCTGGTAGATGCCGATACCGGCTGGGGGCATGCATTCATGATCGGCCGGACCGTCCGGGAGATGATCAGGGCCGGAGCCGCCGGGATGCACATCGAGGACCAGGTGGCGGCGAAGCGGTGCGGGCACCGGCCGGGAAAGGCGCTGGTCAGCACTGAAGAGATGGTGGACCGGATCAGGGCGGCAGTGGACGCCCGCACCGACACGAGCTTCGTCATCATGGCCCGGACCGACGCCGCGGCGGGCGAGGGGCTTGAGGCCGCCATAGAACGGGCCTGCCGCTACCGGGAGGCGGGGGCAGACATGCTCTTTCCCGAGGCGCTGACCGGGCTCGACCAGTACCGGCGGTTCGCAGCGGCAGTCGATGTGCCGCTCCTCGCCAACATCACCGAGTTCGGCGTCACCCCGCTTTTTACCGTCGAGGAGCTGGCGGACGCCGGGGTGCGCATGGCTCTCTACCCCCTCTCCGCCTTCAGGGCCATGTCTGCCGCGGCTCTGAGGGTCTACCGGACCATCAGGGAGCGCGGCACCCAGCAGGAGGCGGTGGCAAGCATGCAGAGCCGCGCCGAGCTGTACGATGTCCTCGGCTACCACGACTACGAGCGCAAGCTGGACGAACTGTTCGGAAGGGAGGTAAAACCATGAACTCAACCTACAGCCCCGGCCTGGAAGGAGTGGTCGCGGGGGAAACGGCGATCAGCACGGTGGAAAAGTCGGGGAAGGGGCTCAACTACCGCGGCTATTCCATCTACGACCTGGCGGAGAACGCCGCCTTCGAGGAAGTGGCGCATCTCCTGATCCACGGCAAGCTGCCGAACAGGTACGAGCTGGCCGCCTACCGGCTGCGGCTCATGGCCCTGCGAAAGCTGCCGCCTGCCCTGCTCGCGCTCCTCGAACAGCTCCCGGCTGCCGCCCACCCGATGGACGTGCTTCGCACCGGCTGCTCCGCCCTGGGGGCAATGGAGCCGGAGGCGACGGAGAACGACCAGCACCAGGTCGCTGACCGGCTCCTCGCCTCCTTCCCTTCCATGCTCCTCTACTGGTACCGCTTCCACGCAAACGGCGAGCGGATCGCCACCGAAACCGACGCAGAGAGCCTTGCCGGCCACTTCCTCACCCTCCTCCACGGCAAGGCGCCGGAAGAGCTGCAGCGGCGGGCGGTGGATGCATCGCTCACCCTCTACGCCGAGCACGAGTTCAACGCCTCGACTTTTTCCGCCCGTGTGACCGCCTCTACTTTGTCCGATTTCTACGCCGCGGTCACCTCCGCCATCGGCACCCTGCGCGGACCGCTCCACGGCGGGGCCAACGAGGAGGCGATGCGGCTGATCGCCCGTTTCGCCACGCCGGAGGAAGCGGAACTGGGAATCATGGCGATGCTGGAACGGAAGGAGAAGATCATGGGATTCGGCCACCGGGTCTACAAGGAAGCGGACCCGCGTTCCGCGGTGGTCAAGGAGTGGTCGCGGCTCCTGTCCTACTCCGCCGGCGACATGCGTCTTTACCGCATTTCCGAAAGGATCGAGGAGGTCATGCAGCGGGAGAAGACGCTTTTCCCCAACCTCGACTTCTACAGCGCCTCCGCCTACCACCTGTGCGGGATACCGACCGCCATGTTCACCCCCGTCTTCGTCTTTGCCCGGGTCGCCGGCTGGTCGGCCCACATCATCGAACAGCGAAGCGCCAACCGGCTCTTCCGGCCGATCGCCGCATACGTCGGGCCGGAGCCGCAGGCGTTCGTGCCGGTCGAGCAACGGCAATAGCGGGAGACACCATGACCACCCAGGCCGACCTGAACATCCGTCCCGAGCCGGACCGGGAGATGCGTGAAATCGCCGACTACGTGGCTGACTGTGTGATCGGCAGCGACGAAGCGTTCGATACCGCCCGCTACGTCCTGCTGGACTCCATCGGCTGCGCCATGCTCGCCCACCGCTTTCCGGAATGCACCCGGCATCTGGGGCCGGTCGTCCCGGGGACCTCAGTCCCCCTCGGCGTGCGGGTCCCCGGCACCCGGTTCGTCCTCGACCCGGTCAAGGGCGCGTTCGACATCGGCATCCTGATCCGCTGGCTCGACTTCAACGACACCTGGCTGGCTGCTGAATGGGGGCATCCCTCCGACAACCTGGGGGGGATCCTGGCGGTGGCGGACTATGTCAGCAGACGGAACCTGGCGGCCGGCGCGCCGCCGCTCGCCATGGGCGAGGTGCTGACTGCGATGATCAAGGCCCACGAGATCCAGGGAGTCATGGCGCTGGAAAACAGCTTCAACCGGGTCGGCCTCGACCACGTGGTGCTGGTGAAGCTCGCCACGGCGGCGGTAACTACCCGGCTCCTCGGCGGGGGGAAGGATGAGATCGTCAATGCGGTTTCCCAGGTCTGGGTCGACGGCCAGAGCCTGCGGACCTACCGGCACGCCCCCAATGCCGGCCCCCGCAAGTCGTGGGCAGCCGGCGACGCCACCAGCCGCGGGGTGAGGCTGGCTCTCATGGCGGTACAGGGGGAACCGGGCTGTCCTTCCGCGCTGACCGCCATTACGTGGGGGTTCTACGACGCCACCTTCAGCGGCAACAGGTTTCGCCTCCCCCGCCCCTACGGCTCGTACGTGATGGAGAATGTCCTGTTCAAGGTCGCATTCCCCGCCGAGTTCCACGCCCAGACCGCCGTGGAATGCGCCCTCCGGCTCCATCCCGAGGTAAAGGACCGGCTCGGCGACATCAAACGGGTGGAGATCGCCACCCAGGAGTCGGCGGTCCGGATCATCTCCAAGTCCGGCCCCCTCTACAACCCGGCCGACCGGGACCACTGCCTACAGTACATGACGGCGGTCGGCCTCATTTTCGGCGCACTGACGGCCGACCATTACGGGGATGCCGTCGCTGCCGACCCGCGCATCGACACGCTCCGGGACAAGATGGAGGTAGTGGAGGAGCCCCGCTACTCGCGGGACTACCTCGATCCGGACAAACGCTCCATCGCCAACGCGGTGCAGGTGTTCTTCACCGACGGGAGCTGCACGGAGCGGGTGGAAGTGGAGTATCCCATCGGCCACCGCCGCCGGCGCCATGAGGCGCTACCGCTGCTGGTGGATAAATGCCGGCAAAATCTGACGGTGCGCCTCCCCGCCGACCGGGCCGAGGCGATCATCGCGCGCTGCCTCGACAGGGAGCGGCTGGCGGCCATGCCGGTCAACGGGTTCATGGAGATGCTGGTCATCTGAAGAGAAGGGGCGAGTGGCTGAAAGCTCCGCAAGGCCTGCGTCCGCGGGCCTTTTTTGTGCCCGGGGCATCCCGGGGGAGAAAACCGTAGGAAGTTTGCCGGAAAACCGTTATGATTGCTCTCCAATCGGTCCGGGGCGGCAAACGAAGCCGCCACCTTCAGAAACCGCCATCACCAGGCAAACGCCACGCTCCAGCAACTGAGTCGACATGACGCGTGCATTTTTCAAAACCGTTCTTAACCCGTTCATGGCAAGGGGGATGCTGCTTGTCGTCCTGCTCGCTGCCTTCCCCGCCCCGACGCGGGCACAGGAATTCTACGTGCTGGGCGGGGCGATCGAGGACCCGGACACGCACAACAAATCGTACTCGTGGCAGCTGGAATACCTGCAGGGGCTGGGGGAGCATGTCGCCGCCACCCTTTCCTACCTGAACGAGGGGCACCTGCCGAACCACCATCGGGACGGCAACAGCGTCCAGCTCTGGGGGCGCACCAACCTCCTCGACCGGCGCCTCTCCCTGGCCGCCGGGATCGGACCCTATTACTACTTCGACACCACCGGCACCATGGTCAACGGTTCCTTTGAGGACGATCACGGCCTGGCGGGGATGGTCAGCGTTGCCGCGACCTGGTACACGGAAAGCCGCTGGCTGTTCCAGCTGCGCACAAACTGGGTCGGCATCGGCAAGGCTTCAGAGACCTTGACTGCCGTTGCCGGGATCGGCTACCAGCTGGACAGACCACCTGCAGCGGGGCCGATCCCCAAGGCGCTCCCCCAGCGGGAGAAGACGACCGGCAACGAGTTGACCCTGTTTCTCGGCCAGACGATCGCCAACAGCTTCGATTCCCAGCACTCGGCCGCCGCCAGCATCGAATACCGGCGGGGGCTTTGGCGGTACATAGACGGAACGGTCGCCTGGCTCTATGAAGGGGACAACCGCCTGATCCGGCGCAACGGCGTGACGACCCAGCTCTGGCTGGTGCGGGAGTTCCTCGACGATCGGCTCGCCCTCGGTGCCGGCGGCGGCCTCTATTTCGTGGTCGACCGCTACCGGGATATCCTCGACGGCACGGGGAGCGGCCGGTTCCTCTCCGGTATCATCACGCTGACGGGCAGCTACCGTCTCCACCCCCACTGGGACACGCGGATCTCCTGGAACCGGATCGTCACCAACTACGACATGGACACCGATGTGATCCTGGGGGGGATCGGTTACCGGTTCTGATGGGATTGGCAATGAGGCGGGGCCGGCCGGGCATCCTCGCCGGAAAGGAGCACGATGAACGGTATCGGGATAGCGGCGATTCTTGCCCGCCGCCACTGGGTTTTCGACCTGGACGGGACGCTGACCCTGCCGGTCCACGACTTCGCCGCCATCCGGGCGGAGCTCGGCGTGCCTGACGGCGTCGACATCCTCGGCTTTCTCGCCTCCCTGCCGCCTGCCGCAGCACAGCCGCTCCACGAGAAGCTGCAGACAATCGAGGATCGGCTGGCGCTAAAGACAGCAGCGGCGGCCGGGGCCGTCCATTTCATCGAACGCCTTCACCACCGGGGCGACCGGCTCGGGGTGCTGACCCGCAACACCCGGGAAAACGCCCTGCGCACGCTTGAGCTGATCGGCGTGGGGCACTATTTCCCGCCCGACTGCGTCCTCGGCCGCGCCGAGGCGCTCCCCAAGCCCGAGCCTGATGGCGTGCGCAAGCTCTCAGCCCTCTGGTGCGTATCACCATCTGCGCTGGTCATGGTGGGAGACTATCTCTTCGACCTCCAGGCAGGCCAGGCGGCCGGCGCCGCCACCGTCCACGTCCATGGCGACCGCCCATACCGTTGGCCGGAATGGACCGATCTCTGCGTGCCGACCCTTGAAGAACTGGCGAAACGCCTCCCGGCCTGATTCGCGCCCATGGCTGTCCATGCTCTTTTCCGACGGCAAAAAAAACGCCCGTATCGGCACAGCACCGATACGGGCGTTTTTTCCTTCTCAAAGCTTATGGGGAGCTGCGCTGCGCAGCCCCTGATGCGTCAGCAGTTCAGGGCTGCGGCACGAGCGACAGGATGCCGACCGCTGTATCGCTCCCGGCGGTGACGGTTTTCACGGGAGTGGAATAGGGAACAAACCCCTTCGCCTGGACATGGACCCGGTAGGAACCACCCGGGACAAAGGCGCTGAACGGCGCCTGCCAGCTGTTGCTGGTAAAATTGCTGAAGACGGTGCCGGCCGCAACGGCGCTGGTACTCCCCTGGGGGACCACAGATACGGTGGCGCTGGAGAAGTCCTTGAAGGTCGCTGATACCGTCCCCGACAGGGAACCGAAGCCGGCGAGCGCGGTGGCCGACTGGACGATGCGGATGCCGGTCGGCTTCAGGTTGTACCCTCCGTTGCCGCGGGGAACGATGGCGGTATTCGGGTCAAAATCGATGAGGATGGCATTGATTGTCCCCGGCTTCACCTCGAACTGGCCGAGGACCTTGAGCCCCGACTGCTGCCCGCTCGGCGTGGTGAGGGGGATCTTGGTGGCGGGATCGGATTGCAGGGTGAGGTAGTTGACCGGATCGGCCCCCTGTCCGGGAGGGTTCGGCGCCAGGATCAACCGGACCTGGCTGTAGCTCCCCGCGGGGAGGGTAATGGTGCCGAGGACGTCCTGCAGGAAGTGGAGGGTGAGGATGTCGACCGTGTGCGGGACGGCGAAAGTGGCGACGACCGGCAGCCCCGGATCGCTGTCCGCCGCGTTCTCCATGCCCGCCGGCACCACCCTGATTTCCTTGATCGCCACGACGACCTGCTGAAACGTGTCACTCTGTTTGTCGGTCAGCCCGACCTGGAGCGTGCCGGTTCCCGCAGCCCCGCCGCCTCCGCTGCACCCCGGCAGATGGGCGAGCATCAGGACCGCCAGTACCAGTATCCCTGCCAAACCGAAAACCTTCTGAAACTTCCTGGACATGATGAGACCTCCTTGGTGAGTTCCCCCTTCAATCCATGGTTTCAGGCCGGCAGAAATAAAAAAACCGGGGCTGAAATATGGATGATATTTCGGCAACCCGGCTGTCTCGATGAGACCCTGTAGGCTTTCCGCCCCATCCTCGCGGATGGTTGAGTATTATCGTCTACCAACATGGGGTGTTGTTATTTGCCATAATATACGGAACTGCAAAAAAGTCAACCGCCATGATGTGAACTGCCCCTCCATGCCGCCCCGCCGTTACGGAAGCCCGCGCATTTTCTCCTTGAGCTTCCTCCTGATCAAGGAAACCAGCTGATTTATTTTCTGCCTGTTGTCTCTCGGAATTCCGTCCCTGGAGAAGCAGGGAATCTCCGGAAAACCGTGTCGTCCTGTGCGACATATGCCGCAAATGGCCTTATCGACGTCGCCCCCCCCTTGGAACGCCGGGGGAATCTCCGACCGATACACGGTAAGAAGGGCGTCCTTCACGCTATAATCGGATGCAAGACCGTAGGTGTGTTCCTTTTCATCCGCTATGACGCAGGGGAGACCGGACAGGTCAAGCAGATAGCGCTGGGCCGTCCTCAGACTGACGTTCAGTTCATCGGCCACGATTCGGGAATCGAGGGTCTTCCGTTCGTTGAGCAGCCGCAGCAGTTTTAAGGCAACATCGAGCTTGTTCATAGCATATCCATTGCATCGCTATTGTAGCGCCCTCTTTTACATATGAATGCGACAGTATTTGTCGTCATCGGAAATATTGCCGCCCATACCAGTGAAACGCAATTTGTTAGCTAATTATAACACTAAAAAATGCAGATTATTTAATATTGGCGACTAAATTTGTCGCCATAATTTGGTATGGTGTACCCATTTGATTCGCGCCGACCAAAACCTCTTGCTCCAAGCGACGCGCCAGGGAGACCGGCACGGTCTACGACGGCATCGCCGGGAAGACCGCAACCAAAAGGATTGCATCACCATGAAATCCCTCCACTCTCACCCTTTTCCCGACCCCGCTGTGTGCAAACCCCGACATATCTATGAGGAACTGTACGAATGCCTGGCGGAAGACGCCTGCTGCTGCCCGTATGCCATGGCATTCGGGCACGGCTTTTATTGCCGCCATCCCGATTGCCGCAATTTCAAGCAGGAAACCGACACATAACGAGGCTGTGCAAACAAAAGGGGCCGAAAATCCGGCCCCTTTCCCATACGAATCCTCGCTTACCCATATCCCGCGCCAGCCGTTGAAGGCCCATCGTGGCGTTTTCAAGGCACAAAAAAACCCCGGATCGCTCCGGGGCTTTTTTTGTGCCGAGTAATGGTCTATCCTTACACCCGGGTTACGTTAGCGGCCTGCAGCCCCTTCGGACCCTTGACCACATCGAACGTTACCCTATCGCCTTCAGCAAGGGACTTGAAACCGTCGCCCGTGATGGCGGAGAAATGCACGAATACGTCCTCGCCATTCTCCTGCTCAAGAAAACCAAACCCCTTGCTGTCATTGAACCACTTTACTGTACCGTTTACCATTTGCTTACCTTCTCCTGATTCTTTCTTCTTGTTGATTTTATCCGGGGTTATCCGCGGACATTGGCTCACCATAACAGCTTTGTTCTGTCAATGTCAAGCTAAATAAACCAGGTACCATTATCATTCTCCGTGGCTCGTCGGGCATGCCGACGGCACCCGGCATGCCCGCATCCCCGGTCAGAACGCGGGCGCCCCGGTCGGCGCCTGGTCCCAGTAAGTGACGGCGTCATTATGCCATTTGACGAGCCGTACGTTGCCGTCCTGGGAGATGACGATGACGATCGCGTCGTGTAACTCGTGGCAGAGCTGGTAGGCGGCCCGGTGCCGGGTGCCGACCCCTTCGCTGAGCTCCTGCTCGGCGAGCGCTCCCTCCGCATCGAAGGCGTGGCTTACCGTCCCGACCGCGTCGATCTCCCCCGAGATCACCCCCCCGAAGCCGAGCAGTTCCTGGCGCTTGGTCATCACCACCGCCCCGTCGATCGCCGACAGGGCAGCGATGAAATGGGCGACGTCGAATATGGCCTCGTCGAGAAGGGCGATCTCTTCGTTGCGGGAGGTCGCATATTCATGCCAGCCTACGACCTTGTCGCGGTTTGCGGGGTCACCGTAGATTTCCGCAACGGTATTCATGATGCGCAGCATGAGGGTGCGAAACCGCTGGCGCGGCTCGTCTTCGCGGAACTGGTACTTGATGGTCATGTAGCGGTTTTCGGCGAGTATGTCATGACCCATCTCCGGCGGGAGATAGACCAGCGTCCCGCCATGGTGGGAATTGCGGATAACGCTGATGATCCGCCGGACCACCTGCTGGCCGACGATCCTGCCGAAATCCGGATCGAGGGTCGCCCACGGCTTTCCTGCCCGACCGCGCGCCGCCTCGTGCAGCTCCCACATCTCGGAACGGACCGAGGCGAAACTCTCCGAAAGCCAGCGCGAGGTAAAGATATCCAGGGAGGGACAGTTGATCTGCCCGCCGTTCAGGGAGGCGATCATCACCGGCCCGATGCCGACCGAGATCAGCCCCGGGCCGGTGACATAGATCACCGGAGACGAGGGAAGGGGTGGGAAGCTCTTCCTGCCGCCGTACACGGCCTGAATCCAGCGAGTCCCCGAATGAATCATCCCCCAGATCTGCGCCCCGTTATCCGGGTCGAGGAAGACCCCGATCAGGGTCCGGTAGAAATCGGCTGCCGGGGCTAGGCGGTGCAGTTCGTATTCATTGCATGGCCGCATCCTGGCAAAGTGGAGCCGGTGCAGGCCGGTCGGAGGACCGGCATCGACAGGAAACAGCTCCGGCGCGCGGATGAGCAGGCGGAACCTGACCGGTCGCTCTTCTTCCCGCATCAGGCTCGCCTGGTAGCAAGTCGAAATGACCCGCTCGAGAACGGAGCGGTCAGGGAGCCCGTGTAAAACATCGGTCCCGGCCGCGCGGAGCCTCTCCTGGAACAGCGGGTCCTGCCACTGGTCGTAGATAAAGGAGACGAACTCCTCGGGGTAGGCATGGACTCCCGGTTTCATGCAACCTGTCGTCATAGGCATACTGGTCTCTCTTCCGGGCGTCACCCCTGTTTCGCTTCGCGGAGCAGGCGGGCCGCCTCACGGTCGACCAGCCAGATGATCCTGCCGGTCACCGGTCTGATCAGCCTCGCCGGCAGCCGGTGCGGATCGGCCGTTCCCGCCACCGCCTCACGAAGGACCGCGGCTTTGCCGATCCCCGCCACCAGGAAGGCGACCAGTGCCGCCCGGTTGATGACCGGCGCGGTCAGGGTGACCCGCTGAAGCCCCTCACCGGCCACCTCCACCCCGGCTGTCCACCGCTCCCGCTCCTCCAGAGCGGGAGTACCGGGGAAGAGGGAGGCGGTGTGGCCGTTCTCTCCCAGACCGAGGAGGGCCAGGTCGAAACGGGGTGGGCCTGCGGCGAAGAAGGCACGCAGGCACTCCTCGTACGCCCCGGCCCCCTCGCGGGGGTCGCGATCGCAACGGATCGGATAGATCTGGGCATCCGGGACGGGAACATGGTCGAGGAGCGCCCGGCGGGCCATCAGGCTGTTGTTGCGCGGGTCGTCGGCCGGGACGCACCGCTCGTCCCCCCAGAAGACGTGAACGCCGTGCCACGGGACCCTGTCCCGAAAAGGGGGCTGCGCCAGCAGCTCGTAACAGCGCCGCGGCGTCTCCCCCCCGGCGAGGAGGACAACGAAACGGCCGGTTGCTGCCGTCGCCCGGACCGCCTCGGCCGCGAAAAGTTCGGCGGCGGCGCGGCTCAGCGCCTCCAGGTCGGGGTAGACCCTGATCACGCCTCCCCCTCCGGGACGACGGGCTGCAGCCAGCTATGCCCCTCCTTGGCGATCAGGAGATCGGCCGCCTCCGGCCCCCAGCTCCCGGAGGCGTAGTCGGGGAAATCGGCCGGCGGCGCCGCCTCCCAGGCTTCCAGAACGGCGGTAATGACCGACCAGGCACTCTCCACCTGGTCGGCACGCATAAACAGGGTGGCATCGCCGCGCACCACGTCGAGGAGCAGCGTCTCGTACGCCTCGGGAGAAGCGGTCCGGAACGCCTCGCGATAGCTGAATCGCATATCCTCCGGGCCGAGGAGCAGGCGGGTCCCCGGCTGCTTCACCTGTATCCGGGTGACGATCCCCTCCTCGGGCTGAATCCGGAGCACCAGCCGGTTCGGCTGCCAGCTCTCCACCGCGGCAGAGGGAAAGAGCTGGTGGGGAGCGGGGCGGAACAGGATGGTGACCTCGGAAACCTTGGCGCGCAGCCGCTTGCCGGTGCGAAGATAGAATGGCACCCCCTGCCAGCGCCAGTTGTCGATGAACAGCTTGAGGGCGGCGAAGGTCTCGGTGGCGGAGTCGGCAGCCACTCCCGGCTCGTCCCGGTAGGCCGGCACCGCCTTCCCCTTGACAGACCCCTGTCCGTACTGGCCGCGCACCGCCATCCGGTGCACCTCTTCGGGGCGGATCGGGCGGATGGCGCGCAGCACGTCCACCTTCTTGTTGCGCACCTCGTCGGCGGCGAACGAAACCGGCGGCTCCATGGCTATCAGGCAGAGGATCTGGAGGAGGTGATTCTGCACCATGTCGCGCAGCGCGCCGGCCCGGTCGTAGTACCCCCCCCGCTCCTCCACCCCCACCGTCTCCGCCACGGTGATCTGGACGTGGTCGATGTAGCGGCGGTTCCAGATCGGCTCGAACAGGGAGTTGGCAAAGCGGAAGGCGAGGATGTTCTGCACCGTCTCCTTTCCCAGGTAGTGGTCGATCCGGTAAATCTGCGCCTCGTCGAACAGGGAAGTTAGGAGCCGGTCGAGGTCGCGGGCCGTGGCGAGGTCGCGGCCGAACGGCTTCTCCACCACCAGCCGGTCCCGGCTGCAGTCCTTGCAGACGCCGAGGCTCTCCAGCTGCCGGGCCGCGGTTTCGATCATCTCCGGAGGAATGGCGAGATAGAAGACCCGGTCCGCCCGGCTGTTCCACCCCCGGTCGAGCTCCTCCAGCCGCTCTCCCAGGAGCTCACCGGTGGCCGGCGCGGTAAAGTCGCCGGCAAAGTAGGTGAGGCGGGAGGCAAATTCGCGCCAGCTCTGCTCGTCCGTCCTGCCGCGCCGGGAAAAGAGGTCCACCCCCTCCCGGAGCCGCTGGCGGAACGCGCTGTCGTCCATCTCCCGCCGGGCAACCCCGACAATGGCAAGCCGCTCCGGGAGGCGGCGGTCGAGGAACAGGTTGTAGAGCGCCGGGATGAGCTTGCGCCAGGTGAGGTCCCCCCCCGCGCCGAAGATCACCATCACGACCGGTTCCTGCGGTGTCGTCATCGTTTTTTTACCTCCCAGTCAGTCCAAACCCGCCACGGAGACACAGAGAACACGGAGTAATTAACCAAAAAAACGGCAGTCGAACCGCAGAGCACACAGAGTTTCGCAGAGAAAAAAATCCCTCGAAGTGAAAGCATCTTTTCACCGGTTTGGTGAGACTATCAGTATCTTTAATTCCTCGTTTTTCCTCTGCGCTCCTCTGCGCTCCTCTGCGTACTCTGCGGTAAATGCTTCTATGTTCGGGCTTTCTCCGCGATCTCCGTGGCTCTGTGGCAGATGTTCAGCTCTTCTCCCGGTGGCCGCCGAACTGGTAGCGCATCGCCGACAGGAGCCGGTCGGCGAAGTCGGTCGCGCCGCGGGAGCTGAACCGCTCGAAGAGCGCCGCGCTCAGGACCGGTGCCGGCACCCCCTCGTCGATGGCGGCGGCGACTGTCCACCGCCCTTCCCCCGAATCGGACACCCTCCCCTGGAACCCCTCCAGCTCCGGGCTGTCGAGGAGCGCCCGGGCAGCAAGGTCGAGGAGCCACGACGAGATCACGCTCCCCCGCCGCCATAGCTCGGCGATCTCGGCCAGGTTGAAGTCGTACCGGTACTGCTCCGGATGACGCAGCGGCGCCGTCTCGGCATCGGCCGGCCGCCCCTCCTCGCCTGCATTGGCATGACGCAGGATGTTCATCCCTTCGGCATATGCAGCCATCAGACCGTACTCGATCCCGTTGTGCACCATCTTGACGAAGTGCCCCGCGCCGGCAGGCCCGCAGTGGAGATACCCCTGCTCGGCCGTTCCGCCGCTCTTCTCGCGGCCGGGGGTGCGGGGCGCAGCATCGATGCCGGGAGCCAGCACGGCAAAGACCGGCGCGAGCCGTTCGACCGCCTCCCGCTCTCCGCCTATCATGAGGCAGTACCCCCGCTCCCGCCCCCACACCCCGCCGCTCGTCCCCACATCCAGGTAGTGGATGCCGCGGCCAGCGAGCTCCCGGCTTCGGCGGAGATCGTCCTGGTAATGCGAATTGCCGCCGTCGATCACGATGTCGCCACGTTCCAGCAGCGGCGCAATGGTACCGATCATGGCATCCGTCGCGGCAGCGGGGACCATCAGCCAGACCGTGCGCGGCGCAGCAAGCCGGGCAACGAACTCCTGTGCCGAGCGGGCCCCCGCGGCACCCTCCCGCTCAAGCGCCGTCACCGCATCGGCGCTCAGGTCGTATACCACGCAGTCATGGCCGCCCCGCATCAGGCGCCGCGCCATGTCCGCCCCCATCCGCCCCAGTCCGATCATGCCGACCTGCATCGTCCCTCCCCTTTCATGGCGCATCCCGCCTTTTTTCCAGCTTCGCCACCTTGGCGAGGCGGCGGCGGTGACGCTCGGCTCCGCTGAAGGTCGCGGCGAGAAATGCGCGGATCAGCTCCCAGGCCTGGGCATAGCCGACCACCAGGCTCCCGAGACAGATGACGTTCATGTCGTCGTCTTCCACCCCCTGGTGGGCGGAGTAGTCATCGTGGATCAGGGAAGCCCGCACCCCGACGACCTTGTTGGCGGCGATCGCCGCCCCCACTCCGCTGCTGCAGAGGGCGATCCCCCGTTCCACCTCGCCCTTCGCCACCGAGTCGGCCAGGGGGATGACGAAGTCGGGGTAGTCGTCCGCCGGATCAAGTACCCGGGCGCCGAAATCAGTCACTTCGTGACCCGCCTCCCGGAGTGCGGCCGCCAGCCGTTCCTTCATGGTGAAGCCGCCGTGGTCGGCGGCAATGCCGATCCGCATCATCCCTCCCACTCGCACCCGCCTTCACGCCATACCTATAATCCCCTCCCCCTTGATGGGGGAGGGTCAGGGTGGGGGTGACAGCCCCGACGATTTCACCCTCCCCCTCGCCCCCTCCCATCGAGGGAGGGGGGACCTAGAGGCGCAAATCCGGGCGCGAGAAACGTTACTGACTACTTGCCAAAAAGCACCATGGCCCGCTCGCAGACGTTCTCCACGGTGAAGCCGTACTCCTTCATCACGACCCCGCCGGGGGCGGAGGCGCCGAACCGCTCCACCCCGAGGATGCCGCCGCCGCAGCCGGCGTAGCGCTCCCAGCCGAACGGCGAGCCCGCCTCAATGACGAGCCGCTTCGTGACCTGCGGCGGGAGGACCGCCTCCCGGTACGCCTGCGGCTGCTCGTCGAACAGCTCCCAGCTCGGCAGCGACACCACCCGCACCCGGACGCCCTGCTCCGCCAGCCGCTCCCGCGCCGCCACCGCCAGGGAGAGCTCCGAACCGGTGGCGATCAGGATCACGTCCGGCTCACCCCCCTCCGCTTCCGCCAGGACGTACCCCCCCTGCCGGAGCCCGTCTGCGGTCACGAAGCGCTCCCGGTCGAGGGTGGGGACATTCTGCCGTGAGAGGACCATAGCCACCGGCCGCTCCTGCATCTCCAGCGCCACCCGCCAGGCCACGGCTGCTTCATTGGCATCGCCGGGGCGAATGACCACCAGGCCCGGCACCGCCCGAAGCGCCGCCAGATGCTCCACCGGCTGGTGGGTCGGGCCGTCCTCCCCCAGGGCGATGCTGTCGTGGGTGAAGACGTGGATCACGTGGAGCCCCATGAGCGCCGCAAGGCGCAGGGAAGGACGGAGGTAGTCGGAAAAAGTGAGAAAGGTGGCGCCGAAGGGGATGGTCCCGCCGTGGGCAGCCATGCCGTTCAGGGCCGCCGCCATGCCGTGCTCCCGCACCCCGAAGTGGAGGTTTCGGCCGCCGTACCCCCACGCGCTCCCCACCGCCCCCTGCCGGTCGGCGGGGATGAAGGCGGGGCTCTGGAAGTCCCCCAGACCTGCCAGGGCAGTGTGGGTGGAAGGATCGAGATCGGCCGAGCCACCCAGGAGCTGGGGGAGCCGGGGGGCGATGGCATTCAGCGCCTTGCCGCCGGCGACCCGGGTCGCCATTCCCTTCGGATCGGCGGGAAAGGTGGGGATCGCCCCGTCCCAGCCGGCCGGGAGCTCCCCGGCCATCACCCGGGAAAGCTCAGCGTCGAGCTCGGGGTGGGCCTTTGCGTATCCGGCAAGGAGCGCCCGCCATGCGTCTTCGGCCTCTCTCCCCGCATCCAGAGCCGCCCTGAACCGGCGGAGCGCCTCCTCCGGGATGTGAAAGGGGGGCTCGGCCGGCCAGCCGAGGCGTTCCTTGGCAAGCCGCGTCTCCTCCGCCCCGAGGGGGGAGCCGTGCGCCTCGAAGGTGTCCTGGAGATGCGGGGCGCCGTAGCCGATGTGGGTCCTGACGCATATGAGCGAGGGGCGCCCCGCCTCGGCCCTGGCCGCGTCGATGGCTGCACCGATCGCCGCCAGGTTGTTGCCGTCCGCGACCGTCTGGACGTGCCAGCCGTAGGCAGCGAACCGTCCGGCCCGGTCCTCGGTGAAGACGAGGTCGGTCGCGGCAGCGAGCGAGATCCGGTTGTCGTCGTACAGGCAAATTAGCCGCCCGAGGCGCAGGTGTCCGGCCAAAGAGGCGGCCTCGGCGGAGACCCCCTCCATCAGGTCGCCGTCTCCGGCAAGGCAGTAAGTGTAGTGGCCGATCACCGGGAAGCCGGGCCGGTTGTAGCGGTCAGCGAGATGGGCCTCGGCGATCGCCATCCCGACGGCGTTGCCGAACCCCTGGCCAAGCGGGCCGGTGGTGGTTTCGACCCCCGGCGCTACCCCCCGTTCGGGGTGGCCGGGCGTTTTGCTCCCCCACTGGCGGAAACGTTCCAGCTCCTTCAGCGGGAGGTCGTAGCCGGTGAGGTGGAGGAGCGCATAGAGGAGCATGGAGCCGTGGCCGGCGGAGAGGACGAAGCGGTCCCGGTCGAACCAGCCGGGATCGGCCGGGTTGTGGCGCAGGTACCGGGTCCAGAGGAGGTACGCCATCGGCGCCGCTCCCATCGGCATCCCCGGATGGCCGCTGTTCGCCTTTTCCACGGCATCCACCGCCAGGAAGCGGATGGTGTTGATGCAGAGCTCGTCCAGAGCAGATGGGAACAACGGGTCGTGGGTCATGGGTCTGCTCCTTTTCTTCGGTCAGGAGAGGCGATCCGGCCGGCACAATGGGGGCATGGCTCCCCGCCAAGGGTTGACTCGGACCTTTTGCCGGGACGTTACAAGAATACCGTATTTGGCGGACAAGGCAACGACCCCTCAAAGCAAAACTGTTCCACCCGATCTTCCTGACAGGGTCCATGTGGGAAAAGGCGCTCACCTTACCCCGAATTATACACAGGGTATTCCCGATGGGCGCTGACCACACGTAAGCTTTCTTACCAACAACCTTTGACAGACGGAACAATTACGGTATGCTAATTTCGATAGGCTATTTGGTGAGCTTCAGTTGAAGAAGCGATGGGGAAAGGAGACCTTGACATGACCGGCAAATCGGCGCGGCTGATCTTCGTGCTGGGAACAGTGTCATCAGCCGTGATCTTTCTCTGGATGACGTACGATTTTCACCGCCAGACCCCGCGCTACACGCAGGTCGCGCAGTTGAACGCCGAGGTGGTGGCCGGAAAAAAGGTCTGGCATAAGTACAACTGCAATGACTGCCACACCATCCTCGGCTTCGGCGCTTACTACGCACCGGACATGACCAAGGCCTTCTACCGGCTCGGGGAGAACAACATCGTCTCCATCGTCATGCATCCGGAAGAGGTCTACCGCAACTCTTTCCGCAAAATGCCGCATCTCGGCGTGACCGAGCCGGAGGCGAAACAGCTGGTGGCCTTCCTCAGATGGGTCGGCACCATCGACAACCGCCACTGGCCACCCCAAGACGAAAAATTCGTAAAAGCGTACCACCTGCGGGAGGCCCGCGCCCAGCAGCTGGACAAGGTAGACATCGTCCTCGGGGCGTGCGGCGGCTGCCACAGCTTCGAGAACCAGGGACGGAACATTGCCGGCGACTTCAGCGATATTGCCAAGAGGATCGACTACGACCGGGAGACGCTGATCAGGTACATCCTCAATCCCCAATCGGTCAAGCCGGGGGTCGGGATGCCCCCCCAGAACGTGAGCCGGGAGACGGCGGCCCTGATCGCCGATTTCGTCCTTGCACTCAAGATCCCCAAGGAGGTGCGGCCATGATACGCTTCGAAAGTCAGAGGGCCGCCCTCTGGTACATGCGGCTCGCCCTCGTCCTCTTCTGCCTCCAGGTGATGCTCGGGCTCTGGCTCTCCATCAACTACGCCTTCACCCTCCCCCAGTGGCTGGTGGACGTCTTTGCCTTCAATACGGCCCGCTCCATCCACACCAACCTGCTGGTCGCCTGGATGCTCCTCGGTTTCATGGGGGGGACCTACTTCATCCTCCCCCTGGAGTGTGACCGGGAGCTGTACAGCACCAGGATCGCCTATCTCCAGCTCATCATCTTCGCCGCAGCCGCCGTGACGGCGGTGGTCGGCTTCCTGTTCCGCTGGACCCGGGGAAAGCCGCTCCTGGAGATCCCCTTCCCCCTGAACGGCCTGATCGTCGTGGCGGCGCTCCTGTTCATCGCCAATGTGGCCATGACCATCCTCAAGGCGCGGGAAAAATCGGCCCTCCAGTGGATGCTCCTCGGCGGGGTGGTCTTCCTGGCGCTCCTCTATCTGTTCGGCATGCCGTTTTACCGGAACCTGAACACCGATTACTACTACTGGTGGTGGGTGATCCATCTCTGGGTGGAGGGGGCGTGGGAGGTGGTGACCGCGGCCATCGTCGCCTGCATCATCATGGAGGTGACCGGCGTGGAGCGGCAGGTGGTGGAGAAATGGCTCTACGTGGAAACCGCCCTTTTTCTCTTCACCGGCATCGTCGGCACCGGCCACCATTACTACTGGATCGGCGCCCCCGATTACTGGCTCTGGTGGGGCGGGGTGTTCAGCGCCCTGGAGCCCCTCCCGATCGTCCTCATGGTGGTGGACACCGGGATGCACGTGCGGGAGAGGAAGAACCCGATCATCAACCCGCTCACCTGGACCTATATCGTCGCGCTCGCCATCTATCACCTGGTCGGCGCGGGGCTCTGGGGATTCATGCACACCCTCCCCCCGATCAACTACTACACCCACGGCAGCCAGGTCACCGTCTCCCACGGCCACCTGGCCTTCTTCGGCGCCTATGGGCTCCTCAACCTGACCATCTTCTACTTCGCCTTTCCTCGCATGAAGAACATCCGCAAATACCGGGACAGGGCGGGACAATGGGGGTTCTGGATCATGGTCGTCGCCATGTTCCTGCTGGGCCTCACGTTCGGCGTCGCCGGCATCCTCCAGACGTATCTGGAGCGCTTCCTCGACATCGGCTACAGCACCGCCCAGATCACCATGATGTTCTGGTTCCGGATCGCCTTCGCCATCGGGGTGGTTTTCCTCTGCGGGGTGCTCCTCACGGTCTGGCATCTCTTCACCCTGGAAGCGGTGGAGGAGGGTGCTGCGGAGTAAGGACGCGCGGGCTCAGAAATGCTCCCCCTCACCTTTTTCAGAGCCTTCGCCCGGCTTTCTGCCGACGCTGCGCCGCTCCCACACGCTCACCTGCCAGTTGTCCGCCCTCCCCTCCAGAGCGAGCCAGGGCGGAACGGCGACGCGGAAGTAGCTGGCCAGGGCGTGGATATACGGCTCATACAGCCAGCGCAACTCGGCCAGTCTCCGATCGGCGTCATCCCCCTCGCGCAGTTTCACGCCGCCGGCAGCAAGGTGCGCGCGCAGCTCGGCCAGCTTCTCGGGCGAAAGCCGTTCCGGCTTCGGCTCCCTCGGCCTGGTCCTGAAGACCAGGGAGAGATCGACCACGGCGTGCCGTGCCATGGCGAAGGTGAGCTCCGCCTGGCGCTCGCAGGCCCCCTCCACCCCCGCCATGACCAGGGCGCAGGTATCGAGGATCGCCGTCAGGGCCGCGAGCCACGACTGGTTGTCGTGCTGGGAGCGGAAGTAGGCGAGGACCGGGTAGGAGAGGTGCCCCTCCAGGAACTCCGCCGACCAGCGCTCCCACTCGTGGAGGAGCTGCCGCAGCGCCTCCATCCCCCGTTCGTGTCCGTGGCGGCGGAGCATTCCCGAGGCGGTGGGAGGGGAGCCGGCCCGGGCGTCGAGGAGCGAGATGCTCACTTCCCGGCGGGCGAAGGACTGGTTGAGGGCGGGGAGGTAGCCGATGACCAGGGCGAGAAAGGCGAAGCCCATCCCCGATTCGACCACCACGAAAAAGCGCGCCAGAGTGGTGCGGGGGATCACGTCCCCGAGGCCGAGGGTGAAGAAGGTGGTGCCGCTCAGGTAGAGATCGGCGAGGAAGCCGGCGCTGCCGTCATGGGTCATGATCGCCGAGCCGATGGCCCAGTGGAGGAGGGCAAAGCCGGTGATCAGGACACCGGCCCAGATGCTCAGGAGCAGGAGGAGCGACAGCGGGCCGAAGACGCTCAGCCAGGTTTCCTGGCGCCTCGCCGGGATGAAGGAGCGGACCATCTTCGCCCAGGGGAGCCAGGTACGCCGGTAGAAAAAGCGGGTCATGCGGAACCGCCGGGTTACCCGGCGGGGGAGAACGATGGTCTCGAACCCCTCCCAGAGAACCACCAGTATCAGGGTCGCACCGATAACTGCCGCAAGGATCGTCATATCCGCCTCCGTAAATGTCACCCAGGGCACATCGGCAACCGAGCTCCCTCAGTTCAGAGTATAGGGCGAGCGGGCCAATCCGCAAGGTGTGATCCCTTTTGCATTCTGTGCCGGCCATGGTATAAATAGGGAGCTGAAAAAAAAATCAACCGCTATGACCGTGAAGGATCCAGCCATGGACAAAGTCCTGATCATCGACGACAGTATCGTCACAAGAGCGCTCATCGGCGATATCCTGGGCGGAACGTATGCGCTGGATTTTCAGGAGAACGGTGCGGCAGGTCTCGCGGCGGCGAAAGACTTCCTCCCCGGCCTCATTCTCCTCGACATCCATCTGCCGGACATCGACGGATATCACGTCTGCCGGGCGCTCAAGCAGGAGGAGGCAACCGGAGAGATCCCGATCATCTTCATTACCTCGATGGGATCGGAACAGGAAAGGGTGAAGGGGTTCGAGGCGGGCGCCGAAGATTACGTGGTAAAGCCGTTCTACCCGGGGGAGCTCCTGGCACGGGTCAAGGCGCATCTGGCGACCAGCAGGGCAAAGGCCCAGGCCGTCGAGCTGGAGAGGCTGAAGATTTTCAAGGAAATGGCGGTGGCGCTCTCCCACGAGATCAACAACCCCCTGACCACCCTGTACGGCTACCTGCACCTGTTGCGCAACGATACGGGCGATTCCCAAGCGGACACTCTTGCGATGATGCGGGCGGAGCTTGACCGGGTCCGGCAAATCACGGAAAAACTGGCCCGCGCTTCACAGGTGGCGGAAACCAGCTATCATCGGGAGATAACCATGATCGATCTGCACAACATCTGAATCCCGCCATCTCAAGGCGCAAAAAAAGCCCCAAATCTCTCCGGGGCTTATCTCAGGGCCGGTCAGGCCCTCAGCAAACGGGGCGCGCTTCTCATGCCTTCCTGACGTCGGCCGCTTGCAGCCCCTTCGGCCCCTTGACCACTTCGAACGTGACCTTGTCCCCTTCGGCGAGGCTTTTGAACCCTTCGCCGGTTATCGCGGAAAAATGGACGAACACGTCCTCGCCATTCTCCCGCTCGATGAAACCAAACCCCTTGCTGTCGTTAAACCACTTTACCGTCCCCTTTTCCATTACTGTTGTTCTCCTGACGCGGTGAAATTTATCCGGGAGCATTCGCGGATACTGATTAACCGTAACAACTGTACGGGCAATGTCAAGGGCCGGAAACGAAAAACAGCAGCTGGAGGCGTCCGAAGAGGGCTATACTGGCCCAGCCTGCTTCTCACGGGCGCTGTCGAGCACGGCGATCCCCTCGGCAGCGGCGAACTCCAGGAACGATGCGGCCTCGGCAGGGGGGATGGCAAGCTCCGCCGCTATCTCTCCCGCCGGGGTCCGTCCGTCCAGCATTTCGAGGAGCCTGAAGTACGGCTCGACCAGCGACTCGGTGAAGACCTCGCCGGCACGGGGATAGATGATCCCCCAGGAGCCGGCCGGGGAAAAGCAGTCGGCGAATTCCGCAAGCTCCACCTCTCCTGCCTCCAGAAGGTCGACGATTTCGTAGTTGAACGTGGCCAGCCGGGCTCCCGGGGCCAGGATGAAGCGCTGCGCCAGGAGGTCCATCCGCTCCAACTCCCGGTCGGTGGGAAGTTCCGGCTGCGGCGCCATCAGGGCCGCCGCATAGTGGTAGTGGTAATCGACCAGATCGAGCGCCGCGGGAAGGAGCCGTTGCAGCCGCCGACCGGTGAAACAGCTTGCCAGGTACCCCCGCTGCAGCTGCCAGATCTCACCATCCGCGAGGTCGGCCTCGGCGAGCTCCCCCCCCTTCCCCTCCGCCAGCCAGCGGCCGAACCCCTTGAGGAAGGCGGACGGGGTGAGGTGCAGGGGGGCGCGGACCGCGTTGAACCAGGCGACCGCCTTCCCCCGGCTGTAGAAGATGTCGCAGGCGGCCGCCACGCGGGCAGCCTCGGCCATCTCCGCCGCCGGAAAGGTGGAAGAGCTGCGCAGGGTGTAGGGTGGGACGGTGAGGCGGTCAAGGCCCAGGGCGTCCGCCCGGCCGGCCAGCTCAGTGCCGGGGAGGACCGCCAGCGGGAAGATGTCCAGGTGGTTGGGGTAGAGGGCGAGGGCGAAGTCGAGGCTCCGTTCGAAGCCCACGAGGGTATCGCCGGGGAGGCCGTAGATCAGGTCGAAGCCGAAGACCGCCCCCGCCCCGTTCAGTAGGGCGATCTTGGCGGTGAATTCCTCGGGGTTGAATATCCGGCGCACCCCCTTCTGGACCTGCGGATCGGCGCTCTGCAGGCCGATCTGGAGAGAACAGAAGGTCTGGCCGAACAGGCGCGCCATCTCCGGGTCGATGAATTCGCTCCGCACCTCGAAGTGGAAGTGGATATGGGGGGCGATCCTCCCGATCAGCCTGAGGAGCTCCTTGGCCCGCTTGACGTCCCGGTTGAAGGTGGAATCGAGGACGAACACCTGGCTCACCCGGCTCCGGGCGAACCATTCCAGTTCCTCCTTGAGCCGCTCCATGGAGAAGCGGCGCACCCCCTTCACCCCCTTCTGGTCGAAACAGAAGGAGCAGGCGAAGTCGCACCCCCGGGAGAGCTGCCAGAGAGCGCCGCCGTTCCTGTCCGGGGGGAGGATGCCGGCGAGATAGGGGGACGGGATGGTGTCCAGGGGCTCGACCGGCCCGCGAAACGGGGCAGTGGCCCCTTCCCCGGCGCGCCAGGCGATCCCCGCCACGCCGGCCACCGGCTTCCCGGCACAGAGCCTTCCCATCGCCTCGACGAAGGTGATCTCCCCCTCGCCGCGGAGGAGAAATTCGTAGGGCGCGTCTGCCAGCACCCCCTCGGGATCGGCGGTCGGCTCGGGGCCGCCGGCGAAGAGGGTGATCCCGGGCCTGCGCCGGCGGAGCTCCGCTGCGATCTCCCGGCACTCATCCCTGTTCCAGAGGTAGCAGGAAAACCCGACGGCATCGGGCTCACCTGCCAGGAGTTCGCCGGCACACCGGGCCGGATCGTCCCCGGCAAAGAAGTCGCGAAGCTCCACCGCGACCAGCGCGGACACCCCGGCGTCCATGGCGAGGGCCCCCTTGAGGAAGGCGTTGGCCAGGGGAACGGCCTGGGGAGAGGGGTACGGATGTATGGCGACCAGGATGACGTTCATAAATCGTTCGATGTTCGATGTTCGATGTTCCAGGTCCCGGGTTTAAAAACATGGAACCTCGAACACCGAACTGTTTTCAGAGCTTGGGACGGGCCTTGATCTTCGGCGTACCGTCTTCGATCACCACCTTGAACTCCACCCCTTTGCAATGATACTTGTTCATGATGATCGGCTTCTGTTTCTCGATGGCGGCGGCGATTGCCTCGGGGGTGACGTTGTCCACCGGCAGTCGGCATGCTTTGCGTGCCTCCAGGTAGGTCCGGTAGACGGCCTCGATTTCGGGGGGGATGCCGCTTTTCTCCTCCGGCGCCGGATGCCCCCCCCTTTCGGGTTGGCCGGCGTCTTTTCCCTTCTCGTGCATCTCCATCTTGAATCGGTCGCGGGAGTATCTCCCTTCTTCGATCTGGCGGTTTATCCTGGTCCAGTACTGTTTGTAGCTGTTCAGGCGGGCAATGGCGGCGTTGTACTTGAACTTCACCATGGTGTTGATGATCTGGAACCCCTGGTATCTGCGCGCCAGTCCTTCCACTTCGGTCAGCAGCCGCAGGGGCTCGCGCTTTTCCAAGCCGAGGAAATATTGCTCGTATTTGATGACCAGTTCGCTCAGGCTCTGCTCGAAGAGAGCGACGTCTTCCGGAATTCCCATGCGTTCCCCCTGGCCAAACTATAATCGGAACTCCCCGATATGTAAAGGCAAATTGACGGGAAAGGGTGATCAGTTAATTCCTTGACGCAACGGCGGCCTATCGTTTAAAGTAAGCTGATTTCGTCATGGGCAAAACTACCTCGGAGGGGTTTGCATGGAGAGTATATCGGCGCTGGTGCTCGCCGCGGGCAAGGGGACACGGATGAAGTCCGACCTGGCAAAGGTCCTGCACCCCCTGGCGGGGCGGCCGATGATCGCCTGGCCGGTCGAGGCGGCCCGACAGGCGGGGGCATCCCGGATCGTTCTGGTGGTCGGCCACCAGGGTGAAAAGGTGCGGGACTGCTTCGCCGGGGAGGCGGAGATCGGCTTCGCGGTGCAGGAGGAGCAGCTCGGCACCGGCCATGCCGTGGCGTGCGCCGCCCCTCTCCTTTCGGGGGTGGGGGGCCGTGTCCTCATCCTCTGCGGCGATGTGCCGCTCATCCGCCCGGAAACCCTGCAGGAGATGCTCAACCGGCATGCGGAGAGGCAGGCAACGGTCACGGTCATGACCACCCACCTGGCGAACCCCCATGGGTACGGGAGGGTCGTCAAGCGCGAGGGGGGAAAGATACTCCGGATCGTCGAAGAGAAGGACGCGACCGAGGAAGAACGGTGCATCACCGAAATAAACTCCGGCATCTACTGCGTCGAGGCGGCTTTCCTGTTCGATGCGGTCAAAAACCTGAGGAACGACAACGCCCAGGGGGAGTATTACCTCACCGACATCGTGACTGCGGCGGCGCAACGGGATGCGCTCTGCATCGCCCATCCGGTGGTCGATCCGGAGGAGGTGATGGGAGTAAACGACCGGGTACAGCTCGCCACCGCGGCAGCGGTGCTCAGGCGGAGGATCAACGAGGACCTGATGCTGGCCGGGGTCACCCTGATCGACCCGGCTGCCGCCTACATAGACAAGGAGGCAGTGATCGGCAGGGACACCGTCATCCACCCAAACGTCCACATTGCCGGAAAGACCGAGATCGGGGCGCGCTGCACCATCGAGCCTTCGGTGGTGATCAGGGGGTGTCGGATCGGCAACGATGCGCACATCAAGAGCGGGTCGGTCCTGACCGACGCCCTCCTCCACGACGAGGTGACGGTCGGCCCGATGGCCCACCTCCGGCCCGGGACGGAGTTGGCGGACCAGGTCAAGATTGGCAACTTCGTGGAAACCAAGAAGGCGGTGCTGGGGAGGGGCTCCAAGGCGTCCCACCTCACCTACCTGGGGGATGCCACCGTCGGCAGCGACGTCAACGTGGGATGCGGCACCATTACCTGCAACTACGACGGGGTGCGCAAGCACCGGACGGTCATCGAAGACGGCGTGTTCGTCGGGAGCGACGTCCAGTTCGTCGCCCCGGTCACCATCGGCCGCAACTCCCTGATCGCCGCCGGCACCACGGTGACCCGGGACGTCCCTCCCGATTCGCTCGCCATCGCCCGCACCCCCCAGGTGAACAAGGAAGGGTGGCGACTTAAGAAGAAATAACTCGTTCTATGCTCTACGTTCGATGTTCTACGTTTTAAAACATAGAACCTTAGAACCTGGAACTTAGAACTTCGAACGGAGTTCGACATGTGCGGAATAGTAGGCTACATCGGCAACCATGAAGCAACCCCGATAATTCTCGGCGGCCTGAAAAAACTGGAGTACCGGGGGTACGACTCCGCTGGGGTCTGCACCATAACGGACGGCGGGGCGGCGATCCGGCGGAGCGAGGGGAAGCTGGTGAACCTGGAACGGCTGGTGGCGGAGCAGCCGCTGGTCGGTACCATCGGCATAGGGCACACCCGCTGGGCCACCCACGGCAGGCCCTCCGAGACCAACGCCCATCCCCACCAGGCCGGAGCGGTGATCGTGGTGCACAACGGCATCATCGAGAACTACCTCCAGCTGAAGGAGCAGTTGAAGGCGCTCGGCCATACCTTCCGGAGCGAAACCGACACCGAGGTGATCTCCCACCTGATCGAGGAAAAGCTGAAGACCACGCGCGGCTTCGAGCAGGCGGCCCGCCAGGCGCTGGCTGAGCTGCGCGGGGCGTACGCGGTCTGCATCCTCTGCGAGCGGGAGCCGGACACCCTGATCGCAGCCAAGCTCGGCTCCCCCATGGTGGTAGGGCTCGGCCAGGGGGAGTTCTTCGTCGCCTCCGACATCCCCGCCATCCTCGCCCACACCCGAGAGATGGTCTTCCTGGAAGACGGGGAGATGGCGGTCTGCCGCGGCGGCATCATCGCCTTCTCCACCGTGGCCGGAAAGCCTTTGGAGAAAAAGCCCCGGCACATCGACTGGTCCCCCCTGATGGCGGAAAAGGGGGGGTACAAGCACTTCATGCTCAAGGAGATCTTCGAGCAGCCCCGGGCGGTGCGTGACACCATCGCCGGCAGGCTCCTGGAGGAGACGGGGGACGTCTACCTGGAGGACCTGAAACTCGCCGACGGGGAGCTTGCCGCCATCGAACGGATAGCGATCGTCGCCTGCGGCACCTCCTGGCACGCGGCCCTGGTGGGCAAGTTCCTGATCGAGGAGCACTGCCGCGTCCCGGTGGAGGTAGACATCGCCTCCGAGTTCCGCTACCGCAATCCGGTCATCACCGACCGGACCCTGATGGTCCTCATTTCCCAGTCGGGGGAAACCGCCGACACCCTGGCGGCCATGCGGGAGGGGAAGGCGCGGGGGGCGAAGAACGTCGCCATCTGCAACGTGGTCGACTCCTCCATCGCCCGGGAGGCGGACGGGGTGATCTACACCCATGCCGGCCCGGAGATCGGGGTCGCCTCCACCAAGGCATTCGTGACGCAGCTGACGGCCCTCTACCTCTTCACCATCAGGCTCGGCCGGGCCACGGGCCGGATCGACCAGGCCAGGGGGGAGGCGATGACCGCCTCCCTGGTGAGGGTCCCGGCGCTCCTGGAGGCCACCCTGAAACTAAATCCGGAGGTGGAGAAGGTCGCCCGCCGCTACATGAACGCCCGGGACTTCCTCTACCTCGGCCGCGGCATCAACTACCCGATCGCCCTGGAGGGAGCGCTGAAGCTGAAAGAGATCTCCTACATCCACGCCGAGGGGTACCCGGCCGGGGAGATGAAGCACGGCCCGATTGCCCTGATCGACGAAAACATGCCGGTGGTGGTCCTGGCGCCGAAAAACGCCCATTACGAAAAGGTGGTCTCCAACATGGAGGAGGTGATCGCCCGGAGCGGGCGGGTGATCGCGGTCTGCTCCGCCGGTGACGGGGAAATCCGGAACAAGGCGGAGGCGGCCCTGGAAATCCCGATCGACGGCGACGACCTCACCCCGATCCTCCTCTCTGTGCCGCTCCAACTCCTCGCCTACCACATAGCGGTCCTCAAGGGGACCGACGTGGACCAGCCGCGCAACCTGGCGAAGAGCGTGACTGTCGAGTGATCGCCGCCTCTCGATGAATCGAAAAGCCCGCGGAGCCATTCTTCCGCGTCCTTCACCTTTGCCCTCCCTGCGGCCATCGCCATCGTGAACCGGTGAAGGTCACCTCCCCTGTATTTGAAAACATTGCAAAAAAGGTCGCCTTTCCCAAGGCGACCTTTTTTGCTACATCCATTTTCCGGCTGCCGGCCAGCCGGACCGCGTTTCCTTCCAAATGCCGATTCTGCCAGACCTACCTCGCTCTATCTCCCCTTCACGCTGAGCAGATACCACTTCTTTTCCAGAATTTTCAGCAGTTCGTCCAGCTTCAGGCGGATCGCCGTTGTATCCGTCGAGAGACCTTCTATCTCCCTGGCCACGCCTGTCACTGCCTGCACCCCCTTGTCTGCGCCTTTCATGTCCGCGGGATTCAGGTCCACCTTCCCCAACTGGTTCAGCGCATCGCTTAAGACAACGAGGTCGTTGGCATCTGCCACGGAGATGGCGTTCAGGGCGGCAATCACCTCTTGCAGCAGAGCGGCCGAATCGTTCTCCACGGATAACGTCAGGTCGTAACTCCCACACGGCAGGTAAACGCAGGAATTGCCGTACCGTATCCTGCTGGTCGCTGTGTACGCACCTTTCGCGTCGGGAAGGTCCAGGAAGTAGCTGAACAGCGCTTTTGCAGAAGAAGCAAGGGACTGCTGCCAGGTTATGGTGTCGTTCGCCATGGTGCCTTGGGGAACGATGGTGTCGGCGGTCGTCCCGGCCGGAAGAGTTTCCGCCACCTCCAGCCCTACTGGGGCAGTAGAATTGGAGACCGTTATGTCGATCGGCACGCTGTCGAGGGCCCGCACGTTGTGCCGCTGCGGCCGCAGAAGGGTGATGGAATTGGCTATGAGTCCGGCGACCTTCTGCCGATCCGGGGAGTTCATGAGGTCGTAAGAATAGAGGACGGCTTTGCCGTTTCCATACTGGTTGAAGATGAGCGCTGGGACCTGGCCCCCCTTGTCATTGACATAGCCGTAGACAGCGGCCGTGTCCGCCACGACATCGGCGACCACCGCCTTGCCACTGCTCCGCATGATCGTTGTCTCGCTGAGCGGGCTTGCCACAAGGGTGACCGCAAGATCGGCACCGGTCGTCCTGCCGGTGAATTTCACGCCGAAGGTCTCACCGAAGACCGGGTCGGCGCCGGGGAGCGTCTTGATGAAGATCAGCCCGTCGCCGTAGTTGACCGCCTCACGGAGCTCTCCACCCACCGTCTCGTCCCTGTAGTCCACCAGGAGGTAGGTGTTATACCTCCCCGAACGGAGTGATCTCGTGAAATCGTCGCCGGTCGCGACGACGTGGAAGTTCACGCCGAGGGAGGAGAGGATGGGGCTCAGGGTATCGATGACGCCCTGATTGATGACTTTGTTCGCCGGGTCCTTCCAAGCCCCCACCAGCACCGACGGTGCCAGGGATATCTCCTTGCCGACATCCATAACAATGAGGGTGACGGTTATCGTCCTGGCCGGTTCGGCGTTGCCCACGTTGTCCTCCGAGTTGAAGGCTATGGTGTGGTTCCCAGCCACCATACCCGCCAGTGCGAACGGAGCAGAGTAGAGCTGCCAATCGCCGCCGTCGATGCGGTACCAGGATTTCCGCACCCCCGACTGGTCATCCGTGGCGGTCAGGGTAAAGAGTGTCTTTGGCGAAACCGTGTTGACCGCTCCGGCCGTCAGCGGATTGCTGCCGGTGATGACGGTCGTGGGCGGTGTCTTGTCGAGGATCACCGTAAGCTGTTTCCCGCTCTCCTCGTTGCCGAGGTTGTCGGTGGAGCGGTAGGTGACCGTGTGGTTGCCGTCGCCATAGGCAGCGAGAGATACAGGGCCGCCTACAGTGGCAAACGCCCCACTATCGACGCTGTATTGGCTCAGCCTGACCCCGCTGGCGTTGTCCGTGGCGGATATTGTTATCCCGGTGCTGCTGCTGACATAGAGGTTGCCGTTGGCGGAGTACTGTGGGGCGCCGACGACGGCCTGCGAAACGGGAGGGGTGTTGTCGATGGTGACGACAAGGGTCTTGACGCCTTCGACGTTCCCCACGTTGTCGGTGCTCCGGTAACCGACGTTATGCTGCCCTTCAATCGCCAGCGTGAATGGTGCAAATACAGTCCATGCTCCGCCGTCGATCTGGTACTCGGTCTTCGCCATGCCGGAAAGGAGGTCCGTCGCTTGCAGGTTGAAGGTCGTTGCCGATGTTGCCGCATAGACGCCACCTGCAAGGGCAAAGTTGGGACCGGTCCGTGTCATGGTCGTGTCGGGAGGCGTGGTATCGACCGTTACAGCGAGGGCACGAGGGATCTCCCTGTTCGTTGCCCTGTCGTACGCCCTGTAGGTAACCGTGTGACTACCGTCGGCAACCCCGGCAAGGGTAACGGGAGCAGAGTACGAGTTCAGGCTCTGGGCACCGTCCAGGCCGTATTCGATGCCGGCAACACCGGAGGGGACGACCCCGTTGTCCTGGGCGCTGATGGTGAGGAAGGTCCGACCGCTGATGTAGGTGACGCCGCCGTTCGTATACTGTGGGAGGGCAACATTCGCCGTGCTGACGGGGGAAGTCTTGTCGACGATGAAGCTGACGGTCCGGGTGGCCGTATTCCCGGCCAAGTCTTCTGCGGAAACCGCCAGGGTATAGGAACCTTCGGCCGTCACCGCCGACCCAGATGCATACGGCTGCCCGTTCATGGTCACGTTGCTTCCCTTGAGGTTTGCGTCGGTGACCGTGACCGCCGGGGCAATGTCGGTGTTGTAGAACGCGCCGTCTGACACGTTTGTCACGGTAATCGCCGGAGGGGTCTTGTCGATGGTGAATCGGACGCTCTTCGTCGTCTGGTTGCCGGCTCGGTCCGTACCGGTTGCGATCAAGGTGTAGGCGCCATCGGCCGTGATCGGGGCGGGGACAAAGAGAGTGCCGTTCAGGGTTATCGACTGGCTCGCCAGGTTGGTATCGAAGACGCCCACCTGCGGAGTAATGTCGCCCCGGTAGTAAGCCCCTTCGGTCACACCACTGATGGTGACCGTCGGCGGCACATCGTCGAGCGGGGTCGCTGCCACGCTGACCCCCGCGCTCTCGTTGCCGAAGGTATCATAAGTCGTCACCCTGAGCTGAGAGGTGACGCCGTTCGGCAACCCTCCAATTTCTACTCCGGCAGCGGGGAGCTTGAGGTCCTTCAGGAGGGCCGAGCCCTGATAGACCCGGTAGCCGGCAACATCGGCAGATGCCGGAGGCGTCCAGGAGAGGAGGACCACTCCGATATCATCGCCAGACTTGTCAGAAGCCGCAGCTTGGCCCACCTCGGCAGGTGGGATGTTGATCGCCAGATTGACCGGTGTCTGACAATAGAGGTCGCTGCCCGCGGCGGCGGCCTGCTCGAGCACGACATTCAGGGGATGGCTGCCAGCCTGGTTGTCCAGCTCGTAGATGCTCCCCGGCAGAAGGTTTGCAGAAGCCAGTGCAGCTTGCGCCTGGATGAGGTTGAGGCCAAGGAGGAATGGCATTTTTGTCATGCAGCGCAACTCGACCGAGGCGCTGGTATTATAATCGAGGGGATAGAACGGGCCACCATCCAGGAGCATCACATCGCTGAGGCTTATATCGATATGCTCCGCGGTGACGCTGCTGCCTACCCGGACCATGAACCGGGCAATGCTGCCGCTTCCGGAGGGTGGATTGGCGCCGTTCGTGTGGGCAAAAGTATAAAGGGCTGTGCCGTTCATCAGCGACTCGTTGTCCATAACGAGAATGCCGTTGTCGCCCCGGCCGTTCCAGAAGAAGTCTCCGATGCCGGATCGTGTGGCGGTCGGCTGGGATACGAGGAGGGGTGAGGCGACGGCGACGGCGTTCGGTCCGGCCTGGCCGAGGTCGGTCACACCGACCACGCTGCCGCCAGGAGCGCTCACGTTGAGGCGGAACTGAACGCCGCCGAGACCGTCAGCCGGAATGCTGTCGGCAACGATGTCGACATAGAAGTCTCCGCCGGGAAGCACCCGCGCAGTGGACGGCACCACCCGTATCCCAGCGGCGAAAGCGCTGCCGCAAAAGATCAGCATTACGATGCACAGCGTCATGCAGCCGCCGAGAGCGGCCCGTACCCTGATCATCTCTTCCTCCCGCTCAAACGTGCAATAAAAACTAAGAATCAAGCGAAACCAGAAACCTCTACTGTACCCCGGTCCTGCCGTACTCCCTGGCAAACCTGGCGAAATCCTGCGCGCCGACCTTCCCGGTCGGGTCATCGACAAACTTGTAGTCCGGATTGTAGGTCGGGTCGTCCGGCACGGTCCGGTACTGCTTCCTCAATGCATCGAAATCCTGGTCATCCACAGTGCCGTCCAGGTTGATGTCCGCGAAGAAGCCTCGGACCGGCTGCAAGACGGAGACGGCAGCGCTGTTTGCCGGCATCCTTCGGTAATGGCTGAGCGTTGACAGGGTTCCCCCCCGGTAGATACTGAGCTGGGCCTTTTCCCCTCCATGAATGACAAGGCTGGTCAGGTCAGGTCCGAACAGGTTGTTGAGGTCGATGATACCTTCGGGCGCCGCTATGCCCACTCCGACGAAGGCACTCAAGGGATAGGGTGAGCCCGGGCTTTCCAGGAGGATGAGGTCACCCTGGCCCGGCACCGCATCGGCGTCACGGGGACGGATGTAGACTGTAAAGGAAACCAGATCATTGCCGGTCCCTTGGAGGGTGCCGTCCGTCGCCGCAAGGTATGGAACGACCGTCGCCGCGGTGGTGACCTGCTGTAGGGGTGAGTATCCGATGCCAGCCGGGTCGGACGGATCGACGGTGACGCTCCGCACGTAGTAGGTCGTGCCAGGGGTGAGCCCGGCGACCCGCACCTTCATGATCCCCTTGCCGCGGGCGGCGACCGTTACTTCCTGCGGAACGTCCGGCATGGGAATGATAGTCACCGTATCGGTGAGCAGGTTCGTCATGGCGGCGTCGCCGTACACCTCCACGTTCGGCGTCGCCGCCACGTCCGTCATCCAGACGACGGCGAATGAGGAGGTCGTGACGTCGGTGATCCTTACACTGACTGTTTCGGGGACGGCGAGGGCGCTCCCTGCCGTGCCGACGAGGATCATGAGGGCAAAAAGCCATTTTCTCATTTTTTTTCCCCTCCGCGTTTCGCACCCGGGCAGGTGGGGCAAGCGCCCACGGCGCTGATACTCTTGTCGGGCCTGGCGGCCCACGCCGCGTAACCCCCTTCCAGAAACCGCACATCCCCAGGGACTCCCCTTAAATATCGTTCCAGGGCGGGCCGGGGATCGACCGCCGTCGGAAAAATCAGAATGGTTGTGGCGCTGTCTTCCAGCTTTGCCGCGAGCCCCTTCTTTCCGGCCACGCCGATTATTGTCTTCACCTTCTCCAGGCGCTCCGGGAGGTTGTTGCCTTCCACCGCCTGTGCCTGCGAGACCGGCCCCTGTGCCTGTTCGGCTTCGCCCCGCACATCAAAGATCCGTAGCGGTATCCGGTTGTTCTGTGCCCATGTGATATCATCGGGCATGACGCTGCGGAAAATCGGGGCGCTTCCCTTCCCCGCCACCGGATACTTTTCCTCCTGCCATGCGGGGATTCCCCCTGCCAGGAGATAGACCTTTTCGTGGCCATTTTTCAAAAGGGCTACCGCTGCTTCCCGTCCCTTGCGCTGCCCCAGGCTGTCGTCCTCGAGGACGATCACTTTCCCTTTTGGGAGGCGCTTCGTCGCTAGGAGAGCGGCCGGAATATTGACGGCCCCTTCGATGTGGCTTTCCGCAAAGGAGGCCTCACTCCGTACATCCACCAGCCAGAGCCCGCTCCCCGCCTTTATAAGGGAGAAGGCCCGCTGCGGCGCCATCCACTGCCAGTTGGCCGCGAAAAGTGCCTGGGGCACGACGAGGAGCAACAACGCCGGAAAGATTCTCAAATGCTTTATTCCCATAATCTTTTTGCCTCACGTAAAGCCGCAAAGAACTCAAAGTATCCCATCAATCATTTGTTTCGCGTTCAAAGCAGTTCCAGATTTCTTTGCGTCTTTGCGAGAGAATACGGTTTATGCTTTACGTCTTGCGTTGTGCCTTCTGTCTTCATGTGAGGTGACCTTCCCGCCGTTACGGCGTCCATCCGTCCACCCGGTTCTTCATGGTGATTATCAACCCGTCTCCCGGTTGAATGACGAAGTTCGCCCCGACCAGTCCGTTCCCCGCCGCCGTCGTGCGCACCGTAACGGTCTGCCAGGCGCCAGCCGTGGTGTCGAAGCGGCGCACGCTCTGGATGTTGTCCAGACCGACCGACCGCATCATGTCGTAGGCGCTGTAGCCGTACGTCACGGTCAGGATGCCGATCTGGTTAGTTCCGGGGAGGAGGGTGTAGAAGGCGCTCTCGCCGCTCTCCGCCAACTTGATGGTGCCGGGTTTTCCGGCATAGATGACAAGCCCGCTCCCCTTCACCAGGCTGAAGTCTTCTCCGCCGGCGGTCGCCTCCAGATAGGCGTTCCGGGACTGGTCGAAGAGGAGGAGCCGTCCGATCCCCAGGTCGGTTTTCTTTGCGGCAATGAGAGCCGATGCGGTTGGATAGGCGCTCTTCAGCACATCCCCGACCGCTACCAGGTTGAACCCCTGCTTCAGGTCCACCTCGACCGGAACCGGCTCGGTGGCGAAGGGGGCGGAGTAGATCTGGTACTTGCCGTCCCGGCTGTCCTGCCACACCACTGCATTGGTGGCGATAGCGGGCTCTTCCTGACGGGCAGGGTCGGAGGTAAGCCGTCCGCCTACTCCAGAGGAGAGATCCCGGAAGGAGAGGTTCGGGTCGTCGGCCCCGGCCTCGTAGTCGGTGAAAATTACGAGAGAACCGGAGATCGCGGTCTGGCTGTGGTCCCCCTGGCCGTAGGTAAGGCGGACGGCACCCCATACGGGGTCGTAGGCGTAGATGTCTTTCTGTCCGTTTCTCAGGTCTGTCCAGGCAAGGGTAATGCCGAAGGCGGCGGGGAGAATCTGGTCCACCGTGTCGAAGGTGATCCTGCTCTCGGTCCGGCTGGTGAGGTCGTACTGGTAGACCTCCGCCGCGCCGTTTCGGTAATCCTCCCACACCAGGGTGGTGCCATTAATGGCCGGGTGGATCTGGTCCCGCTCGTGGAAGGTGACCTGGACAGTTTCTCTGGTGGCCAGGTTGTAAGCGTAGATGTCCCCGTTGCCGCTGCGGTTGTCCTGCCAGGCGACCCAGTTCCCGGCAATGACCGGCCGGGTCTGGTCCCCCGCCTCGGTGCTGATGGGGAATTCCGTGCCGGAAGAGAGGTCGTAACCGTAGATGTCCCAGGTGCCGTTGCGGTAGTCCTGCCAGACGATGTAGTTGCCATTGATGGCGGGAAGTTCCCGGTCGGGGCTCGCGCTCGGAATGAGCTGGGCAGCGCCCCCCGCCATGTCCTTCAGGTAGATGTCCCATCTGCCGTTGCGCATGTCCTGCCAGACCACCTTTGTCCCGAAGGTCCGGGGATGCATCTGGTCCGCAGCCGGGTTCGGGTCGACCGGAACGGCGGGGAACCAGTCGACGACGGAGAGCGCAGCGTCGGCAGTAACCGTATGGCTGGGGGCGTCCGGCTCGGCGCTGTTGTCCAGGCCGTCGGTGACCGTTGCCCGGGCGGTATAGGCACCGGCCTGGACGAACCTGCCATTTGCATCCCTGCCGTCCCAGGAGAGGTCGAATTCGGCTCCCGAGGTTGCGGTCCCTTTGAGGGTCCGCACCACGTTCGCCTGCTGAAACGGTGCGCCGAACGCAATCTCGATCTGGACCGGCAGGCTCCCTGCTCCGCTCGTGGTCGTGAGTTTCAGGGTAGCGGACCGTGTTGCCGCTACCCCCCTGGGCGCCTGCGGGGCGAAAGAGGCCGGCGCGGCGGCAAAAGAAGAGATCATCGGAGCAGCGTTCACCACGACGACGGTCGCGCTCTTGGTCGCCTCCATGTTGCCGGCCCGGTCAACGCTATAGTATTGGACATTATACGTCCCGGCCGTGGTGAGATTGAACGGGAGGGCGGGAACGAAGTCCGTGTCCTGACCGGTCACCTCTTTGTACATGCCATCTACGCCGCTCCCCCCCCCATTGTCCGTAGCGGTGAGGATAAGCCGGGTCTGCGGAGTGATGTAGGCCGGGTTGGTGCCAGTGGCCGGACCGTCGAAGGTGAGGGCTGTGGTCGGCGGAGTGGTGTCCGCGTCGGGCTGGGTGAAGACGAGGGTATAGGCGCCCGGAGTACCGGCAGTAGCCCGGTAGTCGATGAACTGAAGGGTCCAGGTCGGCTTGAAGTTCGCGTCGAGCCCCTGGTCCACCCAGAAGTTGTGCGGGTCGAGATGCACCCCGTCCGCCCGTACCACGTCGAGAAGCATCAGGAGCCCCTGGGAGGGATCGGCCATCTTCGTGTAGATCCAGCCGGTAGCGCCGGTCGGAAGGGCGAGCGCGACGCTCGGTGCGTTCGGCGTCGGGCGGGCCGGCTGTGCGGTGGGAAGGACCACGGTGACTGGAGTTTGGGAGTCGCTCAGATTGGTTGAGCCATTGGGGATCTCCGACTCGTAGAGGTATTGTGGCAGCTTATCCGGGTTGTTGGTCAGATCCGTATCATATCCGAGGAAATCAAGCCTTGCGTCCCGCCCTGGAAGATTCACCCTCACCATGTGGGTCAGGTAATGCGGGTTGGTCGCCGTGATGAGGGAGGTGAGATCCCCCCCGAGTTCGGAGGAGTGGGTAAAGCTCGTCTTGAACTCGATGAAATGCCCGGAGAGGCTGGAGATCATCTGCCAGGAGGCGGTGGCCCCCTTCTTGCTCGGCAGGTCTCCGAAATTGACCGTGAGAGAGGGGGAAACCGCGCCGTCGTTCACCGCGGCGCCGAGGATCTTGAAGTCGATGAGGAGCCCCTGCCTGTTGTCGACGATCCGCGGCTGGGCCGAATCGATCCGGAGGTTCGCGGCCGTGCCGTAACCATCGTTCATCACCCGCACCGCCAGCGGGTACGGCACCGGCTGCTCCACCTGGGGCGTGAAGGGGTTGTCGCCGATCACTTGGTACGGCATGAAGTAGTCGAGCACCAGCTGCGGCATCGGCTTAACCGTAATCTTGGCTGGGTTGATCGGGATGGTTTCCTGGGTGGTGCCGATCGTGTACGAGAGGGTCGCCCCAACCCAGTAGTCGGTGCCGGCGGAGCTCTGCCCTCCCGCCCCCGGCGAGGGGATAATGAGCCAGTGAGCCTCGCCACTCGATGCCGCCGCCACGCTCCCCGTGCCGTCAAGGGCGCCGCTTACGCCGGTCAGAACAGGCGGGCGGACGAAAAAGATGTCGTTTTTGACATTGCCGCTAGCGTCGGTGATGTTCACATCCACACGCATATTCTGTAACGACTGATCAGGGATGCCGTTGCTGATCACCAGCTTGGCATCGAACGCCACCCTTTCCACGGTCAGTTGCTGAAGGATCACCATGGAAACCTTAGCGCAGGCGGCCTCGCTTCTTGGCGCGGAAACGCCCTGAAGACAGAGCAGCAAACCGACTAGTACCGGCGTAATGTATTTTTTCATTGTAGAACCTCTGTACCAAGGTATCTCATAACTTCGGCTCCAGTCCGCTCCAGGTCCATAACCGCCCCGTCGGGGACGTTGACGATGTAGGAAAAGGCGAACTCCCTTCCATTTCCGTCCACACCGTATCCCGCCAGCGCAAAGGCATCTTCCAACCTGCCGCTCTTTACCCGAAAACGCTCGTTTTTGTACCTCATTCCCCGAAGAGTACCATCAAGACCGATACGGGGGAGAGTATCACGGAAGCTCCCGAACCACCCCTTCTGCGCAACCTTGACGAGATACTCTGCCATGTACCGCGCCGTCACCCGGTTCTCTCTATGAAGTCCCGACCCGTCGGCGATGGCAACCTCCCCGGCCGGGAGACCGAGGGTGGAGAGGAAATCGTTCACCGTCTTCAGGCCCTTCTCCCGTGTCCCGGGCGTACCGAAAGTTTGCGCTCCTAGGAAAAGAAGCAGATTGTCCGCCACCACATTGAGGCTGTTAATGTCCATGTTCTGCAAGAGCTTCCTGGGATCAGGGCCGTCGATTTTCACCAGTGTCTTTGCCGTGGCAGGAGCCTTCCCCTCTTTCACCTTGCCGCGGACCTCCACCCCTGCCTGCCGTAACGCCGTTTTCAGAACCCCGGCCGCATAATGAGCCGGCTCCTGCAGGGGAAAACGCTGCTTTACCGGTTTAGCCCCAGCCGCGATGTTGCCGCTCACGCGGTACGCGGTGTCGTCAAGCCGGTCGACCTTAATGCTGCTGGACTCAATTGAAGCCGTACGTGCCGCAACCGCAAATCTTACGGCATCGTTCGGAGGCTCCACTGTCACCTTTGGCGGCTTGCCTGGCTCCGTTGGAACAACGGTCAGGGCCACCGTGTGCAGATCCAGTCCCAGCGCCCCGGCAGGAGCATATCCAGCTCCCTTGCGGCTCCGTTCCAATCCCCTCGTGTCAAAGATCGTGTCATCTGCGACGATGCTGCCGCTCACTAGACGTACTCCCGTTGCAGCAAGAGTCCGGGCGACCTTCCTCAGGTCATCCGTTGACAGCAGTGCGTTACCATCCCCCACGAGGTAAAGGTTACCGTCAAGCGTGCCCTCGTGGATTGCTCCATCGAAGAGGACCACAGTCCTCATTCGCAGCATGCCGTGCCGTTCGTCATGGTCAAGAACAGCCCCGGCCGTAAAGAGCTTTACAAGCGAAGCAGGAACCAACGGATCATGCAGCGCATTGCCGGCGCTTGCAGTCTCTCTGCCGGTCACCAAGTCTTTCACGACTAAAGCCCAGTCTGCCTTCGGTGGCATCTGCGCAGCAAGTCGGGCATCCAGCAGGAAACTTCCGCTCCTTTCCGCTGAGGTGGCAATCGGGAGGGAAAGAATCGCTGTGACAACCCACAGTGAAACGAGACTAAGCCGCATCGGTATTAATCCATATGACGTTGATTGCTATCGCTTCAGCTCGCTCTCTATCATACTCGAAAACCCTTCCAAACTCCTTTGCTTTAACTCCTTGCCATTGATAAAGATGGCAGGAGTCCCATTAACACCGTTTTCCTGCCCGTCTGCAACATCTCGATCTATGATTGTCTGAATTGAAGGGTCTTTCAGCTTCTCGTTGAACTTAATCAGATCAAGTTTTAGTTCTCTTGCTATTTCCTGAACTTTCTGATCGCTCAGTCGTCCCGATGTAAACAGTTTCTGACTGAACTCCCAGAACTTCCCCTGCTCATTGGCCGCCAGCGCCGCAGCGGCTGCTTTTCGCGAGTAGTTGTGAAACGACAGCGGATAATTCTTAAAAACAAGCTTTACGTCTTTCGGATATTTCTCCAGCACCTGCTGGAGTAGCGGCTCAAGCCGGCCGCAGTATGGTCATTGATAGTCGCTGAAGACCACCACCGTCACTGGAGCATCTGGTGGTCCCTTGTATGGAAGTCCAGAGAGGTCAAGCGTCTTTTTCCGCTCGTAAACACTGATTGAATTATCCTTGCTGCTCGAAAGCAGGAATAACCTGTCTTTACCAGTCACCGCCAAGCGGTCAAACTTACGGTCAACCGGCATGAAGTCGACAACGCGGTTTTGGAATAGTGAGTAAACAAGTATCTTGCCCGGAATCAATATATACATGGTTTTGCCATCAGTGGCAGATATCGTTGCAAGGGGTGATGCCTCAATATTAAATTGATTCTTTAGCGTCCATTCTACCGATGCCTGGGCATTAGAGATGAACAGCAGCATAAGCAGAAAAAAGTACCTCATTCGAGAAAAATCCTTTGTTTGATCATAACTACGTCCGTCATGACGACTATGCGTGGAGTACCTTAAACTATTGAGGTTCTACCGTTAAATGATCTCACCTCAGATAGATTTGACCCATTTAGCTTGCTGCTTAGCTTTGGATTTATTGCCACATAAGCATTATTTTGTGATGACCATGGAATCTCCAACGAAATTCCAGTTCTTAAAAACCACATCATCTGAAATATTTTCAACTTTCCATCCACCACCCATATCAACCTGAAACCTTACTGCAACATCACCTATACCTACAACGCTGCCATCAGTAACCTTCTTCTTTACATAGTGGATAATATTGTAATCACCATAAGCGATGATTGATTGTAACCATACATCCACATCCGCAAATGATGTTTTCATTTCTTTGCTTACCATGTCTTTAGTTTTTCCTTGATCTGCCATATTAGCCAAAAAAGATGCAGAGTAATCCCTACTTAATGTGGTTAAAAACCAATCTACATTTCCTTGAGCTTGAGAGCATACATACATGATTACTGTTTGTTCTGGTTGTTTGATATATTGTAATTTATCCTGCGCAGAATTCAACTCTACCTTAACATAGGGGACATAATCAGTGACATAAAATTGAGAAACTTCTTCTGAAATGATTTTCTTCAAGACTGGAGGATTTTTTTCAAATACAGCTAGCACTTGCGTTGCCGACATTATACACAAGATCATAGCGATTGGCATCAATGTGAATTTCACGAATATTCTCCCTTCTAATACCTTGGAACTGGAGTAAAGACCTTAATTTTGGAAATTATGTCTTCAGAACCTTCGAAGTCATAAGCGTTATCATTAACAAAGATATATGCAGGATTACTACTATCTATGCTGCAATCATTGCATATCTTCCATTTTCCTGATTCGAAGGTGTATGGGAAAGCCATTGTTATTATGGTGCTGCCATCAGTGTCAACAATATCAAAGACGATGACAGATAAATTTTCTAACGTGACTAGGCGTTGCAGTCGCACTTTTTTACCAACTAGTAAATCATTTATTTGCGTCCTAGCCTCATCAGCGTCATAGCTGACTTGACCCTCTAATATAACTGATTTCTCATCCAATAAATTCACACGAGTTGCATCATCATCATTTATAAGAGAAGACAACTCTGCTAAGAAGGTTTCTTCTGGAATGGCATAAAGAAAATTTTGATATGCAACCGGTAATATAAATTCAGATGGTTGTATATATGTTTGGTCAGTAAATGAAGCTTTCACTTCACGTTCAAGAATGCTCTTAGCAACTGGTTGCGAATATGAAAAGACTCTCAACTGTTCAGCTTGAACGTTAATGGCTATAGTAACCATAATCATTGTAAATAAAATTGATTTCATATGACCTCACTCGCACCTACTTGGAAGGTATTCATCGTCTTGTTTTATTGGGCCGATTGGGCCAAGGTTTCCGCTACTTAGTTCGAATGGTTTCTTAAATAAAATCACTTTTGCCTTTAGTTCAAGATTAGTAAGCGTATCTTCAGCTATTCGTACTTCTCCAAGTTCCATTGCAGATGTTCTGTTAGTTCCGCTCCCAGATATATCAGCAGTGTACTCTTTTCCCTTAAGTTTCAGAGAAAGTTTTCCACCCACTGCTCCATTATACGTAATAATCTCTGTTCCATACCAATTGGTCTTATTTTTACAGCAATCGGTATGAACCATATCTTCATATGTGGCAGTCCGTGAGAAGGTTACATATGCGCCTACATCGCAAGTCATGTCCATGAATTTTAACCACTTCCCGATTCTGCCGCACAATTTATTTGCCATTTTGGCAATTTTAGTCACTGGAATAGGTAATGTAATATCGCCTAAATCAAGACTACCTGACATTGGCCCGTCAGATTCTGTCGTCATTTTCTTTTCCGTTTCACAACATACTTTTTTCTTATTTATATTTCCCTCAGCTGAAAAGCCCACTTTAGGTATATCAAAAATTATCAGATCGTATGGCCCAAAATTAAGCCCCATATTATAGACATAAGGTGGCAATTGTTTATCATTAATCTTGTCTGCATGACACGACCCATCTCGACATTTATCACCTCCTGGGCTTTCGCCATCTGGGGAAGTACAATACAACCCATCATCACAGTCATTGTTGTTAGCAGGATGGATACATTCTCCGTCCTTGCAGTAATCATCGGTGCAAACATTACCATCCTTTGCGCATGACTCTGAGTCATTATTAACTGTAATTATCCTGCCATTTTGACAGATTTGTTTTTTGCAATCATGTGGATCTGCTTGAGGAACTGGGTCACAATGTTGATTATTACAAACCCCTCCCTCTCCACAGCAATCTCCGTCAGGCTTACAGTTGCAGGGATTATCAGTCTGAATGGGAGTCGGACTACCTCCAGGAATCCCCCCACCAGTATTGCCGCTCAGACAGTTAGTGCATACTCCCCCGATGTAGATCGGCTGTGGCGGAGGAGGAGCTATATAAGTTCCCGTCGCTGTTCCTGACGGGCAATCGGTCGGGACGACTACGATGTGCGGGGTCTGGACATCCACCGTCCTTTGTTGCGGCGTGTTGGGACAGATGACCGCGGTGCCTGCGACCCAGATGGTTGTGGATGTAACGCAGCCGCCTCCCCCGAAACCGCCCACTTCGCTGCAGATGGAGGCCATATAACTATCAGCATTCAGCATACCAGGTAAAAATGCCGCTGTTTGTCGCCGCGTTACCCGGTATGGAATGGTGATCTTCTCCATCGCCCCGATATGCTGGGGCATCAATCCGGCAAGCACCTCGATATCGTAATCGCCGAAGCTCGCCGGAAACTTGATCTGGGGGTTGTCCACCGCTATGAGGCCATGGTTGGTGACGGTGAACTCGCCGTTGAACACCTGTCCCGGCTGCATGACCGGAAGGGTCAGGCTCGGCGGATCGGTAACCAGGACCGGCGCCGGCACGTTCGTCTCAAATGTCTGGCTGATGGTGATCTGGTACTGGTCCTGGATAGTGGTCGGCGTGACGGACCATTCGACATTGACCAGGTTTACCTCAAGCCCCACCGGAACGGTGGTCCAGACGCCAGGGGTAATGACGAAGCTGCCGCCGTAAGGCTTGTGGCCGGCGGCGGTGATGTTATAGCTGTATCTCCCCTCTGGAATGTCGGTCAAGGATGCAGTGCCGTCTGCTGCCGTGGTAAGGGTGTAGATAAGCTCCGTTACACTCTGGTTCTGGATGGTGATGGATGCCCCGCCCACCTGCTTCATCAACTCGTCGAGCAGGCTGAACTGTACGCTTCCCACGGCGTTGGATGTGACAGTTACCTGGACATTGTAGGTGTAAGGGATGTGGTTGTCAGAGTAGATTATGAGCCGATCATTGTATATTCCCTGGGCAACGGTATTGGGTGGGTTGATGTTGATCCCCACGCTCTTCGCCTGACCAGCCGCTATGTCTCCCAGGTTCTTATCCATGGTTAGGGTTAGCCAGGGAAGTGACGGCCCTTCGATCCTGGCGTTCTGCAGCACGCCGTAACCGGTGTTCGTCAGGGTGAAGCTCGCAATCCGCTGGGTGCCACGCATAAGGCCGGTATCGATGTAGGACGGGGAGGTATTGATGATCGGTACGGGGGCCACCATGGATACGTTGGCGTCTACCCGGCCTGAGAGCCCTTCGGCTGTTGCGATGGCAAGGGAAGCTGCACCGGTGTCTGGAGCATTGGCTGCGGCAGCGACACGGAAGGTGATGGTCCGTTTCTCTCCGGCAGAGAGGGTGTCGGTCCCCGCATTGAGAATGCTTGCGGTAATGCCGCTCGACGCGCTGGCTGTGAGGGTAAGGGCAGTTAAGGAGCTTCCGCCCAGGTTGGTGAGGGTAACCGGGATGTCCTGGTATTTGCCTTTCAGCATCTGCACATTGACCAGTGCCGGGTATACCTGGAGGCCAATGATGGAAAACTGGGCCTGGACGGTGCGGTCGGCAAGGTCCGGGTGGGTCGCCCAGACGCTGTATCCACCCGCCTCCCCGGCGGCAGGCACGAAGGTATAGCTGAATGCACCGGTTGCGTCTGTGGTAACGGTAAAGAAGCGGTCGAACCCTTTCACGGACACCCCGATCTTTACCGGTACGAGCGGCATCGGGGCACCGGAGGCCGTGGATGTGGCCTGGCCGGTTATCTGCACGGGTTCTCCCTGCTTGTAGACGCTCTTGTCTGTTTTTGCCTGGGCAAGATAGGAGACATCGGCAATGGATCCGTCCACGGCCTGGGTGAAACCCGGGGCGACCACCTGGTCGGCCTGGTTGTAATGGTAGTAGGTGTTGTCGATCTTTGCCTCAAGAGAGACCTTGTACGGCGCACTCGCCGGAATGGCGAAGGTGATCGGATCGGAGAGGAAGCTCTCGCCCGGCTCCAGCCTTGCCGTGGCGAAGGAGCCTGAGTTGACTACGGCGCCCCCGGTCCTCTGGTTCAGGTGCCCCTGGGCAAGGGTATTGCCGTCCTCGTCTTTCAAAGTGACAGTAACGTGCGACGTTGCTCCGTTGTTCTCGCTGGTCAAGAACTCGGTACGGGCGGAGCCCAGGTTGTTCACTTTGATCCGCACGCTCGCCTGGGTCCCGCGCACGAGAGGTTCGTTGAAGATCTCGAGCGCGGTCCCTGAGCCGAGGACTGCCACCAATGAGCTTCGGGCGATCTTCACGGTCGTGCCGGGAGAGGGGTTCATAATGGCGGTTACCACTACCGCCTCTTGGGAGGGCGCGTTGGCTTCGGTGGCGGCTACTTTGTCGATCTCGAGCGGTGTGCCGGCTACCACTGTGAACGGCCCGCTCTCGGTACTCTCGGGCAGGGTGCCGATCTTGACGGAGACGGCGTCTATGGTAAGGTTCGCTGTCGCCTCGGCGGGAAGCATGGCCATGAGGGGAACGGTTTCCAGCACTCCCCGGTGCATGGTGGTGCCGTCTTTAAGGGCTATGGTGACCGATGGGAGGGTTACTTCTTTCACCGGGCTTTCGTTGCCGAGGGAATTGACGGCGGATACGCCGTAAGCCACTGTCCCCCCTGAGTAGTAACCGTCGCTGTAGCTCGTGGAGGTGGTGGGGGTCTGGTTGATCTTGTTGCCGTTTCGGTAAATGTAGAACCCTTGCAGGTTACCTTCCCCTGCTTCCCAGGAAACCGACGGCTTGCCGTCATCCACAAGTGTCAGGACCAGGTTTTTCACCGGCGCAACCGGGAAGGCGATCTCCTCTATGGTCGAGGGGGCGCTTTCGTTGCCGAGGACGTCGAGGGCGGTCACTGCATAGTAGCGAAGCGACGATGACGGCGCGGTGTCGACAGCAGGGGAATTCTTGATGGTGATCACGGGAGTGAGCCCGCTTATGGTGGTGAAGGGAGCGGCCGCCCGGTAGAGGCGGTAGGCGTTGGGTGTGTCTGTCCCGCTAGCCTGGCTGTTCCACGCGGCTTCAACCCCATTGCCGGTGAGGGTAAGGCTAACTCCTGTCGGCACGGCAGGGGGGGTCCGGTCGCTGGTACCTGCCGTTTCTGCGCTCTTCCCGCTTTCGCTCTCCAGGAGCCCAACGGCGCTCACGTTGTAATAGTAAGTGCCATCTGCGGGCGGCGTGTCGGTGAAGGTGACGGCAGGAGCAAGGACAGTCCCGACCACGCTCTGGCTATCCGTGTCTCTGCGATAGATGTTGTACTTCTGCGCATCGGGGGAGCCGGCCCAGGAGAGGATAACGGCCCCTGCCTTGGCGCTTTTCGTTGTCAATTGCGCTGGGATGATCGGCGCAGGGGGAGAGTCTTTGTACAGAATGATGGTGCTGCCGCTCTTTACGGTGGCTCCTGTGTTGCCGAAGCGGTCTTTTGCCCCGGCGATGATGAACTGGGCGGTTCCTTCGGTGAGCCCGCCCGGATCGAGGGTGCCGCTCCAGTGAATACCGTTGTCGGTGGAGGAAAGCCCGCTCACTTGGGCGGTGGTGCCGTCGGACGCTTTCAGGGTGAGTGACGGGGTCGTGGTGCTCGCCTCGTCGAAGGTGAAGGTCGCTGTTACCGGTCCGGCGGTGGTCTTGAGAAGAGTCACGGGTGCCATGACGGTCGCCACGGGCCCTTTCACGTCAATGGTCGGGCCTGTACCCTGGCTGCTCCCCCGGTTCCCCACCACGTCCTTGCCGGAGAACTTCCAGATGGTGGGACTCGAAGGGGAAGTGGCGTCGAGGGTGAAGCTTCCCGCGTAGTGGGTGTCGTCTACCTTGCGCAGCGCTACCACTATGGGGGAGGCGTTCTGGGGCTCGAAGCTGAAGAAGGGGATCTCCGTAAGCGCTTCGGATACGGTGAGGGCGATGTTCACGCTCCCGGGGCCGAAGGTATTGTCGCCAGGGGTGGCGCCTGCGGCATCGGTGAAGGTGACAGTGGTTGCCGTCGGAACCGCCCGGTCGGAGGCAATAGTAACGAGGTTTGATGCGGGGCTCTCGTTCCCGGCGCCGTCTACTGCCGTTACCACGTAGCTCTTCTGGCTGTCGTCGGCGGGGATGTATTCTTTAAGGAGATACGTGATGAGCGATGTGTTGGTCTTCCTGACTCCGGCATCAGTAAGGGCGGTGAAGGCGGCCGGCACTTCGTAGAGGTTGTACCCTACGGCTGCCCCGCTTGCCCCCCCAGCCCACGTAAACTGGACACTTCCGCCAGCCAAGGCTTTGGCGGCGAAATTGACCGGCGCTGACGGGGCTGTTGTGACGACACTTATCTTGGTGTCGGCGCTGAAGGGGCTGTCGCCGCCCCGGTTACCGGCTTTAACCGAAACGTAGTTGTCTCCTTCGGCAAGGGGAACGGAGGTAAAGGTAAAAGTGGTTGTGGCGGCTGTTGTCTGGGAAACTACGGTGCCGTTCACCCGCAGCGACACGCTCGCTCCCGCTTGTGTCGTGCCGGTGATGGTGGTCGTCTTCTGGTTGATGGGAGCGGTGAAGGTGCTTGTGATCACCGGCGTTGGCGGCGGCGCGAGGCTCACTACCACGGCAATGCTCTGCTCGGTCAGGTTCCCTGCGCTGTCGTAAGCGTCGATCTTTATTGTGTGATTGCCGTCGGTGGTGTTCACAACGTTCCAGGCAAAGCTCAAGGTGGAGCCTGTCTGGGTCATGGCGAGGACGCCGTCGATCCAGATCTCCATCCGCCCCATGGCGCTCTCGCTGTCCTGGGCGCTGGCCGTAATGGTGATCGGTGCGGTGATTACCTGGTTTGGCGTGAGGTTTACTCCGCTAAGTACGGGACCGGTGGTATCGCCCCGCGGGGTCGTGGTTATGCTCTGGACACTGGTCCGCTCGGCGCCGTAGATGTTGAGGACGGTGACGGCGTACTGATAGGAAGCGCCGTTGGTTAGGCCTGTATCGGTGAAGTTCGTAGCAGTCTGGCTCTTTATGAGGGTCATGGTGGAGACGTCGGCCTGCTGGGAGGCGGATTGCAGGCGGTAGATGTTGTAAACTTTCACATAGGGTGAAGCGACGGCAGTCCAGGTGAGGACGGCTTTCTGGTTGCCGGGGGTGGCGGCAACTCCCGTGGGGTTGGCGAGCCGGGTCACGGCGGTCACGATGGCGCCTGCACTCTCGTGACCCAAGGTGTCCTTCGTAGTCACCTTGAACTTGTACAGGGTGGCATCGGCGAGCCCTTTCTTTGTGAAGGTGATGGCAGTGTTGCCGATGGGGGTGCCGACGTCGTACCCTTGCCCTGCATCCATGTAGAGAAGTTGATCGGCCAGGTCTGCCATGGTGTTCGCGCTTGCGGTCCAGGAGAGGGTGACGGTGTTGCCGTCGCTCGCGCTGTACCCTGCCCAGGCGGCAAGTCCGGTCACATCCTCGGGCGCCACGGTATCGGTCGGAACAGCGGATGCGGTATGGATGGTGGTATCGGTGTTGCCGCTGGCGCTTACGGGGACCACGGCGAACCAGTAAAGGGTCCCCTGGGTGAGCCCCGTGGCCTTGAAGTTTCTGGTTCCTTTGGTCACCGTGCCGATAGGGATAAGACCGGTTACGGTCGTATAATCGGTGGTGGCGACGTAGACCCGGTAGTAGCCGAGGTCGGCGGGCTCTATGTAGGAGGGCCAGGTAAGGGTTACTTCGGTCCCCTTGCCGCTGCCATCGGCCACGAGCATCCCGGCGGCCAGGGCGGGCGGAGGTGCTGTATCGCACAGGATGTCGAGGGTCTTGGTGGTGGTGTTGCCGAGCGCATCTGCGGCGGTGAAGACGAGATGGTTGGTGATCCCATCGGTGAGGTTGAGGGTGTAGGACCAGGTGGCGTTCTGGTCGGTGGCGTCCATGATGGTTGTGCCGTTAACCTTCACGACGCACCCCGGTTCTTTGGTGCCGGAAATCACCTGGGACACGGTTGGCGACGGGTTCTTGTAGGTGTCGACAGTGAAGGGGGGTGGTGTGGTGTCGAGGGTTATCGCGGGCACCGGGGTGATGGGGGTGGAATCGTTACCGGCTGCGTCACGGGCGGTAATGGCGAGGGCGTTCGCCCCTTCTGCCAGCGGGTAGTTGTAGCTCCAGGAGGTGGCGCTGTTCACGGCCACTCGCACGACACCGTTGATGACTATGGCGGTGTCGGCTTGCTTAGTGCCGGTTATGGTCTGGGTGGCGGTCCTAGTCGGTGTGGCGACGGCATTGAGGACGGGGGTAGCCGGCGGGGTGGTGTCGAGGATAAAGGTCCCGACTGTCTGTTCGGCCATGGTGTTGCCGGCCACGTCTTTGGCGCCGCTTGCTTTTACTGTATAGGTGGCGTCGCCACTGTCGGCGGTGAAAGCATAGCTCCCTTTCCAGGTGGTGCTGTTCTGCCAGCTCCCGGTGAGCGTGTAGGTGGTGTCGAGGATGATCCCGGGGCGCGTTGCGGTGACCACGGGCTGTACGCTCGTGGTCATGGCTTCGCTGAAGGTGAGGGTGAAATTCACTGCCCCCGCCTTCACCGGGCTTGACGGACTCAAGGTGAGCCCGTTAGCGGTCGGTTTTGTGGTGTCAACGGCAAAACCGAAAGATGCAGTCCCGGTGTTTCCCAGGGTATCAGCCGGGTAGAGGGTAACGGTATAGGTCCCATCCGCGAGCTGGGTGGTAGGGGTGAAGACAATGGCATTCCCGACAACGCTCCATGCGCCATCTACAGCCGTCCCGGCATTATTCTTCACCACCGCGCCGGCAAGTGATGCCTGTAAATTTACTCCAGCTCCATCCGACAACACCACTGAAATGGCGGATGCCGAGTTAGTTAAGGCGTTACTGGCGGGAATTGTGGACCCTATCGTCGGTGCAGTCGTGTCGACTGTGAAGGTAACCTGAGCAGAGCCCGTATTGGTAGCGGCATCGGTCGCCTGAACCAGCACGGTGTGAGTTCCATCTGCCAGTTGCGCCAGATTTGTACCCGTGGTCTTATTGACGACCGTCCCGTCTACCTTCACGACTACAGTTCCGTCGCTCACGTTGTAGGAAAGCTGGGGTGTTTTGCTGGCAATGAGGCCGGAAGCAGGCGCCATGATCGTTACTGTTGGAGCGACCGTGTCGAGAACGAAACTGCCTACAGCCTGGCTGTTCATGATGTTCCCCGCCAGATCCTTTGCTCCGCTCACCGTGATAGTATAGGCCCCGTCGCCGGTTGACCCGCTGAATTGGTAGCTCCCCTTCCAGGTCTGGCTATCGGTCTGCCAGGCACCACTGAGCGTACGGTCAGACGGCCCGCTGAGGGTCACCGTCGGCTGAATGCTCGTGTTCATGGTTTCGCTAAAAGTTAATGTGAAAGCAACTGTCCCCGCTTTGACCGGGCTTGCCGGGTTTAGCGTGATCCCCTGCGCCGTAGGTTTCGTCGTATCAATAGTGAAGGTCAGAGCGTAGTTTGTGCTGTTTCCCAAAGTATCAGTCGGGTTAATTGTTGCAGTGTAGGTACCGTCCCCCAAAGGAGCCGAAGGAGTGAAAGTAACTGAACCAGCCGATCCAGTGCCGCCCGAGCTCCAAGCACCAGGAACATTCACGCCAGGAGTCTTGATTACACTCGCGCCAGAGATTGTGCCGGTGTAATTGATATTTGTGGAGACATCGGAAAGATTGAACACAATTGACGAAATGGTTGTATTGAGCAAAGTTGCGGAGGGAACGGTGCTAGTTACTATAGGTGCATTGGTAATCAGCGCCACAGTAAGTGTCACCGGGAGGCTACTATAGCCCTGACTGTCCATGGCAGTAATACTCAACGTATTTGTTCCCGTTGCCAGCATATATGTTGTCTGCCATGAAGTTGTCCCATCCACCGGAACCAATGTGTTTCCATTGACTAAAACCGCGGTGTTTGCAGGTTTAGTTCCGCTAAGGGTGATTGTCTGAACGGCTGTAGGAGATGTGACTGGAGTCACTGTAGGGGAACTGACATCATGAGGATACCTAGAACAGAGATAGGTATTATACGAATAGTTGCTCCAGTTATCGTTCCACCAGTTGACGTTTCCATTTGAATCAAAGCCAAAATACAGCCATGCGTTCGCTGAATAGTCACCGTTAGGCTCAGATACATTAGTTAAGTTGGAAACCCACCACGTATTGCCAGCAGTAGATTTCCACCCATGTAATTTACCCTCAGCATCGGAATTCATCGCCGTATAGGTAGCCCAGTTGGAACAGCATCCCGGTCCATTTTGAGTATAATAGACTCCGAAAGGTCCAAATGAAGATGGTTTCCCAATTGAGACCAAATATTGGCGTGCCGCCTCGTAGTCTGTAGAGCTTCGGGGTGCAAAAATCTGGAGGCCCAAGTTCTTGCAGCTATCATTATCGGTCCAATAGCGGGTCGTGATGCCGCCAGAGACTAAATAAAACGTCCATGCACTTCCAGCGGTTGTCGTCGAACAGTATGCGGTAAATGAAGCATTCCCCCCTGTTCCGTCTGGATCTATTGTATAGGAGCCTGATGTAGCAGATGGGTTCTGCTTCTTCATATCAGCACAGTCAAGATATGCGGCATTGGAAATCGAGATGACAAATAAGTTTAAAATGCTAATCAGAAGAAAACAAAGAAGGAAGAATGTCTTGCCAATTTGCATTTCATATCTCATATAGCGCTGTTTAGCCATTAATTCCGTCTCCTGCACATATCTGTTGGTGCATCACAGTCACACAAATAAAAAAGGCCCACCCCGAAAAAAGAAGGTAGGCTAAAATGATGGATAGACTTCGTCCGTCACTTCGACAGCCCCGCTGTCCGCTCGACGCGGATCGGTAGCTTTGTGCCGCACGGTTGCCCGTGCTTTACCCTTTCGGTGACATACTGAACATCTGAGGCCATTGCAAACTGCCACGGAAATCTTCCTCTTGGCTTTTTTGCGGCCCTATTTTATTGATGGCATCACGTTATGCTGAAAACAGTCTCCCTCCCGAAAGCGCGGATGCCCGACCCGCTTCGATTCCTTGACGCTAGATCATTCACTTGTTAGCGGAATAATTATTTTTTTTTCGATAAATGTCAAGTTTTTTAATAAATATGTATAATAAAATTATACTTAATTAAATACAATCCATGCCGCTCCTTTTTGTCCGGCAAAACATCATGCGGGTCCGCACAATCACTACCGCCGGCACCGGGAGCGCCATTATACAAATTTATTTTTTAAGAAATTGCAGGGGGAAATTTCCGGCACAAAAGTTTATTTTCTGGAGCCCAGGCAGGCATTGATAACGAGCTGAAGTCCGCTTGAATGCGGGTTTATCATGCCCCGCACTCTGTCAGACCCACAGACGCCAAGCCATGCCGGCAATCCCGCCGGCGGCCACGGCAATGTGGATGGAGAGACGATAGCGCCACAGCAGGAGAAAGGCGAGGAGCGCCTCGGCCAGGGCAAAGCCGTCTGGGTAGCCATCGGGCTTGATGATGACACGGCTGCCGAAAAAGAGCGCAAGGTTCATGATGACGCCCACCACCGCGGCGGTGACACTGGTGAGCGCAGCCCGGATGCGCCGATTTCCCGCCAGGGCCTCGATATAGGGGGAGCCGGCGAAGATAAAGAAAAAGCAGGGAATGAAAGTCACGTAGGTGGTGACAAGGGCGCCGAGCGTTCCGTAGAGGAACGGGTTGAAGCCGCCGGGGGAGCGCCAGGCGCCCAAAAACCCTACGTACTGGGTGACCATGATGAGGGGACCGGGGGTCGACTCGGCAAGGCCGAGCCCCAGCACCATCTGCCGCGCGTCGAGCCAGCCATAATGGTTCACCGCCATGTCGGCGATGTAGCTGAGGACCGCATAGGCCCCGCCAAACGTCACGAATGCCGCCTTGGTGAAGAACAGGGCCTCCCGGGTGAGGACATCGGAACCGCCGCGCCAGAGCCAGATGTACCCCACCGGGAGCGCCCAGAGGATAAAGAAAACGACGAAGAGCTTGAATATGCGACGCAGGGGCGGATACACCGCCACGGGAGAGGCGATGCCCGGTTCGGGATCGTCTTGCCCGGAAGCGCCCTCGCTTGACTGGAAAAGCTGCGGCCACCGGCGTTGCAGGAGAAGCCCCCCCATGGCGGCAGCCAGGATTACCAGCGGGAACGGCAGGGAGAGGAAGCGGAGCGCCACGAAGGCGGCGGCGGCAAAGAGAAAGAGCGCGGGGTGGCGCAGCGTCCGTTTGCCGATCCGGATCACCGCTTCCACGACGATGGCGACGACAACCGGCTGGATGCCGTAGAACAGGCCGGCCACGGCAGGTACACCGGCATGAGCGGCGGCGAGCCAGCTCAGCCCCAAGAGGACGAACACGGAGGGGATGACGAAAAAAGCGCCTGCGACGATTCCCCCCACGGTGCCGTGCAGGCGCCAGCCGATGTAAATGGCCAGCTGCTGGGCCTCCGGCCCGGGAAGCATCATGCAGAAGTTGAGCGCCCGGAGGAACAGCTCCTCTGCCACCCATTTTCTCTGCTCCACCAGTTCGCGGTGCATGATGGCGATCTGTCCGGCAGGTCCGCCGAAGCTGATGAAGCCCAGCTTCAGCCAGAACCGGCGGGCTTCTCTGAACGGCACTGATGCTTTGCGCAACATTCACCTCATCTGCCGGGATTGCCCCTCTCAGCTCGATGCTTCACCTTCGCTGCGCCTCTTTTTCCGACTTCATCCAGAGCTGCCTTGAGCCCACTGGCGAGCTTCTCGGGCTGGTCATACCCCCAGAAGTGAAGGAAGAAGAGACGCGACGACTCGTGCAGCATGTGGCTGTGAATGGCCGTCACCGCGATGCCATGGTCAACAAGCGCCTTGACCACCGGGTTCACCTCGCCCGCCAGCAGGACAAAATCGCCGGTGATGGCAGCCTGGTCGCCGACCATCTGAAGATTGATGCCGGTCGCCACCCCGAGATACGGCGGGACCTCCATCCCCCTCTCCATTATTTTTTCCTTCCGGGGAAAGCTTACCTGGAGGAGATTACCCTTTTTCTGCCCTGTTTTGCCAAGGATCGCCTCGACCTTGCTCCAGTCAGGCGGAGCGGACGGTGAGACCTCAGGTGCAGGCGATCCCAGCAGGGTTCCCGACACAGAAAGGGCCGAGCGCATCGCCCCGGCAAGCTTTGCGGGATCTCCCTCGCCGCTGAAGTGGAGGTACATGACGACCGGCGTCGTCCTGAGTAGGTGGTTATGGAGGGCGGTGACCTCGACCCCTTCCGCCACGAGCTTCGCCATGACCGGGCCGACCTCCTCTTCCAAGAGGACCAGGTCCCCCATCATCATGGCACGTTTGCCCTTAGCCTTGAAGCCGATCCAGGAGGTGAGCGCCAGCCCCGGTTCCACGGCCACTTCTCCTACCTTCACAGAAAGGTCGCTACGGGGGAAGGTGACCTTGAACATATCCCCTTGTACCATCCCTTTCCTGGCAAAGACCTTTTCCACCCCTTGCCAGTCCTCGGTCTGCGCGAATACGGAGGTTACGGAACAGAGCAGCAGCGCGAAAACAGCCCAAATCCCTTTCATGTCGTCTCTCCTCTTTACCTCACCCTGACCGCCAGGATAGACCGGTTGATCTCCGTCTGATCCGCGGCGAAGGACCGCGGATTGTAGCGATTCAGGTCATAGATCAGGCGCGCTTTGACGGTATATTCCCCCGGCTTGAGGGTTGGCGTCCAGGGGAGGATCCGTTCCTCTCCGGCGCGGATGATCGTTTCATGGGGCCCCTGGGCGTCGGCCTGCATGGCGGCCACGGCATCGGGGCGCTTCTTGTCCTCTTCCAGGTACTTCTTATCGTCCGGACGGGGTCCGTACCAGGGGGCAAACATCCATTCCTTCCTGGCCACGGTTTTCCCCTTCTTGTTCGCCACCTGCACGTCCAGGTAGATGGCCCGGCGGTTGGAGCCGGTCGGCACCGAATGGCCGGCGCCGATGTTGATGACGTGGAAGTCGAGGCCCGGTTTACCCGCGTCCGGCTGGCTGATGGCGAGGCTCAGGGCGCTGGCGAGCCGCTGCCTGGAGCGGCCGCCGGTCCAGAGGTGGCGCGCCACCGCCCGGTCGGGATTGTCGAAATCCTCTGCCACCTTCCGCATGGTGCGCGGCATGTGGCAGTCCTGGCACTGCTGGCGGCCGAGGCCCGGCGTGTTGAAGTCGTCCCGCCACTCCAGGAAGGTCTGGGTCTGCTTGCCGATCACCCGTTTCCCCATGCTGTGGCAGTAGGCGCACATGGCCGCAGTCCGGACTGCCGGGTCGGCGACCGTCTCGTGGGGCGCCTTGACCTCGTACGGTCCCCTGATCTTTCCCTCCGGGGTGAGATGGCAGCTGGCGCAGGTGAGCCCCCCCCCCTCCTGACCTTTCGGCCTCCCCTTCGGCTTGACCATCTCCGGGGTGTTGATGTCGGGGATGGCAAACGGCTCCGGGAAATGGCAGACGTTGCATGATTTACCCTCCTCCTCCGCCTCCCGTGCATGGATGGGGTACGGCTCGGCCCCGGCAAAGGCGTGGGCGGTGGCGGTGGCCGACACCTTGGCCGGCATGGCCAGCATCTCACTCGGCTTCCCCGGGATGGTAGTCGGCTGGTAGTGGATATCACTCCCGAAGCCGAAGGCAAACTCCCGGTAGATCGCCTTGTGGCAGGCGCCGCAGGTCTCCGAGGGGGTGGCGGTCCCCTCCGGGAACGTCATCCCTTCAGGCGCGGCGGCCGCCAGCGATGCGGTTGCCAGAATTGCCGCCATGGCTGATAAAATTATTACTGGAATTCCACTTCTCATCGAACGCTCCTTTCTTGTGGGTTATTATAGCCACCCTCATGCCCTTGTTCCCCGTCCTTTACCGTTTTCCTTCTCTGCATCACGTCTGTCAGTAGCCGCGATAGTCGCCTGCCGGCGGACGGATGACGATATGTATCTCTTTGACGACCAGGACCGGGTAGGTGTACGCCACGTTCTCCAGCGGCTTCACCGCCTTCCCTGCCACCTCCCCCGCCATGGTCACCAGCACTCCCGGCTTGAACGTGGCATAGCCGACGTCGGGAGGGAAGACCACCAGGAACCGCCCGCCTGAACCGGACGAGGTATCCGGCATCTCCTCACTGTCGAGGGGGTACTCCACTACCTCCAGTTGCACCCCCTCCCTGACCTGCCGCACCCCCGTGATGAGACCGCCGAGGATGACGAACTTACCGCGAAAGGCATCCGGGTTTTTCCGCAGCTCGCCGAACTCGATGGAGCGATCGGCGCGATCCAGCGACGTGTCGCTGATGATGTGGGCGCAACCGGAGAGGAAAAGCAGCAAGGGAAGCACCAGAATGAGTGGCGTGCGCATGGGGCACCTCCGTAGCATCGTTATCTTCTGCCGCCCGGGACCATCCTTCTGCCGCCGGGCGGTACCCATTTCACATGAGTTCTCCTTTCGACGATTCATTGCGTCCTCTTTGTAAGAATAACGGTGTATGCCTTGATGTCAACGTTGCCGAAGCGGTATCGACCGGATACCCGAAATGCTTTTTGGGATTTACTGCTCTCTAGGAAAAGACTATAGTGGGACGTTAAGCCGCAGTGTATTTACCGAACAGCAAAGGACGCCATGAACCTCCTTCACAACCTCAACCCCCCCCAGAAAGAAGCGGTTCTCCACGCTGAGGGACCGCTCCTGATCCTGGCCGGGGCCGGCTCGGGGAAGACCCGGGTGATCGTCCACCGGATCGCATATCTCATCCGGTCGCGGGGGATTCCCCCCTGGCAGATCCTGGCGGTGACCTTTACCAACAAGGCCGCCGGGGAGATGCGCGAGCGGGTGGAGCGGCTCCTGGATGGGGGCGAGCTCCCGTTGATCGCCACCTTCCATTCCACCTGCGCCCGGATACTTCGCCGGGAAATCCAACACCTCGGCTACCAGGGAAACTTCACCATCTACGACGACAGGGACGCCGAGAGGCTCCTCAAGGAGATCGCAGCGGAGCTCGGGCTCGATGAGAAGCGCTTCCCGGTGAAATCCCTCGCCGCCGCCATCGACGACTGCAAGAACGCCGGCCGCTTCCCGGAGAATCTCGTCAACGGCGACTACTTCCGGGAGCAGCTCGCCCGGGTCTACGCCGCCTACCAGGAGCGGCTCAGGAAGTGCAACGCCCTCGATTTCGGCGACCTGGTCATGCTGACGGTGCGGCTGTTCGAGACGGTGCCTGAGGTGCTGGAGCGCTACCGGGAGCGGTTTCGCTGGATACTGGTGGACGAGTACCAGGACACCAACCCGATCCAGTACCGGCTGGTGCGGCTTTTGGCCGGGGAGCGGCAAAACCTCTGCGTGGTGGGAGACGACGACCAGTCGATCTACCGCTGGCGGGGGGCGGACATCAGGAACATCCTCGATTTCGAGAAGGACTTCGCGGGGGTCCGGGTAGTGAAGCTGGAGCAGAACTACCGCTCCACCCAGACCATCCTTTCCGCCGCCGGCGCGGTGGTGGCGAAAAACCGCGGCCGGAAGGGAAAGACCCTCTGGACCGAAAACCCGGGGGGAGAACGGATCGTCTACCGGCAACTCTCCGACGAGCGGGACGAGGCGCGCTTCGTCTGCAGGGAGATCGAACGGCACCTCCGCGCCAGCGGGCGGCTCGCGGACGTGGCGGTCTTCTACCGGACCAACGCCCAGTCGCGGGTGGTGGAGGACGCCATGGTGGCGGACGGCATCCCCTACCACATGGTGGGGGGGATGCGGTTCTACGAACGGCTGGAGATCAAGGACATCCTCGCCTATCTGAAGGTGCTGGACAACCCCGCCGACGAGATGGCCTTGCGGAGGATCGTTAACACACCCCCCCGCGGCATCGGCCACGCCACGCTGGACAAGATCGCAGAGCTCGCCGCCCGGCGGGACATCCCGTTGGTCGAGGCCCTCGGTGAGGCGGCAGCTGGGAACCTCCTGGCAGCAGGGCCGCGCGGCAAGATCGTCGGCTTCGTCGAACTCCTGGAAGACTTCCGCGCCCTGGCGGGCACGGTTCCGCTGGCAGAGCTCGCCGGCCGGGTCATCGAGGCGACCGGCTACGCGGCGCGGCTCAAGGAAGAGCGGAGCGACGAGGCGGCCGACCGGCTCGCCAACCTCCAGGAACTCATCGCCGCCCTGGAAGAGTTCGAACGGGTGAACGAGGAGCGGACCCTGTCCGCCTTCCTGGAGCAGGTAGCCCTCATCTCCGACCTGGAGCGGGGGAAGAAGGGGCAGGAATCGGCCACCCTGATGACCCTCCACTCCGCCAAGGGACTGGAGTTCCCCCTGGTGTTCCTGATCGGCATGGAGGAGCGCCTCTTTCCCCACGTCCGCGCCCTGGACGACCCCCTCCAGATGGAGGAGGAACGCCGGCTCTGCTACGTGGGGATGACCCGTGCCCGGGAGCGGCTCTTTCTCAGCAACGCCCGGCGGCGGCGGATCTTCGGCCAGGACCAGTACAATTCCCCCTCCCGCTTCATCGCCGACATCCCACGGGAACTCCTCGACCTGGAGGAAGCGTACCAGTCCCGCTTCAGCTTCGGCCAGCGCGAGGCAGCATACGAAACAACCGGCGCCGGAGAGGCGGATCGCCCGTACGAAGGGATATCGGCCGCTCACAACCTCGCGTCGGTCTTCGCCACCGAGATGGAGCCGGACTTCAACGAGGTGCGCGTGGTGCCGGACGAACCGGAAGGGGTGTTCATCGGCATGCGGGTACGGCACGGCAAGTTCGGGGCCGGCATCGTCCGGAAAATCGAGGGCCGGGGAGACGAGCAGAAGGTGATCGTCTGGTTCGACACGGTGGGACCGAAGAAGCTGCTGGTCAGGTTCGCAGGGTTGCAACGGGCGTAATTCCCCCCTTTGGTAAAGGGGGGTCAGGGGGGATTTAACCTCCGGCACTAAATCCCCCTAATTCCTCCTTTACCAAAGGGGGACTTCAAGCCCTTCGCCTTGTCTTTTCTCCCCATTCATGGTAAAAATATTTTTTCCCTTTCATGCATTATCGTTACCGGAGATCTCTTATGAAGATAACAAAAACAGAGGTCGAGCACGTGGCCAAGCTGGCCCGGCTGGAGCTGACCGATGAGGAGAAGGAAACCTTCACCGGCCAGATGGACGCCATCCTCGCCTACGTGGAAAAACTGAACGAGCTGGACACCGCCAACATCATCCCGACCGCCCATGCGGTCCCGATGGAAAACGCCTTCCGGGAGGATCTGGTCGTCCCTTCCATCGGCGTCGACAACGCCTTGGCCAACGCCCCGGACCGGGTGGAGGGGTTTTTTCGTGTCCCCAAAGTCATCGAATAGCTGTTCGCCGAACGGCGAACTGGAGCCCCTCATCGAGGCAATCCGCCGGCGCTTCTCCGAGTTGACCGACGAGAGGTGCCAGCGCCGCCTGTTCCTCAACCGCCTCCGGAACCTGGCGCGGTTTGGCGCCGAGCCGATGGATTACCCGGAGCCGGAAGGGGCCAAGCTGCCGAAAGAGCTGGAGATCGGCTTCGCCGTCTGCCACCCGGAATGCGGCAACCAGGCCCTGGTGGTCGTGGAGGGAGGCCCCCAGGGGTGCGACTGCTGCGGCGGCACCATGTATCCGACCGAGGTGGGGACGTACCGCCTCAAGAAGCGCTAATTCTGGAGATTTTTCACATGGAACTGTTTGAGCTGACCATCCGCGAGCTGCACGAGAAACTGCGGAAAAAAGAGGTTTCCTCGGTGGAGACGACCAAAGCTCTCCTCGCCCGCATCGAGGCAGTGGACGGCAAGGTAAATGCCTTCATCACCGTCACCCCGGAAGAAGCGCTGAAAGGCGCGGCAGAGGCGGACCGGCGGATCGCGGCCGGGGAGATGGACACCCTGACCGGCATTCCGCTCGCCCTGAAGGACATCTTCCTCACCGGAGGAATCCGCACTACCTGCGCATCAAAGATCCTCGAAAACTTCGTCCCCCCCTACGACGCCACCTCATGGCTGCGGCTGAAGGGACGGGGGATGGTGCTGGTGGGGAAACTGAACCAGGATGAGTTCGCCATGGGCTCCTCCACGGAGTCGAGCGCCTTCGGCGTTACCCGCAACCCCTGGAACCTGGAGTGCATCCCCGGCGGCTCCTCCGGTGGCTCATCCGCGGCGATCGCCGCCCGGGAAGCGACCGCGACGCTCGGCACCGACACCGGCGGCTCGATCCGCCAGCCCGCATCCCACTGCGGCTGCGTTGGTCTCAAGCCGACCTACGGCCGGGTTTCCCGTTACGGGGTGATCGCCTACGCCTCCTCGTTGGATCAGGTGGGGCCGGTCACCCGCGACGTGGCCGATTGCGCCGTCATGCTGGGCGCCGTGGCCGGCTACGATCCCAAGGACTCCACCAGCGTCAACCTGCCGGTCCCCGACTACACTAAGGCGCTGGTTCCCGATGTGAAAGGGATGCGGATCGGCCTCCCCAGGGAATACTTCATTCCGGGTCTCGACCCGGAGGTGAAAATAGCGCTCGACGCGGCGATTGCCACCTACACCGCCCTCGGCGCCGAGCTCCGGGAGATCACCCTCCCCCACACCGACTATGCGGTCGCCACCTATTACCTGATCGCCACCGCCGAGGCGAGCTCCAACCTTGCCCGCTACGACGGGGTCCGCTTCGGCCACCGGGCGGAAGGGGCGAAGAATCTGACCGAGATGTTTGCCCGGACCCGCGACGAGGGGTTCGGTCCGGAGGTAAAGCGGCGGATCATGCTCGGCACCTACGCCCTCTCCTCCGGCTATTACGACGCTTACTACCTGAAGGCGCAGCGGGTGCGCACCCTGATCATGCACGACTTCCTGGAAGCGTTCAAGCAGGTGGACGTGATTCTCACCCCGATCGCCCCCACCCCCGCCTTCCGGATCGGCGAGAAGACGAGCGACCCGCTCCAGATGTATCTCTCGGACATCTTCACCATCCCGGTCAACCTGGCGGGGACCTGCGGCATCTCCGTCCCGGCCGGCTTCAGCGGAGAAGGACTCCCCATCGGGCTGCAGCTCATCGGGCAGCCGTTCGGCGAGGAGACCATCCTGCGCGCCGCCTACGCCTTCGAGCAGGCGACCGAGTGGCATACGCGGAAGGCCGCACTGTAGTGTCCTTGTGAGGGCGACGCATGCGTCGCCCTCAGATAACAAGACCGGCCAAATTCGGGCGAGACATGCCTCGCCCCTACATCAATCCGGAGAATCCCCCATGAAATACCAAGCCGTGATCGGCCTCGAAGTCCACGTCCAGCTCCTCACCAACACCAAGATTTTCTGCGGCTGCTCGACCAGGTTCGGCGCCAGTCCCAACTCCCAGACCTGTCCGGTCTGTCTCGGTCTGCCCGGGGCGTTGCCGGTCCTCAACAAGAAGGTGGTGGAGTATGCCATCCGGGCCGGACTCGCCACCAACTGCACCATTGCCCAGCGCAGCGTCTTCGCCCGGAAAAACTATTTCTACCCCGACCTCCCCAAGGGATACCAGATCAGTCAGTTCGAGCTCCCCATCTGCCAGAACGGCCACCTGGACATCGAGGTGGACGGCATTGCCAAGAGGATCGGCATCACCCGCATCCATATGGAGGAGGACGCGGGGAAGCTGGTCCACGGTGACGTGCCGGGACTCGGGCAGGGCTCGGGGGTAGACCTGAACCGTGCCTGCACCCCGCTTCTGGAGGTCGTCTCAGAGCCGGACATCCGCTCGGCCGACGAGGCGGTGGCGTATCTCAAGAAGCTCCACCAGATCGTGGTCTACCTCGGGATCTGCGACGGCAACATGGAGGAGGGGAGCTTCCGCTGCGACGCCAACGTCTCGGTGATGCCGGTCGGCTCCGACACGTTCGGGACCCGCACCGAGACCAAGAACGTCAACTCGTTCCGCTTCGTTAAACAGGCGATCGAGCACGAGATCGAGCGGCAGATCGAGGTGATCGAGGACGGCGGTCGCATCGTCCAGGAAACCCGGCTGTTCGACCCGAACAGCGGCACCACCCGCTCCATGCGAGGGAAAGAGGAGGCACACGACTACCGCTATTTCCCCGACCCGGACCTGGTGCCGCTGGTGATCTCCAACGACTGGGTGGAGGATGCCCGCCTCTCCCTCCCGGAGCTCCCTGAGGCGCGACGGGCCCGCTACCAGACAGATCTGGGGCTTACCGAGTACGACGCTGAGGTGCTCACCGCAACGCGGGATCTGGCGGAGTACTTCGAGGCATGCACTGTCCTCTCCCCCCAGCCGAAGGCTGTCGCCAACTGGGTGATGGGGGAGGTGACCCGCGCGCTCAACGAGGACAACAACCGTTCCATCGCCGACTCCCCGGTGACCCCGCAGCTCCTGGCCGACCTCCTGCAGCTGATCGACAAGGGAACCATCTCGAACAAGATCGCGAAGACCGTGTTCGACGAGATGTACAAGACCGGCAAGGAGCCGGCGCGGATCGTCGAGGAGAAAGGGCTCGTTCAGGTTTCCGACACGGGGGAGATCGAACGGATCATCGACGACATCATGGCGGCCAACGCCGGCCAGGTGGAGGAGTACCGCAGCGGGAAGGAAAAGGTGTTCGGCTTCTTCGTCGGCCAGGTGATGCGGGCAAGCAAGGGGAAGGCGAACCCGGCGCTGGTGAACGATCTTCTCTTGAAGAAGCTCAAGGGGTAGGCCACCAGCAGGGAAGGTGAGGTGAACTATCGAGACCTCCGGGGTTTTAAACCCCGGAGGTCTTGTTGTTTTCCATCATCCAATAAGCTATTGGGTTTTCGAGTTGGTTCATGAACGGGTGGCTGTCGTCACCCGATCCGGAGGGAGCGCATGGAGACGGAGCCGTACACCATCCCCTCGGCGAAGAAGGTAACATTTTCCCCCGACTGTTGCAGGGCCAGGGCGTACAGGAGCGGCAGGTAGTGCTCGTTGGTGGGGATCGCAAGTCTTGCCGTCTCCCCCAGGGCCGGATAGGCCACCAGCCGGTCATGTGCCCCGGGCAGGATCAGCTCCGTGGCGAGGCGGTCGAACTCCGCGGCCCAGGGATAGGGGCGCTCCGCGTCCCACTCCAGCAGCCGCAGGTTGTGGACCAGGTTGCCGCTCCCCACCACCAGCACCCCCTCCCGCCGCAAAGGGAAAAGCTCGGCAGCGAGATCATAGTGGAAGCGGGGATGCTGTGTACGGTCGAGGCTCAACTGCACGACCGGGATGTCGGCCCCTGGATACATGCGGCGAAGGACCGACCAGGCGCCATGGTCCAGCCCCCAGGAATAGCCTTCGTCCGGCCGGACCGCCGTGGAACGGACCAGTTCCCGCACCCGCGTGGCGAGCTCGGGGGAGCCGGGGGCAGGGTACTGCACCCGGTAGAGCGTATCGGGGAACCCATAGAAGTCGTGGATCGTCCTCGGGAGCGCCATGGCCGTGACGAAGGTCCCTTCGGTCTCCCAATGGGCCGATATGCAGAGAATGGCCGCCGGGCGGGGCAGCCGGGCAGCCGTCTCGCGCCAGGCCGCGGCAAAGGATGTTTCCTCGACGGCGTTCATCGGGTTGCCGTGACCCACAAAGAGGACCGGCATCAGGGGGGGATGTGGATTGGCTGGATCGGGCATGGGATCTCCGGGAATTTCTTTTATTGTCGAGGGGCGGTAAGCTCACTACCAAAACGTACTGCGCGACCGACCGCCTGTCAAGATGCCCGGAGGCCAAAAACAGGTTTTCCAAAGCCCCGGTTCATGGTATCATGATAAACTGGTGTTTAGTGTGCGGGAACTGCGGCGTTCCCGTTTCCCGGCCGCAGGAAGATGCGATAAAGGAGCGATGCGAGCATGTCCTTCAAAACGATCGAATGGCGCGACAACAAGGTGGTCATGATCGACCAGACCCGCCTGCCGGCCGAAGAGGTCTACAACGAGTACCACGATTACCGGGAAGTGGCCGAGGCAATTCGCGGGATGGTGGTCCGGGGGGCGCCGGCGATCGGCGTCGCCGCGGCGATGGGGATCGCTCTGGGGAGCAGGGACATCATCGCCGACACCTTCGAGTCGTTCTACCAGCAGCTCTGCAACGTCTGCGAGGTGATGGCCAAGACCCGGCCGACCGCGGTCAACCTTTTCTGGGCGATCGAGCGGATGAAGCAGACCGCCCTCACCAACCGGGAGAATGATATCGCGGCCCTGCGACAGATCCTGCAGGACGAGGCGATCCGGATCGGGGAGGAGGACCTCGCCATGTGCCGTGCCATCGGGAAACACGGGGCGGAACTGATCCCGAAGGGAGCGACCATTCTCACCCACTGCAATGCCGGGGGGCTTGCCACCGCCGGCTACGGCACCGCCCTCGGGGTGATCCGCGCGGCCCACGAGGCGGGTAAGAACATCCGGGTTTTCGCGGACGAGACCCGCCCTTGGCTCCAGGGGGCGCGCCTCACCTGCTGGGAGTTGATGAAAGAGGGGATACCGGTCACCTTGATCTCCGACAACATGGCCGGTTTCTTCATGAAAGACGGAGAGATCAGCTGCTGCGTGGTGGGCGCCGACCGGATCGCCGCCAACGGCGACACGGCCAACAAGATCGGCACCTACAGCGTCGCGGTCCTGGCGAAGGAGAACAACATCCCCTTCTATGTCGCCGCACCCACCTCCACCCTCGACCTCTCCCTCGCCACCGGAGCCGATATCCCGATCGAGGAGCGACACGCCCGGGAGGTGACCCACCTCCAGGGTTTCCCCCTCGCACCGGACGGGGTCCGCGTGCGCAACCCCGCCTTCGACGTCACGCCGGCCCGCTACATCACCGCCATCATCACGGAGAAGGGGGTGATCACGGACCAGTACGATGAGAGGCTGAGGGAGCTGGTGAACCGATGAACCGCACCGCCGAACTTGCCGAGGAACTTCGGACCGCTCTGGCCGTTGATCCCGAGGCGGACGGCGACCGACTGCTCATCTCGTTCCTGGAAGGACGGGGGTTCGACTCCCCCGCCCGCTCTGCCGTCAACCTCCGCCTGCTCGCCGCCACCTTTCCCGCCGCGTGCCTGCTCAACGTCGCTCTGACCTCCCTTGCCACCCCGCAGCCGGACATGGCCCTCAACAGCCTGGAGCGGCTCGTCGCCATCGTCCAGCGGGACGATCTGGTCGCCGTCTGCACCAGGAAGGATAGTCTCGCCCAACTCCTCACTGTCTGCGGCTCCTCGCCGTTTCTCGCCGGCATCCTCTGCCGTGCACCCTCGTACTTCACAGACCTTTTCATCCACCGCCAGATCGATGTCAAGAGAGACGAAGAGGGCACCCTCGCCTCCCTGCGCGCCCTGATCGCCCCGGAAGCCGATTACCACGCAATCCTCCCCCTCCTGCGGCAGTTCAAGTACCGTGAAATCCTCCGGATTGCCGCACGCGATCTGAACGGCCTCGCTCCCCTGAAAGAGGTTACCGCCGAGTTGACCTTCCTCGCCAGCGCCACCCTGCAGGTCGCCTACGAAGCTGCTCGCCGCTCGCTGGTTGCCGAGCATGGCCTCCCCCTCATGGAAACGCCCGGCGGCATGCGGGAGGCGGACCTGACCGTTCTCGGGATGGGAAAGCTGGGGGGGAAGGAGCTCAATTTCTCTTCCGACATCGATATCGTCTATTTTTACTCGTCCGACCGGGGAGAAACCAGCGGGGTCCCGGACGGGAGCGGGGGGACGAAAGGGAAGCTCTCCCTCCATACCTTCTTCACCAAGCTGGCGGAGATGGTTACCCGGGCGATATCCCAGGTAACCGGCGACGGCTTCGTCTTCCGGGTAGACCTGGGGCTCCGCCCCGAGGGGAAGAGCGGCGACATGGCGGTATCGCTCCGCTCCGCCGAGATTTACTACGAGTCGTGGGGGCAGTCGTGGGAGCGAGCTGCCATGCTGAAGGCCCGGCCTGTCGCCGGCAACCGCGATCTGGGGGAGCAGTTCCTGGCGCTCATAGAGCCCTTCGTCTACCGCAAATACCTGGACTACAACCTGATCGATGACATCATGGCTATGAAGAAGAAAATTGATGCCTCCCTGGCCCGGGAGAGGGAAGGAGAATACAACATCAAGCTGGGTCGCGGCGGCATCCGGGAGATCGAGTTTTTCATCCAGGCGCTCCAGCTCGTCTACGCCGGGAAAAACCCGGCACTGCGCGTAAAAAACACCATTGCCGCTCTCGCTGCGCTCAGGGACGCCCGCCTGATCAAGGAAGCCGATTGCGGTGCGCTGCATGAGGCGTACTGCTTTCTCCGCACCGTGGAGCACCGGATACAGGTTGTGCAGGAGCGCCAGACCCATTCACTCCCGAAACAGGACGAGGAAATGCTCGCCCTCTCCCGCCGCTGCGGTTTTCTCAGACAGAACGGCCTGGAGCGCTTCCGGAACACCCTTGAGGGGCACCGTCGGCGTGTTTCGGCCATCTATGGCGATCTGTTCCTCTCCCGTGACGAGCGGTTGAAGGAAGATGTCAGGCCGGAAATTTATTTTTTTTTCGACCGGGCAGCCAGTCCCGACCTGATCAGGGACATGCTCGCAGAGCGGCGCTTTGAGCGGATTGACGCCGCTTACGAGAACCTTCTCATTCTGCGGGACGGCCCCCCAAAGGCCCGCCTCACTGAACGGGCACGGCGGCAGCTGGAAAAGATCGCGCCGCTCCTGCTAGGGGAAATCTTCGCCTCTCCCGATCCGGACATGGCCCTGGTCAATATGGAACGGTTTCTCTGCTCCGTCGGCCCCCGCTCCACCTTTTACGCCCTGCTGGCCGAAAACCGGCAGATCCTGAAACTGGTGGTTTCCCTGTTCGGCATGTCCGAATTTCTCTCCAAGATCTTCATCTCCCATCCGGAGTTGCTCGACAGCATGGTGGCGCGTGCCTCATCGACCTATTTCAAAGAGTGCCGCGAAATGGAGGTGGAGCTGACGAACCTGCTGGATCAGGCGGATGATTTCGAGGAGCGCCTGGACGTGCTCCGGCGCTATCGGCACGAGGAAGTGCTCCGCATCGGCATGAACGACATCTACGGGAAACTGGGCCAGACTGAGATCGCGACCCAGCTGACCTGGCTGGCCGAGGTCTGTCTGACTGCCGCGTACCGGATGGCACAGACCGAGCTTGCCCGGTTCGGTCGTCCGATCTGTCGGGATGCGATCAGCGGGGAGGAGGAAGCGCATCTCGCCATCATCGGCATGGGAAAGATGGGGGGGTACGAACTCAATTACCATTCGGACCTGGACATTATCTACGTCTACGACCGCCAGGGGATGACCGACGGCGAAAAACGGATCACCAACCATGAATATTTCGCCAAGCTGGGGCAAAAGATCATTTCCATCCTTACCACCCAGACGCGGGAGGGATACGTCTTCAAGATCGACACGCGACTGCGCCCATCGGGCAATGCCGGCCCGCTGGTGACGTCCCTCGATTCGTTCAAGAATTATCATCGGCAGGAGTCCCAGGTCTGGGAGAGACAGGCCCTGACCAAGGCACGGGTCGTGCTCGGTGAGGAATCCCTGCGCGACAGCATAGAAGAGATCGTACGACATGCTGTCTACGGCTCGGCTGCCGGCACCGAAACGCGGCAGGAGATCCATCGCCTGCGAATGCGCATGGAGACGGAAATCGCCCGGGAATCCGCAGGGAGTTACAACATCAAGACCGGCCGGGGGGGGATGGTGGACGTCGAATTCATCGTCCAGTATCTCCAGTTGCAGCACGGCAAGTATTTCCCCGAAATCCGGAGCGCCAACACCCTCACGGCACTGAAAGCGATGAATGCCTGCGGCGTTCTCTCCACCGATGACACCTCAATGCTCCAGAATGGCTACAAGTTTCTCCGCCGCCTGGAAAACCGGCTCCGCATCGTCCACGACTATTCCATGAACGACCTGGGGGGACCGCCGGAATATCTGGACAAGCTGGCAAGGCGTATCGGATACGACCCGAAACTGCGTAATCCCGGCTCCACCCTTATGCATGATTACGAGGAATGTACCGGCATGGTGCGGAGGGTATACGAGCGGATACTAGCGACCTGACCGGCATGCTCCGCTGTAGCAGCGCCATTGCGGACGCCGGTACACCGCCAAAAAAAAGCCCCTCTGTTTCTTGAACAGAGGGGCTTTTCAGCAGCAGATGCGGCGTCAACTCAGAAGAAAACGGCCTTCTGGGCAAATTCGAGGATGTACCCGGGAACGACCCCGGGGATGAGGACCCCGGCCACTGCTACAAGGACGCACAAAGCCAGTGCGGGAGTGACTTTCAACCAGTCGAATTCCTCCACCGGGTCCTTCATGTACATGTACACCATGACGCGCAGGTAGTAGTAGACCGACACCGCGCTGTTGAGGACCCCGATGATGGCCAGCCAGATGTACCCCGCCTGTATGGCGCCCGAGAAGAGATAGAACTTACCGATAAAACCGGCTGCGGGAGGAATACCGGCAAGGGAGAAGAGGAAGATGCTCATCGCCATGCCGAGAGCCGGGTGCTTGAAGCCGAAGCCGGCGTAATCGGCAACATTGTTGTTCGCCTCCCCTTTCTTGCCTACCATGACGATGATGGCAAACGCCCCGATGTTCATGAAGGCATAGGAGAGCATGTAAAACATCACCCCGGCAGTGCCGACCGCGTTGCCGGCCGTGAAGCCGACCAGCACGTAGCCGGCATGGGCGATGGAAGAGTAGGCAAGCATTCTCTTGATGTTCTGCTGATAAAGGGCGGTGATGTTCCCCGCTGTCATGGTCAGTACCGCCAGCACCCAGAGGAGCGAGCTCCATTCATGCCTGTAGGCGGGAAACGCGATGACGAATACCCGGAGGAATGCGGCGAAACCGGCGGCCTTCGGTCCTACCGACATGAAGGCAGTCATAGGGGTCGGTGCGCCCTCATAGACATCGGGGGTCCACATGTGGAACGGCGCGGCGGCGATCTTGAATGAGAAGCCGACCGCCATCAGGAGCATCCCGACCAGAAACATCTGATTGGTGGTGACGATTGGTTTGGTCGAAACGTACTCGGCAATCCGCGCGATCTTGGTGGTGCCGGTCGCACCGTAGGTGAGGGCCATGCCATACAGGAGAAAACCGGTCGAGAAGGCGCCCAGAAGGAAGTATTTGAGCCCCGCTTCGTTGGACTTCAGGTTGTCCCTGTTGAATCCTGCCAGCACGTAGAGGGAAACGGAGAGCACCTCCAGGCCGAGGAATATGGTCATCAGGTCGGTGCCTGAAGCCATCAGCATCATCCCCGCCGTGGCAAGGAGGATCAGCGGATAGAGCTCGCCGCGGTTGCACCCTTCCCGCTGCATGTACTGGTCTGCGATGAGGATCGAAAGGGCCGCGGACACCAGGAAGATCACTTTGAAAAACAGGGCAAAGTTGTCCTGGAGTACGGCACCGTTAAACCCGCTCTGCAGTTCGACAGGGGCGTTCCAGCCGCTGACGATGGGGAAGAACGTCGCGATGATGCCGGCGAGACTCAGGTACCCCAGGTAGGCCTTTTGTTCGCTCGGCACAAACACATTGATCAGCAGGAGCGCCATGGCGACTATCGACAGGATCGTCTCCGGCATGATTGCGGCGAAGTTTATGGCGGGCATAGCGAATGTTTCCATCAATAATATCCTCCGGTAACTATACTCAACGGATCTACTTGTTCATGGTGGGGGGCATGGTCATATCCATGCCGTTTGGCGCCATGGGCATCGCAGGCATCTGCGGCAGCGTAACCGCAGCCACCTGCTTCTGTTTGCTCTGCTGGATCATCTTGTCAATGGCGGGCGACATTTTCTCGATGAAAGGGGTGGGATAAAGCCCCATGATAAATATCAGCGCCAGAAGCGGAAGCATGATGACGATCTCCCGGGCATTCAGGTCCACCAGCTTCTGGTTTTTCGGGTTGTCCAGCTCGCCGAACATCACCCTCTGGAACATCCAGAGCATATAGACCGCCGAGAGGATGACGCCACTGGTGGCAATTACCGCGAACCATCTCAGCTTGCTCTCATACGCCCCGATCAGGACCAGGAACTCGCCGACGAAGCCGTTGGTTCCCGGCAGGCCGATGGAGGAGAAGGTCACGATCATGAAGATGGTGGCGAAGACCGGCATCTGCTTGGAGAGGCCGCCGAAATCCGTGATCAGCCTGGTGTGCCGGCGTTCATAGATGAAGCCGACGATGAGGAACAGTGCCCCGGTGGATACGCCATGGTTGAGCATCTGCAGCATGCCGCCGGAAACGCCCTGCTGGTTGAGCGCGAAGATGCCGAGCATGACGAAGCCGAGGTGGGCGACCGAGGAGTAGGCGACCAGTTTTTTCACGTCTTCCTGAACCATGGCGACCAGCGCCGCGTAGATGATGCCGATCACCGCCAGTGTCGCCATCAACGGCGTGAACCTGTCCACGGCATCGGGAAAGAGCGGCATGGCAAACCTGACGTAGCCATAGGTACCCATCTTCAGCATAATGGCCGCCAGGATGACGGAGCCGGCGGTCGGCGCCTCGGTGTGGGCAAGGGGCAACCAGGTATGGACCGGGAAGAGCGGTACCTTGATAGCAAAGGCGAAGGCGAAAGCGAGGAAGAGCCAGGTCTGCGTCGCCGGATCAAGGCCGAGGCCGTAGAACCGGGTGATGTTGAAGTCGCCACCACCCGCCTTGAAGTAGAGGAAGATCAGGGCTACCAGCATGAGCACCGAGCCCGCCATGGTGTAGATGAAGAACTTGATCGCCGCGTAGATCTTCTGCTTGCCGCCCCAGATGCCGATGATGAAGTACATCGGGATAAGCATCACTTCCCAGAAGATGTAGAAGAGGAACAGGTCGAGGGAGATGAACGCGCCGAGCATCCCCACCTCAAGCAGGAGGAGACAGATCATGTACTCCTTCACCTTTTCCTCGACCGCGGTCCAGGTGGAGAGGATGGCGATCGGCATGATGAACGTAGTCAGGATCACCAGCCAGAGGCTGATCCCGTCAATCCCCACATGGTAATTCATCCGGAAGGGGCCGGCCTGGATCCAGGGTACGTCCTGCACGAACTGGTATTCCGCATTCGTCACAAAGCCCGTAACCAAGGGAAGGGAGATGAAAAAGGTCACCAGCGCGACGGCAACGGCAACGCCACGCAGGATGGAATGGCTGTCCTTCGGGATGAAGAACAGAATCAAGACCCCTATCAGTGGAGTAAAGGTCATCAGGCTGAGGATCGTGTCGTTCATCGAATCTGCTCCTTTTATTACGTGGGAAAGATCACACCGAATATATTTAGCGGAAAATGTAGAATGCCACGATCACCACGGCACCGAGCGCCATGGAGAAGGCGTAGTTGTGCACATAACCGGACTGTAGGTTTTTCACCATGCCGCTTATCCCCATGACCACCTTGGCAACGCCGTCGACTATGCCGTCCACAACCAGCACGTCGAAACCTTTCCAGAGGAGGTTGCCGGCCGCCTTGCACGGGTTGACGAACAGGAAGTCATACAGCTCATCGATGTACCACTTGTTGAAGACCGCACGGTGCAGGGCGGGGAAAGCGGCGGTGAACCGTGCGGGAATCGCCGGGCTGACAATGTAGAGGACATAGGCGATGCTGATGCCGACCACCGCGATCACCACCGAGAGCCCCATCAGCCCCCACTCCAGGGCATGGCCATGCTCTTCCACGTGGACATACGTCTGCGCGTAGCTGTTCGCCGTTGCAAAAACCGGCTCAAGCCAGTTCTCGAAGTAGTTGGGGAGCATGCCGAGGAGCTTGGGCATGCCGATATACCCGCCGAACACTGCCAGGAAGCCGAGGACCATGAGCGGGATGGTGATGACCAGCGGCGACTCGTGGAGGTGGTCCTTCGCCTTGGCGGTAATCCTGCATTCCCCGAAAAAGGTCATGAAGACGAGACGGAACATGTAGAACGCCGTGAAACAGGCGGCAATAGCGCCGGTTCCCCAGAGCAGGATATTGAGATTGCCGTGGAACGGGTTCGAGAATGCCTGCCAGAGGATCTCGTCCTTCGAGAAAAAGCCGGAGAAGCCCGGGATGCCGGCAATGGCGATGGTAGAGACGAGGAACGTGGCAAACGTGATCGGCATCGCCTTTCTCAATCCCCCCATGTTGCGCATGTCCTGCGGGTCGTCGTGGGAGTGGGCGTGGTGCAGTGCATGGTGCATGGCGTGGATCACTGAACCTGAACCGAGGAACAGACACGCCTTGAAGAAGGCATGGGTCATGAGATGGAAAATGCCTGCTGTGAATGCGCCCACCCCCATGGCCAGGAACATGAAGCCGAGCTGGGAGACGGTCGAATAGGCGAGAACCCGCTTGATGTCGTTCTGGGCGGTGCCTATCGTCGCGGCGAAGATCGCCGTGGCTGCACCGACGATGGCCACAACCATCATGGTCTGGGGGGCCTTGACGAAGACGAAGCTCATCCGGCCGATCATGTAGACGCCGGCGGTGACCATGGTCGCCGCATGGATCAGGGCTGATACCGGGGTGGGGCCTTCCATGGCGTCAGGCAGCCAGGTGTAGAGCGGAATCTGCGCCGACTTGCCTGTGGCGCCGAGGAAAAAGCAGAGGGTGGCCAGGGTGACGACCCCTCCGTAGGGGAGGAGGGTGGAGGCCTTTTTGAGTTCCATGAAATTGATGGTCCAGACGTTATGGTTGCTGCCCAGCCACCAGTACAGGGTGAACATGCCGATCAGAAACCCGAAGTCACCTACGCGGTTCATGACGAACGCCTTTTTCGCCGCATCGCCCGCTGATTTCTTGTGGAAGTAGTAGCCGATCAGGAGGTAGGAGCAGAGGCCAACGCCTTCCCAACCTATGAACATGACCAGCATGTTGCTCCCGAGGACAAGCAGGAGCATGGACATTGCGAACAGGTTGAGGTAGGTGAAGTAGCGGTAGAACCCTTCCTCGCCGTGCATGTAGCCGATTGAATAGAGATGGATCAGGGAGCCTACGCCGGTAACGACCATCAACATTATTGCCGAGAGGGGATCTACGAGAAAGGCCATGTCCGCCTTGAAATTGCCGGAATAAATCCAGGGGAAGACAACCTTCTCAAAGACCCGCTCCTCTGCCGGCAACCCGATCAGTTGCATGAGTATCCCGCACGAGACGAGGAACGAGCAGAATATCATCAGCGTGGCAATGCCGCCGATCACGGCCTCGTTCTTGATCTTCTTGCCCAAGAGGCCGTTGAAGACGGCTCCCAGCAGCGGAAATAACGGGATCAGCCAGACATATTCAAGCATCACAGACTCCTTCTGTAGTATGGTTCCTGATAACTGTTGCGGACTACCACTTCAACAAGTTGATGTCTTCCACATCGATCGACTCACGGTTCTTATAGAAGGCGATCATCAAGGCGAGCCCCACGGCAGCCTCTGCTGCCGCAACGGTCATAATGAAGAAGACGAACACCTGACCGTCTATGTTCTCCAGGTACCGGGAAAAGGCGACGAAGGTGAGGTTGACGGCGTTCAGCATCAGTTCGACACACATGAAGATGACGATCGCGTTGCGCCTGGTCAGGACGCCGATGGTGCCGATGGCAAACAGAATGGCGCTCACGAGCAGATAATAATATAAGGGTATCATCGTCTTTCACCTCTGATGTTAGATTTTTCTTTTCGCCAGCACTACCGCGCCTATAATGGCGACCAGCAGGAGAAGCGAGGTTATCTCGAACGGCAGGAGAAAATCGGTGAACATGCTCCGGCCGATCAGTTCCGTATGCCCGACCCGCTCGATCAGCTCCTTGTTGAAGTCCCCCCTGGCACCGGTAAGGCCGCTTCTGGTGAAGAAATAGACGATCTCGACCAGGGTCAGGAGCCCTATGATGAGGCCGACGGGCAACGCATGCATGTACCGTCTGCCGGTCTCGGTCCGGATGTTGAGAAGCATGATGACGAATACGATCAGGACCATGATCGCCCCGGCATAGACAATCACCTGAATGGCCGCCATGAAGGGGGCATCCAGCAACACGTAGAAGGTGGCCAGGCAGAAAAAGGTCAACACCAGCGACAGGGCGCTGTTGATGGGGTTTCTGCATTTTACGACCAGCATGCCGGACACGATGGCAACCAGCGCTACGATGGCAAAGAAGAAGGTTTCCATTGCTGCTCCTTTATTTCTTTTCTAAAAGTCGTTCTTTAGTAAAGACGAAATCTTGCCGCTTGTAACTGGCGAGTTCGAACGTCTGGGTCATGCCGATGGCATCTACCGGGCACGCCTCCACGCAGTAGCCGCAGAAGATGCAGCGGAGCATGTCGATCTCGTAGGTGGCGGCGTACTTGTCGTGGTTGGCGTCCTCGCCCGCCTCGACGGTAATGCACTTGGCCGGACAGACGGTCGGGCAGAGATAACAGGCCACGCATTTCGCCCGGTCATGGGAGACCTTCAGGGTATGCAGGCCGCGGAAGTTCGGCGCAAGGGTCGGCCGCTCGTCGGGATACTGAAGGGTGACCGGCTTCTTGAACAGATGGGTCAGGGTTATTTTCAGACCTTGCAGCAATGGGAGTATCATGTGCATAACCTCTTGTGTTTTTTTAACCTATGAACGTTACCACGGCACCGGTCACCACGATATTGACGAGCGTGAGCGGCAGGAAGACCTTCCAGCCGAGCCCCATGAGTTGGTCATACCGGTAACGGGGGTAGGTGGCCCTGATCCACATGCAGCAGAAAATGAGGAAATAAACCTTGGCGATGAACCAGCACCATCCCGGCAGGAAGGCCGGGCCGTGCCAGCCGCCCAAAAAGAGGGTGGTGGTCACCGCGCAGACCGTTACCATGTTGGCGTATTCGGCCATGAAAAACATAGCGTATTTCATACTGGAGTATTCGGTGCAGAATCCGGACACCAGCTCCGACTCGGCCTCCGGGAGGTCGAAGGGGGTACGGTTGATCTCCGCCAGCGAGCAGATGAAAAAGAGGATGAAGGCGAGCGGCTGCTTGAAGACGTACCAGTTGAGGAGACTGCCGCTCTGGTCGGCCACGATCTTCTGCAGGGAGAGGGACTCGGAGAGCATGAATACGGAGACAATCGCCAGGCCGGCGGCGAGCTCATAGGAGATCATCTGCGCCGAGGAGCGCAGCCCGCCCAGGAGCGAGTATTTGCTGTTGGATGACCACCCCGCCAGGACGATGCCGTACACGCCGAGGGAGGCCATCGCCAGGATGTAGAGCACCCCGACGTTGACGTCCATCACCCTCCCTTCAACCATGTTGAAGTACCCTGCGATCTGGAGTGGGATCTTATAGCCTAAAAACTCGATTGTGTCGCCGAAGGGGATGACCGCAAAAGAAATGAAGGCCGTCATCAGCGCAACCAGCGGGGCAAGCAGGAAAGCGAACTTGCTCGCCTGGGAAGGAATGATCTCTTCCTTGAAAAACAGCTTGACCCCGTCGGCGATAGGCTGCAAGAGACCGTGCCAGCCGGTCCGCATGGGCCCCAGACGGACCTGCATGTGGCCGATTATCTTTCTTTCCGCATAGGTCGCATATGCCACGGTGAGCAGCACGAACACGAAGGCTACCAGCACCTTGGCGACCATGGCGATGTAGTAGATCAGCGGCAATCCCAATATTTCGTATCCCATTTGCTCCTCTTCCCCTCTTGAGTGATATTGGCAGTTTGGATGTATTACTTGCCGATGCTGACCCAGGTGACCGGGGCACCGGTGGAAAGGCTGTTTATGGACTGCTCGCCGAAATGATAAGGGGCGAACACTACCCCTTGCGGCATGCGAGTCCCGACCTTCGCCTTGAGCCTGATTTCGCCGGTGGCCGACTTGACGGCAACCTGGTCCCCGTCACTGATACCGAGCGCCTTGGCATCGTCGCGCCCCAGCTCCAGGTACCCCTCGGGGCAGACCAGCATCGGTCCTTCGCCGTAACGGGAGAGGGTGCCGCAGTGGTTCAGGGCGCTGCCGGTCACCAGGGCGAACTTGCCCGGCTCGGCCGCTGCCGTCGCGCCGGCGACCGGGACGAACCGGGGAGCGCCTGCTACCGGGTAAACGGCGCCGGCATCGCCGAGCCCCGCCAGGGTCAGCCCTTTATAGGCGGGTACGGTCGCCGCGATCTCGGCGAAGACCGCCGCCGGATCGGTATATCTGGCTGCGCCGAGGGCGCCGCAGAGTTGGCTGAGTATGTCGAAATCGCTCCGGGCCTGGCCGACAGGCTTGATGGCGCGGTTTACCCGCTGCACGGCACGGCCCACGCTGGTGAAGGTCCCCTCCTTTTCGGCGAAGGAGCAGACCGGCAGCACCACATCGGCCTTCTCGGCGGTTTCGGTCAGGAACAGATCCTGAACGATCAGGAATTCCACCTTGTCGAGCGCTGCCTCGACCCGATTGCGGCCGGGGTAGGAGACCACCGGGTTCTCGCCGGCGACAAACAGGGTCTTGATGGCGCCTGAGGCGCAACCGTCGAGGATGGCAGCCGCGTCCTTGCCGCCTGCGGTGGGGTAGATACCCAAATCCGCGGCGCCCTGGCTGTTGTTCTTCTCACCCATGAGGAGCACGCCGCACCCTTCCTTCCCGATTTTACCGGTGAGGAGCGCCAGGTTGAGGAGGGCCTGGGCCAGCTCCGCGCCGTGGCCGGGGTAGCCGAGGCCGAGCGGCAGGAGAATCAGCGCCTTCTCCGCCTTGGCGTAGTCGCGGGCGAGGGCTGTGATATCGTCGGCGGACACGCCGCACGCTACAGCCACCTCAGCCGGCGTGCACCCTGCGAGGCTCTTCTTCAGCTCGTCCAGCCCGCTGATGGCGCCTGCTGCGGCATCGGCCAGGTTTTCATCGATGATGACCCGGGCAAGCGCCTTGAACAGGAGGAGTTCGCTTCCCGGTTTGTGCACGTAGTTGACCGCCTTGGGGAGCTTGCCGAGCTTGCCCCGCTTGTCGGAAACGATCCGCAGGTCGACCTCCTGGCGCTTCACGCCGAGGTTGATCTCGAAGCCGATGACCGGATGGGTCTCGTAGGCGTCGCTCTTCACCACCAGCAGGAGACCGGTCTTCCGGATATCGGCGATGACCGCCGGAGAGGCGGTATAGCCGATGCTTTCCTTCGCCCCTTTGGTGAGCGCCTCGTGGGCGTAGCCGGCCGAGTGATCGATGTTGTCGGAACCGAGTCCCTCCTTGAACAGCTTCCCGAACAGGAACAGCTCCTCGCTGGTCAGGCGGGGGGTGACGAGGCCGGCGACCGTTTTCCCGCCGGCAGCCTTCTCCTCGCCGAGCCGCTTGGCTACCAGGGCCAGGGCCTCGTCCCAGGACGCCTCCACCAGCTTGTCGTTTTTCCTGACGAGAGGGGTGGTGAGGCGCTTGTCGCTGTTGACGAACTGGTATCCCCACCGTCCCCTGGTGCAGAGCTGGCCGTTATGGAAACCCTGATTTTCGTCGTAGATGGTGGTAAGGACTTTGTTGTCCTTGACGCCGAGGGTGAGCTGGCAGCCGGTGCCGCAGTAGGAGCAGACCGTCTTCACCTTGTCCATCGCCCACCAGCGGGCCTTGAACTTGAAGGGACGGGAAAGAAGGGCGCCGACCGGACAGACCGAAACGCAGGAGCCGCAGAACTCGCAGTTGAGCGGGCCGTCGAACTCGGTCCCCATCTTCGCCTCGATGCCGCGGCTGATGAAGGTATAGGCGCCATAGGAGACGATCTCGTCGCAGATCCGGGCGCACTTGCCGCAGTGGATGCAGCGGTTCATGTCCCGCTCGATCAGCGGATTTTCGTAGTCGATGGCATGGTTGAACTTCTCGTCCTGGAACCGGTTCACATTCACCTGGTACTCATAGGTGAGGTTCTGCAGGTCGCAGTCTCCCGCCGCGTCGCAGACAGGGCAGTCGATCGGGTGCTTCAGCAGGAGGAGCTCCAGCACCATCTTGCGCGCCTTGACGATCTCGTCGGTCATGGTCCGGACGATCATCCCCTCGGTGACCGGCGTCGTGCATGCCGGGATCTGCCGTCCCTTCATCTGCTCCACTTCCACCAGGCACATCCTGCAGCCGCCGAACGGGTGGAGCTTCTTGTCGTGACAGAGTATGGGAATCTTTATGCCGGCCGCCTTGGCCGCATCGTAGATGGTCGCGTTTTTCGGTACGGTTATCTGCTTGTCGTCTATCGTAAGGTTTACCATGTCGCCCATGTTCTCCTTGGATGTTTACTAATGCTAAATCTATTCAATCGCCATGAAGCGGCAGGCGTCGTAGCAGGACTTGCACTTGGTGCACTTTTCCTTGTCCAGATAGGCCACTTGGCCCTTTTCCCAGACGATGGCGTCGGACGGGCAGGCTTTCAGGCAGGCGCCGCACTTGACGCATTTATCTTCCACCACCTGCCACAGCAGCAACTCCTTGCAGCAGTTGGACGGGCAGCGCTTTTCGTTGATGTGGGCCTCGTACTCGTGGCGGAAATACTTGACTGTGGAGAGGATCGGGTTCGGCGCGGTCTGGCCGAGGCCGCACAGAGACGCCTTCTTGATGGTTGCCCCCATCTCCAGCAGGGTTTCGATGTCTTCCGGCTTGCCGCGCCCCTGGGTGATGCTCTCCAGGATGTCGAGCATCGCCTTCAGGCCGATCCGGCAGGGGACGCACTTGCCGCACGATTCCATCCTGGTAAAGGTGAGGAAGAAGCGGGCCACGTCCACCATGCAGGTGGTCTCGTCCATGACAACCAGACCGCCGGAGCCCATCATGGCCCCTGCCTTGATCAGGGAGTCGTAGTCGACCGGGGTATCGAGCACTTCGGCGGGGATACAGCCGCCGGAAGGGCCGCCCGCCTGGACCGCCTTGAACTTGCGGTTGTTGGCGATGCCGCCGCAGACGTTGTAGATAACCTCGCGCACCGACATGCCGGCCGGGACCTCGACCAGGCCGGTGTGCTTCACCTTGCCGGTCACCGCGAAGATCTTGGTTCCCTTGGTGGTGTCGGTGCCGAGAGAGGCGTACCACTCCCAGCCTTTGTTGATGATGTGCCGGACGTTGGCGAACGTTTCCACGTTGTTGATGTTGGTCGGCTTTCCCCAGAGGCCCTTGACCGCCGGGAAGGGGGGACGGGGGCGGGGCATGCCGCGCTCACCCTCGATGGAGGCCATCAGCGCGGTCTCTTCGCCGCAGACGAAGGCGCCGGCCCCCATCTTGATCCGCATGTCGAAGTCGATGCCCCATCCCTGGATGTTCTTCCCGAGGTATCCCTTCTCGTAGCAGATGTCTATGGCGTGCTGGAGGCGCTGGATGGCCAGCGGATACTCGGCGCGGACGTAGACATAGCCGTAGTAGCAGCCGATGGCGTAGGCGGCGACCATCATACCCTCGATGATGCAGAAGGGGTCCCCTTCCAGGATGGAACGGTCCATGAACGCGCCCGGGTCACCCTCGTCGGCATTGCAGATCAGGTATTTCTTGTCGCCCGGCGAAGCGGCGCAGAACGACCACTTCATGCCGGTCGGGAACCCGCCGCCCCCCCTGCCGCGCAGGCCGGATTTCTTGACCTCCTCGATCACCTCGGCCGGCTTCATGCTCTTGACGCACTTCTCGATCGCCTTGAAGCCGTCCTCTTCCAGGTACGCCTCCAGGCTGTCCGGGTCGATCTGGCCGCAGCCGGTCATGACCACGCGCATCTGCTGGTCGACGAAGGTATTGTAGTACGGTTTCGCCTTCCGCTTCTCCAGAGGGGTGCGGTTGACGATATGCTCTTCCACGAGTTGGGCGACTTCCTCCGGCTTGACGAAGTCGTAGGTGACGCGCCCCAGCTCCGGGTCAACTATATCGACGAGGACATCGTTGGCGCAGAGACCGCGGCAACCGGTCTTGATGACGTCGCAGCGCTTGCCGACCGTGGCCTGAACACCCTTCTCTGCTATGATCTTGACAAATTCTTCTTCGACTTTCTTGGCGCCTGCCGAGATACCGCCCGTACCCTGGCAGATCAGAATCTTGATTCCTGCATTTTCGCCCATAACGAATTGTCCTCTGCTGGAAAGTGTAGGTGCTAGGTGCTGTTTACTTCTTCATCGGCCGCTGGTTGTATTCGCCGATAATCTCGTCGACCTTCTGGACCGTCATCTTGCCGAAGGTGTCGTCGTTAACCATGGCCAGCGGCGCCATGCCGCAGGCGCCGAGACAGGCCACCTTCTCGAAGGTGTAACGCAGATCCGGCGTCGTTTCCGCATGGCCGATGTGGAGACGGTCGAAGAACGTTTCGACGATCCGCTCCGCCCCCTGCACGTGGCAGGCCGTTCCGACGCAGACCCTGATGATGTAACGGCCGCGCGGCTTGAGGTGGAACTGGGCATAAAATGTCAGAACGCCGTAGATCTGGCTCGGATAGACGTTCAGCCGTTCCGCCACCAGGTCGATGGTCGGCTTCGGCACATAGCCGTATTCCTCCTGTATCCCCTGAAGAACCGGCATGAGATTGCCGGGGAGGGTCAGGTATTTATCGATGACTTTATTGGCTATCGCCAGATCGATTTCTTCGGTGGGAATTTCTTCGGCCGGGGCATTGCTCATGGATGCCGTCTCCTCTTTGTTTCTTGTCTCTGTAGTTCTGCGCTGCGTGCCGCGCCAGTAAACAGGCAGGGAAAGCCCTGCCCCTTGAAGATTATCTGTCGATTTCACCCAGAACGATGTCGAGAGTACCGATGACCGCGACCAGGTCTGCGATCATCGCCCCCTTGCTCATCTTTTCGATGGCCCCGAGGTTGACGAATGAAGGGGGCCGGATCCGCATCCGGTACGGCTTGGTGCCGCCGTCGCTCACCAGGTAGTAGCCGAGCTCCCCCTTGGGGGCCTCGACTCCCTGGTAAACTTCCCCTTCGGGTGCGGTGAACCCTTCGCTGGCGATCTTGAAATGGTGGATGAGCCCCTCGATGGAGTTGTACACCGCGTCTTTCGGGGGGTAGCAGACCTGGGGGGCATCGGCGAGGATCGGGCCCGGCTTGAGCGCATCGAGGGCCTGTTTGATGATCTTCACGGCTTCACGCATCTCCACCAGCCGCACCTTGTACCGGTCGAAGGTATCGCAGTTCTTGCCCACCGGCACCTGGAAATCGTATTTTTCATAGCCGCTGTACGGATTGTCCCTTCTCAGGTCCCAGTCCACGCCGGAGCCGCGCAGCGCCGGACCGGTGATGCCGTAATTGACCGCGTCTTCCGCGGAAATCACCCCGTTGCCCACCGTACGGTTGAGCCAGATGGTGTTCTTGGTGAGGAGCCCCTCGTAGGTTTCAAAATGGCCGGGGAAGGTGTCGACGATCTCCCGGACATCCTTCTCGAAGCCGTCATACACCTCGCGGGACAGGCCGCCGACGCGGAAATAGTTGCTGGTCATCCGGGCGCCGGAGAGCTTCTCGTAGATGTCCATGATCAGCTCGCGCTCGCGGAACGCATAGAGAAACACCGTCATGGCGCCGATGTCGAGGGCGTGGCAGGCGAGCCAGACCAGATGGGACTTGAGACGGGTCAACTCGGCCATGATGACCCTGACGGTCTGTGCCCGCTCCGGCACCTCAAGCCCGAGGAGCTTTTCCACCGCCAGCACGTACCCCAGGTTGTTGCTCATCGGGGCCAGGTAGTCGAGGCGGTCGGTCAAGGGAAGCGTCTGGTGATAGGTCCGGTGCTCCGACAGCTTCTCGACGCCCCGGTGGAGATAGCCGATATGGGGAGTGATTTTCTGAATTATTTCGCCGTCCAGTTCGACAACCAGCCGTAACACCCCGTGGGTACTCGGATGCTGCGGTCCCATGTTTACTGTCATTATCTCTGTGCTAGCCATTGATCGCCTCTATTGGTAAATTTCGTCTGCTCGAAGTGGATTTCCCCGGTCGAACTCCCTACGACAACCGCCCCTTGTAAGGCTCGCGCCCCGGTCCCTGCAGCGGGTAATCCTTGCGGAGGGGGTGGCCGACCCAGTCGTCGGTCATCAGTATCCTGCGCAGGTCGGGATGACCCTTGAAGATGATGCCAAACAGGTCATAGGCCTCCCTTTCGACCCAGTTGGCGCTGTTCCACAGGGTGGTGACCGTGTCGATGGTGCAATCTGCTTCGGTCACCGGTGCCTTCACCCGCAGCCGGTCCTTGTTGGGGATGGAGTAGAGGTTGTACACCACCATGAAGCGCGGCTCCTGCCCCAGGTAGTCGACTGCGGTCACATCGGTGAGGAGGTTATAGGCGAGCTCGGTCTTGAGGTAGCCGCAGATCGCCACGATATCTTCCTTCTTGACCGTGATCGTCACTTCGCCGCGAAACTCCTTGACATCCAGGACGGAGGCGGCGAATTTTTCCTTGAGTCTTACCACAGCACGATTGTTTTCTGCCATGTCAGCCATACCTTTTCCTTTGCTATCGCCAAACCGTCTCCGTTCGGCTGCCTGTGTCGGCTTCGTCGTCGGCTCCCCAGCGTACCGTCGTACGCCTGCGTCGCCTCCTCCTTGCCGCCTTGGCATCCTTTCGGATACGGCTCGGCGGGATTAATTACGCGGCGGGTTCCAGCCTCTCGCCGATCCCGATTGCCGAGCCGAAGGAGTTTTTCTCCTTCATGATCTTCTCCTGCAGCTTCAGAAGGCCATACAGAAGGGCTTCCGGGCGGGGGGGGCAGCCGGGAATGTAGACATCGACCGGCAGCGCCTCGTCGATCCCCTGCACGACGCTGTAGGTGTCGAAGATCCCGCCGGAGCAGGCGCAGGCACCCATGGCAATGACCCATTTCGGCTCCGGCATCTGCTCGTAGACGGTCTTGATGACCGGCAGCATTTTCTTGGTGACGGTCCCGGCGATGATGATGCAGTCGGACTGGCGGGGAGAGGCGCGGAAAATGATGCCGAACCGGTCGAGGTCGTGCTTGGCGGCGCCGGTGGCCATCATCTCGATGGCGCAGCATGCCAGACCGAAGGTCATCGGCCAGATGGAGGATTTGCGCGCCCAGTTAACCAGGCCGTCGAGCGAAGCGGTGAGTATGTTATCTCCCAATGGCTGATCTACTCCCATTCCAGTGCTCCTTTTTTCCAGATATAGATATACCCGACGAAGAGGATAACGATGAAGACCATCATCTCGCCGAAGATGAACGCGCCATGGCCGGCCTTGATGAACGACTTGAAGATGACCGCCCATGGGTAGAGGAACACGGCCTCGATGTCGAACAGGATGAACAGCATGGCGATCAGGTAGAACTTGATCGAAAACCGCTCCCGGGCCGTTCCGACCGGCTCGCAACCGCACTCGTAGGGCGCCAGTTTCACCTCTGACGGCTTTTTCTGGCCGATCAGCGATGACATCGTTACGGAGACAAGGCCGAACAGCGCCGCTATCACCACCAGAACAACTATGGGCAGATAGACACCAAGCATCAACGTATCCTCCGGATGGAAATTTTACTTTTATTACAGGCCCTTGCACAACCCTGATGCGGCAGGGAAAACCGGCGCGGGGCATCAGTATACTGTATACACTATCGATTGCACAGCAGCGCGAAACTTATGTCATTTCTTAGCTGTTGTCAAGAAAAAATATTCTCAATTCCATCCCCCGCCCAACCGGTTCCGGCGGGGCCAATCCCCCCGCCGCACACTCCGGCCCACCCTTTTTATTCCTTGACACGGCTTCCGCTTGTATGTTAACAACTGGCTGATTTGCCGCGTAAATTTTCAGACGAGGGGTGGTCCCATGGTTAGCAGCCGTTCCATTCAATTTTTCAATGAAGCGCAGAAAGTCATTCCCGGCGGGGTGAACAGTCCCGTGCGCGCCTTCAAGTCGGTGGGCGCCGATCCTCTCTTCATCAAGCGGGCGGCCGGCTCCAGAATTTACGACGTGGACGGCAACGAGTTCATCGATTACGTCGGATCGTGGGGACCGATGATCCTCGGCCACTGCCACCCCTCGGTCGTCGCCGCGGTCAAGAGCGCAGTGGACAACGGCGCCAGCTTCGGCGCCCCGACCGAGCTGGAGATCACCCTGGCCGAGATGGTGGTCAAAGCGGTCCCCTCCATCGAGATGGTGCGGATGGTCAGCTCCGGCACCGAGGCGACCATGAGCGCCATCCGGCTCGCCCGCGGCTACACCGGCCGGGACAAGATCCTCAAGTTCTCCGGCTGCTATCACGGCCATGCGGACTCGCTGCTGGTCAAGGCAGGCTCCGGCGCCGCCACCTTCGGGGTCCCCGATTCCCCCGGTGTACCGCAGGATTTCGCCAGACACACCCTGACCGCCACCTACAACAACCTCGAATCGGTTAAGACCCTGGTCGCCGAGAACAAAGGCGAGATCGCCTGCATCATCGTCGAGCCGATCGCCGGCAACATGGGGACCGTCCCCCCGCGGGAGGGGTTCCTTGAGGGACTGCGCACCATCTGCACCAACGAGGAGATCGTGCTGATCTTCGACGAGGTGATGAGCGGCTTCCGGGTCGCCTACGGCGGCGCCCAGGAGCTGTACGGCGTCACCCCCGACATGACCACCCTCGGCAAGATCATCGGCGGGGGGCTACCGGTCGGCGCATTCGGCGGCAAGCGGGAGATCATGCAGAACCTCTCCCCCTCCGGCGGGGTCTACCAGGCGGGCACCCTCTCCGGCAACCCGCTGGCCATGACCGCCGGCATCGAAACCCTGAAGCTCCTCCAGGCGGAAGGGTTCTACAAGAAGCTCGACGAAAAAAGCGCCTACCTGGCTGCCGGCATCGCCAAAGCCGCCAGGGATGCCGGCTACCCGATCTACTCCACCCGGGTGGGGAGCATGGTCTGCGCCTTCTTCACCAGGGGTGAGGTCCACGACTGGGACACCGCTGCGGCCTGCGACACCAAGGCATTCGCCAAGTACTTCCGCGCCATGCTGGAGGCGGGGATCTACCTGGCGCCGTCCCAGTTCGAAACCGCCTTCGTCTCCATCGCCCACTCCGACGAAGAACTCGACCGGACCATCGCCGCGGCGCAACAGGCGTTCAAGTCGCTCTAGGGCGGATTTACGGTAAATGAGGTTGACAGACGGAATCGTCTATGGTATGAAGCGAGAGTTTTTCCATCCGGCGTCCGGGCGGGATGACGAGGCAATACGATGGAAGAAGAGAAAAAACGCCTGATCAAGGCCCTCGGCATGATCTCCTCCATGGGGATCTCCGTAGCGGTGGCCATCGTCATCGGGGTCTATGTCGGCAGGCAGCTGGACAAATGGTTCGGCACAGCCCCCTGGTTTTTTTTCATCTTTCTCTTTTTCGGGATCGCCGCCGGGTTCCGCAACATCTACATCATCGCCGGCCGGGAAATCAAGAAGGATGAAGAAGGTAAGGATAAACGAGGATAATATCTTTACCGTGCTCACTGCCGGCAGCCTGGCGCTCATCGCCCTTCTCGCCGGGGGGGGGCTTCTCCTCGGCTCCGCCGGGTTCAGCCTGAGCGTCGCGGCAGGGGGCGCTCTCGCCATCGCCAATTTCTTCTGGCTCCGGAACATCCTGGTGAGGGCATTCCGGCTCCAGTCGCGGGAAGCATCGAGGTTCACGATGCTCCGCTACATAGTCCGGCTGACGGTGCTGGCAGCCGTGCTGTTTTTCCTGATCGTTTACTGCAAGGCCGACCTGATCGGGCTGCTGCTCGGCCTGTCGGTTCTGGTTTTCAACATAATTGCCCTGTCGTTCTATATGATTTCGATTTCCGAAAAAGGAGATTAGTTCCATGGTCGAACCATTTCTGTTCCTGCAGTTTTTCCAGCATTTACTGGAGCCCCTCCACATTTCCGAAGCGGGCGCCAACGCCATCGCCTACACCTGGCTGATCATGGCCCTGCTGCTCCTCCTCTCGGTGCTCGCCACCAAGGGGCTGAAAGCAGTCCCCGGAGGCCTGCAGAATTTCATGGAGGTGGTCGTCGGCGGGATCGAGAACATGATCGACGAGACCATGGGTGAGCACGGCAAGCCGTTTTTCCCGCTGATCGCCACCCTGGCGCTGTTCATCCTGGTGTCCAACCTGATCGGCCTCATCCCCGGCTTCTACCCGCCGACCGCAAACATCAACACCACCGCGGCCTGCGCGGTGATCGTGTTCGTTGCCACCCACGTGGTCGGGATCAAGGAGCACGGCTTCAAGTACGTCAAACACTTCATGGGCCCGATCATCTGGCTCGCGCCGATGATGTTCTTCATCGAGGTGATCGGCCACTTCAGCCGGGTCATCTCCCTGACGCTCCGTCTGTTCGGCAACATGAACGGCCACGAGCTGGTGCTGATGATCTTCTTCGGTCTCGCCCCGTTCCTGGTGCCGCTCCCCATGATGCTGATGGGGGTCCTGGTCTCCTTCATCCAGGCATTCGTCTTCATGCTGCTGGCGATGATCTACATCCAGGGGTCGATGGAAGAAGCGCACTAGGGGCGATCCTTTTGACTCGGACTACGTCCTCGCCCTTCGGGCAGCCTCCGCTGTCCAATTCGCTGGGCGAATTGTCCGCCCTGGCTGCGTAAGTCTTCGGGCTCGCTTGTGACTCGGCCGTTGGCCTCGCCCTACGGGCAGCCTGAAGCTGTCAACTTTCGCTGACGCGAAAGTTTGCGGCGGATTTGAGGGAGCGCCTCCGCGCTCACCCTCGACAGCCTTGCCAGGACGAAAAATTCCTCGCCCCTGACGATACGATTTTACATTCCTATACTGTTTAGGAAATCAAACCAAGAAAGGAGTAGGAACATGAGCTTTTTCACAATGTGTGTACTGGCAGCAGGTATCGGCATGGCTCTCGGCACCCTCGGCACCGGCATCGGTCAGGGTCTCGCGGTCAAGAGCGCGGTGGAGGGCGTATCCCGCAATCCCGGCGCTTCCGGCAAAATCCTCACCACCATGATGATCGGTCTCGCCATGATCGAGTCCCTCGCGATCTACGCCCTGGTCGTCTGCCTGATCATCCTCTTCGCCAACCCCTACAAGGACATCGCCCTGAAACTGGCCGAAACCGTGGCGAAGTAATTGCTGCACCGCTGCAACTGAAAAGGGGATGCGCTCGATGCGCATCCCCTTTTTTTATTCCGCTCCCTCCCCTTCACCTCTGCCCCCTTTGCCCCCCGAAAGTCCGCTCCGCTTCGGAAAACGCGACTACGTCCAGGGATGACAATCCCGTTTCTTATGGTAGAATTCGGTTAAGGGCACACCACTCGCAAAGCAGGCTTGGAAATGCCACTTCAGACCCTGTCGGCCGTCAGGAAGGTGAGAAACCATGGAAGACGAAAAATCATTCCTTGAAGCAATAAAAGCCACCGGGCAGGTGTGGGTGGCACGGGGCGTCCACAAAAACATATACGCAGTGGAAATTGACGAAACGGGATTTTCCCTGCCTGTCTGGTCAACCAGTGAGAGAGTCGTCGACTTCTTGAATAACGCAAGGATACTGGGGCCCGGATTTGCGCCCCATGCAGTTTCCCTGGAAGTTTTCACCAATGCATGGCTTTCCGACAAGATGATGGCTATTGCCGAATTGCAGATAAACCCGGATGGCAAAGCGCCCAGGGTGCTTGTTCTTACCGTTGAGGAATTCAAATCCGCGCTAGCCTCACTGTAACCGAATCCGGAACCTGTTGCCCCGAAAGTTACTTACTGAGGACGCGTATGAAAACCATCGGCAGATCCATAGTTTTAATCATTCTCATGGTCGCCTTTGCCAACGGAACAGCCATGGCGACGCCGACCCAGCTCACTGTCATGGTACGCGCCAAGGACGCCAAGTTTATCGGAGACAGCATGTCGGGTGTCCTCATTACCATCAGGAATGCGGATACCGGTGAACTTCTCGCGAAGGGGGTCACGGCAGGGACTACCGGGGATACGGAAAACACGATGAAGAAACCACGACAACGAGGGGCTCCGCTTTCCGACGCAAAGTCGGCACGATTCAACGCGACAATCGACATCAGTGAGCCGACTTTTCTGGAAATTCATGGGTACGGGCCGCTTGCCCAGCGGCAGTCTGCCGGCACGGTTTCCGTGACCCAGTGGGTTATCCCGGGGAAACACGTAAACAGCGGCGACGGGATACTGCTCGAGATGCCCGGGTTTGCCGTGGCTATCCTGGCTCCTCCGCCTCATCTGCACCTGCCGACGGACGAGCTCCCCGCAAAAATCGAGGTGCGGGCGAACGTAATCATGATGTGCGGCTGCCCGGTAACGCCAGGCGGACTGTGGGACGCAAACCGCCTTGAGGTGAGGGCACTGGTAAGGAAAAACGGAAAGCCTGGTGGCGGGTTTCCTCTTGCGTATGCGGGGGAACCGAGCCAGTTTGCCGGCTCACTGGCAGTAAGCGGGGAAGGAGTGTACGAAGTGACCGTCTACGCCCATGACCCGTCCAACGGCAACACAGGCGTCGATACGACCACGGTGGTGGTGCAGTGATTGCGAGTTGGACGGCCAAGAGAGGGGTGAGACACGTATCCGGCGGACCACCTTCTGTGCTATAATGTAGGTGTAGAAAGGGGGTTTTGGTCATGAGAGAAACTGCTAAAACGAAATCGCCGCCCGAACGGTGCGACACCAAGGTGTGGAGCGGGGAGTGCGCGCACGGCGATGACGCCACCGGCGGAAATGAGTATCTCTGCGCATTGTGCGGAACGATCAGCAACCTCGATCATGAGATGCACCATGAAATGTTTCCCCATGTCAGCGGCGATACGGACAACCTCAGCTAACGGCAGAGAGGACACGCCGGGGAGAATGGCCCCGACAGTAACGGCAAAGGGGACCGGCTAAGCGGTCCCCTTCATTTTATTCACGACGCTCCTCTTTCCGGAGGCTCGTCACTCCCCCCGACAGCCTGTTAGTGCGCCGTCGCACTTCATGCAGTTTTCCCCCCCTTCGCCGCCCCCCGCAGGTACTCGATGAGCAGCCGCACGCCGACCCCGGTCGCCCCCTTCGGGAGGTAGGGGCGCCCCTTCTCCTCCCAGGCGGTTCCCGCGATGTCCAGGTGCGCCCATCGGGCCTTGCCGGCGAACTGCTTGAGGAACCAGCCGGCCGAGATGGTGCCGGCGTTGGGGCCGGCGGCGTTCTTCAGGTCGGCGATGTCGCTGCGCATCAGCTCGCCGTACTCCTCCCAGAGGGGGAGCTCCCAGAGCCGCTCGCCGCTCGACTCCCCCGCCCGCTTGAGCGCCCGCACGAGCCCGTCGTCATTTCCCATCACCCCGGTGGCGAAATGGCCCAGCGCCACGATGCAGGCGCCGGTCAGGGTGGCGATGTCGATCAGGGCCGCCGGGCGGTACCTTTGGGCGTAGTGGAGCGCATCGCACAGGATGAGCCTCCCCTCGGCGTCGGTGTTGACGATTTCGACGGTCGTCCCCGCCATGGAGCGCACCAGGTCGCCCGGCTTGCAGGCCCGCCCTCCCGGCAGGTTCTCGGCCGCCGGGATGAGCCCCACCAGGTTGACCGGGAGTGCGAGCCGGGCCGCGGCGGTCACGGCGCCGAGGACCGCGGCACCGCCCGCCATGTCGTTCTTCATCTTTTCCATCCCCTCCCGGGGCTTGAGGGATATCCCCCCCGAATCGAAGGTGATCCCCTTTCCCACCAGGACGGTCGGCCGCTCCTTCTCCCCGCCCCCCCGGTAGTCGAGAACGATGAACCGGGGGGGCTGGCTCGACCCCTTGGCCACCGCCAAGAGGGCCTCCATGCCGTTTCGCTCCATCTCCTCCCGCTCCAGGACCAGGCAGTCGAAACCGTATCTGCCGGCGGCCTCCACCGCCTTTTCCGCCAGAAAGGCAGGGGTGGCGACGTTGCCCGGCTGGGCCACCAAGTCGCGGGCGAGGATGGCCGCCTCGCAGACGATCCGGGCCTCCCCCGCCACCCCCTCGGCCGCTTCCCGGGCGGAAGCATCGGGCACCAGGAGCGCCACCTCCGTCACGCCGCCGTTATTGGCCGCATCGCTCTTGTAACGGTCGAAGGAGTACCCCCCGAGCAGGTACCCTTCCACTGCCGCCCGAAGCCACTCCTCCCCCCCGCCGGCGGCCAGGTGGAGCACGGAGCCGGCGCTTTTCACCCCTGTCCCGCGCAGGGCCTGCACCGCCGCCCCGGCGGCCTGCCGCATCCGGTCGCGGCTCATCTCCCCCCTGTTCCCGAGCCCCACCAGGAGGAGCCGCTCCGCCCGGGTCCGGCCGAGGGTATGGATCAGGACCGTCTTGTTCAGCTTGCCGGTAAACTCCCCCTCCCCATGGAGGGCACTCAGGCACCCACCAAGCGCCCGGTCGAGCTCGCCGATCAGGGGGGCCGTCAGGTCCTTCTCGAAGCACCCCACCACCAGGGCGCGGCCCGGCCAGGTGAGGGGATCGCCGCTCAGTACCGTAATTTCCATCGTCTGCCTCCTCCAGAGGGCACATAATATCAGTCTAATCAGCTTACCACAGAATTTCCCCGCGCGCCGCCAAAATCACCGGCTCGGGCCGGGTTTCCCGCGCCGCCCCGCTGTTGTTGACATTTCCGGCTCCCTGTGAAATAGTACCGCAGAAAATCGCCGCGGACATGCCGGCTTATCTCCTTCCGCAAAAGGAGCGCTCCATGCACACACCCCCTTACGACATCGCCCGGGCCGTCGGCTCCACCCCGCTGGTCGAGCTGCGGGCACTCAACCCCAATCCGCGGGTCCGCATCCTCGCCAAGCTGGAGGGGAACAACCCCGGCGGGTCGGTCAAGGACCGGCCGGCCCTCTACATGATGACCGGGGCCGAACGGTCAGGTCTGCTCACCCGGGACAGGACCATCCTTGAGCCGACCTCGGGGAACACCGGCATCGCCCTCGCCATGCTGGGTGCGGCACGGGGCTACCGGGTCAGGCTGGTGATGCCAGCCTGCGTGAGCATCGAGCGGAGAAGCGTGCTGGAGGCATTCGGGGCGGAGCTGGTCCTCTCCCCGGCCGAGGAGGCGACCGACGGCGCCATCCGCCTCGCCCACCGCATCTTCGCAGAAGAACCCGGGCGCTACTACATGCCGAACCAGTACGCCAACCCGGACAATGTCCGGGCCCACTACGAGACGACCGGCCCCGAGATCCTCAAGCAGACGAACGGCGAGGTGGACGTCTTTGTCGCGGGGATGGGGACCGGCGGGACCCTGATGGGGGTGGGGAACTGCCTGCGGGAGCAAAAGCCGGGCGCCAGGATCGTCGGGGTCGAGCCGACCCTGGGACACAAGGTGCAGGGGCTCAAGAACATGCGGGAAGCGATCGTCCCGGAAATCTACCGGGAAGAAGTGCTCGACGCCAAGATCACCGTGGAGGACGACCTCGCCTTCGAAACCGCCCGCCAGCTGGCGATGCAGGAGGGGCTGTTCGTCGGCATGTCGAGCGGCGCCGCCGTGGCAGGCGCGATCCAAGTCGCTCGGCAGCTGGAAAGCGGCACCATCGTCACCCTCCTCCCCGACCGGGGGGACCGCTACCTCAGCACCGCCCTGTTCCGCTCGGTCTGCGCCTGCTGCCCGCCGTAGGCCGAGCCGTTTTGCCTTGCAGGGCATGAGCCGTATACCTCGAAAAAGATCGTCTTTTCCGACAGACAACCCATCGGGTCGTTTGCCATTTCCCCCGGACACGGTACACTTGGAGAGAATCACCATTCTCCTGCACGTCGGGGGGTACCATGACGAAACGATCCACTCTCGTGAATCTGGTGCAAACCTGTTGCTGGGGCATCATCTTCGCCGGCATGGCGTTCTCCGCCAATGAGGTGGCCCATCATGGCAGCCAAGTGAGCATCTCGGCCGACTACAAGGTATGTCTTACGTGCCACGACGGCGTCGTTGCCCCCCGCATCTCTCCCTGTCTGGCACAGGTCTGCATGCTGAAGAGCGACCACCCGGTCGGCAGACCCTATCCACCGCCGGGCAAGGAGCGCGAGTACGCCTCTGCTGCACTGGCGGAGAGCGCCGGGATAAAGTTCATCGACGGACGGATCGACTGCATCTCCTGCCATGACCTGAACAATCCAGACCAGTTCCATCTGCGCATCGAAGAAAAACGCGACCGGCTCTGCAGAGCCTGCCATCTGAGATAACCCTGGCCGTTCTCCGGACAAGGGCTTTCCGAAAACGTTCGGCGCAACCGTTCTTGGCACGGCGCAGCTTTTTCTCCGTAAGCCGTCGGGACGCCTGTTAGCCGGAGAGCCCTATGCCGCACAGGAAAGGAGGACCTGGATGAAAGCGGTACGGATACATGAATTCGGGGCGCCCGAGGTGATGCGCCTGGAAGAGGTGCCCGACCCCGTCCCCGGACCGGGCCAGGTGGTGGTCAGGGTGGCCGCCGCCGGGGTGAACCCGGTGGATACCTATATCCGCGCCGGTTTCTACCGGCCCGGCCTTAAGCTCCCCCACACCCCCGGCCTGGACGGGGCGGGGACCATCGTGGCGGTCGGCCCGGAGGTAAAGCACCGGCGGGTCGGGGAGCGGGTTTACGTCGCTTGGTCCATCTCCGGCACCTGCGCGGAGCAGGTCCTCTGCAAGGAGTTCCAGACCCACCCCCTCCCCGAGGGGATTTCATTCGCCCAGGGGGCGGCGATCGGCGTCCCCTACGGGGCCGCGTTCCGCGCCCTGTTCCAGCGGGGCCGCGCCCTGCCGGGGGAAACCGTCCTCGTCCACGGCGCCAGCGGCGGGGCGGGCATCGCGGCGGTCCAGCTCGCCCGGGCGGCGGGGCTCAGGGTGATCGGCACCGCCGGCTCCGAGCAGGGAGAGAAGCTGGTCCTTGCCCAGGGCGCCCACCACGTCCTGAACCACCGCGCGCCGGGCTACCTGGACGTCCTGCCGGAGCTCACCTGCGGCCAGGGGGTCGACATCATCCTGGAGATGCTCGCCAACGTCAACCTCGGCCGCGACCTCCAGGTGCTGGCGACGGGGGGGCGGGTGGTGGTGATCGGGAGCAGGGGGAGCGTGGAGATCGATCCGCGGGATGCCATGAGCCGGGAGGCGGCGATACTCGGCATGACCTTGTACAGCGCCACAGACAAAGAGCTGGCGAGCATGCACGCCGCTTTTGCCGCGGGGCTCGCCAACGGCACGCTGCGGCCGGTGGTGAGCCGGGAGATACCCCTGGCGGAGGCGGCCAGGGCCCACCACGAGGTGCTGGAGAAGAGCACCCTGGGCAAGATCGTCCTTATCCCCTGAAAAAAGGAGCCTCCATGGAAGAACGCCTCACCGAGCTGGAGAGCAGGTACATGCACCAGGAGCGGACCATCCAGGAACTGCTCGAAACGGTCTACAGGCAGCAGCAGGAGATCGACCGGCTCGGACGGGAGGTGGGGGAGCTGCGGGAGCAGCTGCAGGTAGCCCTCCCCTCCCTGGTGGAACTGCCGGAGGACGAGGAGCCGCCGCCGCACTACTGAATTCCGCCCATGCTCGGAGGCTGCCCGGCACCCTCGGGCGGTATGCGTAAGCCCGCTTGGCACAGTGTTTTGTAAAGCAGGGGACATTGAAAGTGAGTGCCGGACCCTTCTGTTTTTCCTAAAAATGGGAAGTGTTATTCCCCCCATCAGGCCTCAGGCTTTAACTCCTCGCGAATCACCTGCCGCAGGATATCCGCCAGCGATTTGTCCGACCTGGAGCAGATCAGGGCGTACCGCCGCGTCGAGTACGACGCCTACCGCCGCGACCGGGACCACTATCACAGCAAGCATTTCATGACCCGCAAGGATGAGTGGAAGGCGCAGCGCAAGGCGGAGAAGGGGTATGCGAAGGAAGAGAAACACGAGGAGAAGGAGTACCGGAAGGAGATGAAACGGGCGGACAAGGAAGAGAGAAAGGCGGAGAAAGAAGAGAGGAAGCGCCACAAGCACGATAACGACTGATCGCTACCTCATAACGGTAGAAGGGCAGGCTGCACTTGCGAAAAGACAGCCTGCCTCTTTTTAGATTTGTCAAATGTGTAGGTGACCCTCCTGGTTGGAACTATCTTTGTACACTTTATGTAATGCATTTTGGAACAAAGATCTCATCAAGACATTTCAGAACATAGTTATCAGTCATACCTGAAATAAAATCTAAAACAATCAACTCATTTCTATCCTCCAGAGTATAACCTACTTTTCCAATGAAAGTAGCCAATACATTATATATGGTTGCTTCAGGTAGTTCTTTAAGTCCTGCTGTAAGGCGATCAGTCCTTTCCAAATCCAAAACCAATTTATCAAATAATTCTTGCAGAGCTAGAGTAGCCTGTTTTTTATATTTATCCGTCCTCTCACATGTATATATGTTCTTGTAATTCCAATTAATCAAAGCCTGTAGAGGTTCGTGCATTTCTTTGCTTAAACCAATTTCGCCTTCGTTTTTCTTACTGTACTCAATCAAGTCTACAAGTAACCTTCCTATTATTTCACCGTTATTACGTCCCAATGCTTTGACAATATCTCTTGGTATATCTTTGTCGTCAATGAGATCTGCAACAATCGCGTCTTCTACATCTCTGCCTGCATAAGCAATCTTGTCGACAATCCTAACTATGCATCCTTCATATGTTGACGGCATGCCGCAAGTATTTTTATCTACAATTTTACTTAAATCTTTATCTCGTTCAAAAGGTTTCAATGTATTTGATTTGAAATCTTCCCCACAATGAGAGACAATTCCATCACGAACCTCATAGGTTAAATTTAAACCGGCGAACGGTTCGCGATCCAATTCTGCTAACTTATCAATAACCCTGAGCCCGTGCATTTCATGTTGAAAAGACTGATTCAGTCCTGCCCGTTTGGAAATATCGTTTAGAACATGTTCACCATGATGCCCAAAGGGAGCATGCCCCAAATCATGACCTAAGCCTATTGCCTCGACAAGATCTTCGTTAAGTCTGAGATGTCGTGCGACAGTACGTGAAGCTGAAGCGACATGAAGAACATGCTCCATTCTAGTGCAAATATGATCATTATTCGGCATGAAAAAGACTTGCGTCTTGTGGCGTAACCTTCGGAATGACTGGCTATAAATAATTCTGTGAATGTCCCTTTGGTATTCAGTTCTGTAGGAATCAGGCTCTAGAGCCTTAACTCTACCTTTAGTGTCATCTGACAATGCAGCGTGTTTACTTGTATAAATTAACTTCTCGTCAAAAGGCTTACACACAACATACCTCCAAAATATCCATAAGATCACGGCAGATTACACTTTCATCTTTATTAGATGTTGCAACTTTGTAAACTTCTTCTCCCTTTTTATACAGATTTTTTATTCTTGTATTATCTATTTTGTCATGCGTGGGCGCATCTGCAAATATTGCATTAAATTTGTTTGGTATTTCTGATATTTCACTGACTGTTTCAAAATTACTTAGCCCGAGCAGAAGTGGATTGTCATTCCCATTTAACAATGTTCTTACGTCATTCTTATATATAACCATTGCTTTTCCTGCATTCCATGCGATTCCAGCTTCTACCATTGCGCCCTCATCAGGGACTCGGCCATTCATATTTAAGATAAGTCCGTCGCTATTAAGAACTTGAAATACGTCAAGGGTAAAAATAGCCTTATTTAATACGACTATCGCTTTTTCAGACGAGATACCCATTTGGATAAATGTATTTATAAGGTTACTAAATTCCAAACCGTCTCTATGGGGAAGAAATACTTCAAACTTCTCTATTTCAAGGATATCAGCTATTTCTTGCATTTCTTCTTTTTCTTTCGGATTAAATAATGGTCCAGCGCAATATATTTTCATTATCGTCTCCAAGATATCAAAGCAATCATTTCACAAATCCAGCAAGCATTAACTAGCGCATGCCTAAATCAACTACAGAAAGTCTAAATCACATTGCTAAGACAACACACGTTAATTGATCAACCAAATGTTGATTAATCACAAACTATCGCTTTATTTTTTATACTTAACTTGCTTTTCAAATAGCCTTGGTTGTGGAAATTCAATGACTTTTTTACCCTGCCATATTAGTCCTTCGTCTCTGTCAACTTCATTTCCCCAACATGCCCAGCCTGGTTGAGGATGACGTGCAAAAAGCTCAAGGTAAGGGCCAGAGCTACATTCCTGTATCAGCTTGTACTGCTCGTCAGGCTTTCGGGAGTGTTCTCGCTTATTAGTCGCGATCATATTCACCTGTCGTCTACCTGGTGGCAACGTTCTTAAGCTTCCCCGAATACCAAAAAGTATGATCTCGGTAACATTGCGGAAATAGAAACCGACGCCTCTGCCATCCGGACCACCATCTTTCCGGGTTTTATACCAAATAAGATTTGTCTTGTAAGTGAATCCCCATCGCTTCATTACCTCCAATCCTTCGGCGAGAAGAGCGTTAGGGACCCAAAGGTACAAATGGCTTTGCGGTGCTGCAAGCATCTGAACAGGAAGTTCCATGATCTCCTCAAGCTCCATCGTCGGATAACGGAGCAATCGCTGGTGCTCAGGAGCCATTTTCCCCGTCCGATTTGAGAACCGCCAAGGCGGGTCTGCGAGGATAGTCCCATAATGGCCCTTAACCCTTTTCAGCAAATCTTCCCCTGCAGAAAGTTGTGATATCATAACTACCTCATAAATTATTTTAAATAAATTTACTCATTTTCGAGAAATAGACTTTTCTTGATGCCAAAAATAAGGAGTGGGCAGCCAGCTCCGCCACCACCTTCAATCCTCGGAAGAAGTTTACTTAAATGCGTTGTAGAGTTCCCATAAGACTTTCCCCTGCCAATGTCATTGAATATTTCCTGCAAATCATCACATCTCGTAATAATTATACCAACACTGATTGCTCTCAGGTCAAAAAGTAATCTGAAATTATTTAAATCTCTATCAAAAAAGGGGTCTTTGTTATTCCATTCTACTTCGAGAGCAACTTTATTCTTAAAACAATCAACTTTATGCGTAGGAGAGTCTATTGTTTCATCGTCGACGACAATGTGGGTGGAAAAACTTTTTTCTACCCAGCCCAGCTTGTATAGTGCCATATCGATTGCGCTAGAGACTTCTGACTTATTTTTGCCACCTTTAGTTATCCAGCTTTTTTTAATACGTAAATTATTCAATACATTAACAACATTATCCCATTCATTTGGGAAATCATGTTTAAGGATAGCGCATGCATGTTTCCATTCGTGCACCTCATAATTATCCAGAATGAATTGTGGAAGTAAATCCTTACCCACGGTGAGCATACCCTCCTACTGCGACAGATTAAGTCGCAGTCAAATGAATATATTGCACGCTCGAAACTAAAGAATATTTTCAAGCATGTCAATCTATTATCTACAGTAAGAAATTCCGGGGCCCTAAGCTCTGGGACACCTAATCTGGGGTCATCTTTCTTAACTCTCCCCAACCGCCACAACCTGCCTACACTTAGGAAAAGCCGAACAGGCCCAAAAATACTTCCCCGCATGGGGTCCTTTCGTCGCCTGTCGCTTGACCATGGCCGCTTCGCATTTCGGGCAAACTGGCGCAGCCTCCTCTTGCACCGTCTTTAGCGGCGTCGCCGGAGTCACAACAGGCTCTTCCGCTACCGGCACTGCAGCTTCTCTTATTGGAACCGGTGCCGGCGGTGCGGAAACCGAAGCGGCTTGACTCGCCAGCGTCACCGCAGGAGCCGTCCCGTTGGCAAGACATTCGGTCAGCTTCGCCTTGATCTCGGCGAGCACGTACCCCTTCTGTGCGGGAAAATGGATAACCGGAATCTGGGCACCCGCCAGCGCCTGGTCTACGAACCGGTCCCGGCCGGCCCGGTTGTCCCGCTCATGGGACTTGTCGTCCAGCTCCACAACCGCAGCCACTGCCAGGTCTGATGCCGAGCAGATCACGAAGTCCACATGCTTCTGATTGACCTTGTTCTGGGCCGTGGTGCGCTTGCTGTTCGGCAGTCCCTTCGCCGGTTTGACGATGTCCCCAAGCCTCACCTTGCCGAACACCCGGTAGCGGCCATCCAGAGCCTGTTCCAGCACGCCAAGGAACGAGCGCTCCGCGGGGGTAAACAGAGGCTCTCTCTTTGCGAACGCGAGACCGCCGTCCACCGGCGACTGCTTCATCTTCAGGAAGGCAAGGGCAACGGCAACCACGAGAAAAATCAAGCCAACCAGTAAATTCATAGACAGGCAGATTCAAATTGCAAGTGCACCACGTGAATTTTGAAAGAAGACTTCATGTGGTGTCTGGTAGTTGAGGCACTTTCTGGGTCGATGATTCACCTTTTCGATGACGAAATGCAGTTCCTCTTCCGTAACTGCTAGAAAG
>DATDNF010000011.1:0-40267 GCA_036518435.1 Geobacteraceae bacterium
CTTTCTAGCAGTTACGGAAGAGGAACTGCATTTCGTCATCGAAAAGGTGAATCATCGACCCAGAAAGTGCCTCAACTACCAGACACCACATGAAGTCTTCTTTCAAAATTCACGTGGTGCACTTGCAATTTGAATCTGCCTAGCAGGTCCCCTTTTCTGCCCCACCAAGGGCTGACCGCGCCTCTTTTACCGCCTCTTTATACTGTGGGAATAAAAACGAGACCTGGCAATATGGGACCCATTAAGCTGCTGTATCAATTATGCCTGACTATTAAAAATGCTATTCCATAATTGGTCAGGAGAATTACTTGAATGGAGGAAATTAAAATCTGGATCATTAGCAGCGAATTCTTTGTTTTTTGGATTTAATTCTATCGATTTAGCCAGTTCTACCATTGCTTCTGATTTCAATCTCGACGCCTCATCGTTAGATATATTATTCGGTGAAAATGCTTTAAGTACATGATAGCAAGCAATATTATAATATGCATCAGACATAGCAACAATTTGGTTGGGAGACATATTTTCATTGCCTATATCTAATAAGTTATTTATAAATTTTCTCAAGACTAAAATTGCATTATCATAGTCACCTTTTGCTCTATACAATCTACCAAGGTAAATATGAATAGTACGGTCGTATTTAAACTTATTTTTTAATTTTTCTAGTGTTTCAATACTAGTATAAACATCACTAGCATCTCTCCTTGATAATGCGGTTTCTGCCGAGGTAATTCCTGAAGAATAACTTATTGCGTCTTCTGGCGTTAATTGATTGTTTACAGCAGGATTGCCCTGCAATGTCTCAATCTTGTTTTTAAGGTTTTCTAATTCTTGGGTATATTGTTCTATTTCCTTGGTATGATAAAGCCTTAATCTCTGATACTCTTCTCTTAATTTTATTGACTGATCAATTGTGAGAAGGACATTGCCCTCTATTTTTTGTTTAATCTTGACTTTAATCGCAGAAGATTTGCTCCACCAATAAAATGGGATCAGTGAAACAATGGGATATAGAATGATAATTATTGCTGAATACATTAATGGAAGGTAAAGATTATTGTTTATGTTGCTCAAGTAGTGCAAACCAACATGCGCTACCCTATTTTCCATAGGCATTTCCCCCCAAATTAATATCAAAGGGATTTTCCAGTTAAAACCAAGCCAAGTTAAAGCAAAAATGCCGACCATTGGACTTGTTAGTCTTTCATGTAAAACAATCTTTATTGAGTCGGTAAAGTCCTTTATCACGTCTCTCCTCCGATGGTGAAATGCCTTGGAACAATACTAAATTTAAGGCGAATAACGGCTTGTGCGCTTGACCTGCCGGGCAGCCTTATTGCCCGGTCACGGTCTGAGCGCCTGGTTGTGCATTCGCTATTCAGACACAGTATCGTAACGCTCTGAGTAAAGATAAGGGATTTCTACGTCTTTAACTTTGAGTTGGAGGTCACCATCACCCAAGGTAAGGGTGCATTTCCAATCCTTACCATCCACAACCACGTTGATTATGTCGTAACGCCAGTCATTGCTTTCAAACCTCAAGTTGTGAATCCAGAGTTCTGTATCAGGAGAAAAGTCAATATTGTGGTTGAATGTCCATTCGATATTTTTCACAGGTGAGATAGTTAGGGCGGCATCTGCGATATGCAGTTCTGAAAATTTCTTGCCATTTCTTTCCCCCGGCGTTAGCCCTAATTCCCAGCAATCTCGATTAATGGGGATCGTAACGCGGGTTCCTCGTCGTTGCATGTTCTCTCTTTTAAATCGGGCGTCGTGGATCAGGCTCCTCAGGAAGATCAAGTCATGATAGCGGGAAGGGCCGTACCGAACCTCATATTGAACCTTCCGCGGTTTCTTGCCAAAGTAGTCCTGAAATATTTGCGTAAAGTCTGGTTGCTTTTTCATGTCTTTCCTTTGCACAACGCCTCAAGGCGCACCGGCGAGCGAAGCGAAGACCGCGTGCCGCCGCGGGTTGGATACTTCTCACTTCATTTGAGATACTTTGGCCCAAAGTTGATCTTTAGAAAGACTAAGCTCTTCAAGTATTGACTCTGCCCGTGCATGGTGTTTTCTGTTAGCCTTATAGATCAAACCCTCATCACCTGGATGCGTAGTCAGTATGTCTTCACGAACAAGAAGGTTTAAAATGTTTTTGGCAAGTTTCTTGTCAAATATTCCGTCGAACCCGCGAGTCAGTACTTCCTCTTTTCGACCAGCCCCTTTTTGATTAAAAACTTTCTGGAGTATCAATACTAAATATTGTTGCGAAGGTGACAGCTGGGTCCCTTTTACTTTAGCAATAGAACTTACCTGCTCAAATTCATCAAAAGAGCATGATTTATCGAAACTTTGTGGTAACCCATTTTTCGATGAGACCCCGTATATTTTCGGGAAGTAAGAGTTTCGAAATGCACAATTTGCAAAACTAGAACTTGTTATACCAAGTCTATGAATTAAGCACTCTTCCATGGTGAGCCCAAATATTTCTTTGTTGGAAAAATCCATAAATACTACTTCTCCACCATCAATTACTAGTCCATTAAAATTTATGGTCTTATTGTTGTCATTCTGTAAACATGCACTAATAAGCTCAAGGGCCATAGTAGAATTTTTTTGATTTTTAGCTTTTGAAGAAATAAAGTCGATGCTAGCAGGAACATTTCCTAAAAAATTTGAAAGAAGGTCTAACCCCTTTTCGGAGAGAATATTTTTCCACACCGAACTCATTGATGGAAGTGAATCATCTGATAATTCGTCTCTGTATTTTTCAACTCTCAGGAAATCTAAAAAATATTCGTCGGTAAACGTTCTGTCATAACTATCACTCTTGACTCTACCCATCCCTGGCAGACGTTGTAGATAAGCAGCGGATTCTTCAACTGCTTCATAACCAAATTGCTGCTTAAATATCATATTGATGGTATCAAGACTGAAAGGGCCTGTTGTCTGTTCAGTATTGCGGGTATGATGTGCTAGAGCAATTAATAGCTGTTTTATTGAGTCTGGATCTAAAACATTTTTGTTTGCATTAGAATCACGTTCAGCGATAAAATCAAAAAAACTCACCCAAAACAAGAATGGACTGTCTAATTTAAGAGAATGGATTAATTCATCAGATATCGTATTGTCTGATATTAAACGCACAGCCATCGGTTTTTTTGGGAACCATTTTGGTATCTCAATTGAAATGTTATTTTCTTTTTTAAATTCGTTGATTTCCGTTTCTGTAAACTCTGATTTGCTTTCTAATATTACATAATCATTTTTTTTAAGCCCGATTGCGCGTATCATTTCTTCGTCGTCATTAAAAAAGTGCTCACGACCAGTTATCAAAAATCCCTTATGGCTATATTGCAGTAATTCACGAATAAATCCAAACTCTTGAAACCGTATATCGACGATTTTCTTGGGATTTTCTGACCAACTTTGGATTGCTACTTCATCAAAACCATCAACTATGAATAATATCCGTCCAGCATATAAACATTTCACGGCAGAATCTTCATACTTCGATAAACCATATTTTCTCAAATGTCTTCTAATAAGTTCATCAGCACTAGCAACTCCTTTGTAGTCACGGAGATCTATTGCAAATATATACTCTTGATGCTCTTGTTTGTTTAAGTCCTCAAATAAGCTTTGTATTAATCTGCTTTTTCCAGTACCATATTCACCTTTAAGAACTACTTTTTTCCCAGATGTTAAAAGTTTTGTTATTGTATCGTACTTAGCCTGTGTGTTGTTAGTCTTGTTATTGTAACCAACTTTTATAAATCTGTTGCTTTCTTTGCCACCTGTATCAGGTTCTACAGCAGAACCGAACGGCCTTTTGCTGCGTTCAAAATAGTAGGAACTATAATCAAAAAATTCGTTTCTAAACTCATTGAATGTCATGGTTTGAACTTTTTTATTTGTGCAGGTCTGCTGCATAAGTGATGATACAGGTTCTTCAGTTATTATGTAAGACTTGCTACTAACGTAATTTTTATCAAATAAGTGACGTCTTATGAGTTCAATATCTAATATATCCTTTCTAAATTTACCAAGTGTTTCATTCTTTGTAATTTGAATTAATATTGCATTATCATCATCTATTCTAATAACCCCATCTATCTCAACACCAGTTATTGTTTCTTTAACACAAGGCCGTGACCATTTAAGAGCCGCTAGATCACGAACTGATTCTTCCAGTGTCTGCCATTTCATTTAATGCCTCCTTATTTTATAAAAAGTTTATCCAACTCATTATTTGAATCGCCCCTAGTTTTTTAGACACTCCTGAGGTATAAGGGTCAAACCTACAGAATTCAAATTCTTATCTCTGTGTCCCAACTTTGAAATTTGTAGGTCTGACCCTTAGCCTTTCTTTAGCCTTGGTGAATTCAATTTGCAAGTGCACCACGTGAATTTTGAAAGAAGACTTCATGTGGTGTCTGGTAGTTGAGACACTTTCTAGGTCGATGATTCACCTTTTGAATGACGAAATGCAGTTCTTCCTCCATAACTGCTTGAAAGTCAGTTCCTTTAGGGAAATAGAACCGTAAAAGGCCATTTGTGTTCTCGTTGGTTCCTCGCTGCCAAGCTGCATAGGGATCGGCAAAGTAAACGTTCAATCCGGTTTTTGCCTCCAGTTCTTTGAACTGTGAAAATTCCTTGCCATTGTCTACGGTTAGCGTCTGGCGCATCCGCCGTGGAAGCTTCTGGAAAGCGGCGATGCTCTGGGCATTCATAGTTGCTGCCTTCTTGTCCGGGAGTTTGGCCGCGATCAGGTAACGGCTCTTGCGCTCAACATGCGTGGCTAATGCACCTTTTCCTTTGGCTCCTTCCAGGGTGTCTCCCTCCCAGTCGCCGAAACGCTCACGCGTTTCCACGATGGCGGGACGCTGGTCAATAGAGACGCGGCCTGGGATAAAACGCCGTCCGGAGCCGTAGCGCGTTTGCCTACGGCGTCTTGGATGCTGCCGCCGCAGGTGCCTGTGGAGCGTACCTTCTTGGCCGGCATCAAGGTATATCCAGCGGTAAATCGTCTCGTGGCTGATGCGCATCCGTTCATCGTTGGGGTAGTCGATGCGAACACGCGCCGCTATAACTTCTGGAGGCCAGTCGAGCCTGAGTTTATCCTCGACATACTCAACGAGCGGTTGGTAGTTTTGACGGCGATAACTGCGCGCCTTATACCGACGCTCCATTGCAATGGGATGCGTGGCATAGTACCAGTAAACCGCGTCATCAGCGTATGTAGGACGGTTGCGTTTGATCTCTCGCATAACGCTCGTGTGATTCCGGCCCAGGCGATGGCCTATCGCTCTCAGGCTGAAACCAGCCATATGCATATGGCTGATGACATATCGTTCTTTTTCAGTAAAATGGGTGTAGGACATGGTGGGCTCCTTTCCGGGCGTGAGTGTTGGTCGCGCTTCACACACTACCAGAAAATCCCATCATGTCCTGCTTTTACATCACGTGGTGCACTTACGAATAGAATCTACCCTTTCTTCGGACCCGCATGCCGGGTGGTGTGGGGAGGGGGGGAGAAAGCTCCCCCTTACCCGATTATCCTTCGTCTGTCATCGGCCACGCATCGTTTTCAGCGTAGAAAATTACGACATCAGTTAATTCACTTGCCGACACTTCGTTTCCGCCTCGATAGTCCTGCCACCCTTCGATTGCCTCTTTCGCAACAAAGACTTCTAAAAAATAATCTTTTCCTGGGGTTCTAATAGCAGCCACTTCCTTTATTGGTTTCGTCATTTCTTCATCGGATAGTTCAAAAAGTTCAACCTCCGACTCAGGCAGGAACGCCCCGTTTATTCGTTCCGCGAAAATCGTCGCATCTTCTGGAAATGATTCGATTGATTCAATGACTTCATGTAGATTCATTTTTCATCTTTCTGGATAACGTGCTAGCCGCTGACCGGCCTGCTTTTCTGGCCGGTCGTGTGGCTGGTTGGTTCCTCCGCCTTCTTCTTCACTTTCCGAAACTCTCCTATTCTTGCGTGTCTTTCATCTTCGTCGGTGGATGCATCATTGGACACCAGCCTGCACGGTTCACAGCGAAAAGCAAAGTCCCACCACGGCCTCTTCTCGTCGCTTCTTTGAACTCTCCATGGCTTTCCGCAAATAGGGCAAGGGCGATCTGCCTCTCCCTTCTTCCTTCCAAAATAGCGGTAGAGATAATAGTAGGTCGGCATTTTTTTGTGTTTTTCGATTTCTTCACATAAGTCACGTCCAGAAGTATTTAGCTCACTGGTCGGGTCAGCTAGTTGTTTGTACGCCGACATTTCTAGGACGCCTGAGCCAACCCATACGCTGTCGTGGACACGATACGAAGATGCCCATTGATATAAATACTCAGACCATGCCATGTCGTCTCCCGATGTGTCCCTGTCAGGCATGGGAAGCAGGTAGAGCGGGACTTGCTGCCCGTTGTTACCCATGTAAATGGGTGAATACTGCTCAGAACAGAAGTGTGGGAGCGTGTATAGAAATAGCGTGTCAGCTGATTTCCAGGAAGACGGTTTTGATTTTTGGGTTTTTGTCAGCACTTTCCATTTCGGTTTTGATCCGAATTCCTCTTCAACCTCCTGAAGTCGGCGCAGTCCCCATTTCGAGTAATACTTTTCGAGATAAGAGTCATGGAAGGGGAGTTCGACATAAGCCAGCAAGCGTCCGTTTGATTCTCCGACTGCGTAGCCATCGTACATGTGGCCATTTTTGTATAGTGTTGAGAAAAAACTCTCAATGGCGTCACGCTGACGCTCTCTTCCATCTGCCTCGGACAGCGCTTTCCCGAAATCTACTTCACAGAGGAACATTGTCTTGTCCTTTTACTCATTTTTTTATCTGAGACAACGGGCATGGCTTTGACCTGCCGGGTTTTAGGGCAGGTCGTAAGCCTTGTTAAGGCTCATTACTATCTCCAATTGCAAGGGTATCGTCGAAAACCTCTAGCTCCTGTTTCTGCCTTACCCATGATCTTACTTTTCCAATTGTCTTGTTTTCATGCTCGACCCAAAGGATTTCAGCACCGTCTTTAAGTTCATCATAGATTGGAAGGAGGCTTGTAAGGCCTTCAAAAACCCATCTTCCGGTTCGCTTACCTTCTTGATCTTGAAATTCTGTAGTGTCTGCAGACGCCAGTTTCACAGCTTTTTCGTATGCGGCTTCTCGATTTGGCGCTTGGATAATTATTGTGTTTTCCCATGCAGTACATCGAGATTTAGGGGAAGGGTTTGGAGTGTCGTCCCATTGTTCCCATATCACATAGGTTGCAATCCACCACCCATACGGGGAATGATTTCGATACGGAATTTTTTCTGTCGCTTCTGTCATTTTTTCCTACCTTAACGGGGCTGAGGCACCAGCGGCTTGACCGCTGTTGCCGAGTGGTTGGGCTTGCCTTATCAGTTCATCGCCACGTAGATGAATTTGCCAAAGAACGACAACCCCATGATGATCTCTAGTAAAAGGAATGTGTTGTACATGGATGGCATTTCTTGCCGTTTTACGATGTAATATCGGATGCTTATTTGTTTCTTTACGATTGTTTCTATGATGATTAATATCATGATTACGGATAGAGCAAATGGCGCTGTAAGGGCTAAGACTCTTTCTGAAGCAAAGACGATAATTATGACTATTGCTGCAAGCGAGATGGCCTGTAGCGATCTTATCCACAAGTGAAATTTCCGGCTGGCGGCCCCGTATTTAATCTCGCATGAGTAAATATGGATCTCGGGAGGCGGCACCTTAAGATGTTCAAGCTCACTTTCGTTTATTTCATGGTCACAGACGCAACGCAGCGACTCAGTCAAATTTTCAGCGAACCCACAGACCGGACATTTCCAATTCATCAGTTCTCCGTTCTGCCCAACTCGTAATTCACCGGTTAGGGTGTGCTATCTAAATGTATATGGATGTCTCTAAATGTAGATAGTTCCATCTACATGTATATAGCTGCTAGCCATATACATGTAGATAGAAACGCCCTTATGCTTTGTTATTCGATCCATCTATATCTATATACTTTTCCAGCTCAGTGCCAACAACTTTACCGTAGCTGACAAACCAAAGACGTTTTTCGGGGTTCCATCGTGCACCGGCGGTTTTGGCCTTATTACGAATTGCCACGTTCGTGGCTGCAATTCTCAATGGGACAAGGGTATCGTTGCGAAAACGTGGCAGTGGCGGTGTCCAATGACTTCGCCCTATGATCAGTTCGATAGTTTTGAACCGTTGCTGCGTTTCTGCGTCATAGCGGAACCGGACGCAGACGAGATCATTCCCGTATTTTTTCAGCAGGGTCTTGGTCCCATGTTGCCCAGGTTTCAGTGTCAGGCGCGTTTTCACGACATGCCTCCTTTTTTTGTCGCCAAGTATACGCATTTTTTGGTAAAACATAAATTAAAAAATCCAAAGAAGGGCTGCTATGATACAATTGCCATCTCACCTTTATAAAAGCTTTCTCCTGTATTGTACTCACCAGGAAGTGAGGGAACAGGAACGTACCGATTACCTGAAATGGCTGCGCTATTTCCTCGACTTTTGCGAGAAGTATCATGTCGTTGGGGAGGACTCCCAGAGGACCCGCTCTTTTCAAGACAAACTTTCTGAAAAGGGACAGTCTGAAGAACAGCGCAGACAAGCCGCCCATGCTGTCTCACTCTATTTTGTCATGTTAAAGGAGGCGGTGGCGAGTCAACCTCAATCCTCGACGCCAAATGAAATGCCTACAGAAGCACCAAGTTTTCGTGGTGTGGCAAAATCGGCAGTCTCTGAAGCTCGTAAATCCTTCTATGTTGAGGCCGGTTATCAGGTAAAATCCGATTCACCCGAATGGGACGAAGTGTTGGCTAAATTGGCCGCAGAGATCAAGGTGCGGCATTACTCGCGCAAGACATTACAGACTTATGCCAAATGGTCACGCCAGTTCCAACGCTTCCTGAAGAACAAGCCGCCGGAGGAACTGTCTACAGCCGATGTGAAAGAATATTTGACCTATCTGGCCGTCAAGTGCAACGTCGCGGCATCTACCCAGAATCAGGCATTCAATTCCCTGCTCTTTCTCTTCCGTCATGCCCTGAAGAGTGACTTCGGCGAGCTGCGCGGGGTGCCGCGGGCGAAGAAGTCGCTCTATGTTCCGATGGTCCTTTCCCGCGAGGAGATCGACGCCATTGTTGAGCATCTCTACTATCCCTACAGCCTGATCGTGAAGCTGCTGTTCGGCTGCGGGCTGCGGCTCTTCGAGTGCCTGCAACTCCGGGTCCGCGATTTCAACTTCGATGCGGGCATCCTGACCATTCACGGCAAGGGGAAGAAGGACCGGACCGTGCCGGTCCCGGAGTCGATACGGGATGAACTCAAGAAGCAGATCAAGAAGGTCACCGATCTGCACGGACGCGACCTTGCCGACGGCTATGACGGGGTCTTTCTGGACGATGCGCTGGAGAAGAAATATCCCAAGGCGCCGAAGGAGCTGGTGCACCAGTGGTTCTTCCCCCAGCGGGAGCTGACTCTAGTGACGGAGAGCGGACAGCGGCGGCGGGCGCATGTCCATGAAACGAGACTGCAAAAGGCCCTTTTTATCGGCGTGCGCAAGGCGAACATCCCCAAGAGGGTCACCGCCCACACCTTCCGCCACTCCTTCGCCACTCACCTCCTCCAGGCCAATTACGACATCCGCACCATTCAGACCCTGCTCGGCCACGCCAGCCTCAAGACGACGATGATCTACACCCACTGCGTGCCGGTCAGAACGGTAAAGGAGCCGCGCAGCCCACTGGACCTGGACTGACGACTCCTTGTCGTGATTCCCCCAATAACGCAAAAAAGCCGCTCCATCAGCTTCCACGCTGACCAAGCGGCTCTTTGAACCTGCGCTGCGGCGTCCCATCCGCCATTTCACAAAAATCCACTCACATACACCCGCAGAGGGACAGGTGTCAAGGAACGTGCAAAAGGATGGGAAGTTTTGCCAGCCTCTACTGGTACTGGATGTAGAGCGGCTTCGGATTCAGCCTGAGCACGTCCTGCGGCGACAGCAGCTGGTCCCCCTTCTTCGTGTCGTTATGGTAGAAGAGCTTGAAGCCGGTGTACTGGACCGGCTCGGCCACCACGTAATCCTTGTACGAGTCCCGCTTCAGCCATGGCGCGCCCCAGCCGTCCATGTTCATGACGATCTGCACCTCGGGGCGGAGCGCGATGCGCTTGGCGTTCGTGACGCCGTTGCGCGTAAAGCGGTGCACGATGAGCACCTTCGGCGGCAGGTTGTACTTCTTCACCAGATCCTTCAGGTAGCCGGAGGCATAGTTCACGTCCGCCGCGTCGTAGGTGCCGATCTTGGTCCCCGGGATCTTGCCGCTCTTGATCAGGTTGAACTCGGGGTCCATTCCCAGGTGCACGTCGGGGTTCTTCAGCATCCACTCGAAGCGCGGCAGGATGGTCCGGATGTCGTCATGCCCGGTCTGGATGTCGAGGAACAGGATGGCGTGCGTCTCCTTTGCCCACCCGTACACCTGGTTGACGACGGCGTCCGGCATGATCATCCGGTACTTCCCCGCCTTCCCCGGCTCCCCCTGCGCCACCACGGCGATCAGGTGGAGGGCGGGCTGCACCGGGTGGGACGGGTCCGCCTTCTCCCAGCGGGCCACCTCACCCTTGAGCCGGCGCAGCATGTCGTCCTTCGGGTACTCTCCCAGCGCCCCCATCCGCTTGGAGAGCGGATTGCCGTAGTAGGCAACGATACGCTTCTGCGGCAGGACCGAGCCGGGCAACGACGGGGGGCAATTAACCGGCCACCCGTGCTGTTTCGCAAACTCGGGGTCCTCCCCCGCGTTGTATTTTCCCTTGGGAACCGAGATTTCCGGTGCGGGTTTCTTGCGGATTTCGGTCTGCCCGCGGGTGGCGCTGCTCTGCGGCGCAAAGCCCGCCGTCTTCGTGGCAGCGGGAGCCGGGCCGGCGGCGTTCGCGGGTTTGGCCGCCGAGCTGATGCGGGCCTGGATGGCCGCCTGGGTCGGCTTGTCGTCTTTGCATCCCGCCATGATGGGAGGAAGTGCGAGAAGAGCTGTCAGCAGGTAGGGAAACGCAACGGTTGCCACGGGATAACGCGGATGATTCACGAAATAATACTCCTTCGAAGGATGATTCACAGCAGGCGAACGCACATAAAAACGGCCCGGTTTCCTGCCCCGGGCCGTTCGATTTACGCGAGGTGCGTCATCATAGCACAAATTTCCCGCGTGAGAATACCCTTTTTTCACGTACGTTCTTTCTCCCGAAAGCCGATGCCGATCGAGGTCAGACCTTCCTGCAGGTCCTTCAAGGCGGCTTCTATGCAGCCGTTCAGGAGAGACGGGTCGCTTCCCACCGCGGTGAGGGTGATGTCGATTTCCCGCGCCTCGCCGAGGGTCCTGGCCAGGGACTTGATGTAAATGTCGGGATGCTCGCCTGCCACCCGGCTGAGCACCGGCTCCATCACCGACTCGTCGTTGCTGTACACGGTAATGGTGCGCATGACTGATGTTCCGCCGCGGAAAGTCTCGTGCAGGAAGGGCTGCAGGGATGTGGCGAATATCCCCTTCAGCTCGGACGGCACTCCGGGGAGGCTGACGATGGCGGCCGTGCCGGTCCTCAGCAGGACGCCCGGGGCGGTGCCGACCGGGTTGTGCAGCGGGACGGCCCCCGTGGGGAGCCAGGCCATCTTCTCGCGGGCCGGATTGAGCCCGCCTTCGGTGAGCACCCCTTGGGCAGCCAGCTCGTCGTAACGGTCCCTGACCATCCGCAGGGCCTGTTCGTGCAGCCGCACCTCAAGGCCGGCCCCCCGTGCCACGGCGGCAAGGGTGAGGTCGTCGGCGGTGGGACCGAGGCCGCCGGAGGTGATGATGACCTGCGGGCCACGCTCCAGCGCCGCCTGCGTCTCGGCGGCGATGATCCCGTCGATGTCGCGCAGCACCGTGACCCGGGCAACATGCCCCCCCAGGCTGTTGATCTCCCTGCACAGCCAGTGCGTGTTGGTGTCCTGAATATCGCCGATGAGTATCTCGTTGCCGATGATGAATATCTCTACAATGACCGGTTCAGACATGGACCCCCCTGTTTGGAGAAAAGCGCGTGATGATCTGTTGCGGAAGAGGGGCGCGGTGCGCCCCTCTCGGTCTGCCATACCCCGGCTTATTTGGCCGGCGCTTTTTCCTCTATTTTGTCGAGGAGATCCTGGGTTTCCTTCAACTTCTGATCGAGCTTTTTCAGCTCTTCCGCCGAATAGGCCTTGCTCCCCTTCTTGATCTCGGCATTCAGCTTCTTCACCCTTTTTTCGAGGATGTCCGCCTTGTTCAGGCAATTTTTGGCCGCAAGCTCGCAGATGACCTTCTCTTCGTTGGTCTGTTGGGCAATGACCGGCACCGCTGCCATCAGCACAGCCGCTCCTGCAATGATCGCTATTTTTTTCATGGTTTTCCTCCATTCGTGTCCGGTTTGAAAGTGGCAGATTACCAGTAAAACAGCGTGCCGAGGGCAAAGCTGTTGGAGTGCTGCGTGGCGCCGTCGTGCCAGGTGTCCTGGGCGTAGGTGTATTCGGCGACGAACTGGGTGAACTTGTTGAAGTTGTAGGTGACCATGGCCACTGCGGCTTCCTGTTTCTTCATCGGGATGAAGGCTGCTGACGTCTTGTCGAAAGCGGTCTTTTCCTGGCGGCTCTGGCCGTAGTTGGCGCCGATCTTGACCGTGGGGGTCAGCATGTAGGTCGCCTGGGCCAGGAAGCCCCACTGGGTCCTCTCCTCGCCGGCGCCATCCGTCGACGAAGAACCGAACAGGTCGCCGTCCTGCGCGCTGATCATGCCGAGACCCTCGCCGTAATAGCCTGAAGCCATGAGGTCGACACCCTTGAAGCCGGACTCGACGCCGGCCGCACCGCCGAGCGACGTATTGTGCCCGCCCGGGCGGGGAGTGACTTGAGTTACCTTGTTAGCATCGACAAAGGTGGTACTGCGGGTCGCGCTCTCAAAGAGCCCGGACGCCCATGCCTGCAAGGTGGTGCCGCCGAGGACCGTGGCATAGGAGATTTCGGTCTCGACGCGCGGCACATTGGTTTTGGCGGTAAATGAACTGATCTTGTAAGGCTCGCCGACGCTCAGTGCCGCCTTGACGCCGTTCAGGTCGGGGGTGGTGTAGCGGATCTGGGGGCCGAAGTTGGTGTAGAGGTAGCCGTAGCCGATGTGTCCCAGGGTCGTTGTGGTTGCGGGTCCCGGGACGACGCCCGCCGTGAGCAGGGTCATGTCGGTCAGGATGTTCTTTCCCTGATAGAGGTTGAGGGCGCGGCCGGCGAGGAGCTCACCGTATCTCCCCTTGGCGGTGTAGTAGATCTCGCGAAAGTCGATGTTGGGGCTGGTGTCGAACCGGGAGTCCTGGCTCTTGTTCTGGATGCTCGGATAAATGCCGATCCGGACGGTCGAGTCGACGCCATTGACGGTGGGGGCCTTGACGTTGAAGGCGACTACCGACGGCAGCAGCCCGACTTCAACGCCGAAATTCTGGTCGTTGTTGCCGAGAAAGCTGACAAAGCGGTCCCCTGTGGGGAGCTGACTGGTGGAACGGTAGTCGGCGAAAACATCCACGATACCGTCGGTGCTGAACTGCCAGCCATTCTCCCCGCCGACCACGAACGCCGCCTCGGCTTGCCCGGCCGCAGCCAGGCCGAGCAGGACAAGTAAAATGCCGATGTTTCTTTTTTTCATCGATGATGCCTCCTTCAGTAATGGAATGAATTTCGCTGGCTCCCGACGATGGGCGCCAGACCGGCAATGACGAACCTTTCTCCAACTGCAATAGCCGTAAACCACCTCCTCCCCAGTATATATCAAAACACATGTAATAAAAGCCGCCCCGCAGCAACCTGCTGACGAGTGCGGCTTTCGTTCCGCCATCGATTTCCCCCGAACAGGTCGAGGCGCCATCGTCGGCGGCAAAACAGTGCGGGAACCGGTCGGGTTCCTTTTCAGGTGCCGGTCGGGTATCCGGTTACATGCCACGGCTCAGCGGTGATATTGGCAACGCTGCCCGGCATTTGTCCGCCCGGCTTCCCGCTGAAATCCCTGCCATCGGGATGGTTGCAGTAATAGCTGTAGGCAAACGCCAGGTTATGCGGGCAGCGACAGGCGTCGTCCGCTACGCATCGGTAGACGCGGCCATGGACATGGCGGGTCCTGCACAGGGCCGCATCGGGAAACATACGGGGGGATTTCATGAAAAAACTCCTTTGCCGGATGGAACGTTGTCCTGCATCCATCCCGTGATCACCGCATCAGGCCGCACCGCTGCCCAGATAGCCGTGGATGGCCGCGGCAGCCCGTTTGCCGTCTCCCATGGCGAGGATCACCGTGGCGCCGCCCCGGACGATGTCGCCGCCGGCATAGACGCCGGGGAGATTGGTGCCGCCGTTTTCGTCGCCGGCGATGTTTCCCCACCTGTTGAGCGCAAGCTCCGGCGCCGTGGCGGTCAGGAGGGGGTTGGCCCGGGTGCCGACGGCGTTCACCACCACGTCGGCCGGCAGGTCGAACTCCGACCCCGCCACCGGCACCGGCGTGCGTCGCCCCGAGGGGTCCGGCGCGCCGAGCTCCATCCGCTGGCAGCGCAGGGCATGGGACCACCCCTCCCAGTTGGCGACGACCTCCAGGGGCGCGGTGAGCATGACGAACTCCACCCCCTCTTCCTTGGCGTGCTTGATCTCCTCCACCCGCGCCGGCATCTCCGCCTCGCTGCGGCGGTAGACGATCATGGCCCGTTCCGCGCCGAGCCGGCGCGCGGTCCGGACGCAATCCATGGCGGTATTGCCGCCGCCGATCACCGCCACATGACGCCCGCGGATGATCGGGGTGGGAGAGCCGGGGTCGCGCCCCGCCCCCATCAGGTTCACCCGGGTCAGGTACTCGTTGGCAGAATAGACCCCCTTCAGGTTTTCCCCCGGGATGTTGAGCATGGTCGGCAACCCCGCGCCGTTGGCGATGAAGACCGCATCGAACTCCGCCTGGAGCTGGGAAAGGGTCAGGGTCTTGCCGATGATGACGTTGCACTCCATCGTCACCCCCAGCGCCAGGAGCCGCGCCACCTCCGCGTCGATGATGGTCTTCGGGAGGCGGAACTCCGGGATGCCGTAACGGAGCACCCCGCCGGTATCGTGGAGCGCCTCGAAGATCGTGACCGCGTGCCCCTTGCGGGCCAGCTCGCCGGCGGCGGTAAGGCCCGCGGGGCCGCAGCCGACCACTGCCACGCTCTTGCCGATGGGCGCCGGAAGCGGTTCGGCGGAGAGTTCCCCCACATGGGACATGGCCCAGTCGGCCACGAACCGTTCCAGGTAGCCTATCGCCACCGGGTCTCCCTTCTTGCCCCGGACACATCGGGCCTCGCACTGGCTCTCCTGGGGGCAGACCCTGCCGCAGACGGCGGGGAGGGCATTGTCCCGGGTGAGTATCCGGGCTGCCTCGGGGAGGTTTTCGTCAGCCAGGGCGCCGACGAACTCGGGGATGGAGACCCCCACCGGGCACCCCGCCACGCAATCGCGGTTCCTGCACCGGATGCATCTCTGCGCCTCCCGGACCGCCTTCTCGCGGTCGAGCCCCCGGTTCACCTCGGCGAACGTGCGGCTCCGCTCCGCAGCGTCCAGCTCGGGCATGTGGACCCGCTCGATGGCGAGCCGCTCCTTCATCGACAGCTCCCCGCTCATGCCGCCTCCTTTCCCGCCAGCCGGCAGATGTGCTCCGCCTCGATCCCCCGGTAGGTCGCGAGACGCGCGCTCAGGTTGTCGAAATCGACCAGGTGGCCGTCGAACTCGGGGCCGTCGACGCAGGCGAACCGCGACTCCCCGCCGACCACCACCCGGCAGCCGCCGCACATGCCGGTGCCGTCGATCATGATCGGGTTGAGACTCACCACCGTCTCGATGCCGTGCGGCCGGGTAAGCTCGGCAACCGCCCGCATCATCGGCACCGGACCGATGGCAAAGACCGCCCGGGGGGCGCGGAGAGGGTCGGCGATCAGCTCGGCCAGCTCCATCGTCACGAACCCCTTGCGCCCCCGGCTTCCGTCCTCGGTTGTGACCAGCAGCTCCCCGGAAAAGGCCGCCAGTTCGTCGGCCAGGATGACGTACTGGCTGGAGCGGCCGCCGATGATGGTGGTGATCCGGTTGCCCGCCTCGGCCAGCGCCTTGGCAAGGGGATAGAGCACGGCCGTGCCGACCCCGCCACCGATACAGGCGACTCGCTCCCAGCTGCCGATATGGGTCGGCTGGCCCAGCGGCCCCGCCACGTCGAGAATGGCGCCCCCTGCCGGAATGGCGACGATCTTTTTCGTCGAGGCGCCGATCGCCTGGACGAACAGGGTGATGGTGCCGGCGGCCGGGTCGGCGTCCCCGATGGTAAGCGGGATCCGCTCATCCCCCTTTTCCGCGCGGACAATGACGAACTGCCCTGCCCGGCGAGCCGGGGCGATGCGCGGCGCCCGCACCACCAGACGGTGGAGGCTCGGCGCCAGGATGTCGTTACTGATTACGTCGTACATACAAACCTTTCAATATTGATGATTAGGGGCGCAGCATCCTGCGCCTCTATGACGGAATGCCAAATGAAAACAGGGTGTGGATGGTTCCACCAACCGGGCGCGAGATTTCGTCCAGATCGCTGCCGGCCCGCAGAAACCGTGCCGAGGCGTAGCTGGGCTACGTTGAGGCATGGTTTCGAGGACACGGCGGCGAGATGGGCGGAAGATCACGCCCGCAGCGATGGCACGTCACGACAGACACTGGAACACCCCGGTGCTCCAGAGACAGCTGCCGCACGGTTCCGCATTGACATAGCAGTCCTGGCTGAACGTCTCGTCCTGCAGGTAATCGCACGGGGCGAAGTTGCAGGCGGCGCAGGCGGGATAGTCGTGGCGCAGGACGTTTTCCCGGTAGCCGCGGAACTCATCGCTGTTCCAGAGGTCGAGTATCCCCCGTTCCGTTACCGTACCGAAGACCCTCGGCCGGACCGGCGAGAGCCAGCCGTTGGCGAACGAGCGGCAGCGGTGCCAGAGGTGGTAGCAGGGGTGCATCCCCCCGTCCCGGGAGATGAACGCCCCTCCCTCCTCGACAAACGCGCAGCTCCGTCTTTGCCGGGGCACTACGGCGGGGAGCCGCAACTCAAGCCCCGTTTCCCGGGCAACCTCTTCGGCCCGGTCGAACACCCCCGCCACCATTTCCAGCCGGCCATAGTCCATGGCGAAGAGCCGTTTCAGGTCAAGGGTGACTCCCCGGTACTGGGCGTCGTTGCGCATGGCCTCGACGAAATTGATGATCCTCTCCTCCTCGGGTGTCCTTCTGAACTTGAAGAGGAGCTGGAAATAGCGGCGTATGTCCACCCCGGCGATGTCCGCCTTGTTCTGCCAGACGTGGTACAGGGAGAGGGCCTCATCGGTGCAGGTGTCGAAGCTGCACTGCGGGAGGTGGGTTTCGTCGAACGGGTGGAGATGGGAGACGATGGCGAAGCTGGCGCCGTGGGCAGCGGCCCAGCGGAGCGCAGCGGGAAGCTCCTCCAGGTTGTCGCGCATGGCAACGTACTCCACGCCGACCCGCACGTCCGGCCGCCGGCATGCGGCCTTGGCGTCGGCGAGCGAGCTCATGGCGTATTCCAGGTCGCGCAGTTCCCCGCCGGCACGGATCGCGCTGAAGGTCTCGGGAGTGACGCCGTCCATGGAGAGGCAGACCCGGTCCACCCCCGCGGCGACCAGGGCCATGGCGCGCAGGTTGGAGAGGAGAAGGCCGTTCGTCTGGAAGCCGATCCACCCATCCACCGGCATCAGTTTCCGTGCCCGGGCAATGAACTGTTCCAGCCGCAGGTTGAGGAGCGGCTCGCCGACGCCGTTCAGCACCAGCGCCTCCAGGGTGGGAAACGCGCTCTCCAGCGCGGCAAAGGTGGCCGGCTCCAGGTCGCCGTCAGCGGCTGCGCCGTCGTTCTGCTTCATGCACATGACGCAGTTCAGGTTGCAGCGGCTGGTCGTCTCCACGAACAGCTTCGAGGGATACTCCCTGAGCGCAGCTATCGGCACAGCATTATCAGCAATGGCCACAGAAGACTTCATCAAAAATCCTTTCCGGTTCATCCAAATAAGCCAGGATTTTCGATGCCAGAGTGGGGCTTCCGAAGGGTATCCGCGGAGGCGTAGCAGCGCTACGCCGCACAAGGAATTCCCGCACGGAAACCCGCTCTGGCGCGAAAAGCATGGCTTACCTCAACCCTTCGGCCACTACCTCGGCGATATCCTTCACCCTCACCCGGCTTGCCGTCTCGTCCTTCAGGCCGTCCTCGAACATGGTCATGCAGTAGGGGCAGGAGACGCAGACCGTATCGGGATTCGCCCGGAGGGCCTCCCCTACCCGTTCCCGGTTGATCCTCGTCCCGGTGAACTCTTCCTGCCACATCCGGCCGCCGCCGGCGCCGCAGCAGAAGGAGCTCTCCAGGTTGCGCTCGAACTCGGCCGGCGCTTTGCCGGTGGCCTTTTCGATCGCCTCGCGCGGCGCCCGGTAGATGTCATTGTGCCGCCCCAGGTAGCAGGAGTCGTGAAACAGGACGGTGCCGAGGTCTGCCACCTGTTTGTTCAGCGCGAGCTTTCCTTCATCAAGGAGCCGGTTGATCAGCTCCGCGTGGTGGATGACCTCCAGCTCCAGACCGTACTGGCGGTAATCGTTCTTCAGGGTGGAGAAGCAGTGGGGGCACTGGGTGATCACCCGGGTCACGCCCCGCTCCCGGAACAGCCGGACGTTCTCCCGCGCCATCCGGTCGAACACGTACTCGTTGCCCAGCCTGCGCAGGGAGTCGCCGCAGCACTTCTCGTCCTTCCCCAGGATGCCCCAGGAGACCCCGGCCGCGTCGAGGATGGTGGCAAGCGCCACGGTGACCTGCTTGCTCCGGGAGTCGAAAGCCCCGGCACACCCGACGTAGAAGAGATATTCGGTCCGGCCCGCTTCGAACGGCCGCACGTCCATCTGCGAGCACCACTTGCTCCGCTCGGAGGGGGCGATCCCCCAGGGGTTGCTGCGACCCTCCATGTTCTCGAAGAGGTTCAGCAGCTCCTCGGGGAAGCGGGACTCCATCTGCACCAGGTGGCGGCGCATGGCGACTATCTTCGGCATCTGCTCGATCAGGACCGGGCAGGCCTCCATGCAGGCGCCGCAGGTGGTGCAGGACCAGATCGCCTCCGAGGTCAGGGTCCCCTCCCCTTCCTCGCCGATCAGGGGGAGCCGGGGCGCCTCGCTGTTTTTCAGGAGCGGGGCGTTTCCCATCAGGTTGGTCTTTATGGCATGCACCACCTGGCGGGGGTTGAGCGGCTTGCCGGTGTGGGCGGCCGGGCAGGCATTCTGGCAGCGGCCGCACTCGGTGCAGGTGAATGAGTCGAACAGGTCTTTCCAGCTGAACTCCCGCACCTCCCCCGCTCCGTAACTGTGGGACAGGGCAAACTCCTCCCGCGGCTGGGTGTTGGACTTGCCAAGGCTGCCGAAGAAGCAGTTGGGAATGGCGGTCAGGATGTGCATGTGTTTGCTGTGGGGGAGCAGGCACAGGAACGCAAGCAGCACCACGGCGTGCAGCCACCAGAAGAACGAGGCGCAAGACGTGAGAAGAGAGACGTGAGAAGCAGGAAAGACACCGGCAACAAACGACGAAATCGGCATCCAGCCGGCAGCCTCCTCCTTGCCGAGGGCGATCTCGGCGCCATGCAGCCCGAAATAGGCGAGCATCAGGAGCCCGATGAAGGAGAGGATGAGGAACGCCTCGGGGCTTTGCGCCTTGACGTAGCGGCTGTCCAGGTAGGGTGGCTTGAACAGGAGCCGCCGGGCGAAGGAGAGGACGATGGCGCCGAGCGCCAGGAGCGAAACCAGGTCGAAGGCGAGCAGCAGGCCGTGGTGCAGGGTTGCGGGGAGGAGCGCCAGGCTTACCCCCGGGAAGACGCCGTGGAGCAGGAACTCGCCGTTGGCGACCAAGAGAACCAGGAATCCCCAGAAGATGACCACGTGGTTCGCGCCGAACGGCCTTGCCGCCACCCGCCGCTGGCCGAAAGCGAACAGGAGCGTCTTCCCGAGCCGGCTGCCGAGTCGATCGAAACGGTCCTCCGGCTTGCCGAGGGCGACCAGGGAGAAGCGCCGCCAGCAGCTGACGGCGAAGAAGGCAAGGGAAGCGATGAGCAACGGGGCGAAGATGGCCGGATTGGGTGTCATGAAATTCCTCGGTTTTGAGTTTCGAGTTATGAGTTTTGAGTTTTCACTTCAAAATTCATACTTCATAATTCTTCATTGTCTTTTCAAGTCCCTGATCTTCTGCGTGATGGCCGGCACCACCTGGAACAGGTCGCCGACGATGCCGTAGGTGGCCACCTCGAAGATCGGCGCCTCCTTGTCCCGGTTGATGGCGACCACCATGTCCGAATCCTGCATCCCCACCAGGTGCTGGATGGCGCCGGAGATGCCGCAGGCGACGTAGATCCTCGGGCGCACGGTCTTGCCGGTCTGCCCCACCTGGCGCTCGGCGGGGAGCCAGCCGGCGTCGATGGCGCTGCGCGAGCCGCCGACCACCCCGCCAAGCTCGTCGGCCAGTTCCTGGAGCATGCCGAAGTTCTCCTTCGCCATCAGGCCGCGCCCGCCGGAGACGATGAACTCTGCCCCGGCGATGTCGACGTGGTCCTTCCCCTTCTTGTCGCTGATGATCTCCAGCACCTTGGTAAAAATGGCGGCCTCGCTCGGGGCAAAGTTTTCCCGGACGATCTCGCCGGTCATCCCCTCCCGCTTCTCAGGCAGCGGCATGACCTGGGGGCGCACGGTGGCCATCTGGGGGCGGAACCGGTCGCACATGATGGTGGCCATGATGTTGCCGCCGAAGGCGGGGCGGGTCTGCATCAGGTTTCGCTTGTCGTCGATGGCGAGTCCGGTGCAGTCGGCGGTGAGCCCGGTCTGCATCCTGGTGGCGACCGCCCCCGCCAGGTCGCGCCCCATCCCGCTCGCCCCCATCAGGACGATCTCCGGTTTGTACTTGTCGATCAAGCGGCAGCAGGCGTCGAAGTACGGCTCGGTGCGGTAATGCCGGTAGACCGGCTGGTCGATGAGGTAGGCCTTGGTGGCGCCGTAGCAGAAGGCCTCATGACAGAGATGCTCTGCGTTCTCGCCGATGACCACCGCGCAGAGCTCCACCCCGAGCGCCCGGGCGAGCTCGTTCCCCGCCCCCATCAGCTCCCAGGAAACCCTGGCCGCCTCACCCCCCGTCTGCTCCACGAACACCCAGACCCCGCGGAAACCGGCAACATACTCCCGGCGCTTTCGCTCCTCCTCGTCGATCTCCTCGGCGGGGAGCCCCCCCTGCTTTTCCAGCTCGGCGAGGATGGCGAGATCCTGGGGGGAGTAGAAGGCCTCCAGGGCGCCGCCGGGACAGGCCTTGACGCACTTGCCGCAGCCGATGCACTTTTCCAGGAGGACCTGCGGCTCGCCCGCCTCGCTCATGTCGATGCCGTTCACCGGGCAGACGCTCTGACAGCGGGCGCCGCAGGCAATGCACTTTCCCTCCACCAGGCGGACCTTGCCGCGGGGCTTTTTGATCTTCTTCGGTTCGGTCATGTTTGTATCCTTCGCAGGGGCGCAGCATGCTGCGCCCGAATGTCGCGGTGATCCGAAAGGGCGCGGCAAGCGGCGCCCCTACAATGCATCAAACCGCCAGCATGTCCTTGGCCAACAATTGCTCCACCAGCATCTGCGCCGTCCCGACCGGGTCGTTCAACCCGTCGCCGATGATCTCCCCCTGGGCCCGCTCCGGCGAGAATATCCTGCTCACCCAGGTGGGGGACCCCTTGAGGCCTATCGTGCCGGTGTCGAGCTGCAACTGTTCGTTGCTCCAGACCGTGACCCGCGCGTCCGCCGCGGCGAGGCGCATCGGGACGGTGGGGTAGCGCGGCCGGTTGATCTCCCGCACCACGGTAATCATGGCCGGCAGGCGCGCCTCGACGATCTCGTACCGCCCCTCCAGCTTGCGCCTCACCCGTATCCTGCGTCCGAGGAAATCCACATGCTCGATCCGGTCGACCAGGGTGAGCTGGGAAAACCCGAGCCGCACGGCGATGCCGGGGCCTACCTGGGCGGTATCGCCATCGATGGTCTGCTTGCCGCAGAGCACCAGCCCCACCTCATCCGTATCGGCCAGCTTCCTGAGAGCGGCCGCCAGCACGTTGCTCGTGGAGAGGGTGTCGGCACCGCCGAACGCCCGGTCGGAGAGGAGAATCGCCTCATCCACGCCGAGGGCGAGGGCCTTCTTCAGGGCGGCCTCGGCATTGGGGGGCCCCATGGAGAGGGCTGCCGAGCGGAGGCCGTAGCGGTCCTTGAGGCGGAGACACTCCTCGAGCGCGTGGGTGTCATAGGGATTGACGATGAACGGGATACCGTCCCGCACCAGGGTATTGGTGACCGGGTCGATCTGGACCTGGGTCGTGTCGGGCACTTGCTTGATACAGGCAACTACGTACATTGCGCAACCTCGCTGGGAACTCCCGCCCCGTCGGCTGCGGCGGCCCTGCCTGCCGCGGCTACAGGGACGGGAAAGAGTGATCGAATGGGTGGCGGATTGGGCGACAGCGCTCAGTTTTTCGCGAATGTCCCGGCGGGAGCGGCCATTTCCCAGCGGGACCTGAGCAGCACGAAGGCGTCCCGCATCAGGTCGGATGCGCTTTTGTTCATCTGCGAGGTGAGCTGCTGGATGCACTCCATCTCGTCATCCGTAATCCTCATGGAAACAATGTACGGTTTTCTCGGGTTTTTGTACTTTCTCGGCATGTTCATTCTCCTCGTCGTTCGTATTTTTGATAAACCGCAAAAAGCTGAGAAACCTGCCACGAAGGCACGAATAAAACAGTTGTTAAATCAGGCGATTAACTTCGTATCCTTCGTGTCTTCGTGGTGAAGATATTTATACGTTCACAGCAGTTCGACTGCATCCCGGGGGAAGACGACCCCTCCCCGCACAACCTTGGCAAAGATCCCTTCCTTCGGCATGACGCAGTCTCCCGCCTGGTAGTAGATGGCGCAGCGGGTATGGCACTCCTTGCCGATCTGGGTCACCTCGAGGACCGCTTCCCCCAGGGCGAGTCTGGTGCCGACCGGAAGCGCCGGCAGATCGATTCCTTCCGTGGTGATGTTCTCGGCAAAGTCCCCGGCATCGACGTCAAGCCCCAGCCGCTGCATCTTGGCGATGCTTTCCAGTGCCAGGAGGCTCACCTGGCGGTGCCACTCCCCGGCATGGCCGTCGCCGACGATGCCGTGGTTTTCCCTCAGTTCGGCCGAGGCCACCGGGGTCTTGCGCTCCCCTTTTCCAGTGCTGATGTTTACCGCTACGATCTTTCCAGCCATTTTTTTATCCTCGTGCCGTTAAAATCATTCCCTCCCCCTTGATGGGGGAGGGTCAGGGTGGGGGTGAAAGTACCGAGGAACTGGACAGTTGCCCCTCCCCCTCCCACCAGGGGAGGGGGGGAATATATGCAAATTGTGCATTGCGCCCCTAGCCGCCGACCTGCGACATGGCAAACGATGCCTGCTCTTCTTCCGTCAGATGATGCCGGCCCGGTTTCCCGCTGACGATCCGGCGCAGGGTTTCCCGCAGCTCCCGGTCGTCCGCCGACCGGAGGTACTCCCTGAGATCGAACCCTTCCCCGGCGAACAGGCACCCCTTGACCCGGCCCGCGGCAGTTACCCTGATCCGGTTGCAGCTGTCGCAGAAATGGCCGGAGATCGGGGTGATGATGCCGATCGTCCCGGATGCCCCGCTGATCTTGAAGTTCCTGGCGGGGCCCGCCATTTCGGCGCCCACCAGCGGCACCAGGGGATGACGACGGCCGATCCGCTCCAGGATCTCGCTCCCGGCCACGGAGAGAGTTTCCCACCCCTCTTCCCTGATGGTCGGCATGTATTCGATAAAGCGGACCGTGTACGGCCGGTGCAGGGTCAATGCGGCAAAGTCGAGCACCTCGTCGTCGTTGATCCCCCGCATGACCACCATGTTGATCTTGACCGGGGGAAACCCCGCATCCTCCGCGGCGGCAATGCCGTCGATCACCTTGCGGAGGTCCCCCCCGCGCGTGATCCCGGCAAAGACATCCGGCTTGAGCGAATCGAGGCTGATGTTGAGGCGCCGCACCCCGGCCCGGCGCAGCGGCAGTGCCATCTCCCCCAGGAGCAGGCCGTTGGTGGTCAGGACAAGTTCCTTGAGGCCGGGAATGGCGGCCAGGCGCTCGATGAAGCCGACCACACCCTTCCTGACGAGCGGCTCGCCGCCGGTGATCCGGATCTTTTCGATCCCCAGGGCAACCGCTTCGCGGGCCACCCGCAGCAGGTCCTCATAGGAGAGCGTCTCGCCGTGGGAGAGCTTGGCGACGCCATGGGGAGGCATGCAGTACCTGCAACGCAGATTGCAGCGGTCCGTGACGGATAGCCGGAGGTAATTTATGCGCCTGCCGTAGGAATCAATCAGTGCCATACCGGTCCTTTGAGGGAAAACCCTGTTCCGGCAAGGGAAGAACCCTCACTTTTTGTTTACATGGCAATTTCGATACCAATTTTGTTCAACATTACATCACGGGGAACATCCCCTCCCCCCGTCAAGGTCCCCCAATGGCCGAACAGCAAGGGGAACGGCACATTTTGGCCGTAAGACGAGAACAGGAAGAACGAAGCTGGCGGCTGCCCGGGCACGGGCAGCACAACCGTTCCATTACATGACATTTGTGCCGTTTTGGAACAATTGCACTGTTCCTTTACAGAACGGTGTTCGGCCAATCCGTTTTCACCAGCGGATGCCGTTTACACTAAAATTATCCGTAATTAGTGAAAATCATAAGGGTAAATGGAAATGTACCGTGGCGGCGAGATAATTGGTACAGGGCTTGCGATAATCCAAAAAGCGTTTTAGAAAATCGTATGCACTACGGTGCAGACGCAGCTCAAACGTAACAAGCGGGCGGCAACGCCCAAAATAAAAAAAGGAGGAAGTACAATGGCATTAGCAGATCAGACGTACGGATTCTTCATCCCCACCGTCTCCCTGATGGGAGTCGGCTGCTCCAAGGAGGCGGGGACGCAGGCAAAGGCCCTCGGAGCGACCAATCTCCTGATCGTCACCGACGCCGGCCTTTCCAAGATGGGTGTGGCCGACAAGATCAAGGCCCAGCTGGAAGAGGCCGGCCTCAAGGCTGTCATCTTCGACGGCGCCGAGCCGAACCCGACCGACAAGAACGTCCATGACGGGGTGAAGGTGTACCAGGACAGCAAGTGCGACGGCATCGTCTCCCTGGGCGGCGGCAGCTCCCACGACTGCGCCAAGGGCGTGGGCCTGGTGATCGGCAACGGCGGCAACATCCGCGACTTCGAAGGGGTCAACAAGTCCACCAAGCCGATGCCCGCCTTCCTCGCCATCAACACCACCGCCGGCACCGCTTCCGAAATGACCCGCTTCTGCATCATCACCAACACCGACACCCACGTGAAGATGGCGATCGTCGACTGGCGCTGCACGCCGAACATCGCCATCAACGACCCGGTCCTGATGGTCGGCAAGCCCCCCGCACTGACCGCCGCCACCGGCATGGACGCCCTGACCCACGCGGTCGAGGCGTACGTCTCCACCATCGCCACCCCCATCACCGACGCCTGCGCTATCCAGGCCATCAAACTGATCGCCGACTACCTCTCCCCCGCCGTTGCCAACGGCCAGAACCTGGAAGCCCGCGACAAGATGGCTTACGCCGAATACCTCGCCGGCATGGCCTTCAACAACGCCAGCCTCGGTTACGTTCACTCCATGGCCCACCAGCTGGGCGGTTTCTACAACCTCCCCCACGGCGTGTGCAACGCCATCCTGCTTCCGGCCGTCTGCGAGTTCAACACCATCGCCTGCCCGCAGCGCTTCGCCGACATCGCCGTTGCCCTGGGCGAGGACATCAGCGGGCTCGCCCCGATGGACGCCGCGAAGAAGGGGATCGACGCCATCCGCAAGCTCTCCAAGGCCATCGGCATCCCGTCCGGCCTGAAAGAACTGAACGTCAAGGAAGAAGACCTGAAAGTCATGGCCGAGAACGCCAAGAAAGACGCCTGCCAGCTGACCAACCCGCGCACCGCCACCCTGGAGCAGGTCATCGGCATCTTCAAGGCCGCAATGTAAGCGGCTGCCGCTTTCGCGCAATCCCGGCGTTGCCCTTCTCGATGCTCTTGTGCGGCGTGGCGCGGCCACGCCTCCGCGGCATCGCTCGGGCGCCTTGGGCTTGCATCGAAATCGACACCCGGTTGGTTTAACCAAAATCGCATCAACTTAAAAGGGCAGCGGGGTCCGCTGCCCTTTGTTACAGACTTCGAGTTCATCCGGCCGTATACCGGCACGAAACATGCTTTTAAATATCCATCTCCGAGCCTCTCTGCCTAACAGGAAAGACCTCACGGCGGCAGGCCAACGGGTTTCGCGGGAAACGGCGGAGCCTCCCTTTCGGAAAGGAGTCCTGTCTGCATCGCGGACAGTAAAATAAAGATAGGGAGCAGATAACACATGGATAAAATTTTACGCGTAAACATGTCCGACCTGAGCACGAAGGTTGAGTCCGTACCCGCCGCCTGGGCAGGTCTCGGCGGCCGGGGACTTACCTCGACCATCGTTGCCGCGGAAGTCCCCGCCACCTGCCACCCCCTGGGCGCCAACAACAAGCTGGTTTTCGCCCCGGGCCTCCTTACCGGGACCCCCGCCGCCAACTCCGGCCGTCTCTCCGCAGGGGCCAAAAGCCCCCTGACCGGGACCATCAAGGAGTCGAACGCCGGCGGCACCGCGGCCCAGATGCTGGCCCGTCTCGGCGTCAAGGCGCTGATCATCGAAGGGCTCCCCGCGGCGGACAAGTGGTACAGCCTGCACGTCAACAAGGACGGGGTCACCATCCAGGAGGAGAGCGAGCTGATCGGCAAGGGGAACTTCGCGGTGGTGGACGCCGTCGAAACCCGGCTGGGGAAGAAAACCGGCGTCCTGACCATCGGGCCCGCCGGCGAGCTGAAGATGACTGCCGCCAACATCTCCGTCAAGGACCCTGACAGCAAGATCCGCAGCCACGGCCGCGGCGGCCTCGGCGCCGTTATGGGCTCCAAGAAGATCAAGTTCATCTCCATCGACGACCAGGGCGCCCCGGGCGTGAAGATCGCCGATCCGGAGAAATTCAAAACCGCGGCCCGCACCTTTGCCAAGGCCCTTCTCGATCACCCGGTCAGCGGCGAAGGCCTGCCGACCTTCGGCACCAACGTGCTGGTCAACATCCTCAACGAGGCAGGCGGCCTTCCGACCCGGAACTTCACCCAGGGCCAGTTCGCGGCGCATGAAAAGATCTCCGGCGAGACCATGCACGACACCATCGTCGCCCGCGGCGGCAAGCCGAAGCACGGCTGCCACGCCGGCTGCATCATACAGTGCTCCCAGGTCTACCCCGACAAAGAAGGGAAATACGTCACCTCCGGCTTCGAGTACGAGACCATCTGGGGACTTGGGGCAGACTGCTGCGTCGAGAACCTGGACGACATCGCCCTTGCCGACAACCTGATGGACGACATCGGCATCGACTCCATCGAAACCGCCGTCATGTTCGGCGTGGCCATGGAAGCCGGCATCCTTTCCTTCGGCGACGGCAAGGGGATCATCCGCCTCCTCACGGAAGAGATCGCCAAGGGAACCCCCCTCGGCCGTATCCTGGGCGGCGGCGCGGGGTCGGTCGGCAGGGCCTTCGGCGTCACCCGTGTACCGGTGGTCAAAAACCAGGGCATCCCCGCCTACGACCCACGCTCGGTAAAGGGTATCGGCATCACCTACGCCACCTCGACCATGGGGGCCGACCACACCTCCGGCTACACCATCGCCACCAACATCCTGAACGTGGGTGGGTATGTGGACCCGCTCAAGAAGGACGGCCAGGTGGAGCTCTCCCGCAACCTGCAGATAGCCACCGCGGCTGTCGATTCGACCGGGATGTGCATCTTCGTCGCCTTCCCGGCCCTGGACATCCCCGAGTGCCTGCCGGCCCTGATCGACATGATCAACGCCCGGTTCGGCATCAACCTGACCGGCGACGACGTCACCAACCTCGGCAAGTACATCCTGAAGACCGAGCGGCAGTTCAACATCGATGCGGGCTTCACCAAGGCCGACGACCGACTCCCCGAATTCTTCAACTTCGAGCCTGTGGCCCCCCACAACGTGGTATGGGATTTCACCGACGAAGAGATCGACGAATTCTGGAATTTCTAGTATAATAGTTCCATACGTGGAAAATGCAGGGGCGGACTCCGTCCGCCCCTGCATCCTCATCCATTTTCGATGGAGCCCTTATGCAGATCAACGTAAAATTATTCGCAACCTTCCGCGCCGGCCGCTTCGCCGCCGAAACGCGGGAATATCCCGAGGGAACCCGCGTCATCGACATCATCCGGGACCTGGGGATACCGGAAGAGCAGATCGGCATGATCATGCTCAACAGCAAGCATGCGGAACCCGATCAGCAACTGAATGACGGGGACAGCCTGGCGCTTTTCCCCCTCGTCGGCGGAGGGTAGCATGGAAGAGCTGCTCGACTTTTTGCACGAACGCGCAGAAGGCGACCTTCTCTCCTGGGCCGACCAGAACAGCGCAGCGGAACGGTTCGGCGTGCCTCTCGCCCGGGTCGAGGACGCGGCGCTGGCGGCGGGAATACTGCCCGCGCGCTACCAGCGCAACCGCCGGGCCATCACCGTAGCCCGGCAGCTCACCCTGTTCCGGAGCACCGTGGCGGTCATCGGCTGCGGCGGCCTGGGTGGTTACGTCATCGAAGAACTGGCACGGCTCGGGGTGGGAACAATCATCGCCATCGACCCGGACGTGTTCGAAGAGCACAACCTGAACCGGCAGCTGCTGTCAACCCCCGGCACGCTGGGATGGGCCAAGGTGGACGCCGCTGCCGCGCGGGTGGCCGACATCAACCCCGCCGTGACCCTGGTGCCGGTCCAGGCTGCCTACACCCCGGAAAACGGCGAGGAACTGCTACACAGCGCCCGGGTGATCGTGGACGCGCTCGACTCCATCCCGGCCCGGCTCGCCTTGGCCAAAACCTGCACCGCCCTGGGAATCCCCATGGTGCACGGCGCCATTGGCGGCTGGTACGGCCAGGTCGCCACCCAGTTCCCGGGGGACGACACCGTGCAGAAGCTTTACAGTCGCTGGGTGGAAGGAAAAGGGGTCGAGCAGCAGCTGGGAAATCCATCGTTCACCCCGGCCGTGGTCGCCAGCATCGAGGTCGCCGAGGTGTGCAAGATCCTGCTGGGCGCGGGAGAAATCCTGCGCAACCGGAAGCTCTCCGTAAATCTGCTGGAAATGACCTTCGAAGAGGTCCTGTTCGAACAGTCGGGAGCGGAAACGTAAAGAGGAAAGAAGGCTTGTACGGCAGGAAGCATTCCGTGGCAGAAATCTACACCGGATAAACCATCTGTGTCGTTTTTCCCCGCGAACATCCTTCCGGAATTTCTCCTTGTTTTCCCTGCGTAGCGCGCCGGTTGCGGATTTTGCGTAGCGCTCAGTTTTGCGCACGATATTTGCTTAACACAAAGAATCAGTTCGTCTCCGAGCCATACCGCCTACCAGGGTTTCCCTCACGGCGCACGGCCAACGGGTACCGCCGGAAACGGCAGCACCTCCCTTTTGGAAAGGAGACCCTCCATGCCGGCTCATGCCGGCTGCGCAGGGGCACCTTTCCACACGGAGAGAGCCCCTTTTTTAATCCCCCCGAACGGGTGGAAATCATCCGTCGAGAAGAGCGCGTATGGCAAAGAAAGATAAATCCGATTACATCGTGTACACGGTCCTCCATGCCCTCGACATCCTGGAGCAGTTCCACGGCGACGTCGACGAGCTCGGGGTCACCGAATTGAGCAAACGGCTGCGGCTCCACAAGAACAACGTATTCAGGCTGCTGGCGACCCTGGAGTCGCGCAACTACATCGAACAGAACAAGCATACGGAGAACTACCGGCTCGGCCTGAAGAACCTGGAACTGGGGCAGACCGTCATCAAGCAGATGGGGCTGCTGCGCCGGTCTAGACCGGTGCTGGAATCGCTGGCACGGTCGTGCAATGAAACCTGCTACGTGGCGGTCCTGAGAGACGCGCACGTCATTTTCCTCGATGCGGCCGAGACGAGTCTTCCGGTCCGGGTCGCCTCGCGGCTCGCCGCCCGGCTCCCCCTTCATTGCACGGCAGCCGGCAAGGTGCTGCTCGCCGATGACATCGCCCAGGGCGAACAGCGCTCTTTCGCCATCGGGGAACTCGGGCGGCATACGCCGAAGACTATCACCGACCGGCACGAGTTCGACAAGGAGCTGGAAAAGGTCGCCGCTCGCGGATACGCGGTAGAGGATGAAGAACTGGATTTGGAAGTGCGCGGCGTTGCGGCACCGATCCGCGACTATACCGGGTCTGTCGTCGGCGCGCTCAGCGTGTGCGGACCGGCCATGCGGTTGAGCCCCGCGCGCATGCATGACGAGCTGGCGCCGATGGTGGAAAGAGCCGCCGAGGACATTTCCCTGCGGCTCGGCTACTCGCATCCCGCCTCTGCCGCGAACTACAGGTAACCGGGAGGATTTCCGGCAGCGGCCAGGCTTTCGGGGCCGCCGACACAATCGATCTTGATTTCTCCGAGCCGTAGCTCCTACAAGGAACAATCCTCAAGGAACCCGGCCAACGGGCACTGCCGGAAACGGCAACGCCTCCCTTTTGGAAAGGAGAACCTCTGCGACGGATAGTATCCGGCTGTTCAGGGGGGCCTTTCAGCGCGAGAGGCCCCCTTTTTTTATGCACGATGTCCAATTGCCGCCGTCTCCCGACATGGCCGGGTCGGCACCCCCCAACAACGAAAGAGGTTTTTCATGCGGATATTGATCTGTATCGACGACACCGACAACCTGGAGAGCCGGGGGACCGGGGACCTTGCCTCCGAGATAGCCCGGGAACTGGAACTTAACGGCTGGGGGAAAAGCCGTTACATCACCCGGCATCAACTCCTGGTGCACCCGGACATCCCCTACACCTCGCACAACAGCGCCATGTGTTTCGCCGCGGACATCGAAGTATCGTGCCTGGACCGCATCATCGCCTATGCATCCGCGTTCCTCGCCCGGGAAAGTGCGGCCGGGTCCGACCCCGGCCTGTGCGTTGCCGACGTCGACCGGCTGGCGAGCCCGGATCAGCTCATTGCGTTCGGCCGCAAGGCCAAGCAATCGGTCGTTACCATGGCGGAGGCATACACGCTGGCAGAGGATCTGGGGGTCCACCTCTCCGAGCACGGCGGTACCGGACAGGGGGTCATCGGCGCACTGGCCGGGGCCGGCCTGCGCCTTTCCGGCAACGACGGCCGGCTGAAGGGGCACCTCGCCATCGAAACGGCAAACGGCACGGTCGCCGTCGGCGACATCTGCGCCCATCCCGACGTGGACGAGGTGCGCACCCTCAGCGGCTCTCTCCTGGCGGGGGCGGAGACGGTGCGGCTGGGCGACAGGGTGAAAACCGTGCTGCTGAACGGAAAATCGGTCCTCCTGGTGGTGCCGGTCGAGGGAGCGCCGGGCGGCATAGGCTGGCGGAGCTGCTCCAAGCAGCAACTGAAGAAGTACTGAGGAGCGGTCATGTGGCGCATCAACGATAGAAGGGAACGAACGTTCGCGGGGGGAAACGAGGACTGGCCGGGCGCAGCCCGGATGGCGGCCCGATGCGCCGCGTTTCACCCCGATGTGGAGGAAGAACAGGTCGCCGACGAGGACCGGTCCTGCTACAACTGCCGCTACCGGCGCTGGACCGCCGCCTCGTTCGTATGCGGCGCCTGACCGGCACTGATCCCTTGTCCATGGCCGGAGGGTCGATCAGGTATACGTCAAAACGCAACTTTTTACAGGCATTCTCAGTGAACCTATGGTAAATTAAACCTTCATCTCTCCGAGCCGCGCCCCCTAAAAGATTCAGTCTCACGGGGTCCGGCCAACGGGTACTGCCGGAAACGGCAATGCCTCCCTTTGGAAAGGAGAACCGTCCTACCCTGCCGTGCGCAGAGGTGCGAGGGACTCTTTCCATGCGAAGGGGTCCCTTTTTTATTTGTTTATGTGCAGCACGGGGCTTGGCCCCGCATTTAATAACGAGGAGGAAGATAGTGAAAAAGAGAGTACTGGCAGCAGCCGCTCTTGCCACGGCATTCGTTGTGCAGAGCGCAGGGGCGAAAACCCTGGAGGATGTCCTGAAGGAAAAGGGGGTGATCACCGAGGCGGATTACAAGGAAATTACCAAGAGCCGGCCCGTTGATTACAGCCTGGGCAAAGGGTTCACCTTCACCACCCCCGACGAGAAATTCCAGCTGTCGCTCGGTGGCCGGATGCAGTTTCGCTACACCTACACCGACAAGGACAGCGCCACCGTTTCCGACACGAGCGTCTGGCAGCCGAAGCGGATCAAGCTCTATACCAGCGGCTACGCGTACACCAAAGACCTCACCTACACCTTTCAGGCCGACTTCGCCAACGGAAGCAAACCGACCCTTCTCGACGACGCCTGCCTGAACTACCGGTTCATCGACGAGGCACAGATTAAATTCGGTCAGTTCAAGACCCCCTTCGTCCGCCAGGAGATCATCTCCGACGGCAACCTCCAGTTCGTCGACCGCTCTCCGGTCGCCGACAACTTCAAGCATGGCCGCGACGCCGGCGCCATGCTCTACGGCAAGGTCGCCAACGGCCTTTTCTGGTACTACGCCGGCGTGTTCGGCGGCGCAGGGCAGAGCAATCCCCGCACCACCAACAACGACAACCTCCTGGTCGGCCGGGTCGTGGTCAACCCCCTGGGTGACGTGGCTTTGACCGAGGCGGAGTTGGACGACAGCAGCAAGCCGCTCCTCTCCATCGGCGCCAGCTTCCTGCAGAACACCCTGAAGAAAGCGACCGCCACCACCTTTGCCGATAACGTCGACTTGACCTCCACCTCCTACTTCGGCAAGGGATGGCTCGGCAGCGCCATTGCAACCGGAGGGAAGCTGTCCAACGCCGGTGAAAAAATCGACGTCACCACCGCCGGCGTCGACGCCGTGTTCAAGTGGAAGGGATTGTCGCTGCAAGGTGAATACCTGGCGGCTGAGGGGGACGGCCAGACGACCCACACCACCGTACGCGCCCACGGCTTCTACACCCAGGCCGGCTACTGCGTAATCCCCAAAAAGCTTGAGATCGAGGGGCGCTACTCCTACTACGATCCCGACCGGGACGTGATCAATAACACCCAAACCGAAGTGGCAGGGGGCGCCTCCTATTACTTCGACAAGCATAACCTGAAGGTCCAGGCTGATGTGGCAAAGCTCTACAACCAGATTGGAAAAGCCGACGACGTCCAGTACCGCCTCCAGGCGCAGATCACCTACTAACCCAAGCAGGAGGGGGGAGCTTCCCCCCTCCTCACCTTGAAGAACGAACGGAGAAGGCCACCATGACGCTTATGTTATCCCACGACCCGATCGATCCTGCCACTGTCTACGATCTGATCGCAAAACAAAACGCCGGTTCGGTCGTCTTCCACTACGCAGTGGTCAAAGAACAGAAGGGGCACGACGGGGTGACGACCGGCATCGAGTACCAGTCGGCCGGCGACACGGAAGCAGAGCTGAGAGAGATCGCCGCGGAGCTCAAGGAGAAATGGAAGGTCGAAGACCTGCTTCTGATCCGGCGGGTTGGCCGTCTCGGCATCGGTGATATAATTTCCCTGATCGCCGCCAGCTCACCCAACAGCGAGGACGCCTTTGCCGCCTGCCGGCACGGCATCGCCCGCATGAAGAAGATGGCGACCATCAGGAAGCAGGAGATGTACGGATAGCCGATGCACATCCCCAGAATTACATTGCCAATGGAAATCGGGAGAAATATAATGAAAACAATGAACGGGTTCTTGCTCGCCCTCACCACCCTGCTTATGCTCTGCGCCGCGGCCGAGGCCTCAGAGCGGCTGAAGATGTCCACCACCACCTCCACCCAGGACTCGGGGCTCCTCAACGTGCTCCTCCCCCCGTTCGAGAAGAAGAACGACGTCAAGGTGGACGTCATCGCCGTCGGCACGGGCCAGGCCCTCAAGATCGGCGAGGCGGGGGACGTGGACGTGGTCTTCGTCCATGCCCGCAAGCTCGAGGATAAGTTCGTGGCCGACGGCTTCGGCGTGAACCGCAAGGACGTGATGTACAACGACTTCGTCATCATCGGCCCGAAAGGCGACCCGGCCGGGATAGCCAAGGCCAGGACCGCCGCGGAGGCGCTGAAAATGATCGCCGCCAGGGGAGCGAGCTTCATCTCCCGCGGCGACAAGTCGGGGACCCACGTGAAGGAGAAGGAGCTCTGGAAGGCGGCCGGGGTCGAGCCGAAGGGAGGGTGGTATATCGAGGCGGGCCAGGGGATGGGGCCGGTCATCACCATGGCCACCGAGCGCCGGGCATACACGCTCGCCGACCGGGGAACCTACAACGCCTTCAAGGGGCAGAAGACCGACCTCGCCATCCTCTTCCAGGGGGAAAAGGGGCTCTTCAACGCCTACGGAGTGATTGCCGTCAACCCGAAGAGGTTCCCCCATGTGAAGTACGACCTGGCCATGAAATTCATCGACTATGTGACCGGCCCCGAGGGGCAGAAGATCATCGCCGGCTACAAGGCCCACGGCGAACCGGTCTTTTTCATCTACAGGAAATGACGTGCTGCGTGCTGCGTTCAGCGTGCTGCGTACAAATCGCGGTTTCGCACGCAGCACGCAGCGCGCAGCACGGACTTATGAACTTTTTCTCCGAATCCTTACATACCGCCTTCGGCCTGATCTCGGCCCGCGACCCCGACGTGGTCAATGCGGTGACCGTGTCGATCGTCGTCTCCCTCTGGTCCACCCTTTTTGCCGCGCTCGCCGGCATCCCTGCGGGCGTGGTGATCGGGGTTGCGGAATTTCCCGGCAAACGGGCGGCGGTGACGCTCCTCAACACCCTCATGGCCCTGCCGACGGTGGTTGTGGGACTCTTCGTCTACAGCATCATCAGCCGGCAGGGGCCGTTGGGGACGTTCGGGCTCCTGTTCACCCCGCATGCCATGGTGATCGGCCAGACGATCCTCGCCATACCGATCATGGCGAATTTTACCATGAGCACCATCAAGGGTGCCGATCCCCGCATCGTTCCGACCGCCCTCACCCTCGGAGCCGGGCCTTTCGGGAGCGTCCGCAGGCTTGTCATCGAGCTTCGCTTCGGGATCATGGCGGCGATCATTGCCGGCTTCGGCCGGGTCATTGCCGAGGTAGGGGTTGCCATGATGCTCGGCGGCAACATCCGGGGCTACACCCGCACCATGACCACCGCCATCGCCATGGAGACGGGAAAAGGTGAATTCGCCCTGGGGCTCGCCCTCGGGATCATCCTGATGGCCGTGGCGCTGATCGCCAATCTCTTTCTCAACATCCTGCAACAGAAGTGAGCACAGTCATGGCACCGCTCTACCAGCTCGACAGAATCAGGAAAAACTACGGGAACCGGGAAGCCCTCGCCATCGACGAGCTCACCATCCAGCCCGGCCGCTGCTACACCCTGACCGGCCCCAACGGCTCCGGCAAGAGCACCCTGCTCCAGATCCTGGCCTTCCTCGCTCCGCCGACCGCCGGCCGGCTCCTCTTCTGCGGGGAGGCGGTCGTGTGGGAAAACGGCCCCCTTCTCAGGCTGCGCCGCCAAGTCACCCTCCTCCACCAGGCCCCGTACCTGTTCAGCACGAGCGTCCAGGCCAATGTCGCCTTCGGCCTCAAGACGCGGGGGATTACGGGGACGGAGCAGCGCCTGCTGGTGGACGAGGCGCTGGAAACAGTGCAGCTCGCCGGCTTCCAGAAGCGAAAGGCGCAGGAGCTCTCCGGGGGAGAGGCGCAGCGCGTCGCCATGGCCAGGGCGCTGGCGCTCCGGCCGAAAGTGCTGCTGCTCGACGAACCGCTCGCCAACGTGGACGGGAAGAGCACCGAACTCCTCGAAGAGGTGATCGTCTCCCTTCCGGCGCGGGGGACCAGCGTGATCATCACCACCCACGACCCGGAGCACCGGCAGCGGTTCGGCACCGACCGGATCCATCTCGTCGCGGGGAGACCGGCTGCACCGCCGCAGCCCGCAATTTTACATAAAGGAGAAACAGCCGATGCCCACCTTTGACGAAGCCCGAAGAATGATCCTCGACAGCGTCGCCCCCCTCGGGGTCGAGCGCGTGGCGATCCTCGACTCCCTCGGCCGCGTGATTGCCGAAGACCTGGTCGCCCCTTGGGACATGCCGCTCTGCGATAACTCCGCCATGGACGGTTATGCCGTGCGGGCCGCCGACTGCTCAGATATTCCCGCCACACTGCGGGTGACCGGCTATATCCCCGCGGGGGGAGAGATCGCCGGCCCCGTGAAGCCGGGATGCGCCATCCGGATCATGACCGGCGCCCCCCTCCCCCCCGGCTGCGACGCGGTGGTTCCCGTGGAGGAGACCGACGATGGGAAGGAAACCGTCACAATCACCGCCCCCGTCAGGCCGCGCCAGCACATCCGCTTCACGGGCGAGGATATCGCGGGGGGGGCAACGATCATCCGGGCGGGAACCCTGATCCGGCCGGCGGAGATCAGCATGCTCGCCTCGTTCGGCAAGGCGATCGTCCCGGTCTACCGCAGGCCCCGGGTCGCCATCCTCTCCACCGGGGACGAGCTGATCGAGCTGGGCGAGCCCCTTGCGAAGGGAAAGATCGTCAATTCCAACGCCCTGTCGCTTGCAGCGGCCGTCCGGGAGATCGGCGGCATCCCCCAGATCCTCGGCATTGCCCGGGACAACCGGGAGAGTCACCGGGAAAAGATGCGGGAGGGGCTCAAGGCGGATGCCATGATCACCTCCGCGGGGGTCTCCGCGGGGGACCGGGACCTGGTGCGGGACGTGCTCGACGAGCTGGGGGTGCGGCAGCTCTTCTGGAAGGTCGATATGAAGCCGGGGGGACCGACCGCCTTCGCCACCTACGAGGGGAAACCGGTCTTTTCCCTGCCGGGGAACCCGGTCTCCACCATGATCACCTTCGAGGAGTTCGCCCGCCCCGCGCTCCTTAAAATGATGGGGCACCGGCGGGTGCTCAAGCCGCTCGTCAAGGCGGTGCTGCAGAGCGAATTCCGGAAAAAGCCGGGCAAGCTCCACTTTCTCCGGGTGCGGCTCGCCGTGGCCGACGGGAAGTACCTTGCCTACAGCTCCGGCGACCAGAACACGGGGATACTGAAGACCATGCTGCTGGCAGACGCCATCGCGCTCCTCCCCGCCGAACCATCCACCTTCTCCGCGGGGGACGAGGTGGATGTCCACATCCTCTCCGGCAACGTGGAGATGCTGGAAGCGTGAAGCAGTTTTGAGTTTTGAGTTCTAAGTTTTGAGTTAAGGGAGAACTGTATGTCATTCAACCATTTCGACGCAAAGGGACAGGCGGTCATGGTGGACGTGAGCGGCAAGCAGCCGACAATGCGCACCGCCGTGGCCCAGGCGACTGTCACCATGAAGCCGGCGACCCTCGCCGCCATTCTGGCGGGGAAGATGACCAAGGGGGACGTCCTCGCCGTGGCGCGACTGGCGGGAATCGCCGCCGCCAAGAAAACGCCGGACCTCATCCCCCTCTCCCACCCCCTCGCCATTCATCACGCAGCGATCGAGTTCCGTCCCGACCCGGACAACGGCATCGTGACGGTCGAGGCGACGGTCCGCGCGTTCGAGCGGACCGGCGTGGAGATGGAGGCGATGACCGCCGCCGCCGTGGCCGCGCTCACCATCTACGACATGTGCAAGGGGACGGAAAAGGGGATCGTGATCGGCGGACTCCGCCTGCAGTACAAAGAAGGGGGAAAGAGCGGCGTGTATAGAAGGGAGGAACCATGAAAGCGGCAATACTGACCTTGAGCGACAAAGGCGCCCGGGGAGAGCGGGTTGACGCCAGTGGTCCCGCCCTCACCTCCTGGCTCGCCGGACACGGCGTGGAAACCGCCCTTACCGGGATCATCCCGGACGAGGCGGAGCAGATCGCTGCGAAGCTCGCGGAATGGGCCGACTCCGGGCTCTACGACCTGATCCTCACCACCGGAGGCACCGGCGTCTCGCCGCGGGACGTCACCCCCGACGCGACCCTGCGCGTGGTCGAGCGGGTGATCCCCGGGTTCGGCGAGCAGATGCGCCTGAAAAGCATGGAAAAGACCCCGCGCGCCATGATTTCCCGCGCCATCGCCGGGATCAGGGGGACGACCCTGATCATCAACCTGCCGGGGAGCCCGCGGGGTGCGGTGGAAAACCTGGAGGCGGTCTGGCCGGCGGTCCCCCATGCGGTGGAGAAAATCCAGGGGGACCAGAGCGAATGCGCTCTCCCGCCCCACGCCCACTAGTGCGACAACTAGCAGGCCGTTAAAAACGTCATGAGACCCAACAGTTTTTAGCTACCGCTGAAACTTCGCCTGCTAATTCAGGCACTGGAACACCCCTGTGCACCAGAGACAGGCACCGCACGGAACATTCCTGATGTGGCAATCCTGCTCGAACGCCGCGGTCTGGACATAGTCACAGGGTGCCAGGCTACAGCCGGCACAGGACGGGTAGTCATAGGCGAGCACCCCCTCCCGGAACGCACGGAATGCGGGATCGTTCCATATATCGAGAATCCCCCGCTCCGCCAGGTTGCCGAAGACCCGCGGCGCCACCTGCTGCTCCCAGCCGCTCGCGAAGCACTGGTAGCGGTGCCAGAGAAAGTAACAGGGCGAAACGCCCCCGTCCCAGGAGACAAAAGCCCCTCCCTCTTCCACGAACCCGCACCTCCGCTTTTCCCGCGGGATGATCTCGGGAAGCCTCAGTTCAAGCCCGGTCTGTCCGGCAACCTGTTGCGCTTCCGCAAACACAGCGGCCACCTCCCCGACCTGCCGGTCATCCCTTGCCAGGAGCTTCTTCAGGTCGATCATGATGCCGCGCCTGCCAGCCTCCCGTTTCATCTCCTCCACCATGGCCACGATCCGCTGCTCCTCCCGTTTCCTGGCATACTTCCAGCGCACCTCGGGATAACGGCGGATATCGATCCCCTCGGCCCTGCCCCTTTTTTCCCATGCGGCAAAGAGTGAAACCGCCTCGTCGGTGCAGGTCCCGTAGAGGGCTTCACCGGCTTGGCGCGCATCATACGGGAGGAAATGGGTCACGATGGCGAAGCTCACACCGCGGGTGGCAGCCCAGCGCAGGACCGCCGGAAGCTCGTGCAGGTTGCTCCCCATCAGCACGAACTCCACCCCTATCCGGAAGTTCGGCCTGGCACAAATCTTCTTCGCAGCATCAAGGGCCTGCAAGGCATGCTCGATCGCGGCAAGCTCGCCACCCTCCCGCACCCTGCTGAACATATCCGCTGAAACGGCGTCGATCGAGAGGCATATCCGGTCGAGCCCGGCATCGACCAGCGCTATGGCCCTGAGATTGGTGAGGAACAGGCCGTTGGACTGGAATCCCACCCACCCTTCCGTCGGCATGATCTTTTTGGCTTTGTGGATGAATTCTTCCAACCTGGGATGGAGAAGCGGCTCGCCGACTCCGTTGAGGACCAGCGCTTCAAGGCGGGGAAAGGCAGGTGCCAGGGCGGCAAACGTCGTCTGAGACAGGTCACCCTCCACCACCCCGCTCCCCTGCGCCTGCTTCACGCACATGATGCAGCCGAGGTTGCAGCGGGTGGTGGTTTCCACGAACAGCCTGGATGGATGGTCCCGCAGGGCCGGTGAGTGTGCTTCAGGCGCTTTCATGGGGTTGCCGGTGTTTCTGGCGCCGGGGCAACGACCGCGACCTTCCGGGTGCCGAAGGTGAGATAAGCCTGATCGCCTCCCTCAGGACCTCTGTGACCCGCATCTGGGTCATCTCCATTATCTCGTGGAGGGATTCCAGCTCGCTGTCGCTGATGCGCAGGGATATCACGTTCTGTTTCCTGAGCGGCTTTCGTTTGCTCATCTGCTCCTCCCGACAAGGGCGCGCGGCGTCCTGTCTCAGAACTCCTGGGGCATGGCCTTGACCTGTCTGGCGGTGAAGACGGGGCCGTCCTTGCAGACGTAGACATTGCCCACGTTGCAGCGGCCGCACTTGCCCAGGCCGCACTTCATCCGGTTCTCCAGCGTCGTGTAGATGGCGT
>DATDNF010000012.1:0-27725 GCA_036518435.1 Geobacteraceae bacterium
CTTTCTAGCAGTTACGGAAGAGGAACTGCATTTCGTCATCGAAAAGGTGAATCATCGACCCAGAAAGTGCCTCAACTACCAGACACCACATGAAGTCTTCTTTCAAAATTCACGTGGTGCACTTGCAATTTGAATCTGCCACATATTCGTCTATATGGCCGTGCTTCATTTTTGAATGGACTAGGGAATTCCTGATTCCAAACGTACCGACCGCAGTTTTGTTTGGCTCAGTGTTTGGATCGAACACCAAACCGACAGTGGAAAATACGATCTTGCACTTCTCGGCGAAGGACAGTTTTCGTTCCAGAATGTCCCAGTGTTCTACTTTCAACTTCCCGGCTACATTGATGAATGCTTCAAGTTTCACCGCACATAAGATTGAAACCGAAAATCGAAGGCTGTTATTGCCCTCGGCCCATAACTGGAAGATCGTTTCGAGATTCTGCTCAATGTCCTTGAAGAGGGAATCGCGGGATGTTTCTTTGTGCCTGATGTTGTTCATATAAAGGCTAACTCCTTTTTGATGGGCACCTGCTACGCCGCCCTAAACCTGCTCCCGCAGAACTCTTCCCCTGCGACCATCTCCACCCTGTGGTCCGGGTTCGCCGCCGCGTGGCGGAGGATGTGGAACACAGCTTCCACCTCGTCCGCCGCGCCGATGGCGGCGGCGATCTCCTCGGCGGTGCGGGGCTCCCCATTCTCCCGCAGGTACGCGAGGACCTTTTCCTGGAGCGCGAGCACCGCCCCGGCCGCCTTCTTCCCCGCCTCAACCCCCGGCTGGTGGTAGGCGTTGATGTTGACCAGGCTGGCGTACAGGCCGACCGCCCGCTCGTACAGGGCGATCAGGACGCCGACGGTCCTGGCGTCGAGCTTTTCCACGGTGATGGTGAGCGATTCCCGGCCGTTCTCGTACAGCGCCCGGCGGGTCCCCTGGAGGAAGCCGGCGAGGTAGTCGCCGCAGGTCACGCCGCGCTCCACCTCCATCGACCCACCTTCCCGGTCCTGCAATACCTGGATAAAGGTGGCGAAGAAGTTCGCCACCCCTTCGCGCAACTGCTGCACGTAGGCGTGCTGGTCGGTGGACCCCTTGTTGCCGTAGACCGCGATCCCCTGGTGGACGGTGTTCCCTTCCCGGTCCATCTCCTTCCCCAGCGACTCCATGACCAGCTGCTGGAGGTAGCGGGAGAAGAGCAGCAGCCGGTCCTTGTAGGGGAGGACCACCATGTCCTTCGCCCCCCGGCCGGAGGTCCCGTGGTGCCACATGAGCGCCAGGAGCGCCGCCGGGTTCCGCAAGGTGTCTGCGGTGCGGGTCGTCGCGTCGCACAGGCGCGCCCCCTCCAGCAGGGCGTCGATGTCGATCCCCTGGAGGGCCGCAGGCAAAAGCCCCACCGCCGAGGTCTCGGAGGTGCGCCCCCCCACCCAGTCCCACATCGGGAAGCGGGCGAGCCACCCCTCCGCCGCCGCGGTCTTGTCCAGCCCGCTCTCCGTGCCGGTCACCGCCACCGCCTGCTTGGCGAAGTCGAGCCCCGCCGCGGCAAAGGCCCGCTTCGCCTCCAGCATGCCGTTCCTGGTCTCCGGGGTGGAGCCGCTCTTGGAGATCACCACCACCAGTGTCTCGGCGAGGTGCGGGCCGATCCCCGCCAGGACCCGGTCGATCCCGTCGGGATCGGTGTTGTCGAAGAAGTGGGGTTTGAGCCGGTCGGCGGAAGAGCCGAGCGCGTCCGCCACGAACTGGGGTCCGAGGGCCGAGCCGCCGATCCCGACCACCAGGAGCCGGGTGAAGCGCTTCCCCCCCGGCGCGGCGATGGAGCCGTCGTGGACCGAGGCCACGAACTCCCCGATGGCCCGGAGGGTGAACTCGATCTCCGCGGCGATAGCAGGGTCTGGCGCGAGCTTCGGCGCCCGCAGCCAGTAGTGCCCCACCATCCGGTTCTCGTCCGGGTTCGCCACGGCGCCCGCCTCCAGCGCCGCCATCTCCCCGAAGGCCCGCTGCATCCGGGGCTCCATGGCATCGAAGAAGCCGTCGGGAAAGCCCATCCGGCTGATGTCCAGGGTGAGGCCGATCCCGGGGCAGACGCAGAGGTACTGCTTGTAGCGTTCCCACAGCGTGAGGTTGTCCATTATTTCCTCCAAGTAATCTCCCTCCCCCTTGATGGGAGAGGGTCGGGGTGGGGTGGCATTGGTTTCCGTGAGGGTAAACCTTATGCTCGCTGGATAGGAGGGCGGTCACAAGGATCGTGCCGCTTCCCCCTCCCCCTCGCCCCCTCCCACAAGGGGAGGGGGAACTTTGATGTCGTGGCGATTGATTTTACTTGGTGATAAGAGAACCCGTGCAGCTCGACCCCTCCCCCGCCGTGCAGCAGTAACAATGCTGCGCCAGGAACAGCTCGTTGCCGCTCCGGGCCGCCTCCTCCAGGTCGTCGATCTTGAGTATCCGGCCGTCCTCGCCGGTGATCGGGATGCCGCTCGCCTGGTTGAAGTCGCAGTTGTAGAGAAACCCCTTCCAGTCAACGCTCACCAGGGTGCGGCACATGATCTGGCCCGCGGCGTCCGGGTTGAACCGGGTGGCGAGGAGGTTGAGGTAGCGCTCGTAGGTCCCCCTGGTCTCCAGGTATTCCCGGAACCGGCCGATCGGGGCGTTGGTGATGGTGTACAGGTGGTTGAAGCGGATGCCGTGCCTCTCCAGGAGCTCCTTCTTGTAGGCGTCCTCCAGCTCGCGCTGGGAGCCGGGGACGAAGTCTCCGCCCGGATTGTAGACCAGGTTCAGCTCCAGCCCGTCGCCGTAGCCGGCCTCGTTCAGGAGCCGCAGCGCCGTGATGCTTCTGGCGTACACCCCCTCGCCCCGCTGCCGGTCCACGTTCTCTTCCAGGTAGCAGGGGAGCGAGGCGATGATGACCAGGCCGTGCTGCCGGTAAAACCCGGGGAGCCACTCCATTCCCGGCTCGGTCATGATGGCAAGGTTGCTCCGCACGATCCGGCGGGGGGAACGCCCCTCGGTCGATTCGATCAGGTAGCGGAAGTGGGGGTTCAGCTCCGGGCAGCCGCCGGTGATGTCGAGGGTGATCCCCTGCCTCCGGGAGAGAAAGCCGGCTATCTTTGCCATCACCTCCCGGTCCATGATCCTGTCCCCCGCCGGGGAGGCCCCCACGTGGCAGTGGCGGCAGGAGAGGTTGCAGAGGTTTCCCAGGTTGACCTGGAGGGTCTGGAGGGTGTCGAACGTGACGTAGACCGGGTTGATTTCCTTGAGCCGTTCCTTGAATGCTGCGACCATGTGTGAACTCCGTGACGGGTAACGGGTTTAAACCGGCCCCTTGTTTCCGGCCCCCCTTATTTTCTGGTATAGCGCCGGGATGAGGGCGAACAGGCCGAGCAGCACGAACGAGCCGAGGACGCGGGGAGAGGCGATCTCCCGGAGCGAGGTGACGGTGGCGAGGCTCGCCCCGGCGTTTACGTAGACGAACCCCCCGGGGATGATCCCCACCAGGGTGCCGATGACGAAGGTGCGCAGGGGGAGCCGCGTCAGCCCGGCCGCCAGGTTGATCAGGAAGAAGGGGAAGAGCGGCACGAGGCGCAGGAACAGGAGATAGTTGAGCCCCCGCGCCTCCAGCTCGGCATTCAGTTTTTCCAGCCTGGCGCCGAACTTTCGCTGCACTGCGTCGTGCAGCAGGTAGCGGGTGACCAGGAAAGCGGCCGTCGCTCCCGCGGTGGCGCCGATGACCGCGTAGAGCGTCCCCATCACCGCCCCGAACAGAGCCCCTGCGGCCAGCGACAGGATCGCCGCCCCGGGAAGCGACAGCGCCGTCTGGACGATGTAGACGACGATGAACCCGGCCACCATGGCGAGCCGGTGGCCGGCATAGAGGTCGGCGAGCCGGCCGCGGTTAGCCTTGAGCGCGTCCAGGGTGAAAAAGCGCCCCAGGTCGAACCGAAAGAAGAGGGCGATCAAGACGGCGACGGCGATCAGGATGAGGAGTTTTTTCTTGTTCATGGTCACTTCATAACCCGGGCAATGCTGCCACGCATCTTCCCCGACGGACGCGACCGTCCGGATGTCCGGAAAGATAGACAACTTTCCCCCTTCTGTCAACCCGCATCCGTCTTGCCGGCCGGCCGGCAGGGCTGGCCCCGGGTTCTGCCCGTTCTCATACGATAATACAAGTTGGGGCCGATTCAAGGAGAGCGCGGTAATTTTCCGCTCGCGCCGGCGCAAACGGCCGGTTGCGCTCGTGCGGAATATGGGATACGCTATTCATGAGGGCTGTATGTGCCGGCTGCCGGCCGCGGCGAGAAGGGGGGGAGGACGTACGGCTGCATCCACGCACAAAAAAGGGGTCATCCCCTGGGTCAAGGCGGTCATTCTCGTCGTGCTCCTGGTTGTTCTCGGCGTCCTCATCTGGCGGGAGCTGCCGTCGCAGTGGCTCGATCCGGAATGGATCATGGCCTCTCTCGAACGGCTGGGCTTCCTGGCGCCGCTTGCCTACATGCTCCTCAGGACCGTGGCGGTGGTGGTGACCGTGGTCCCCAATGCCCCGCTGGACATCGTGGCGGGGGTGCTGTTCACGCCGTTCTGGGGGACCGTCTACTCCCTCCTCGGCTCCGTGGCGGGGGCGGTCGTCTGCTTCCTTCTGGCCCGCTTCCTCGGCAGAGATGCTCTCGCCCGGCTCCTGCACCGGGACATCACTTTCGCCGACCGCTTCGCCCGGCGGCAGATGGCGGTGATCGTCTTCCTTGCCCGCTTCGAGCCGATTTTCTCCTTCGCCCTGGTCAGCTACGGCGCCGGCCTGACCAAGATGTCTCTCATGGCGTTCGTCCTCAGCACCCTGCTCGGGATAACCCCTGGCACCATTCTGCTCAATTACTACGGCAAGAGCCTGTTCACCGGCTTCAATCCCCTGCTGCAAATCGGGCTGGGGCTGGTGCTCGTGGTCATGCTGTTCGTCATCCCGGCCTGGATACGGCGGAAGAACCCCTGGGGGTGGTATGATAAAATGACCGGGCGCAGCGGGCCGAATAAGGAAGGGTAAAACTCCTCGTGTAAACAAAGTTGACGAGGGAAACTTTGTTTACATCTGCCGGCACGCCTTGGCGCACAAGGTTTCGGCGTCGCCTGTCCCTTGCCGCTGTCAACTTTGTTTACACCGGCGCCGGTGGGGCCGTCACGTTAGTCCCGGTAACTCACCGAAAATACACAGTTTCAGAAACTGGTACGGTGTTTGCTGCTACAGGGGGTTGACACTGACTGTCCATGGGAAGGAGATCCCGCCGCATGTTCGCTACTGCGAGTCCGGATATAAAGCCGCTGGTCCTGATTGCCGATGACAGCCGAATCATGGCGGCGGCCTGCCGGGACGCCTTGCACGAGGCGGGCTTCGCGACCGTCATGGCCCCGGACGGCGTGACGGCGATCGGCACTTTTGTCGATCTGCAGCCCGATCTGGTGGTCATTGCGCTGTGCAAACCGGAAAACGACGGCTGCCGGCTCTGCGGGGAGATCCGCACCGCGCCCGGTGGGGGGTATGCACCTGTCCTGACGGTGAGCGGCGCGGACGATCCGGAGTCGATCGGACGCGCCTTCGAGGCCGGCACGACCGATTTCATCGTCACGCCGGTGAACCCGCAGCTCCTGGCGCATCGGCTGCGCCACCTGTTGCGGACCGGCCGTACCTTGAAACGCCTCGCGGAGAACGAAGACCGGCTCCGCATGCTCAAGGAGGCGGTCGACTGCCTCCCGATCGGCATCACCATGAGCGACGTCGATGGCAGGATCATCTACGTCAATCCCGCCGAAGCGGAAATCCACGGCTGTACGATAGATGACCTGACCGGCAGGGAGGCGGGGCAATCCGCCCATCGGTGCCCGGCAAAGCCGTTTCCGCCGGAAGAACTGTCCGGCATCGGGGTCTGGAAACGGGAAAGCGTCAACCAGCGGAAAAGCGGGGAGGAATTCCCGGTGCAGCTCACCTCGATCGCCGTCAGGAACGCCGAGGGGAGATGCCTGGGGACCGTTACCGCCTGCGAGGATATCACCGGCCGGAAGGAGGCGGAGCAAAAGATCTACCGGCTTGCCTACTACGATCCCCTGACCGGCCTTCCCAACCGGCGGATGTTCATGGACCGGCTCCATCAGGCGCTGGCATTCGCCCACCGGGAAGAGCGCAAGCTCGCCCTGGTCTTTCTCGACCTGGACAACTTCAAGGACATCAACGACACCCAGGGGCACGATTTCGGCGACAAGCTGCTCCGCCTGGTGGCGCAGCGGCTTTCATCGGCCATGCGTGAATCGGACACCCTTTCCAGGTTCGGCGGCGACGAGTTCGTGATGGTGCTGAATTCGGTCAGCTGCCAGGAAAGCGCCGCTGCCGCTGCCCAACGGATCATCTCCAGATTCGACCAGCCGTTCGTGATCGAGGGGCGCCAGGTCTACAGCAGCGTGAGCATCGGGATCGCCCTCTATCCCGACGACGGCACGGACACGGAAAGCCTGTTCAGATGCGCCGATAGCGCCATGTACCATGCCAAGAGCGAGGGGCGGGCCCATTTCCGGTTTTTTTCGGTCGAGATGAACCAGAAGATCATGCGCCGCGTGGCGCTCGAAAAGAGCCTGCGCCAGGGGCTCGAAGCGCACGAGTTCTTTCTCCATTACCAGCCCCAGTGGGACCTGGCCACCTCGCGGATGGTCGGCGCGGAGGTGCTGCTGCGCTGGCAGAGCGCTGATCACGGGCTGATGCTCCCCTCCGAATTCATCTCCCTGTCGGAAAATACCGGCCTGATCTTCGCCATGGGGGAGTGGGTGCTGCGCACCGCCTGCCTGAAGGCCGGCGAATGGGCGGCTGCCGGACACCGGCAGGTGCGGGTGGCGGTCAACATCTCCGGGAAACAGCTGGCCCAGCCCGATTTCCCCGGCATGCTGGACAGGATCATCCGGGAAACCGGCATGGAACCGGGGGATCTCGAGCTGGAATTCGCGGAAAGCGTCATCATGGAGCATGCCGACAAGACCATCGACACCCTGCGGGTGCTGAAGAAGATGGGGCTGCGGCTGAGCATCGACGATTTCGGCACCGGGTATTCATCCCTCAGCTATCTGAAGCATTTCCCGATCGACCGGATCAAGATCGACCGTTCGATCGTCGCCGACATCAATCGCAACAACGGCGATGCGGCGATCGCCGAAGCGATCGTTTCCCTGGCGCACAACCTGAACCTGAAGGTGCTGGCCGAGGGAGTGGAAAACAGCGACCAGCTCCATTTCCTGGCGGCACTCGGCTGCGACGAGGTGCAGGGATTCTATCTGGCCATGCCGATGACTGCGGAAGATCTCGCCGGCACCTTGGGGAGGACGCACGGCAAAGAGGCCGCCCGGCTCCCGGTAACCGAATGGTTTGACAATCGCCAGGCATATATGGGATAACCTTGCAGGATCTGCCGGGAAGGAGTGAAGCGTATGCGCAAGGTGGCGATAACCTGTCCGTGTTGCGGATTTTCGAAAGAGGTCGACCCGGAGGCGATACCGGCGGGGGCGGCAAGGGTCACCTGCCCGCGATGCAAACAGGGTTTCGCGTTGCAGGAGAGTATGCCGCCGCCGGGTGAGCCTCCCCGTGACATGCCCCCGCAGCCTCCCGAAACCTGCATCCCCCCCGCGTTTCCCGCCGCCAGCCGTCCCCGCTCCGCCCGCACCCTCGACTTCGCCTTCACCGGCACGGCTTCCGAATACTTCGGCATCTGGATCGTCAATACGCTCCTCAAGGTCGTAACCCTCGGGATCTACTCCGCCTGGGCCAAGGTGCGCAAACGGCGCTATTTCTACGGCAACACCCTGCTGGACGACGTTCCCTTCGACTACCTGGCCGACCCCTTCGCCCTCTTCAAGGGGTGGCTGATCGGCGCCGGGCTGTTCATAGTCTATACGCTCGGGTCGCGGCTCCATCCCGCCCTCGGTTCTCTCTTCGCCCTCCTCTTCTTCGCCGGCATGCCGTGGCTGATCGTCCGGTCGCAGGTCTATAACGCCCGCAACTCCTCGCACCGCAACATCCGCTTCAACTTCCGGGCCAACTACCATGATGCCTACCTGGTCTTCTGCGGGTTCGTGCTTCTCACCCCGTTCACCCTCGGGCTCCTCTTCCCCTATGTCGTCTACCGGCAGAAAAAATTCCTGGTCGAGAACAGCGCGTACGGCCAGACTCCGTTCTCGTTCGAGGGGAACGCCCGGGAGTTCTACCTGCTCTTCGCCAAGGCGGCGGCGGGCTTCGTCGCCGCGGTTCTCCTCCTGTTCCTCGCCACGGCGCTTCTCTCCACCCCGTTCGCGGGGTTTTTGACCGCCCTTTCCCACGGGGTGAAACCGGACAAGGAGAGCGCCCGCATGGCGGCCGTCGCGGCCTTCGTCTTTTTCATCCTCTTCATGGCCCTCTTCTACCTGTTCGGCTCGGTCTACCTGCGGACCGCCCTCGCCAACCTGACCTGGAACGCCACCCGGCTCGGCGGAGAGCGCTTCCAGAGCACCCTGCGCAGCAGGGACATGGCCTGGCTCTACCTGTCGAACGCCGTTGCCATCCCCCTCTCCCTCGGTCTTCTCACTCCCTGGGCCTCCCTTCGCCTGACGCGCTACCGGCTCGCCCGTCTCTCCATCCGGACCACCGGCGAGCTGGAGCAGATCGTGGCCGCGCCTCTGGAGGAGGTCGGCCCCGCAGGGGAGGAGATCGGCGACATCCTCGGGATCGACGTGGCGTTATGAGCGGAATGCGCGGGGTCCTGTTCGACGGGAAGAGCTCGGCGCGCCTGGAGGTGGCGGTCTTCGTCGAAGGGGAGCGGCTGCGGGTCCGGGGGGATGGCGTGGATGCATCCTACGACCTGGCCGGCGTGACGGTCTCGCCGAAGCTCGGCACCATCCGGCGGGTGCTCGCCCTGCCAGACGGGGCCCGCTGCGAGATCGAAGACGACGCCCCTCTCGATGCGCTCCTCAAGGCGCAGGAACGGGGGAGGTTCACCTTCCTCCTGCACCGCTGGGAAACGAGCCTCAGGCGGGTCCTGGTCGCCCTCCTTCTGATCATCGCGGCGGTCTGGGGGGTGGTGAAGTATGTCGTGCCCGCCGTGGCCCGGAAGGCGGCCTTCGCCATGCCGGCCGCCACCGAGGTCGTCCTCGGCCGGCAGACCCTCGATCTCCTCGACAGGTCCCTCCTCACTCCTTCCCGGCTCCCCGCGCAACGCCGGGCCGAATTGGCCGAGCGGTTCAGGCGCATCACCCGCGAGCTGCCGGACAATGAGGGGTACCGGCTGGAATTTCGCGCCAGCGAGCGGATCGGCGCCAACGCCTTCGCACTCCCCTCCGGCATCGTCATCGTCACCGACGGGCTGGTGGAGCTGGCGAAGAACGACGAGGGGATCGTCGGGGTGCTTGCCCACGAGATCGGCCACGTCCGCTGCCGGCACGCCCTGCGGCAGGTGCTGCAGAACTCCGCCACCGGCCTGATCGTCGCGACCGTCACCGGCGACATCCTCTCCGCCTCCTCCCTTGCCGCCACGCTCCCCACGGTGCTGATCGACGCCAAGTTCTCCCGCGACTTCGAGACCGAAGCGGACGACGCGGCTGTGGCCTACCTGAAGGGGCACGGCATCCCGGTCAGCGCCTACGCGGAGATGCTCGCCCGCCTGCAGGCCGAACACAGCCGGCGCGAGGGTGAAGAAGGGAATGGCCGGCGGATCGACGATTTCTTCGCCACCCATCCGGTCACCCGGGACCGAATCGGCCGCATCATGTCCGGCCGCTGATCCGCCGCCCCGCCTCTCTCCCGCGGCCCGGAACTCCCCGTGGGGGCGCAAAATGATCTTGACAATCACAATCAAATAGATATACTGGATATAGACGAAAGATAGGGTCGAAAGGAGGTTCAAGGTCATGAGACGCCAGGCAGAGCTGAAAGCGGTTTCCCGGGAAAAAACGGGGAGAGCCGCGGTCAAGTCGGTCAAGTCCGCTGCTCACGAGGCCTTGCCGGTAACGACCGTGGAAAAGAACATCCTCTCCACGCTGAACGAGATGGAGCGGATGATGGAAGACGCCTTCCATAGGCCGTTTTTCGGCATCAACGCGGCCCCGTGGCGCAACCTGTTCCAGAGGATCGGGGGGCCGGGGGCAATGACCCCGGCCGTCGACATCGTCGAGGAAAAGGGTGAAGTGGTGCTCAGGGCCGAGCTCCCGGGCATGAAACGGGAGGACATCAGCGTGCAGGTAGTCGGTCACAATATCATCATCTCCGGCGAGAAAAGGTCCGAGGAGAAGGTGGAACGGAAGGACTATCTGAGGCTGGAACGGTCATACGGCTCGTTCAACCGCACTCTGGGCCTGCCGGAAGGGATCGATACCGAAGAGGCGAGGGCGAGCTTCAAAGAGGGGGTCCTGGAAGTCCGGTTCCCGAGGACCGGCGCAAAAGGCTCAGCACGGCAGATCGCCGTCGAATAGCCACGGCGGATGCCGCTGACCACGAGCGGGGGAGAGCATACTTTTCCCCGCTCGCTGCGTATCCGCCGCCGGCCCGCCTCCCCGGCAGCGGGCCTGAGCCGGCATCCGTTGTTTTTTTCATCCCTCCGTTCCGCCGTCCGAAAAATCCCGAAAGCGAAAAAAAGGTGTAACCTTTTCCCCTGGTTGCGCGTCTTTATACATAACGGCGGAAAAGTGGGAAGACCATGTCGCAATGCTTCGCGCCGGATGCCGCGCACTAACCGATCCGCCCTGGATGTGTAATGACCGTCGACACGACCGAACCTTCGGATGACCGCCTTGTCGCAGATGCACGGGGAGGCAGTGATGATGCGTTCGCCCGGCTGGTCCGCAGGTACAAACGGAAAGTTTTCGGCCTGGCGGGGCGGTTCGCCCGGGATGACGACGAACTGGACGACATCTGCCAGGATGTCTTCGTAAAGGTGTATGAAAATCTCGGCACATTCCGCGGCGACGCGCCGTTCGAGCATTGGCTGACGCGCATCGCAATCAGGACCTGTTACGACGCACTCCGCAGCAGGAGGAGGGAGCAGCGCCATCTCCCCCTGGGAATTGTCCACAACGAGATCGAGGACGCGGCGATCGACGCCCGTCAGGCGGCCGCGCAGGCACGGGATCTCCTGGAATGGGGGCTTTCCGGGCTGCGTCCCGAGGAGCGGCTGGTGATCACGCTTCTGGAGCTGGAGGAGAAATCGGTCAGGGAAATTGCCGGGCTGACCGGCTGGAGCGCGACCAACGTCAAGGTGCGGGCGTTCCGCGCCCGGCAGAAGCTGAAAGGCCTCCTGGAGAGACACTATGAAAGATGAGCGGGACGAATTGCTGGATGGACTGTTTGTCGCGGCGCGCACGATGAGGCGCGACACCGCCGTTGTGGAGGAGCGTTTTGAGACCCGCCTGCTCGCCAGGATCGCGGAGAGGCGGAGCAGCTGGCTGCTCTGGTCGGTCTGGAGCTGGCGGCTCGTGCCGGTGTTCGCTGCGGTCGCCGTTGTCGTCGGACTCGGCAGCGTTTTCAGCGATCCGGCGCGTTCCACCGATATCTTTGCCGCATTTACCAACGGTTACGAAGAATTCCAGGCGGCCAGCCTGCTCGCGGGGGGGTGACATGACAAAGGGGCGGGTAATCTTCGGGGTGGTGCTGGTCTTTGCGCTCGGCGCGCTGTGCGGCGCCCTCGCCGCGCACCTGCTCTGCGGGTACCGGGTCGAATCGCTGTTGAGCGGCAGGCCGCAGCACCGGGAAGAAGCCATTGTCAGCCGGCTCGACCGCAAGCTCGACCTGGACGACCGGCAGGAGGCGCAGGTCAGGGCCATTGTCCACGAAACCGTCGAAGAAATACGGGCGTTGCGCAGCCAGCTCCGCCCCCGGACAGAGGCGATCATCGCCAGGTCCCAGGCAAGAATCAGCACGATTCTCACGGCGGAGCAGCGGAAGAAATACGATGAGCTGATTGCCGAGCGCAAGGAGAGGCGGCGCAGGGAGAAGTTCTAGCGTAGGGCAACCGCCGAGTGTCCGTCCCCCGTCGGGGGGGAGGGAGGAGCCAGAAAAGCTTTGACAAAACAGCCGTTATTCCTATAGTATTGCCGCAACTCAGCACAGAGGTTCATAATGGAAGCGGCACTCGCCCTTATCGGGGATGACCTGAAAAACGTGGAACTGCAGTTCAGGAAGGATCTCCAGTCGGATGTCCCGCTGATCCGCAAGGTGGGGGAGTATGTCCTCGCCAGCGGCGGCAAGAGGATCCGCCCGGCGCTGCTCCTCCTGTCCGCGAAGCTCTGCGGCTACCAGGGGGACCGGCACGTGCCGCTCGCCAGCGTCATCGAGTTCATCCACACGGCGACCCTGCTCCATGACGACGTGGTGGACAACGCCAATCTGCGCCGCGGGATCGCTTCCGCCAATACCCTCTGGGGGAACGAGGCGTCGGTGCTGGTGGGGGATTTTCTCTTTTCCAAGTCCTTTTCCCTCATGGTGGCCGACGGCGACCTGCGGGTGCTCAAGGTGCTGTCCGCCGCCACTACCATCATCGCCGAGGGGGAGGTACTGCAGCTCATCTCCACCAGCGACATGGACCTGACCGAAGAACGCTACGTCGAAGTGGTGAAATGCAAGACCGCCATCCTTCTCTCCGCCGCCTGCCAGGCCGGGGCGATCCTCGGCAAGGCAACGCCGGCACGGGAAGAGGCGCTGCGCGACTTCGGCATGAGCCTCGGCATCGCCTTCCAGCTGATGGACGATACCCTCGATTATGTTGCCAGCGAAGAGCAGTTCGGCAAGAGCATCGGCCATGACCTGGAGGAGGGAAAGATCACCCTCCCGCTCATCCACACCCTGAAGCGGTGCACCCCCGCTGAACGCGAGAGAATCGGCGAGATCGTCGACAAGGAGCTCCCGGACAAGAGCGACTTTCAGACCGTGTTCGACCTGGTCTACGCCTACGGCGGGATCGACTACACCATCGACCGCGCCCGTGACCATATCGCCCGGGCCAAGACCCTGCTAGAGTCCTTCGTTCCCTCGCCGCAGAGGGACGCCCTGATGAGCCTTTCCGATTACGTGGTGACCCGCGTTAAATAACGATCTTCCTGCGTCAAATAACATGACTCACGCTCCCCCTTCCCGCGAATTCCGGCTGTCCGCGTTGTTGCGCCCGGTCCGGGAACTGCGGGGTGCCCCGCCGCATCCACGCTTTCCCCAATTTGGTCCCGTCCGAATCAAATTATCCTTGCATTCCGTCCGTTCCTGGACTAATAGTGTCTCATGAAACCTTCGAACCTGGTGCGCGTGGCGCTGCTGTCCGCCTCCATAGTGGGGATCAGCCTCCTCCACTACCTGACCCCGCTCCATCGCCCGGTGCTCCACGACATATTCCAGCGGCTCTACTACATCCCGATCATCTACGCGGCCTTCTGGTTCGGCCTGCGGGGGGGGCTGATCTCCTCCATCGTGGTGAGCGTCCTGTACGCGCCCCACATCCTGTTCCAGTGGGGGGGAGGGCCCTTTCTGGAGATGGAGAAGTTCCTGGAGATCGTCCTCTACAACGTGGTCGGCGGGATCACCGGCTTTCTCTCCCAGCGGGAGGAGGAGCGCCGGGAGGAACTGGCGCGGACCGCCCGGGGGCTGGAGGAGTCGTACCGGAAGCTCCAGAGCCAGGCGGACCTGATCATCGGCATCGAAGAGCAGCTGCGCCGGGCGGAACGGCTCTCCGCCCTCGGTGAGCTGTCGGCGGTGCTCGCCCACGAGATCAGGAACCCCCTGGGCTCCATCAAGGGGACCGCCGAGATACTGAAGGACGACTTCCGCCCCGGCGACCGGAAATACGAATTTCTGGAGATCCTGGTCAAGGAAGCCGACCGTCTCAACCGGGTGGTGGAGGAGTTCCTCCAACTCGCCCGTCCCGTTCAGGTGGAACGGGCGACCTGCGACCTGATGGCGGAGCTCGGCGAGGTGGTGACCCTCGTTTCGCCCGATGCGGCATCCCGCGGTGTCCGCCTGCAGCTCGCACCGGCCGGGCTCCCGCCGGTGCGCGGGGACCGGGAAAAACTCCGGCAGGTCTTCCTCAACCTGATTCTGAACGGGGTGCAGGCAACCGGCCGGGGGGGGAGTCTGACCGTCAGCGCCAGCCATCTTCCGCCCCGGGACGGAGAGCCCGCTGCCGTGGAGATCTCCTTCGCCGACACCGGCGCGGGGATGGAGCCGGCGGTCCAGGCGCGGATCTTCGAGCCGTTCTTTACCACCAAGGAGAGGGGGACGGGGCTCGGGCTCGCCATCGCCCAGAAGATCGTGGAGAGCCACGGCGGCAGCATCGCGGTAGAGAGCGCACCGGGGAAGGGGACCATTTTTCGCGTCCGACTCCCCGTTTAAATGTAGGGGCGCAGCATGCTGCGCCCTAGTCCCATCAGTTACGAAAAGCGGGCGCAGCAGGCTGCGCCCCTACACGGGAAATGCATGACCGCGAAAATCCTGATCATCGACGACGACACCTCGTTGCGCCGGGTGCTGGAGTACAACCTCCAGGAGGAGGGGTACCGCGTGTTCGCTGCCGCGGACGGGGAGGCGGGGCTTCTTCTGTTCGACGGGGAGCAGCCGGACCTGGTGATCACCGACCTGAAGATGCCGGGGATCGGCGGGTTCCAGGTGCTGGCGGCGGTCAAGGAGCGCTCCCCCCGGACGCCCGTGATGGTGATCACCGCCTTCGGCGCCGTGGAGACCGCGGTGGAGGCGATGAAGCTGGGCGCCTACGACTACATCACCAAGCCGTTCAATCGCGACGAGCTCCGCCTCACGGTCCGCAAGGCCCTGGAGATGCGGGGACTTGCCGAGGAGAACCGTCGCCTCAAGGAAGAGCTCTCCGAGCGGGCCGAGTTCAAGAGCATCGTCGGCATCTCCCGGGGGATGGAACGGGTGTTTGCCGTGGTCCGGAAGGTGGCCGACACCGAGGCGACGGTGCTGATCACCGGGGAGTCGGGGACCGGCAAGGAACTGGTGGCCCGGGCGATCCATTCCTTGAGCACCCGCCGCGCCAACCCGTTCGTGGCGATCAACTGCGCCGCCATTCCGCGGGAGCTCCTGGAGAGCGAGCTGTTCGGCCATGTGAAGGGGGCGTTCACCGGGGCGGTCCGGGACAAGGCCGGCAAATTCCAGGCGGCCGACGGAGGCACCCTGTTCCTCGACGAAGTGGGGGAACTGCCGGTGGATCTCCAGCCGAAGCTCTTGCGCGCCCTGCAGGAACGGGAGGTGGAGCCGGTCGGCGGCGCCTCCCCCCGCAAACTGGACGTACGGGTGGTGGCGGCCACCAACGCGGACCTGGAGGAGGCGATTGCCGCCGGGACCTTCCGGGAGGACCTCTATTACCGCTTGGCGGTGATCCCGGTCCATCTCCCCCCGCTCCGGGATCGGCCGGATGACATCCCGCTGCTGGTGCGGCATTTCGTGGCAAAGCACGGCGCGCCCGCGGTCGCCTTCGCCCCCGAAGCGCTGGCGGCGTTCGCCGGGTACGCCTGGCCCGGCAACGTGCGGGAGCTGGAAAATACCGTGGAGCGCCTCCTCATCCTGCGCAACAGCGATGCCATCGGGCTTGCGGAGCTGCCGGACAAGATCCGCGGGGGTGGACGGGACAGGGGGGGGCGGGTGGTCAACCTGCCGCCGGAGGGGTATTCCCTGGAACAGCTGGAGCGGGAGGTGGTCGTCGAGGCGCTGGAGCGGTGCGACTGGAACCAGGCCGCGGCGGCGCGCTTTCTGCGCATTCCCCGCCATACCCTGATCTACCGTATGGAGAAATACCGGATAAGCCGAAACCATGCTGAGGATTGAAGGCTGAAGGCTTCAGCCTGCACACCTATTTAAAGAGGAGAGAAAAAGATGAAAAGGTATTTCTGTCTGTCGCTGCTTTTGCTGCTGTTCGCGCTGCCGGCCTGCACCACAAAGGAAGAGAAGCCGGCCCTGGAAGGAAACCCCGCCCCCGACTTTACCCTGAAGGACCTCTCCGGCCACGATGTCAGGCTCGCCGACCTGCAGGGGAAGGTGGTGCTCCTCAACTTCTGGGCCACCTGGTGCCCCCCCTGCCGGGAAGAGATCCCCTCCATGATGCGCCTCAACCAGGCGATGGCCGGCAAGGCGTTCCAGATGGTGGCGGTTTCCATCAACGAAGGGGGGGCGCAGGAGGTGGAGGCCTACTTCAAGCAGTCGGGTAACACGCTCCCGGCGCTCCTCGACACGACCCAGGCGGTGAGCAAGCGCTACGGCCTCACCGGGGTGCCGGAGAGCTTTGTTCTCGACAAGAAGGGTGTTATACTGAAAAAAGTCGTCGGCGGCATGGACTGGAGCGACCCGACGGTGGTCAAGTATCTCTCCGACATGGCCGCGAAATAATGGCACCTCCGAACATTTTCCCCCTCCCTTGATGGGAGGGGACCCTCCCCCATCAAGGAGGAGGGAATATTAGCGACTTAGCGGAGTCAACATGGGAAGCAGCAACATCACATTCGTCGGGGCATTCATCGCGGGACTCCTGTCGTTTCTCTCTCCTTGCGTGCTCCCTCTCATTCCGTCTTACATCACCTACATAACCGGACTCTCCTTCGCCGACCTCCAGGCCGAGCACCCGACCCACAAGGTCCGGCTCCAGACCATGATCCATTCCCTCCTCTTCGTCGCCGGGTTCACCGTGGTCTTCGTCCTGCTCGGGGCCTCGGCCACCTACATCGGCGGTTTCCTCCAGGAGCACATGGCGCTTTTGCGCAAGATCGGCGGGGTGCTGATCGTCGTCTTCGGCGTCCACGTTGCCGGCATCTTCGACATAGGCATCCTCCTCGGGGAAAAGCGGGTCACCATCCACCGCAAGCCGGCAGGGTATGCGGGGAGCTTCATCGTGGGGATCGCCTTTGCGGCGGGGTGGACGCCGTGCATCGGCCCGATCCTCGCCTCCATCCTGATGGTGGCGGCCACAGAGGAGACCGTGTTCCACGGCATAGGCCTCCTCCTGATCTACTCCCTGGGGCTCGGGCTCCCCTTTTTCCTCGCCTCCCTGGCCATGCACCAGTTCCTGGTCTTCTTCAACCGGTTCAAGCGGTATATCCGCATCTTTGAGATCGTCACCGGGCTCTTCCTGATCCTGGTCGGCGTTCTGATCTTCACCAACTATTTCACGATCCTGTCCCGCTACACCAATATCCTGTTCGGTGGGGGGGAGTGAACGGGGGAGGAGCGAACATATCCCTCCAGTTGGCCGTGGCCGACCTGGAAACCACCGAGGCGTTCTACGGAGGGATTCTGGAGCTGCCGGTCAGGCGCGCCCTTACGGCGCCCGGTGCGCCCGAGCACCTGATTCTCAGGCTGGATGGCGGCGGGGAGCTGATTTTCGTCGAAGAGGCGGCGGTGATCAGCGCCCACCCGCTTCTGGAGGAGCGCTTCGCCGACTATCCCAAGGGGGTGGGGCTGACCCTCCAGTTTCGCGTCACGGAGATCGAGGATATCTCCGACGCCCTGGAGGAGGAGGGGCTGGAGATCCTCTTCCCCCTGGACGAAAAGCCGTACGGGGTGAAGGACCTCTGGTGCTTCGATCCGGATGGGTATCTGGTGGTACTGGAGGAGCCTTGGCGGTAGGTGATGTAATTATGTATGATGAATTATGAGTTATGAATGATGTAACAACCCGCACAGAAATTTTTCTTCATAATTCATCCTTCATCCTTCGCTTGTTTCTTCTCTTTCCCCCGGTCCCCGGGGGCGCAGGAATCGGCCATTCAGGTCGGGACCCCCAGGCGGGGGAGGATGAACTTCTGGAGCGCGATCCAGCAGGCGAGAAAACCGAGCAGCATGAGCAGGTCATTCATGTCGTTACCTCCTGCCGGTAATCCTATCATGTATTCGGAAAAAAGATATATGGTATTTTCCCGCTTTGACCGTTCGCCGCGCCCGGCATTCCAGTGGGGCCGGGGAGGGTGGCAACGTCGCGTCGACCGTTCAGCTTTCCGCTGAAAGCAAAAAAGCCCGCATTGCGCGGGCTTTTTTCATGGTGCCGTGTTGCTGATGCCCGCTACTTTTTCACCTCGAGGAGTTCAACTTCAAACACCAGCGTGGCGTTGGGGGGGATGATGCCGGCATTGCGGTCGCCGTAGGCGATCGCCGGCGGGCAGACCAGCCGTGCCTTGCCGCCGACCTTCATCTTCTGCACCCCTTCGGTCCAGCACTTGATGACGCCGTTCAGGGCGAACTCGGCCGGCTGTCCGCGCTTGTACGAGCTGTCGAACTCCTCCCCGTCGATGAGGGTGCCGCGGTAGTGCACCTTCACCTTGTCGGTCGCGGCCGGGCTGGCACCGCTCCCCTCCTGGAGCGACAGGTAGATCAGGCCGGAGTCGGTCTTTACGGCTCCCTTCTCCTTGGCCGCCTTCTCGACGAACTCCTTGGTCGCGGCGGCGAGTTTTTCCCCCTTGGCGTCGAGGCGCGCCTTGGCCAGTTCCTGGATCTTCTGGCCGTAGGCATTGAGGTCAACGGCCGGTGTCTTGCCGGTCGCCGCGTCGGCGAGCCCCTGCTTGACGAACTCGATTTCCGCGGGGGTGAGGCTCAGCGGGGTAAGCTGGCGGGCCATGGCAAGGCCGATGGCATAGAGGGTCTTTTGTTCCTCGGTTTTCGGCTCGTCCGCGGCGAATGCGGGGAGGGCGATCAGGGTGACGAGGGCGGCAATGATGAGTCTGCGCATAGTCTTCCTTTCTCCGTAAAGATTGACACAACCATGCTGCATTGTAGCAGAAATTTCGCGCCGGACAAGAGGGATGTCGCGGCCGCGAAATATGCGGCCGGGATGGCGCGGCGCATGGCGCGGCGCTATTTTGCTGCTACAATTCTCAGATAGCCGCAATGCCAGATACGCAAGGGGAGCGATCATGCCGATTACCGTATTCGATGCAATCCGGGGGAACATCCGTTCCTTTCTCGGCGGGGCCGAGGTGGATCTCGTTCCCCGCGCGAAAGGGGAGGAGCCGGGAGAGGGAGCGATCCGCGAGGTCGTCTCCCTCGATGGGCGTCCCTACCTCTTCACCGCCCATCGGGCCGCCATCCCCTTTACCCACAGCGAAGTGCTTTTCTGCCGGGAGCTCCTGGCCGCCTTTTCCGTTCTCTACGCCGGCTTTCGCCAGGAAGGGTATGAGGCTCACATCCGGACGGCGCTGCTCGCTTCCATCATGGATATCACGGTGGCGCGTGCGCTCCGGGGCGACCACCGCAAGGGGTTCTGGCCGATTCAGCAACTGATCCAGCTCTTCAAGAATCTCTCCTACCAGCGCTACGAGGGGAAGCCGGCCACCACCGGCATCATCGTGCACCGCACCACGCTTCCCGCCCTGCGCAAGCTGATGCGGGAGCGGCAGCATGCCATGATCTCCCTCCGGCCGCACCAGCACATCTCCCCCACGTTCTTTGCCAGCCCGCTCACCTACCGCTTCATCGACGGGACCAACCTGTTTTTCGTCGCCAACATCGAGATGCGGGTGGCCGGCGTCATCAGGATCGGGAGCTACGCGGTGCAGACCAACGTGGAGCGGCAGACCCAGCGGGAGATCTTCTCCCTTGTCAGGCGCGCCGGGACCGGCGCCTTTGCCGTCACGGTCAACGAGGCATCGGAGATCGAGGTGCTGACCAGCCCGGCTCGGCTCCTGGTGCGGCGCAAGGGGGTGTGGGCAATCTTCGACCCCGACATCTTCCGTTCGTTCCTCGCCGGAAGCATGGCGCCGGAAGCCGCCGACGATCTCATCTGGACGGCCTATGCGCTCTCCAAGAGCCGGCACGGCACGGTGGTGCTGGTGTATGACCAGGGGGCGCGGCAGCTGGCAGCGCTGAAGAAGGGGTCGGTCGAAGGGGACGATCCGATCGGCAGGCTGCTGGTCGACCAGGTGAAGGGAAGAGGGATCAGCGAGCTGAAACAGGCGGGGACCCTGCTGCGCATCCTCTCCTCCGACGGCATGACGGTCTTCGACCGCAACGGCAAGCTCCTGGAAACCGGCTTCATCATCGACACCTCCCATGCGCGGGAGGTGGTCGCCGGCGGGGGGAGGACCACGGCCGCCAGCGCCGGCTCCTTCTTCGGCAAGGTGATCAAGGTCTCCCAGGACGGGCCGATCGAGCTGTACCAGGACGGCAGGCTGGTCTACCGGTTCGGGTGAGGATACTCGGCAGCGGTGACGGACCCGGACGGTAAAACAGCAAAGGCGGCCTCATCGGCCGCCTTTCGGGTCAGGTCAGGTCCTCTCCCTTTTCGTTTCATTGTCTCCCGTTATTTCGGCTGAGCCTTGATCATCTCGATTTCCAGGGTGATGGTCACCTCGTCACCCACGACCACGCCGCCGGTTTCGAGCGCCTTGTTCCAGACCAGACCGAAGTCCTTGCGATTGACCGTGGCGCTGGCCGAGGCGCCTCGGCGGATGTTGCCCCATGGGTCCTTGCTCTCCTGCGACGGCCCTTCCACATCGAGCACCACCTCGCGGGTGACGCCGTGGAGGGTCAGGTCGCCCGTGACTTTGAGCCTGTCCGTGCCCGCCCTGGCCACCTTTTTCGACACGAAGGTCATGGTCGGATACCTGGCCGCATCGAAGAAATCGGGGCTCCGCAGATGCGCGTCGCGCTTCTGCACGTTGGTATTGATGGAACTGGTGTCGATGGTGACTGCCACCCTTGACCTGGTGATGTCCTTGTCGTCTATGTCGACGGTCCCGGCGTGCTTTTCGAAGTTCCCCCTGACGTTGGATATCATCAGGTGACGGATCTTGAACCCGACATTGGAGTGCTCGGGATCGATGTTCCAGGTTGATGCCGAGGCGACGACCGGCAGGGCCAGGGCGAAGATGGCGGCGACGGATGCGATGATGCGTTTCATGACTATTCTCCTTTTCGCAGTAGTGTCTTGATGGTGAATGGTTTAACATTTAACTAATCGGTCAAATTTTTTTAGCGTCAGTTCCCTCCCTCTTTCAATCCAGTTTTTTGCACAGACTTCCCAGCAGTTCCTGTTCGTGCCCGGTGAGAGCCGACATTTCGGCGACGATGGCAGCCTCGACCCGGGCAAAGGCCTGGGCGATCAGCGCGGTCCCCTCGTCGGTGAGATGGATGGTCAGGTAGCGGCGGTCGTCGCTCTCCCGCTCCCGTCGGACCAGACTGCGTTTCTCCAGATTGTCGATCACCAGGGTGATGTTGCCGGTGCTCTTGAGGATCTTCGCTGCTATGTCCCGCTGGCACAGCGGCCCTTTGTGGTACAGGGCCTCCAGAACACCGAACTGGCTGATGGTCAGACCGAACGCCGCCATGGAGCGATTCACCCGGTTCGTAACCGATTCAGCCGCGCGCATCAGCTTTGTGTAGGTGTTAAGGGGAAGATATGTCGGTTTATGCGCAGATGTCATGACGGGTGCCTCAATATATCGATGTCATAAGAAAGCTGATGAAGTTCGAAACCCCATAGAACCTTGTCCCACCAGCCTTGGCGGATCATCCCATAATCCGCACTATGTCATCATCCAACGCAAAAAGCCGTGCCGGGAAACACAACCCGTCACGGCTTTCGCATTTTGGAATCTGACATAATGCTGCCTGATTATGGGACGAACCGCCAAGCCCCCCGACCGCCCGCCCCTAGAAAGGCAAGAAACTACTTTTTCTCTCTAAAAACAAATCCGCATTTCTGACACATATATCCAGATTTGGTCGAATTCCAGTGTTCTAAAGTTATACTTCTGCCACCAGGAGTAAATAAATCTAACACAAATGCAAACAGTCCTAAAACCAAACTGGATATACTTTTTTCTTCTTTCTTTATTTTCACGTCACTAGAGCCACATTCTGGACAACTAACAGTCTGTTTCAGATGAGTTTCTGTCATAGTTATCTCCTCATCTCACATACTGGCCCTTTAGGTGGTATTAATAGCCCGGTAGTCGGGTCAATTGTCCAACCAGGTGGGACCGGAGGAATCTCATATTTTGATGGTGGTGAATCAGGAAATAGCTTATCTTTAATAAATTTTGCTGCATCCAATTTACCTGGGCCACCAGGTATAGCAACCTGTCCTTGTGCCCATGTTGTCACATATTCTGCGATTGGCCCAAGGTTGTCCAGAACAAACCCTAAAGCTTCAGCATATGGATTTAAACCAGTAGGGTCTCTGAAGTTAATCGGATTATTTTGGACATAAATGAATGAATTTATACCTCCAGGAAGTCCAATCGGATCAGCCTCAACATAACTGCCAATCGCAGGATTGTAATCTCGGAAGTAATTATAGTTGTTTCCTGTTTCACTATCATAATACTGGCCCGGATATCTAAAGTTGAAACTTGCGGTACCAACAATAGTGGCAGCATCCCCAAATGGGCTCGCCTCAATTCCCCACACTTTAGCTCCGCTGGCGTCGGTCATCATGACTGACGTGCCCAGCTGGTCGGTATGGATGTAGTTTGTGCCGCCCACGTCAATCTTTGCCAGCGGCTGGTCGTTCAGGTAAATATACTCTGCTTGTGTCCCGTCGCTGGCGGTTTCGTAGATTAGTTGCCCATTTTTATCAAATATGTAGTACGTGACAACGCCTGCCACTGTCTTCTTTACCCGCTGCCCCAAGGCATTATAAACATAGTCACCCGTCTTGGTGGCGGCTGTGTGAATCAGCCGTTGGCCCTGGTTGTAAGAGTATTGTTTCGTGCTTTCAGCGAGCATATTTCCATTCGCATCGTAACTGAAGCTGTTCTGAATTGCCCCGCTTATGGTCGCCAGGCGGTTACTCCCTGGCTGGTAGACATACGTGCTCGTCCCGGTATTATCTGCCTGTGTCAGCCGGTTTCCCACCGGGTCGTAAGTCCAACTGACTGTCCCCCAAGGCCCGGTGCCGCCTGTAAGCCTGTCCAATGCATCATAACTGTAACTCTTATTCTTCGTATTGTCCAGATTGTTAGTAATGGCGGTAATGTTGGCATTGCCATCGTAGCTGTAGCTGAGACTTTGCAGGGCGCCTGTGGTGATGCTGGTCGGTCGGTATTGATTATCGTAACTTATAGCACAAGCAAGTCCATTGCCGTAAGTAAGACCGGTAATGCCCCCGATGGGTTTGTAGGTAATGTTGCTTGCAAGTGTAGTGGTAACGCCACCGAAGGTGCTACTGATGCTGCCCACCCGGTTGTTCGCATAATTGTAGGTGATGACCTTGCCACTCGGGTAACCATTCCGACAGAGATTAAGAATGTAGTGCCATTATAAGTAGAACCATATGGCGATATGTATGTAGGTATATTGTATATCTTGTACAGTCTGACTAAGTTTACTACCATTAATATCATAGTAAACAGGCGTGTATTTTTCATAAATTACCTTCAGTCTATGTTTGTATAAGAACTAATCACAATATGTTGCTGCTTGTCGGCAAACATACCCAATACGATTAGATAATGCCATTAGACCAACTGCCCCACCACCTGCTGCTACCCAACCTACAGGATTTGAAGATGCAAGTCCTCCAGCTATCAACAAGCCACCAAATAGGTAGTCATCAAGATGTTCATTGGAGCTCGTAACGTTGTTATATACACAAGTCCAATAAACGTTCGGATGAAACACAGGATGATCACAGCATCGCCTAGAAGATGGGGGATTTGGACCTGAAACATCCTCAGTGCTTGGACTTGAGGGCGGACTAGGAGGAAGTGTCATAGGAGGAACATTGCCTCTGCCTGGGGTAAGTCCAGTCGGGTCTGTCCAGTTGATCGGATTATTTTGGACATAAATAAATGGATTTATGCCACCTCGTAACCCAATCGGGTCCTTCTCTATGTACCTCCCAATATTCGTATTGTAATCCCTGAAGTAATTATAGAGCGATCCAGTCTCGGCATCAAAATACTGGCCCGGAAATCTGAAATTGAGGGTTGACGTACCACTAATTGTGGCAGCATCTCCATACGGCCTCGCCTCAATTTCCCAGACCTTAGCCCCTCTGGCATCGGTCATCATGGCCGGCGTACCCAAGTGGTCGGTATGGATGTAGCTTGTGCCGTTTGCATCGATCTTTGCCACTGGCTGGCCGTATATGCTCACGTACTCTGTCTGGACAGTGCCGTCGCTGGCGGTTTCCGCAATTAGTCGGCCTCCTGTGTCGTAGTGGAAGACGGTGGTCGTTTCCGCAACCGTCTTCTTCACCCGCTGTCCACTGGCGTTGTAGATGTAGTCGCCCGTCTGCGTGGTCGCCGCCCGGATCAGCCGCTGATTCTGGTTGTAGGTGTAGGCTTTGGCGTTGTCGGTGAGCGTATTCCCGTTGGCGTCGTAGCTGAAACTTGTCGGATTCGCTCCGGTAATGCTTATAAGCCTGTTGCTGCCGGCCTGGTAGCCGTAGCTGCTCGTGCCTGTGATGTCTACTTGGGTCAGGCGGTTTCCTGCCGGATCATACGTCCAGCTTATGCTTCCCCAAGGCCCGGTGCCGCTGCTCAAACGGTTCAAAGCATCGTAAGTGTAGCTCTTGTTCTTCGTATTGTCCAGAGTGTTGGTAATGGTGGTGATGTTGGCATTGGCATCATAGCCGTAGGTGAGATTTTGCAGGTCCCCGGTGGAGATACTGGTCGGCCTATATTGATTGTCGTAACCTATCGCCCGGCCCAGACCATTGCCATACGTAAGGCCGGCAATGCCCCCGACGGGTTTGTAGGTAATGTTGCTTGCAAGGGTAGTGGTAACGCCACCAAAGGTGTTGTTGACGCTAATTATTCTATCATTCACGTAACTATAGACGATTAGGCGACGCTTCGCCCCAGGCTGTCGGCAATGCCCACGAGCCTGCCGGTGGAGGGATCGTAGGCGAACGAGACCCACGTGCCGGTGTAGGCGCCCGTGGCGTCTTTTTCCAGGACGCTGCTCAGCCGGTAGTCGTAGGCGACCACGAGCGGGGTGCTCTGGTTGACGTTCCACGGCAAAAGCCCCCAGAGGGGGGATTTGATGCCGGATTCGTAGGTGAGGACGAGAGAACTCCCGTTCGGGGCGACGATGCTCACCAGCCGGCCGTTTACGTCGTACTGTTCCGCCGTGCCGTTCTTTTCCGTGTAGGTGAAGGTGCCGTCGGGGTTGGCGACAAGGGTGCCGGTCTCGCCGACCGGGGTCGTAAAGCCGCTTGCTGACGGGATGAACTTCCTCCGCCAACCGGTCTCCTTGCGGATCACCACCGAGCCGTCGGAGTAGGTGAAGAGCTGCTTGTCGTAGTTGTGTGCCCAGCCGTAGCCGAGCTGGCTGTCATACGAGGATTGGCTGTGGTAACGGCGCCGCACGGATATGGGGAAAAACCTGCCGAGAGTCAGATCGGTGCGCTTGAACTCCCCCGTGTTGGAGAAGGCCAGGAATATCAATTCGAGCTGATCTTGGCATGGGTGGCAAGTTAACATAATAAGCATGTCAACCATTTTAACAACGTCCCCTTAGGCCCTTTTAACAACGTCCCCTTAGGCCCTCGTCCCCTTAGGCCCTTAACATAATGCCGACCCCGGAGAATGTCCGGCCGGTCACGAGGCTGCCATCTTAAGGAGCGCGAGCGGGCTGCTTATCTGGTTTATTTTATCGTTGGCATAGGCATCCGTTGCCGACAGAATCTCCATATGCAAAGCCTGACACCATTTATCCCTTAAAGTAATTGACATCCGACAACCCCATTACTTTAGCACTATGAATGTCAGAAAAAACCAAAATGCATTATTGAACGAGTGTGTTATAACGCTGGCCCATATAGACTTTGATTTATAAAATATATAAACGTAGATCAAGCTTTGTAGTGTTATATCTAGCATGTTTGTGTCATTAGAAATCAGTGAATGAAAAGCTGTAAAAATTACAGTTGAAATTATTACCCCTAAGTATGTGTTGTTATATTTATTTTTTATTATTGTAAAAAAATATCCTCTGAATATAATTTCTTCTGCCAATGGTATTAGCATACAAATTATCAATAGATAACATATCTTACCAAACATAGTAAAAGTAGTTATTATTGCATATTCAGGCAACGCATGATTATGGTTTATCAACCAATAATAATATTTTATATACTTTAATGAGCATAGTAAAGCCCCGATGACAGAATACTTTATGACCAACCAATATTTTATATTAATAAATATGTTTATCTGGTATTTGCTATTAAGATACAATATTACAATAAAGTGTATAACTACTGTGCTTATTAAATAAACAATTTTGTTTGGTAGTGTTCCAGAAATGATTATTGCAACACCTATACTCAAAAATAATTCTAATAAAATAGCAATTGCAATATCACTAATTTTCCACATATTGTTCTCTGTTTGCACGGATACGTTTTTATTTTGTACCATGGCATCCTACCTTGTAATCGTTAGGTGGGAGGTTATTCTTAACACCATCTCGGTACCTATCCATGAATATTTTACCAGCGGCCTCGGCGAGTTCTTTTGCACCTGGCCTACCAGGCGAATCGATTTGATCTTTAGCCCAATCTGTCACAAATTTTGTGATTGAATCAAGGTTATTGAGAGCCATGACGCCAGCGGCTATTGCCCCGCGAACCACTATTTGCACCGCTGCTCGTCCTATAAGTCCATCAGGGTCTATGTAATTAATCGGACTATTTTGGACATAAGCTTATTGCTTAGCGCATTTATCTATTTAACCCCCAGTAAGTAAACAAAAACCATAAGGTATTGTTCAAGGAATGAGTTACTATGCTAGACAATATAGAGCTTGTCTTTTCATATACATAAGCATAAATCAAACTTGGGAGAAATAAATATAAAATTTGTATCTGCAAATTATGGATCAACATATAAATTAAAGATGAAATAATTGCTGCGATAACTATGTTATATCTATTTTTTAATATTCTATAAATAAATCCTCTGAATAAAATTTCCTCAAGAATTGGGCCAGAAACACAGAGCAAGAAAATTAAATATATCTGGCCGTACGAGCTATTATCAGTAAAAACTTGATACTCCTTTGGCCGTAAATATGTTTTACCTTGCCAAATTGCAAGCGGAAAATTAATTATTAAACAGCATATTGAACCAATAGCTGTATAACATATGAATTTGGTAATACCTATTTTAGTAAAGATATTAAATGGGTATTTGAAATATAAATACAATATCGCAACAATAATAGCAATAAGCTCAATAGTATGACTAATCAAATATTCATTTAAAAACTTTTCTGGTAATACAAGGCCAATAATTGCCCCAAAAGAAATGATTATCAGGATTGATATTACAACATCCTTTACTTTCCATTCCTTTTGAATAATATGCAATTGTTTATTTTCATCTCCCATGACATGACCTTATATTTTTTTCTGTTTCTGGTGATGGTAAGTTTCGCTGCACTCCTTCTTGATACTCATCCCACGCTTTCTTAGCAAGATCTGAATAGACATCTGCGAAGTCTTTTAGATTTTCATAAGCTTGCTTCCACTGGCTTGGTTTAAGTAAATCCAGCATGCCAGGCATTCCTACATTTTGCTGACCTCGTAAAAAGTCGGTAATTTTACCGGTGATGATGACAGGCGGACTTGATTCTAGTCCTTGAGGATCTACGTAATTTATTGGGTTATTTTGGACGTACGCAAATTGATTGATTCCACCCTTCAACCCAATTGGATCAGCCTCAATATACCGCCCAAGTCCAAGATTGTAATCCCTGAAGTAGTTATAGTGGTTCCCCGTCTCCGCATCGAAGTACTGGCCCGGAAAGCGCAGG
>DATDNF010000013.1:0-22479 GCA_036518435.1 Geobacteraceae bacterium
GATACGACACGAACCGTGCCCGGATTTGCGGCAGATTCGGCTTGGTTTGAGCGAGGAGGACCGCAGGCGTAGCAGCGCTACGTCGAGGATCATCCGAGGGAGAACGAGTCAAAGATTGCGTAAAGGCGGGTGCGGAAAGGGGAGCGCATGTTACTTGAACAACTTGTCGCCAAATCTTCTCTCCCCCCCGAATACGACTGGGACTCCTACTACCGCTGGCTCTACAGCCAGCTGGCCGGCCGGGAGGTCACCGACTTCAAATACTGGATGTGCAAGAAATGCCTCACGGTCAATGTCGTCTACCTCCCGGCGCGCTACGGAAAGTGCCGGGGGTGCGATCTGATCCACCTGCCGTCCGACCTTTGACGGGGCAACGAAGCACGCAAGGATGATCATGCCCGGAGAGGAACGCGACCCGACGGAGATCTCCCTGGTCGTGGCACCGGCGCAGTTCGGGGAATTCTTCCCGATCCTGCTGCGGGGATTCCACGTTGCCGCCCGGGTCCCGTGCACCGTCAGGGACCTCCTCTGCGACCAGTTCGGCTTGAGCCCCGACTACGCCGCAACGAGGATAACGACCATCTTCCTCGACGGGAAGGCAACCGACGACATCGACGAGGCCCTGGTCAGGGACCGCTCGACCGTTGCCCTTTCCGCTGCCATGCCCGGCCTGGTCGGGGCGACCATGAGGCGGGGCGGCTTTTACGCCGCGCTGCGCGGCGCCATCACCCACCGGGAAAACGGGGATGCCGGCGCAAGCCAGGACGGGATGGTCCGCATCAAGCTCTTCAACATGCTGCTCCGCGAACTGGGCCCTCCCTTCCTCGCCCGAGGGATATTTCTGAACCAATCCGACCTGGCAGACTTTTTCCGCACGATGTCCGACCACTTCCGGCGGGGGTGTTCGGAGGCGCGGGTCAACGGGATGCGGGTCGTCCCGGCCTCCCTGCAGGACGGCGGGTTCCTTCCAAACGGCGAACCCGTGAGGTTTTCCGTGGAGTTCGGGGAATAAGCCATGCTGATAACGATAAAATTGTTCGCCACCTTCCGCACCGGGCGTTTCACCACGGAAACCCGGCAGTATCCGGACGGGACAACGGTCGCCCGTATCATCGACGAGCTCCGTATCCCGGAACAGGAGCTGGGCATCATCCTCGTCAACAGCCGCCATGTCCCCTCCGGCCACGGACTGGCGGACGGAGACACCCTCTCCCTTTTCCCCCTGCTGGGCGGCGGATGACAGCCCGCCGGGCATGAGAACCGGGAGCTTGGCCCGGTGCAACGATCTGCGCCCTTGACTCTCCACCCCGGAGCTGCTACAAGATATAGCCACCAGGCAGACGGCCGATGCGGGCACTGCAGAACTGGCGGCCCCCCCTGAAGAAAATCACCTGATCCGCTCTGCGAAGGCTTCCCGCGGGAGGCCCCTCTTTTGGCACGTGAACCGCGGTTGACTGCCACGTGGCGCGCGGTACACTTGTCTGCAGGAAATCTCGCATCCCGGCTCCCCCTGCAACGATTTTCGGCGTGTTTCACACGTGCGCCGCGACATCTCACTTTCTGGAGGACCAATGAAAGCAGTCTCCTTCGTGGCCAAGTCGGGCACCGGCAAGACAACCCTGCTGGAAAAAGTGATAACCGAGCTCAAGGGGCGCGGCTGGCGGGTCGGCGCCATCAAGCACGACGCCCACCGCTTCGACATCGACCATCCCGGCAAGGACAGCCACCGGATGACCGCGGCCGGCGCAGACACCATGCTCATCTCCTCGCCGGAGAAGCTCGCCCTGGTAAAAAAGCACGAAACCCCGCCGGCCATCGGCGAACTGATCGCCACCTACTTCGCCGACGTGGACATCGTCCTCACGGAGGGGTTCAAGAAGAGCGACCTCCCCAAGATCGAGGTGCACCGGAAAGAGCGCAGCAGCACGCTTCTCTGCCGGGGAGAGGAGAACGACCCGGGCCTGATCGCCGTTGCCAGCGACGAACCGCTCCAACTGGACGTGCCGGTTTTCGACATCAATGACGCGGCCTCCGTTGCCGGCTTCATCGAACGCAGGTTCCTTTCCTGACACCTGGCAGTCGACAACGTAAACCGGGAGAATCGAGGAGATCATGAAAAAAGAAACGGATCAGCGGACAGGGGATGCGGCCGGTAAAACCATCGGCGAGATCGTCGCCGGCGATTTCCGGACCGCCGGGGTATTCGAGAAATACGGGATCGATTTCTGCTGCGGCGGCAAGGTCTCCCTCGCGGCAGCCTGCCGGGAAAAGGGGCTCGATCCCGCCGCAATAGAGCGGGAGATCGAGGCGCTGCAGGTCGAGACGGCGGGGCGGAGCGAGAACTACGGTGCGTGGGAACCTTCGTTCCTCGCGGACTACATCCGCAACGCCCACCACGGCTACCTGAGGGAAAATACCGGCCAGATCGCCGCCTACGCCCACAAGATAGCCGAGGTCCACGGCGCCCGTCATCCCGAGGTGATCGAGATCGCCGGGATCTTCGACAGGATAGCAACCGACATGGCGGCCCATCTCCGGGAAGAGGAGGAGGTGCTCTTCCCCGCCATCAAGCGGATGGATGCGGCACGCAAGGAAGGGGCGGCGCCGGAGGCGAGGGATGTGGAAACACTCGCAACATGCCTCGCACAGCTCAACCGCGAGCACGACGCGATCGGCGATGCGGTCCACGCCATCCGCGCTCTCGCCAACGGGTACGCGGTCCCGGACGACGTCTGCACCACCTTCGCCCTCACCTACCGCAAGCTGAAGGAGTTCGAGGACGACCTGCACAAGCACGTCCACCTGGAAAACAACATCCTCTTCCCGAAGGCGGCCGAGCTCTAGGTCCCGCGAAGGGGCGGAAACAGCAAAGGCCCGCTTGAAGCGGGCCTTTGTCGTCTATCTGGTGCTCTGGGTACAGCTGATGCAGCAGCCGCTGGTGCACCATTTGGTGCAGCCGCTCGTACAGCTGCTGGTGCAACTGTCGGTGCAGTATTTGGTGCAGCCCGACGTGCAGTCGCTCGTACAGCCGGTGCAGGAACTACAGGGGTCCGGCCTGACCGTCGTGCTGCCGGTACAGCTTTCCACGCACGAACTGGTGCAGCCGGCGTCGCACATGCCGGCGTGTGCCGCCTGCCGGCCGGCCAGCACCGAGATCGCCGCGTAGGATGCGGTGAAAAGCAGAGTCCGCCCGGATTTGTTCAGGAATGCCCGGCGCGGCATGCTCTCCTGCGCATCATTCCCCGCCCCCTTCCCCTTTTTCCCCTTCTCGTCCATTTGTCCCTCCTGCCTCCTAGCAATGTATCGTATTGTCAATAGCCGCGGACACGTTGTCGGGGTCCCCCTTTTCAACGGACGCGGCGGCATCCTTGGCCATATCCCACAGCAGCAATTCGATGACTTTCTTCGTATAGTCGCAGCGGATGCTGGTGCAATAGTTCACCGCTTTCCGGCTCGCCGCGGGATTGTCGAAAACGGTCAGCTTCCCGACGGGACACCCGCCGCCGCAGATGTAGCGCCATGCGCACTCCTTGCACTCCGGCATGTTGTCCACGTGCAGGGCATCCATCATCCGGTCGAGGAGGCCGTTGTCGGGATAGCTTTCATTCAGGATGTTCCCCATGTAGAACCTTTGTATGCCGACCAGGTAGATGCACGGATAGACGTCGCCGTTGACATCCACGACCGGCGTGTTCCCGTACGGTGCGCCGCACCCCATGACGGTCCTGGCGCCGGTATGAACGTGCGACGCGTAGACGTTGAACGGGAACAGGTCCTTTGTCTCCCATACCTTGCTTTTATAGACCTTTGCCAGCCCTTTGATCACCTTGGCGGTCGAGGGGAGCAATTGTTCCGACAGGATGTCTTCATCGGAATTGACCGGGTTTACCGGGACAAAGGCGCTGCCCGTGCCGCCTATCTCCTTGTGGTGCTGCGCAATCTCCAGCATGCAGTCCTGGTTGCCGGCGGTGATCGTCGAACGCAACGCGACCTTCAATCCTGCCCGGGTCAGGCGCTCGATGTTCTTGACGATGCGCGCATGGGACGCCCCCCCGTTTTTATAGGGCCGGCACGCATCGTGGACCGCCTCGGGACCGTCGACGTCGCACAGGAAGGTGATCCCGTATTTCCTGGCCCATGCTATCAGGTCCTTCGGCAGGGTCGTCAGGTTGCTGGTTATGTGGTAGTGAATGGCCTTGTCCCTGTGTCTCTCCTTGAGGGCATCTTCTCCGTACAGTATGGCCTTTTTCGCCAGCGGCCAGTTCAGGAGCGGTTCCCCGCCGAAAAAGACCACTTCCAGCTTTCCGTCGGGCCCCAGGCTGTCCAGGGACCGGTCGATGCTCCTGAACGCCACCTCTTCCTTCATCATCAGGTTCCCGTCTTTCTTGTACGTCTCGGCCCCGTTCAGGCAATAGATGCAGCCGAGATTGCACGACTGGGTGAGGAGCAGGTAGAGAGACATGGCTCTCTTTTCGTCGCGGGCTTTCCGGTCCGTGGACATGTCCGTCTTGTCGGCGCCTTTATGCCGATCAGCCGCCGTGATGACGATGCGGTGGTCCATCAGCATATCCAGCAGCTCCGCGTCCTCCGGGTATGCCTTTTTTATCCTTTCAGCGCTGCCAAGCTCTGTGACGGCGTCGAGAAATCCCTTGACGTACGCCCTCCCCCTCTTGATGTAGAGCGGCTTCGGGTCGATGGAATTGACGAGCAGCAGCTCTTCCTTCCCCTTTTCCAGGATTATGAGGTTTCCGGTAAGCGTCAGCTCACTGGCCCGGTCCTTTTTCCGTGAAACTTTCGCGCTGCTGATAACCCCTCCTCTTTTCAACCTGACCGGAATGCAGGTCTGCCGATCTCCCCGCTGTTAACACTTGCTCATTTTGCCTGCAAAAGCAACGAGATACGCCCATTTTCCCAGGGCCGACTATACAAAAACCGGAAGGAAAAATCAACGCCAAACACGAGCATTCCCTCCCCTTTATTGGTAACGGTATCCCGGCCGGCCGCCTCGACTTTCACCGCATTTATGCTACTGTTTTATCAAGAGACAATGCACACTTTTCCGGGAGTTCCGCAATGACGCCACGGCACGAAATCGAAACCAAACTGAAAGGAGAAACCCTCGTCCGCAAGGGACTGATGCGCGGGCGGGAAGGGACCGCCCCGCTCAGGCTCGTCCCCGATCTCAACGTCGTCAAGATCGGCGGGCACGGGGTGATCGACTACGGCCGCGAAGTGGTCATGCCGCTCATGGCAGAGCTCGGCGAGCTGTCGAAACGGCACAAGATGCTGATCGTCACCGGCGGCGGGGTGCGCGTGCGCCACATCCTCGACATCGGCATCGACCTCGGCATGCCGACAGGCGTCCTGGCCGAGCTGGCGGGGAAGATCAGCGAGCAGAACGCCGTGATCGTCACCCTGCTCCTCTCCGAATGGGGAGGCTCGCGGGTCAAGACCGGCGATCTCCTCGATCTCCCCACCCTGCTCCACCTCGGCCTGCTGCCGGTGATCCACGGCACGCCCCCCTACGGCCTCTACGAGCATCCGCCGGGAACCGGACTCATCCCCCCCCACCGCACCGACACGGGGGCGCTCCTGATGGCGGAGGTGCTCGGCGCAAAGAGTTGCATCCTCGTCAAGAACGTGGACGGGCTGTTCACCGAAGACCCGCGGCTCAACCCCGACGCGGAGCTGATCGAGGAGATCACCGCGGGAGAGCTCATCGGGATGGACATGGAAGACCTGGTCCTCGAGCGCAAGATGCTCTATCTGCTGCAGGACATGGCAAACGTCAGGGAAATCCGGGTCGTCAACGGCCACAAGCGCGGCACCATCGAGCAGGCGATCCTGGGGGAGAAAGTCGGAACGGTGATCCGGGCATAAGCCTTTGCCCGGGCGAGAAAAAGGAGTATACTGTAAGTATGAGAACCCTCCGCAGTGCCAGGGAGGAGGCAAGAGGAAAGGAGGCGCCCTTTCATGTCAGGAAAAATTTTTTATCGGCAGAGATCAAAAATGGTGGACGGTGCGCATCAGCCCCGTTACATCCTGGTTGCCGTTGCGGACCTCAATCTCAAGGTCTACGGCCAGCATCTGCGGATGAGCGAGTTGAAGTTCATCGCCGAGTCGGTCGGGGCAGAGTTGATCGCGTTGCCGCGCGGCCCGAAACACCAGGAGGAAGAGGAAGAGAATCATTGAGAGGACCATGAGGTTGCGGGAGAGAACCGGGGGGTTGCCGCGTGGCAGCCTCCCGTTTTTTTCATCGCCGCCCGGTCCGGCACTTTCCCGCAGCGTATGACCAAACTATTTGCAAGGTGTCCACATGAAGCTCTCCGCTTTCCTTCTGCCGGTCCTGCTGGCGGCAACAACGGCGTTCGGCGCTTCTCCGGACGATATCCTCGGCCCCTGGAAAACCGTCGGAGACAGGTCCGAAGTGGAACTGTTCCGGTGCGGCGACAAAATCTGCGGGAAGGTCGCTTGGCTGATGAATGCGAATTACATGAACAGCAAGGACGGTCCCGTAGGCACCCCCAAGGTGGACCGGAAAAACCCCGATCCGACGTTGCGGACCCGGCCGATCATCGGGCTGCAGGTGATCGAAGGGCTTGCCCCTGCGGGGGACAACCGGTGGGATCATGGCTTGTGCTATGACCCTGAAAGCGGCAACACCTACAAGTGCAAAGCGCGTCTGGCGTCACCCGAACGGCTCGAAGTGCGGGGCTTCATCGGCATTTCCCTGTTCGGCCGCACCTACGTCCTCACCCGCAAGGGAACACCCGCCGGCCCTTCCCCTCATGCTTCACCAGCGCCCGCCGCCTCTCTACCCGGCAGCCACATTATTCGATTGCCGCACGAAAGCGAAAAATGGTAAAATAAAGTAACTTTTCGTGAAAGGAGAGTCGATGAAAAGCAAAATATGGATTCTGTGTCTATTTTGCAGCCTCACCATCGGTGGCGGCATCGCCGGGGCAGTGGACGTGAAGCCCACCCCGGTCGAGCAGAACACCCCCTCCTCTTCTGAAGAAAACAAGCAATCGACCACCATCGGGCCCCGCGACCCTGAAAAGGAGAAGCCGCACGGCGTGGGTGTGAACATCTTTCTGAACAAGAAGCTGGCCGTAACGAGCAGCGTCTCTCTCCTGCCGCCGGAACAGTCCCTGCAATCCGGGCAGGTCGCAAACAACGGGAGTCTGGGTCTGAACGCGGCACAGGTGGGCGGCGGCGTCGGGTTCAAGATGCTTTTCAACTAGTCCGCCGGACACAACAGACAACTTAATAGGAAAGGGGGCAGTTTTTTTCGCTAGCGAGAAAACTGCCCCTTTTTTTTTGCGCAGCCGGGGGAGAAGGACCTCCTGCACCTCGGGGTCCGCCAGCTCTTCCCGGGTGGCGCCATGCTAATCTTTCAGGACAATCCCGTGGCGCTCCTTGAGCAAACCGCGCACGCGGGCCATGAAAGCCGGCCCCGGATCGACCTTGGAGGTGAACCGGTACGACCGGTCGTCCTCCCGGAAGAGGCGGTAGTGGGGCAAGCCGGTATGCCGGTACTCGTAATGGCCGATCAGGCAGGAGATCGACGGATGCCGGGCAACGAGGCGGCTGACGAGCTCTGCGGTGGCCGACGCCTGGGCATCGGTGAGGTCGGCGGCGTTGCGCCCCACGTTCTCGATGCCGATGGCGGTGTGGTTGAAACCGATGGTGTGCCGGCAGACCACGTTGTCCGGGGCGAGCTGCAGGACCGTCCCGTCCCGGTCGACCAGGTAATGCGCCGAGACGTTGACCGCCCCGCCCCCCTTGATGTCCCGGCGCGACACCCTGTCCAGGCGCGGCGGCGCAAAGAAACCAAACGACTCACCCAGGGTCGCAAACGCCGTGTAGTGGACCACGATCATCTCCGGCGCGTTCAATGCGGCGCTCTTCCTGCCGTAGTGAGTGAGGCAGTAGTCGGCGGTCAGGCGGAGGCGCTCGTCGGAGAAAATGTTTCGGCGCGTGGCCTGCGGATCGTAGTCGACGCTCGATCCGGCAAACCCGGTCAGCACCAGGGAAAGCGAGAAGAACGCGCAAAGCGAAAGCCGGCGGCAGACCCCTTTCCCTCCCCTCATGCGAACACCACGCTGAACAGCGTCAGGAAGGTGAGCTGGCAGGCGGCCACCGCCCAGCCGTTCCGGATCATGGACTTCATGTCGTCCGACTCGGCAAAGCCGAGGGAGCTCACCATGTTCGCCCCGGGAAAGACGAAGTTGTTCACCCTGGTGGCGACCACCAGGGCCAGGGACCAGGCGAGCATGGAGACGCCGTAACGGCCCAGCAGCGGGGTGAACATCTCGTGGAGGAGCTTGAGGGTCGCCACCGTGGCGCCGCTGATCCCGAAGGCGCCGAGAAAGCCGCCGGTAATGACGACCGCGGGCTTGCCGCCGAGCGCCATCATCGGTTTCAGGAGCGTCCCGAGGGCGGCAAAGCCCCCCGCCTGCTCCACGAATCTTATGAACGGGTCGAGGAGCAGGAAGAGGAGGAAGAGCCCCACGTTCCCCGCCATCCCCTTCACCACGAGCCCGAGGATCGCCTCGAAGGAGAGCCCGCCCGCAAGCCCCGTGATCAGGGAGAGGCCGAGCATGATGACGACCACGAACGAGGTGGGGGCCTTGACCGCGATGCCGTAGACGACCGCCGCCAGGAAGGCGCCGGCGAACACGGCGGTGGCGCGGCGGCTCCGGGGGGTCGGTGTGAAGCGCTCCGCCTCCTCAGGCTGCTCGTAGGGGTGGGTGTCCCGGGTCCTGCGCTGGATCCGCTGGATCATCAGCCAGGTGACAACAAGGGTGAGCAGGGCAACCGGGCCGGCGACGTAGAGGAGCATCTCGCCGTAGGAGATCCCGGTGAGGCCGAGGAGCGTGATGACCGGCGGGGAGAAGGGACCGAGGATCAGCGCCTCCTCCCCCACCGCCTGGAAGATCACCCCCACCGTGCTGCGCGACAGGCCGACCGCGGCGGCGATGGGAAGGACGATGGGGGCAATGATGGCGTTTCCCCCCGCCATGGTGCCGAGGAGCCCCACGATCACCAGGCAGGCGGCCATGATTCCGAGCATCGCCTTCTTCTCCGTGTCCACGCCGATCCCGTGGATGATCCGGTGAACGATGGTGTGGGAGACTTTGGTGGCGGTCAGCACCTCCCCCAGGCCGCGTCCCAGCATGATGATCAGCCCGACCAGGGCGAGGAACGACCCCATCCCGGCGGCCAGCGCCTGCCCGAAGGAGACGAGCGACTGGTGGCTCAGGAGCGCGCCGAGCACCACGCAGACGGCCGTGGCGGGCAGGATGTCCACGTCCCGGAAGACCAGCACGATGTAGACCGCGAGCGGCGCGAGCCCCAGGAGGCCCTGCCAGAGGGCGGGGGTTGTGTCGATTGCCATATCTTTTCCTTCTATTTCCTACGGAGATTACTAACGCAGAACATGACAACCTGCCCCCCTCCTGCCTCCCCCCTCCGGGGGGAGAACCTTTTGCCCTCCCCCAGCGGGGGAGGGATGGGAGGGGGCTATCTTTTCCGCAGCACCCGCCCCGGCCGCTCCCCGGTGAGCGCCCCGTCCCGGACCACCGGCACCCCGTCAACGAACAGGTGGACGATGCCGCCGGCGTAGCGGTGGGGGTCGGCGTAATCCGCCCGGTCCGCGATCGCCTCGGGATCGAACAGCACCAGGTCCGCGGCGAAGCCGGGACGGACGAGCCCCCGGTCGGTGAAGCCGAGGCGGCCGGCTGGAAGAGCGGTCATCTTCCGGACCGCGGCGGAAAGGGTGAGGAGCCGCTCCTCCCGCACGTAGCGCCCCAGGACCCGGGGAAAGGCCCCGTAGGAACGGGGATGGGTCGCCTCCCCCGCCGCAGCTGCCGCGTTCAGCCCGTGCCCGTCGGAGCCTACCGCCACGGAAGGGTCGGCGAGTATTGCCGCCACGTCCTCCTCCGCCATGGAGAAGAAGATCGCCCCCACCTCCCCCGCTTCCTCCAGCATCAGCCTGACGACCGCCTCCGCGGGCGCGCACCCCCAGAGCTCGGCGATCCGGGCGACAGTCCGGCCCGACAGTCCGCGGTTAGCCTCCGAGCGGATATTGGCCACCATGATGCCGTCCGCCCCCTCCCGGGCCGACATCGCAGCGGCGATCTCCGTGCAGATCCGCCCGTGAAGCTCCGGGCACCGCAGGCGGTCCAGCAGTGCGGCCACCCCGCCGGCATGCGCCCACTGGGGGACCACGGCGGAGAGCGTGGTGGCTGAGGCGGCGTAGGGGTACTGGTCGGCGGCCACGTCCACCCCCGCTGCCCGCGCCGCGGCTATTTTTTCCAGCAGGGCCTTTCCCCGGCCCCGGTTCCCCCGCCCCATCGCCTTCAGGTGGGAGACCTGGACCCGGGCGCCGCTTCCCCTCCCAATCCAGATCGCTTCGTCGAGCGCCGCCACGAGCCCTTCCCCCTCGCCGCGGATGTGGCTCGCGTAAAGCGCACCAAAGCGGGCAAGTATCCGGGAAAGGGCCGTCAACTCCGCCGTCGCGGCATAGCTCCCGGGAGGATAGATGAGGCCGGTGGACATCCCCCACGCCCCCTGCCCCAGGACCTCCGCCAGAAGGCCCTCCATCCTGGCCAGCTCGGCCGGCGTCGGCGCCCGGTCGTCCATCCCCATGGCGGCGATCCGCAGCGCCGCATGCCCCACCAGCGGCGCCACGTGGATGCCGAGGCCGAGGCGGTCCACCTCGTCGGCATAGCCCGCGAGATCGCGCCAGGTAAATCCCTCCGCGGGGAGGCTGAAGTCGTGCAGCCGGAGGTAGTCGGCCAGCTCCCGCTCCCGGCCGGCCTCCACCGGGAAGACGCCGAGGCCGCAGTTGCCGGTCACCTCCACCGTCACCCCCTGCATGGCCTTGCTCTCCACGAGGGGATGGCGGAAGAGCGTCATGTCGGTATGGCTGTGGATGTCGATGAAGCCGGGCGCCAGCACCAGCCCACATGCGTCGATCCGGCAGGCGGCAGGACCGTCGAGCCGAGGGCCGACCGCCGCGACCCGGCCATTGGCGATAGCCACATCGGCGCGGCACGGGGGGCCGCCGGAGCCGTCGACCAGCAGGGCGCCGTGAAAGAGATGGGAATACATGCCGACCTCGCGAAGCAGGCTGAAAGTTTGTTCGCTATAGTAACCAATTGCGCGGCAATGATAAATGAAATTATTTCGTCGGGAAACCATATGCTTCTTCGGCGCTATCAGCCGAACCCGCGCCATCCGCGTTCTGGTGCATTTAAAATAAGCTGCACGTTAGATTCACCTTTGACAAAAAGGCACTATGGTTATAAAGTTTTAATTGGACCCTGCCTATGAAGCCCGCAACCGGACGTTACGTACTAGCAATCGGCCTAATCGGGTAAGAGAAACAGTGGTGTCAGGCCGTCATCAGTGTACGAATTATGATTTTTCATACCTTATGTACGGTGTTGGGACCTGACCCTTGATATGGTCTAGTATCCAGGAAGCAAGACCGGGCCGAAAACCCGCCCGGTCAACTCCCGCCCCGTTGGAAACTGGACCGAATACGCGACAACTGATCTCCACGGCACCCTTGGATTGTCAGAGCGCTACACGCAAGGAAGGTCACTAAAAAGAAAGGAGAAAACGTGATGGGAAAAAAAGCATTGATGTCAGGCACGGAATTTAACGAATTTTTCAATCAAGTAATCAAAGCGGCTATTAGTCCTCCCGGTACAAAAGATGCTCCGGAAACCCTGCTGGATGTGATGGAAAAACATGGACTGTCGATGACTCTGCCTCCCCTCCTCGAAGAGAAACTCATGCCTATGCTGAAAAGCAATTTACGAGGCACCCGGGAGATTGAGCACAATTGCTCTTGGTGTGGCGTATGCGGCTTGTGCAGCGCGTGTGGGGAGCTTAACGCGGCTTCTATCGGCGCTGCTTCAGCTGCAGCTGTCCATGTATTGGATTGATCACTGCAACTTCTTTTTTTTAACTCAACAGGAGGGGATGCCATGATTGACAGTTATCGATCCTTATATGACAAGCCGATTCCAGATACCTTATTTGCGTGCCTGAGAGACGACATCTCTTTAAAAATAGCGCCTGATTATGGCTTGGTCATGTATGGCACCCCTCCTACCCCCCTACGGGTTTCAAGATGTACTCTTGATATACTTTCACGCTGCGACGGAACGAAACGCATCAAAGACATTGTTGCTGAATATGTAAAGAAGGAAAATAAAGGCTACAATCTGGATCTCCTCAAAGCAACAGTTGATTTGGGTAACTTGATAAAAGAGGGAGTACTACAGTTAAATGAAATTCCCGAGAAAAAAAATGAAGTGACTATTTTGGGAAGCGATAGAGCATTCCTTCCTTCAAGCATTCAGCTTGAGCTTACCACTTCATGCAACCTGGCATGCGACTATTGTTACCGAAATGTTGGTTCAACCAATCCCTCTCATTTTTTCCAGACAGACAAATTGATACATATTCTCATGGATTTAAACGCAAAAGGTTTGCGATCCATCGAATTGACTGGCGGAGAACCTCTTCTTCATCCGGATTTTCTGAAGATTATGGATTTCTGTGGCACACATTTTTCTCTGATCGGATTATTAAGCAATGGCACAATGATCAATGAAGAAATCATAAGCGCACTTTTACCATATAAAGACAAGATGGTTGTCAGTATTAGTTTGGATAGTCACATTTCAGAAGTTCACGATATCAGACGCGGAGCAAAAGGTGCGTTTGAAAAAACGACAGATGCCGTTAGGATGCTGCACAGGTCAGGTTTTCTGACGCGCGTCAGTATGTCGGTGGATGAAAAGAATTGGGACCACATTGAACCGACATTATTGCTGTCAAAATCTCTGGGCGCGAAGATGTTCACATATTCTCCGATTCTTCCATTCGGGAGAGCCAAAAAGGGCTTTTCCTTCTGGATGCTGGACGCCCAAAAGGCCCTAGTAACAGAAAAAGATTTAACTGAGAAATACGGCACTTTTCTACATTTGCTGCCGGAAGATAAGGTGCTTGGGATTCAAAAACCGGGGGGATGCGGCGCAGGTCACAGAACCTATGCAATAGATCCGTGGGGAAAAGTCCGGCCATGTGTTACATTTAATGAGAATCAAGCGGTATTGGGTTCGCTTTTGGATGAAAAGCCGGAAATAGTTTTCTCTCATAAGCTCTCTAAAGCATTTGCAGAACTTGAACCACCACATCCCAAAGTATGTGGCAATTGCAGGTTTGTAATTTTTTGCATGAACTGCTGCCTGAGAAGCTTGCTTGCTTCGGAATGGATCGGAGATGGGAAGTGTAGATACCTTAATCAAGCTAAAGTACGAGAATGGTTTGCATTGATCAAGCAAGACAAAAATGCAAGAGTGGGAAAAAAGGAAGTGAAAACATAGAGGTGGCCCCAGTTAGTAGGACAGTTTGGCGGCGAAAATAAGGTGGAAAGCCAGTTGTAGTCATGCCGCCAGTAAGAGAGGCCGGCCGGCAAAGGGACCGCCGATTGGCAGCCCCTTTCTTGTTGCAGGTGCCGTGGACCCGGTGTGGATGCGCACGCACGCGTACGAGTCAGAATCCGCCCTCTCCCAGGACGTTGCGAAAGGTCGCCGCATCAAGGAGATTGAAGTTTTGAACCGGCAGACGTACAATAAAAATAACGGAAGGGAAACGGGGTGGCGTGATTCCCCGGTTCCCGGTGGATCTCAACAACCAACGTGAGCGATCATTGCTCACAGGGGAGGTACGTCATGCGCATGCTCATGAACATCACATTCCCCCACGGGGAATTCAATGCAGCGGTAAAGAACGGTAGTGCAGGCAGGAAAATACGGATGATTCTGGAAGACGCCAGGCCTGAAGCGGTGTATTTTGTCGAGCAGCACGGCCAGCGCAGTGCCATGGTGATCATCAACGTTGACGACGTGTCGAAAATCCCCGCGTTTGCAGAGCCATGGTTTCTGAATTTCAACGCAAACGTCGAGTTCAGAATCGCCATGACCCCTGCGGACCTGGATAAGGCGGGGCTGGAGGAACTCGGCAAGAAATGGTCATAACGACGATCGGCAGGCGGCCCATGCCGTGGCCTGCCTGCCCAACAATCGCCATGGAGGGAAAAGCCCGCGGAAGCGGGCTTTTTTGCGTTGCCCCGCCCCCATGCTGCTTACATAACGGTCACTGTGACCGGGATGTCGAGAACCGGATGGTCCGGGTCGTTGGAGGTTACGGTAACCGTGGCAGTTTTTGTCCCGGCCGATTGGGGTATAAAGAGGATCTGCACAGCGCACTGGCTCCCTCCCTGAACCGTGGCGCCGGTACAGCCATCGAAGTTCACGCTGAATTCCGACGAGCCGGTGAGGGTTGCCGAGGTGATCCGCAGGACATCGTTTCCGCCGTTACTGACTATGACGTTCGTGCCGGCCCACATGGGGTAGACAACCGTTCCGAGACTGACCGGCAGCGGAGACGGCGGCGTGATGATGGGCTGGAGCCCGACTCCCGTGAGAGGGACCGTGACAACCGGCGTCAGCGGATCGTTGGAAGTGACCACGATCGCGGCATTGCGCGTAAAGGCGGTGGTTGGCTTGAAGGTCACGTCGATGGTGCACGAATCGTCAGGTGCCAGCGTATTTTGTTGACCGCAGGTGCCGGCAACGGGAAAATCGGTGATGTTGGCTCCGCTGAGCTGCACCGCCGCCGAAAGAGGACCGGTCCAGGAATTGCTGATGGTAATGCTCTTCGTTATGGAGTCTCCCCGTTTCACGTACCCGTAGTCGATGCTTTTCGGAAAGAAGTCGATTTCCGGCACGGCGGCGGGCGGGGCGACCGGGTCCATCTTTGCCGACTGAAAGATCATCCCCCCTTTATTGGCGGTACTCCAGGTAGAATAGAAGGGTTCACCCGCAAAGACAAAGGAGTCATTGATAAAGATGGCGCCATGGGGAACGAAGAGGGGGGCGAGTATGCGATCAATCCAGCTTCTTCCGTCATTAGAGGTTAAAATCCCGCCGTGACCGTCCGCGGCCATGAACGTATTGTCGCCGAAGCCGAGGAGAGAGGATTGGGAGAGGGCTGAGAAGGGAGAGGTTCTCTCCCGCCAGTTTTTATAACCACTGCTGGTGAAGAGACCGCCTTGGGGGCCGACGATGGCCGATGTGACACTTCCGGGAACGATGGCGCCCATGGACGTTTGGAAGTTCACGGCGTACTCGTTCCAGTTGAAGCCGTCGGGTGAGCCGTAAACCTTGTGGCTGGCCACGGCAACAAAGTTTCCGTCCTTGAAGGTCACCGATGCCGGAGCGCCGCTCAAATACCCCGGTATCCAGGTGGCGGCATCGGTGGAGGTGAAGATAGTGCCGCCGCCGGTGACAATGACGAACGCATCGTTGCCGAAGGCAATCTCCGTCAGCCAATCGCCGAATCCGAGATCGCCGCGTGTCCAGGCGATACCGTCGGGTGAGGTCATGACCACGCGAGTACCCGCATCGTCCCGGCCGATTCCCGCAAAGAGCCCTTTTCCATAGGCGAAATTGACGAGGTTCTCCCTGCCGGGCAAGTAACGGGCGGTCCATCGCACGCCGTCCGGAGACGTGAGAACCGTGCCCTGGCTGCTCCCTGCTGCGATGATGACGCTGCCGTTCGTCACCAGCGTGCCGATTGGTCCGGGAGTGGCGGGGATTATCGTCGTCCAGGCAATGCCGTCGGGTGAAGTGAGCATAACACCGTCGTTACCCACGGCGACGAACTTGCTGCCGTCGAACCGGATTTTCATGGAGGATGCCGGGGTCCCGAACGTGCGCTGGGTCCAGGTGATGCCGTCCGGTGACGTGAGGACGAAATCGGTCCCGCCCGCAACGAAGGTTCCGTTGCCATAGGCGACGCTGGAGAGGGGCTCCATCGTGCCGGAGGAGCGAAGAGTCCAGTAGGTACCCTCGTTGTTGCTTTTGCCTTTCGCCGAATTGGTCGACGTGGCAATCGCACCTTTGGCGCCGACCGCGACGAAGGTGCCGTTTCCATAGGCGATGTCGGAAAGATCGTAGCCGATACTGCCCCGGCTGACCGCATAGCTCGATTGGCAGGTATAGATGACGCCGTTGTTTCCCACGGCAGCGAACGTGCCGCTGGCGGTGCCGTAAGCGACCGCATTCAGTCCGTACGCGAGGCCGTCCGCCACCGAGAGCCATGTTACGCCGTCGGTCGACTTCACGATCCTGCCTCCCCAATAGGAGGAGCCGCCCCCGACACCGACGAGAAGGCCTTTGCCCGAGGCGATGTCGTCCAGCTGGAAGCCGGCCGTCTCCGGCACTTTGGACCATGACGATCCGTCAGTAGACGTGTAGACAGCATCAGTGCCCGGGATAATGAAGCGTCCGTTGAAGAAAACGATCGCATTGGCACCGTATGACACCTCGTCGAACAGCGTGACCTGCTTCCAGTCTATGCCATTCGCGGACGTGAGGACGTTCCCCTGGCCCGTCTCGCTGTAGTAATAGCCTACGGCGACCTGCGCGCCGTTTCCCGCGGCATAATCCCGCAAGTCGATGGCAAAGGTGCGCTGGTACAGGGCATCCAACCCGTCGGCCGCGGCAACCCCGCTGCAGAGCCCGCAAAGGGACGTCATAAACAACAAAGTGACCGCAAAACTCCTGAATCGCATGCTCCCTCCACCTGATTAAATTACATGCACAAAATTTTAATTACTACTTTTACATTAGCTGGTCAAGGTAAAAGTCCTCGTTGCAAGAAAGGCCTGCGAGCACTTCGGTCGCAGGCCTTTCTTCATTGCAGCATCGAGAAACCGCGGAACACTTGCGTCGGCCCGTTATTTCTCCAGGGGAAGCGCGGCTCTCCGCCAGCCGGACATGTGTCCTTCGAGGAGCGTCACATCCCGGTAACCGCGGGCTTCGAGCAGTCCCTTGGCAATCCCGGCACGGGGACCGAGCTCGCAGGTCACCACCAGCTCGGCGCCCTTGTCTGAAGGGATGCGCGCAAGCCGCAGCAGTATCTTCCAGGTCGGGGCATGGATCGCGCCGGGAATGTGGCCGGTGCGGAACTCGATGCCGGTCCGGACATCGAGGATGACGGGCGGCTGTTTTGATTTCAGCCGTTTGAGCAGTTCCTGTGGCAGCATGTACATCTCCTTTTTCCCGAAGCAACTCTGCGGACGTGTCGCACAAAATAACATTCAAGTTTTTGCATGTCAAGGGGCATCACTTCTGCACCCTGGCCGTCAGGGCCGGGACGAACTGCATCACGTCGGCCACCACCAGCACGTCGGCGATCTCGCCGATGGGAGCGTCCTTGTCCTTGTTGATGGCAACCACGAAGTCGGATTTCTTCATCCCGGCCAGGTGCTGGATGGCGCCGCTGATGCCGCAGGCGACGTAGAGCCTGGGGCTCACCGTCTGGCCCGTGGTTCCCACCTGGTGGCTGTGGTCCACCCAGCCGGCGTCCACCACCGGCCGGCTCGCTCCGAGCTCGCCGCCGAGCGCCCGAGCCAGGGCGGCGATGACCGGCACATTTTCCTTCTTCCCCACCCCCCTCCCGGCGCTGACGATCACCTCGGCCCGCGTGAGATCCACCGCCTTCGCCTCGGCCGGCTCGTAGCCGACGAACTCCGGACCGCCGCCCCCTGCCGCCTCCAGCCGCTGCACCTGCGGGGTGCCTCCCGGCTGCACGGCGGGAAAAGCGCCTGCCTGGACGGTGAGGACCGCCCGGGTGGTGGCGGGTTTCACGGTGCGGCGCATCTTGGCGTTGCAGCAGGTCACCTCGTAGCCGCCGTCTGTTATGGCGACCACCTCGGAGACCTGGGCGGCCTTCAGGGCCGCCGCCACCCGGGGCGCCAGGTCCCAGCCGTAGGAGGAGTGGACGAAGGCGATGCAGTCGGGGGTTTCCCGCGCCACCGCCTCGATGATCAGCTTCCTGTGCAGCTCCGGGTTGTACTCGCCGCACGCGGCCGCATCCGCCAGGTAGAGGGTGCCGCCGAAGGACGGAAGGCTCCCCTCGCTGCCGACCAGGAACATGGCGGCCTCGCCCCCCAGCCGGGCGGCGAAGCCGAGCAGTTCGTACGTGGTGTCGAGCAGTTTTCCTTCCCGGTATTCGCCGATCAGTAATGTTTTCATATAAGTCTCCTTTATAACCCCTCCCGGCCTCCCCTTAACTCAAGGGGAGGAGAATCGTTCCCCCTCTTAAGTTAGGGGGAGGTCAGGGGGAGTTATGTCCGATGCAATAGGTTCTTTTCGACCCGCCTCATCTGAGCACCCCGGTCTTGTCCCTGAGTATCCCCACCAGCCGGTCCGCCAGCGCCCCCACCTCCCCTTCGAGGACGATGCCGCCCCCCTTCCTGGCGGGCAGATGGAAGCTCGTCGTGGCCGTGCGTGCCTCGGCCGTGAGGAGCTGCTCCACGGCAATCGCCTCGACCTCCTTCTTCTTGGCCTTCATGATGTTGGGCAGGGTCGGGTAGCGGGGGACGTTCAGCCCCAACTGGCAGGTGACGAGGCACGGGGTCGCGAGCCTCACCACCCCTTTGACGCCCCCTTCCAGTTCCCGCCTGGCAGTGACGGTGCCGTTGTCATAGGCAAAACCGACCAGCGTCGTGGTGCAGGGAATCCCCAGCTCCTCGGCCGCCAGGACCCCCACCTGGGCCGAGCCCCGGTCCTGGGACTGCATGCCGGTGAAGATCAGGTCGTACCCCTTGTCACGGGCGTACGTCGTGATTATGGAGGCGACCTGCCACGGGTCCTTCAGGCCGGCTGCCGGGTCCCGGACGTGCACCCCCCGGTCGCACCCCATGGCGAGCGCCTTCTTGATCGCCTCCACCACCCGGTCCGGGCCGATGGAGAGGACCGTCACCTCCGGCGCGTCCCCCAACTGCTCCTTGAGCCGCACCGCCTGCTCCACGGCGTATTCGTCGTATTCGTTCATCCGGAAAGCGAGATCGCTCTCCTCGAACCAGACCCCGCTCGCGTTCGGCTTGAACCGGGATTCCATGTCCGGAACCTGCTTGATGCAGACGAGAATTTTCATAAAAACCTCCGACTCGTAGGGGCGCAGCATGCTGCGCCCGATTTTAAAATGGCTGATTCAACAAGGGCGCAGCATGCTGCGCCCCTACGCGATGATTCTCTCCGCCACGATCTCCGCCAGGTCCTTGACCACGATCTCCCCCTCGCACCCGCCGGTCTTGATGCCGTCCTCGAACATGGTGAGGCAGAAGGGACAGGTGGCGACCAGGAGCGGCGCGCCGGTCTCCCGGGCCATTCCCACCCGCGCCACGCTGATGCGGCTTCCCAGCTTCTCCTCGGCCACGATCCGGCCGCCGCCGGCGCCGCAGCAGAAGCTCTCGTACCCCGATTTCGCCATCTCGGTCAGCCGTCCGCCGGCAGCGGCCAGCACGGAGCGCGGCTCCTCGAAGATGTCCCTGTAGCGGCCGAGGTAACAGGAGTCGTGGTAGGTAAAGTCGAACGATGCGGGGTTGAGTCGCAGCCGGTTCTCCTTGACGAGTCCGTGGACGAAGGTGGCGTAGTGCTCCACCGGGACGTCGAGCCCCAGGTCCCGGTAGTCCCGCGAAAGCGTGTTGAAGCAGTGGGGACAGGTGGTGACGATCCGTTTCACGCCGTACCCCCTGATGGTTTCGATGTTCTCCCGGGCCGTCATCTGGTAGAGGTACTCGTTCCCGAGCTTGCGCGCCGGCTCGCCGCAGCACCGCTCCTCCTTGCCGAGGATGCCGACCCGGATGCCGGCGGCGGCGCAGATCCGCACGAAGCTGCGCGCCACCTCCCGGTTGCGCTTATCGAAGGAGGCGTAGCAGCCGACGAAGTAGAGGATGTCAGCATCGGCGCAGCTCGCCATGAGGGTGACGTCAAGCCCGTCGGCCCACTCGCCGCGGGCGGCAAAAGCGAGGCCGAAGGGGTTGCCGTTCACCTCGATGTTGTTCATCGAGGTGCGCACATCGTCCCCGGGGAATGCCCCCTCCATGAGGGTGAGGTTGCGGCGCATCTCGATAATCTTGTTCACGTGTTCGATGCTCGCCGGGCAGATCTCCTGGCAGGCGCGGCAGGTGGTGCAGGACCAGAGGACGTCCGGGGTGACCGTCGCGCACAGGTCCGCCTCCGGTGCGCCGAGAGCCACCTCGCCGATCTGCTGCACCACTTTCATGGGAGAAAGGGGCTTGTCCGTTGCCCAGGCGGGGCAGCGGTCCTGGCACCGCTTGCAGGAGGTGCAGGCGTCGGCGTCGAAGATGTCCTTCCAGGTAAGGTCGGTAACCCGCCCCGCCCCGAACTGCCCGATGCTCTCGTCCTCCAGGTCGATGGTATTGAGGCTCCCCTTCGGCTCCAGGGGGGCGAAGAAGCTGTTGGCGGCGGTGGTGACCATGTGGCGCAGCTTGGTGCGGGGGATGGCGCAGAAGAAGCCGAGCACCAGGGCGAAGTGGAGCCACCAGAGCACCTTGTGGTCGGCAAGGATGGAGGGGGTGTCGAAGCCGGTGAACAGATGGGCCGCCAGGTACCCCACCGGCGAAAAACGCGCCAGGTCCGGGTTCTGCTGCAGCTCGGTGACCGCCATCCGCGCCCCCTCGATCAGGAAGCCGGTGATCAGGATGGCGAACAGCAGGAAATGAACCCGGTAGTCGTCGTCCACCACCTCCAGCCCCTTCGGCCTCACCACGAAGCGGCGGACGAACAGCCCGGCCAGCATCAGGATGGCGACCAGTCCTGCGCAGTCCAGGACGAGGGAGTAGGCCTTGTAGAACTCGCCGGAGAGGAGGTTGACGTTCATGAAGGGGGTGAAGAAATCCGCCTGGAACATGACGATAACGGTCCCGGCGAACAGGGTGAGGAACCCCCAGAAGAAGAGGGCATGGGGAACGCCCCCGTCCGTCACCCGCGACACCTTTTCCTGGCCGAAGATGTCGGCGACGAACCGGTTCACCCGCTCCTCGTAGCGGTCGAACCGGTTCAGGGGCTTACCCCGGCGCCAGACCTCCAGCCGCTTGAGGAAGCCCCACCCCATGATCCCGAAGGCGGCCAGGGTGAGGCAGTACAGGGGGATGACCACCCCGTGGCCGACGTTCCAGTAGATTTCGCGGGTTGCTTCCATGGTTCGAATCCTTGTAGGGGCGATCCTTGTGATCGCCCTGATTGCCGTCGCCCTGATTTCATAACCGGCAGTAAGCGGGCGAGGCATGTCTCGCCCCTGCAACAAACAACCTTACGCCAGCAGCATCTTAGAAATCACGACGCGCTGCACCTCGTTCGTCCCTTCGTAGATCTCCGTGATCTTCGCATCCCGGTACATCCGCTCCACCTCGTAGTCGGCGATATAGCCGTATCCGCCATGGATCTGCACCGCCTCCTTGGTGACCCATGTGGCGGTCTCCGACGCGCACATCTTGCACATGGCGGACTCCATGGCGTAGTTCATCTTCTGGTCCTTCATCCAGGCGGCCTTGTAGGTGATGAGCTTCGCCATCTCGATGCGGGCGTACATGTCGGCCAGCTTGAACTGGATCGCCTGGAGGTCGCAGATGGGGGCGCCGAACTGCTTCCGCTCCCTGGAGTAGGCGAGCGCCCGGTCGAAGGCCCCGCCGGCGATGCCGAGCGCCTGGGAGGCGATGCCGATGCGGCCGCCGTTCAGGGTCTCCATGGCGATCTTGAACCCCTGCCCCTCCTGCCCCAGGAGGTTCGCCGCCGGAATCCGCAGGTCGTCGAAGGCGAAGGCGGTGGTGTAGGTGCCGCGGATACCCATCTTGACTTCGTTCTTGAGGATGGTCACACCGGGGGATTTGAGGTCCACGATGAAGGCGGAGATCCCCTTGTGCTTCAGGCTCTTGTCGTGGGTGGCGAAGAGGATGCCGGTCCCGAGGAACCCGCCGTTGGTGATAAAGGTCTTGCCTCCGTTGATGACGATCTCGTCCCCTTCGCGCCGGTACATGGTCGACATGCCGGAGACGTCGCTCCCCACGTCCGGCTCGGTGAGAAGGACGCAGCCGATTGTGCGGCCGGTGGCCAGGTCCGGGAGGAACTGCGTCTTCTGCTCCGGGGTGCCGAAGCGGTAGATCGGGTCGCAGGCGAGGGAGGTGTGGGCGGAGATGAGCACCCCGCTGGAGCCGCACGCCTTGGAGACCTCCTCCACGACGATGGCGTAGGAGAGCATGTCGAGCCCTGCCCCCTCGTACTCCTCCGGGATGTAGCTCCCCATGAGGCCCATCTCGCTCATCTTGGCGATCAGTTCCTCCGGAATCCGGTGCTCCTCGTCGATCCGCATGGCGAGCGGCCTGATCTCCTTCCCGACGAAGTCGCGCACCGAGTCGCGCAATACCTTGTGGTCCTGGCTCAGCTCGAAATTCATGGTTTCCTCCGTTAATATGTGCCGCATGTAGGGGCGGGGTTTCCCCGCCCTGGGCGCGGTAACCGCGCCTCTACACAGGCCCGTTGTCATTATCTCCCCGTGAACGCCGCCTTGCGCTTCTCCACG
>DATDNF010000014.1:0-38852 GCA_036518435.1 Geobacteraceae bacterium
CTTTCTAGCAGTTACGGAAGAGGAACTGCATTTCGTCATCGAAAAGGTGAATCATCGACCCAGAAAGTGCCTCAACTACCAGACACCACATGAAGTCTTCTTTCAAAATTCACGTGGTGCACTTGCAATTTGAATCTGCCAAGGTTCAGAGAGGCATGAGGGTCAGACCTACAAATTCCAAAATAAAGAGGAGGCAGGAGGGTTCTGCCCTGGCATGAAAACAATATAACTAAAGCATTATCTGGCTTCTACATGCAGTTTGAGGCCGCGGTGAAGCGCACGATCCCCAACACGGCTGAACCGGCCGTATCGTTCGGCAGTAAAATGCAATTACATCTGAAATGAAGCAAGGAGGCCACATGCTAGGAATCAAGTTCATCAAGGTCCAACCAACCGACTATGTGCTGCTGTACAGAAATGGGCAATTGGTAAGAGAAGGTGCAGGCATGGCCTTTTTTTATTTTGAACCTGCATCATCGATAGTGCGAATACCGGTCGCAAGCACTGATGTTCCTTTTATTTTTAAAGAGGTCACGTCAGACTTCCAGGAGATTACCGTACAAGGACAGCTCACGTACAGCGTCACCGATCCGAAGAAACTGTCGCAATTGATGAATTTTACGTTGGCACCAAACGGGAAAGATTATACCTCGGATGATCCGCAAAAACTTTCCCAACGGCTCATCAATCATGCCCAGGTTTTAACACGATCTTCCCTGAAGAGCATGTCATTGCGCCAAGCACTCGGGAGTTCCGACGATCTTGTGAATGCACTGCGGGAAGGCATGCGGCAATCGGTGGAAACCACCTCACTGGGAATTGAGGTTCTGGGCCTGTCAATCCTGGCAATCAAGCCGACACCCGAGACTTCGCGTGCCCTTGAAGCCGAGATAAGAGAACAGATACTTCGTGAAGCAGACGAAGCTGTCTACACACGCAGAAATGCGGCAGTAGAGCAGGAACGGGCTATAAAGGAAAATGAACTGAACACGGAAATTGCCGTTGAGAACAAAAAACGGCAGATCAGAGAAACGCAAATGGAGGCCGAAAAGTCTGTTCAGCAAAAAATGCGCGAATTAAGCGAAGCAGAAATGTTGACGAAGATCGCGCTCGAAGAGAAAAACCGCGAATTGGTCTCCCTTGCTTCCGAGAACGCCAAAAACGAAGCGGATGCAAAGGCTTATGGTATTTCGGCGCTTATGGGAGCACTATCGAAAACTGATCCAAAGACGCTTCAGGCATTGGCAAGTGTCGGCATGAATCCGGGCCAGCTTGTAGCTACCGCTTTCAAAGAGTTGGCCGAAAATGCCGATAAAATCGGCCAACTGAATATTTCGCCAGAGCTGTTGCGCGAACTGATGGCAAGGGGAGCATCAGAGTAATGGACCGCTCCAGCGAAAACAAGATTGTACTGATTGTCAGAAAAACCCGATTGGACGAACTCATCGCCCGTTTCAATACGGAGTCTCAGGCGCGTTTTTACGTCGAGCATCTTGGGGCTGACTTTTCCGATTACAAGCGTGAACACGAAAAATACAAAGTATCCGTTCAGGACGCCCAGCGCCTTCTTTCACGCATGGGGCGCCTGCAAACTGTTGACAGAGAGTTTATTACAAATTTCATCTTCGGTCGCACCGACACTGTCGTTGTTCTTGGTCAGGATGGTTTGGTGGCAAATGTCCTCAAATACTTAAATGGCCAGTCCGTTGTGGGGGTGAACCCCGATCCGGATCGATGGGAGGGAGTTCTCCTGCCTTTTTCGGTGCCTGACCTGCCGAAGATTATTCCCGATGTGTTCTCTGGAAGCCGCTCGATCCGCCAGGTTACGATGGCAAAAGCTGAACTCAATAACGGCCAGACGCTTTACGGAGTAAACGATCTTTTCATAGGCCCAAAATCACATACGTCAGCTCACTATGAACTACAGATTGACGACCATTCGGAGACTCATTCTTCCAGTGGAATCATTGTTTCTACCGGGCTTGGGTCAACCGGCTGGTTCAGGAGCATACTTGCCGGTGCTACGGGGATTGCGTCCCGTCTATCCGGTAAAAAGCCGCACGGGAAGCCGCAAGGCAATTTTGAATGGGATGCAAACTATTTGTATTTCTCGGTTCGTGAGCCGTGGCCAAGTAAGACATCATCTGCCGAGACCACCTTTGGAAAGATCACACCAAAGAAACCTCTCAAGCTCATCTCTCAAATGCCTGAGAATGGAGTGATCTTTAGCGACGGGATAGAAAACGATTTCCTTGAATTCAATTCGGGAACACTCGCTTTGATCTCAGTGGCAGAAAAAAAGGGACATTTGGTCACATGAGAGGTCAGACCCTCACAGTTCTGGCCGGAGCTTGCACTGAGGCGATGATTGCCAGAGGCAATAACAGCCGAATTAGGAGGAAACAGTGAAAACAACGCTTCGTTTCATCCTCGCATGCCTGATCGTGACGGCGACGAATGCCTCTGCGCTCGGAACGGGAAGCACCGGCGACAACGCCGCCTCCGTCCGCCTCCCGTCCGTCGCGCACACATCCGAGCACGTCTACGGCAACCTCCCCGGTCTCGCCAATGTCGGCCGCGTGGCGCTGGGTTTGCTCCGCGGCGCCCAGCCGGCCGCGGAGGGGTACGCCACCCTGAAGCGGATCGGAGTCAGGACCGTCATCAACCTCCGCACCTCCATGAGCGAGAAGAAGGAGGTGGAAGCGGCCGGGATGCGCTCCATCGAGGTGCCGATGGAGATGTCCACCGACCACATCGCGGAGAAGATCGACCGGGTGGTGGCGCTCATGGCTGATCCGGCCAACCAGCCGGTGTTCGTCCACTGCCGCCACGGCCAGGATAGGACCGGCATCGTGGTCGCCGCCTACCGGATGAAAGTCGAGGGGTGGCCGCTGGCGGAAGCGGAGCAGGAGATGCAGGCGTTCGGGTTCAACGACGTCTGGGTGAATTTCAAGCGGTTCATCCGGCGGTATGCACAGGACATGACTATGTAGGGGCGACGCATGCGTCGCCCGGTCCAATGCCGCATTATAATCGGGCGAGGCATGCCTCGCCCCTACAAACCCACGGAGATGCTATCCATGAAACGTATGTCCATCACCCTCACCCTCGTTCTCGCCGTCACCCTCACCATGCCGGCGGGCGCTTCGTCCGGACCGTTGCACGACTTGGCGCGATCGGGCGGGAAGGGGGCCGTGACCGATGCCTGTGCCTCGCACCTCGTCACCGTCCACGGCACCGACCGGGCCGCCGTGGAACGGACCCTGGACCGGGAGATCCTCGATTTCCGGACCCTGGCGGAAGAGGCCCTGGCCCTGCGGGCGGAGACCATCAAGGTCGGACGGGGGATCAAGGAGAAGATGGAACAGGGGAAGCCCCTGTCGGGTGAAGACCTGGCCCTTCTCAACCAGGGGATCGTCGCCCACCTCGCCTTGCGCCAGCGGCTTCTGGCCGTTGCCGAAGCCCACGAGTGCTGGCTCGACGCCTCCGAAAAGGAGCTGGCGGCACTCGGCATCACCCGGGAGACCCGCCTCAAGGGGGTGATGCTCTCCCTCTCCGCGGCGCTGGTCCTCTACGACAACTACCTCCTGGCGGTGTCCCTGTTCGAGGGAGACGGGAAGCTCCGCCGTCTCCTGAACGAGCGCGACCCCGGCTACGCGGTGAACAGCGCGGCGCTCGCCAAGGTGACCGTGAACTACAACTCCGTCACCAACCGGCAACGGGTGCGCCGGGCGATAAAGTTCTACGAACGGGAATCCAAGCGGCAGACGGAGATGCTCGTGGCGCACCCCGAGCTGGACTACGTGAACCTCCTGATCGCCCAGAGCCCCTCCTACACCATGGTCAAGACCTGGTCCCCCCTCTACGTCATCGGCAGGCACCTCGGCTTTTTCGGCGCGGTGACCAGCGACGCCGTAACGGGGCTGGAGCGGGAGGGGGTGAACCTGTTCAGCATGGTCTTCGGCAACGCGGTGGGGCTCGTGGAGACCCGCAAAGGGAAGCTATACGGCCATTCCGAGGTGCTGGGAGAGGTGAAGGGGACGCTCAGGGCGGGTGACATCCTGCTGGAGAAGACCCCGTTCCGGCTGACCGACAAGCTGATCCCCGGCTACTGGGGGCACGCGGCGGTCTGGATCGGCTCTGAGGACGAGCTGCGGGAGCTGGGGATCTGGGACGACCCGGTGGTGGCCCGCTACCACGGCGAGATCCGGGCCGGCAGGCTGGTCGTGGAGGCGCTCCGCTCCGGGGTTGAGATGAACTCCCTGGAGCATTTTCTCAACATCGACAGCATCGGCGTCCTCAGAAAACCGGGCCTCGGCCGGGAAGCGCGCGCCAGGACCATCGTCCGGGCCCTGCGCCAGGTGGGGAAGCCGTACGACTTCAACTTCGACGTGGAGTCGAAGGAGCGGGTCTACTGCTCTAAGCTCGTCTACCTCTGCTACAGCGGCATCGAGTGGCCAACCAGGAAATCGCTCGGCCGCACCACCTTCACCCCCGACGACGTGGCCATGAAGGCGGTCGATGACGGCACGCTGCAACTGGTGACATTCTACCACGACGGGAAACGGGTCACCGACAACCCCCTAGGCCTGATGACGGAACTCATGGGGGTGACGACGGGTAAGCAGGCATTGCTGCGCGACGCACCGCATTAGATGAAGCGTCGCTTGTGAAAGGAACCGATATGAACCGGGAGCAGACTAAAAAACAGAAGATCGCCGTGTTCAGCGTCTCCGCGGGCGCCGGCCACGTCCGGGCGGCCCAGGCGCTCCAGGCGACGGCCGAACGGTGGTATCCCGGCGTCGACGTGGTCCACGTCGACCTGATGGAGCTGGTGCCGAAGCTGTTCAAGGCCATCTACGCCGACACCTACCTCAAGGTGGTGGAGCACCACCCCGCCTTCTGGGGGTACCTGTACGACAAAACCGACCGGGAGAAGGTGGATTCGGCCCTCTCCCGGTTCCGGGTCGCGGTGGAGCGGCTCAACACGCAGAAGCTTGCCCGGGTGCTCCGGGATCTCGCTCCGGACCACGTGATCTGCACCCATTTTCTCCCCGCCCAGCTCCTCTCCCGCAAGGTGCGCAAGGGGTCTTTCCGCGCGCCGGTCTGGGTGCAGGTGACCGACTTCGACGTCCACGCCCTCTGGCTGCACGACCGGATGAGCGGCTACTTCGCCGCCAACGACGAGGTGGCCTGGCGGATGGCGGAGCGGGGAATACCGCCCGCGACCGTCCACGTCACCGGCATTCCGATCATGCCCGCCTTCGGCGAGCCCCCGTCGCGCTGCAAGAGCGCCACCGAGTTCAATCTCGACCCGACCCGGAAGACCCTCCTCCTGATGGCGGGGGGCGCCGGGATCGGCGGCTTGGAACAGCTGGCGGAGCGGCTCCTGGGGCTCGACGGCGATTTCCAGCTGATCGCCCTGGCGGGGCGCAACGAAAGGCTGCTGGCGAGCCTGCGGGAGATCGCCGCCCGCCATCCGCGGCGGCTCATCCCGCTCGGCTTCACCCGGGTGATCGAGCGGGTGATGGCGGCGAGCGACCTCGTCATCACCAAGCCGGGGGGGCTCACCACCTCGGAATGCCTGGCCATGGGGCTCCCGATGATCGTGGTCTCCCCCATCCCCGGCCAGGAGGAGCGAAACGCCGACTTTCTGCTGGAAAACGGCGCGGCCCTCAAGGCGTGCGACGCGGGAGCGCTCGCCTGGCGGGTGGCGCGGCTCCTCGATGAGCCGCGCGAGCTGGAGCGGCTGCGCGCCAATGCGGCGCGTCTCGGCAGGCCCGACGCGGCCCGGTCGGTGCTCGCCATCGTCCTCGGCCCGGCAGGGGAGATGCCCGCATGAGCCGGGCAATGGTGAAACTCCGCCACCCCCTCCTGCTGGTCGCCTGGGTGGCGCTCCTCGGCCTCTTCTTCGCCATGACCGAGATCCAGATCGAAGGGGCGCACGGCTGGGCGGCGGCCCTTCCCACCTGGCGGATCGAGCGGCACTGGCTGCTCGACATCTTCTGGGGGGGACGCCCCATGACCGGTTACCACGCCTGGGTCTTCCCGTTCATGTTCCTCGCCTTCCACCTCCCCCACGCGATCCACGGGAGCTTCTCCCTGAAGACCGAGGCGCGCTGCCTCGGCGCGCTCATGCTCTTCTGGATCTGCGAGGACTTCCTCTGGTTCGCGCTCAACCCGGCCTACGGCCTCGCCCGCTTCACCCCGCAGCAGATCCCGTGGCACCGGCACTGGCTCCTCGGCGTGCCGACCGATTACCTGGTGTTCACCCTGGCGGGGGGAGCCCTGCTGTACATTTCTTTCCGCCAAAAACATGCGACAACATAGCCGCAGGCACTTCACCCGGAGGAGGAACGGACGATGGGCGAGTTTTTCATGACTGATGCACTCGAATGGCGGCCGTTGCGCCCCGACGTGGCACAGGGGGTATCGGCCGCGACCCTGCTGTCAAACGGGACGCGGATGATGCTGGTCCGGGTCGAGCCGGGGGGAGGCTTCGCCACCCACCGGGACGGCTACGGCCACCTCTTTTATTTCCTCGAAGGCTGCGGTGTGGTGCGGGTCGAGGACCGGGAATCGCCCGCCACAACCGGCCTTGTGGTCCAGGTCGCCGCAGGCGAGGCCCACTCCTATGAGAACAGCGGCACTGCGGAGCTGATCCTCATATCGGTCAACCTGCCGGAGAACTGAGCCTCCTCTTGCCCCTTTAAAGGCCAATTTCAGCCACACGACATGGCGGATATTGGCCATTTTCATGCCTGGATTCCCCCCTTCTCCATCGCCATCTTTCTATAAACCATCGTTATAAAGAGATTTTTCATACCGTATACGGGATGGCACTTTCGTTGCTTATATACCGGTGAGACGTTCACCTCAGCGTGTGCATTGCGCGCAGGGGGGAGCGCCGCCCGAACGTTTTGAAACACGATTTCGCCACAGTTCCGCCGTAAACCAAAATATCATACACGGGAGGCAGCAGATGAAAGGGAAAAAGTTTTACCAGCATTTGTATTTTCAGGTTTTGGTCGCAATCTCCATCGGCGTGCTGCTCGGCTACCTCGCCCCGGAAACGGGCGCGGCCATGAAACCGCTCGGGGAAGGGTTCATCAAGCTGATCAAGATGATCATCGCCCCGATCATCTTCTGCACGGTGGTGTCCGGCATCGCCGGCATGGAGGACATGAAGAAGGTGGGGCGGGTCGGCGCCAAAGCCCTCCTCTACTTCGAGGTCGTCAGCACCCTGGCGCTGATAATCGGCCTGGTGATCGTCACCCTGATGCAGCCGGGGGCCGGCTTCAACGCGGACGTGACCAAGCTCGACACCAAGGCCCTGGCCACCTACGCCACCGGCGCCAAGTCGCTCAGCACGGTCGACTTCCTGATGAACATCATCCCCAGCAGCGTGGTGGACGCCTTTGCCAAGGGTGACATCCTCCAGGTGCTGTTCTTCGCCCTGCTGTTCGGCTTCGCCCTGTCGCTGCTCGGCGAGAAGGGGAAACCGGTCGCTGATTTCATCGACAAGATCTCCCACGTCCTGTTCGGGATCGTCGGCATCATCATGAAGGCGGCCCCGATCGGGGCGTTCGGCGCCATGGCCTTCACCATCGGCAAGTTCGGCCTCGGCTCCCTCGCCAAGCTCGGCATGCTGATGGGAAGCTTCTACCTCACCTGCCTGATCTTCATCTTCGGGGTGCTCGGCATCATCTGCCGGCTGTGCGGTTTCAGCATCTTCAGGTTCATCGCCTACATCAAGGAAGAGCTGCTGATCGTGCTCGGGACCTCCTCCTCCGAGTCGGCGCTGCCGCGGATGATGGTCAAGATGGAGAACCTGGGGTGCACCAAGTCGGTGGTCGGCCTGGTGATCCCGACCGGCTACTCCTTCAACCTGGACGGCACCTCCATCTACCTCACCATGGCGGCGGTGTTCGTGGCCCAGGCCACCAACACCCACCTGACGCTCACCCAGACCCTGACCATCCTGGCGATCCTGATGCTCACCTCCAAGGGAGCGGCGGCGGTCACCGGCGGCGGCTTCATCACCCTGGCGGCCACCTTCGCGGCGGTCCCCACCATACCCCTTGCCGGGCTTGCGCTCATCCTCGGCATCGACCGCTTCATGTCCGAAGCGCGCGCCCTCACCAACCTGGTGGGGAACGGCGTGGCGACCGTGGTGGTCTCACGGTGGGAAAAGGAACTGGATTTACCGAAACTGCAACGGGTGCTCAGCAACGAGACCGGGCTGGCGGCCGATGAGCCCGAACTGGCACTGAACGGGGAAGAGCCGGTGCCTGCAATGGAATAAAGATCCTGCTTCATGCCACAACAAAGGCCGCGTCCGTAAGGGCGCGGCCTTTGTTTTTACATCACTGTACAACGTCAGATTTGAGATGATACCAAGGCGGCAAGGAGGAGGCAACGAGGCGTACCGGAGGTACGTTGAGGAAGCCGACGACGCGGCCAACGAAGGTAGCGCTCAAATGTGGCGTTGTATCACATCATCCCCTGGGCAACGAAGCTTAAGTACGCGTCGTCACCGATGATGATGTGATCGAGGACCTTGATCCCCATCAGATCGCCCGCTTCCCTGAGGCGGCGGGTGATCTCCATGTCCTCGCGGGAGGGGGCCGGATCGCCGGTGGGATGATTGTGGACGAGAATGACGGCCGCCGCCGATTCGCGCACCGCCGGGGAAAAGACTTCGCGGGGATGGACGATGCTCTGGTTGAGGGAACCCTCGGAGACCCGGACCTCCCGGATGATCCGGTTCTTGCCGTCCAGGAGGAGCGCCAGGAAATACTCCTTGCGCCGGTCGCGGTAGGTGTAGTGGTAGTGTTCGAATATCTGCTGGGGAGAGGTGTACCGTTCGTTGCTTTCCAGCCGTCGTCCGCGGAAGCGGGCTGCCAGCTCCAGGGCTGCCTTGAGGCAGGCCGCCTTGGCCGGCCCTGCCCCCTTGATCCCGCAGATTTCTGCCGGCGAGGCCCCTGCCAGGGTGCGCAGATCGCCGAATTCCGTGAGTATCTCCCGCCCGATGTCGAGTGCGCTCTTGCCGCTCACCGCATCGCCGGTGCGCAGGATCAGCGCCAGGAGCTCCGCGTCGGTCAGCGCTTCGGGTCCCCGCTTCAGGAGCTTTTCCCGGGGACGTTCGTCTTTTGGCCACTGCTTGATTCCGCCGGGCATGGGGCCTCCGGCGGCTGCGAATTTCCGGAACCTGGCGGCGTTAGCCTTCGGAATCCCCTTGTGCGGCGTAGCCCTGCTACGCCTCCGCGGGATTTCTCGGCTGCCTTGCCAGAACCCGAAACTTCACAGCCGGTTGGAAAAGACCATGAATTTGTCCTTCAGACAATCTTGCCAGGGTTGAGAACGCCGGTCGAAAACTTGGAGGTCTCATTTATCAGGCATCTTCGTCGTCCAGGGGGATGATCCTTACCCGTGCCGTTCCCTTGCCGAGAAACCCCAGTTTTCCCGCGGCCGCCCAGGAAAGGTCGATGAAGGGATGTTTTCTGGAACGGCAGCGGTCGTTGACGGTGACGATCACTTCCCGATCGTTGGCGAGGTTCACCACCCGCACCCTGGTGCCGATCGGGAGACTGGCATGGGCTGCCGTCATTTTTTCCGGATCGTAGCGTGCCCCCGAGCGGGTTCTTCTGCCGTTGTAACGCTTGGCGTAGTAAGAGGCAACCCCCTCCGCCCCTTGCCGGTCCTTTGCCAGCGGGGCAACGCTCGCCGTACTGCTGTCTGTCTGTGATTCTTCGGCCTGCAGGGGAAGTGTGGGGAACAGGAGAAACAGCTGGCAGAACAGCAGAATCGGCGCCAGCGTGCCCCTCGGGTTCAAAAGTGCCATGCGCACCTCCTTTTTGGGCAAGGCCACCTTATAGCACGAAACGAGCGCCGGGGTCAAGGCAAAGCAGCCATGTGAGGGCTAAGAGGTTGTTTTAACAGCGATTGTCGGTGGGCGTCGCCGTGTCATTCCCTGTTGTATGCCTCGATCAGCCGGGCAATCTCGGCGTCCGGCATATCGGGCAGGACCACGGCCCCTTTCTCGTCCTTCACCATCCGGCTGATGCCGGGATACCTCTGTTCCAGGGCGCAGAGCTCCGACGCCTGCTTCCTGACGGTCCTGAGCAGACGCCGGTTCTCCGCTTCCAGATCGTATTTTTCAATGGCGGAACGGATGGCGAGCTTCAGTTCCGTGTCGTTCCAGGGCTTGGTGAAAAAACGGTAAATCTCGCCGTTGTTCACCGCTTTCATGGTGGCTTCCAGGCTGGCATGGCCGGTAAGCATGATCCTGACCATCTCGGGAAACCGCTCCCTGACGATGGAGAGAAACTCCGCCCCCGCCATCCCCGGCATCCGCTCGTCGGAAATGACCACCTTGAACCGCTGCGCCGCCAGAGACCGCAGGGCCTCTTCCCCTCCCCCGGCGGTGCTGATGCCGTACGGCTCGTCCAGGAGCGCGCGGGTCAACGCCATCGCCACGTTGGGTTCGTCATCCACCAAAAGAATCGAGCTCTCCATCACCCGTCTCCTTTCCCGGACATGGCCCCGATGAGACCTGCCGTTGCGGCGTCATCGACGCATCGGAACCTTTTCGTGCCGCAGAACGGGCAGGACAGCCATTCCTCTTCCTGGGGCATCCGGCACTGCTGGCAGTAGTTCTGCCTGAAGACGCCGCAGAAGGGACAGAAAAGAAATTTCGCGTCCACCATGCGCTTGCAGCTGTCGCATTTGCGTTCATACGCGATCTGCGGCCCGATTACCCGGAGGAGTTCCGCCAGGGTGGTCTCGCCGCGCCGCACCTTCTCGGCGCCATCCTCGACCAGGGTCCGCATCCCGTTGGCGCGGGCCATTTCCAGCAATTCCGACTCCTTGTAGCCGCCGCTGATGAAGTGCCGGAAGTCGTCAGTCATGACGAACAGCTCGAATACCCCGAGCCGCCCCAGGTATCCCGAGTTGTTGCACCGCTCGCACCCCTTCCCGACAAACACCTCCTTCAGGAAGCCGGCAGGTATCCTGAGAAGCTCCAGCATCTCGCTGTCCGGCGGCTGGGGGACCTTGCAATAGCCGCAGACCTTTCTCACCAGCCGCTGCGCCATGATCCCTTCCAGGGCGGAAGCGATGATGTAGGATTTGATTCCCATGTCCATCAGGCGGGTGATGGAGGCGACCGAACTGTTGGTATGGAGGGTGCTGAGGACCATATGGCCGGTAAGGGCAGCCTTGAACGCCACATCCGCGGTTTCGAAATCCCGCATCTCGCCGACCATGATCACGTCCGGGTCCTGGCGCAGGGTGGAGCGCAGTATCTGGGCGAAGGAAAGGCCGATTTTTTCCCGCACCGAGACCTGGTTGGCTTCCTCCAGGAAGTATTCGACCGGCTCCTCGATGGTCTCGAAGTTCTTGTTGCTGTCCATCATGGTGTAGAGGATCGAGTAGAGCATGGTGGTTTTGCCGCTCCCGGTAGGTCCCGTGGTAATGATCACCCCCTGCGGCTTCCTGATCATGGGGGCGATCTTTTTCAGGTCGTCCGGGAGGACCCCGAGCTCGCCCAGGCTCTTGATGGCCGCGCTCTTGTCCAGGATGCGCAGGACCATCTTCTCCCCGTTCAGGGTCGGCATGGAGGAAACCCGCATGTCCACGATCCTGGTGCCGGCCTTGACGGTGATCCTGCCGTCCTGGGGCCGGCGCCGTTCGGCGATATCCATCTTGGACAGAATCTTGACCCGCGATATGACTGCGGAATGGAGGTCTGCCGGGAGCTTGATCTTGCTGTGCAGCAGGCCGTCGATCCGGTAGCGGACCACGCTGTACTTCGCCTTGGCTTCGATATGGATATCGCTCGCCCGGTAGCGGATCGCCTCGGAGATGACCGCGTTGACTATCCTGATCACCGGCGGCACCTCGGAGGAGCCGATCAGTTCCTGGATGTTGACGTCCGAGTCCTCGTCCTCTATGACGATATCGATCTCGTCCAGCGGATCCATATCGGCAAGGTCCGCCGCATCGTCGGCCGGGTCCGCATCTTTTTCCCCGTAAAAATTTTTCAGGGAGGCGAGGATTTCGGCACTCCCCGCCAGATAGGGGATCACCTTGAACCCGGTCATCTTGGCTATGTTGTCGCACTTGTAGATGTCCGAAGGATCAGCCATTGCCAAGGTGAGCTGCCTGCCGTCCAGCTTGACCGGGACCATCCGGTTCTTCTCGCAGAGTTCCCGCGGGAGGAACTTGACGGCCGCCGGATTAAGGGTTACCTCCAGAAGATCGATGTACTCGATGTTGAGATGCTTCTGCATCGCCTTGAGTATCCTGGCTTCGGTGGCAAAGCCCAGCCGCACGATCACCTCGCTCAGGAATTCCCCGGTGCGCATCTCCTGCTGTGCCCGGTCCAGCTCTTCCTGCTTCAGCACCCCATCCTTGACCAGGATGGTTCCCATGATGCCGCGGTTTTCATCGAACAGGGCGGCGTAGTTCCGGATCTTCAGTTGCTGGGTCCTGGCGACCTCCTTCAGCTTGCGGTTTTCCTGCATCAGCATGTATTGCTGCAAGGCGAGACTGACCGTCAGCCGCAGGTCTTCGTCATTCCACGGTTTGGTGATGAATTTGTAGACCGCCCCGTCCTTCACCGCCCCCATGATAGAGTTCACGTCGGCATGACCGGTCAGCATGATCCGGATGGTCTCGGGCCATCGCTCCTTGATCTCCTTGAGGAATTCCGCGCCGCTCTTCCCCGGCATCCGGTGATCGGAAACGACCAGGTGCACCTTCTCAGCGGCCATGATTGCCAAGGCCTTGTCCACATTCAGGGCGGTGAGGAGGCGGTAGTTCTCCTCCATGAAGATCCTGCGCATGGCGCTCAGGACCCCCTCTTCGTCATCCACGAACAGCAGGGTGAACGCCTGGTCCGCACCGGCGGCGTCCGCTCCCGGCGGCGCTTCCTGGGGGAAGACGGGCTCCTCCTTGCCACCGATCGACTTGAACAGATCAGAATACTTTGCCATATCATTCCCTTCGCAGCGGTAGCGTTATGGCGACAATCGTGCCGCCGTCGGGCGGACATGCCACCTCGATGCTCCCGCCGTAGCCAGTGACGACGTCATACACAACGGCCAGCCCCAAACCCGTCCCCTTTCCCACTTCCCTGGTGGTATAGAACGGCTCGAAGACCCTGTTCCTCACCTCCGCCGGGATTCCCGGCCCATTGTCGGCGAAGCTGACCCTGATCGCGGCGCCGCCGCATGAGGTGTCGATCACCAGTCTCAACCCCGATGGCATCGCCTGCACAGCGTTCTGGATTATGTTGAGAAAGGCCTGGCCCAGCAGGGCGGGGTTGCCCGCAATGGCCGGGATCTCCCGATAGTTCCTGACCAGTTCGGCGTCACGGGGGATGTAGTGCTCCATGACCCGCAGTGCCCTGTCGATCTCGGCATTTATCTCCACTTCTCCTCCCGACGTCTCGTCCACATGGGAAAACCCCTTCAGGTCCGCGACGATCCTCCTGACCCGCTCGGCGCCGTCGATACTCTGCACTATCAGGTCCTCCACGTCGGAACAAACATGGTCCAGCTTCATTTCCCGCCATTTCGCCGCCGCCTGGAGGGCGATGACCTTGCAGTCGTATCCCTTGTCGAACGTCGTCCGGTAAAAGTCGAGCATGGTCATAAAGCGCGCCGCGTACTTCTGCAAGGTATAGAGATTGCTGGTTATGAAGCCGAGCGGGTTGTTGATTTCATGGGCCACGCCGGCCGCCAGCTGCCCGACCGAGGCCATTTTTTCCTGCTCCAGCAGGCGCAGATAGGCCTGCTTCAGCTCCCGGCTCCGCTCTTCGACCTTCTGCTCCAGATGCTCGGCAAGCTCGCGGTAGTTCGCCTCGGATCGGGCCAGCCGCCTGTTCGTATCCAGCAGCTCCCCGTAGGACTGGTCCACCACCGCCGAATGGGCCTCGGTGGTCAGCATCCGTTTCAGGTTGTTGACGACCAGGGTGTTCAGGAGGTCCGCCATGAGGAGTGCGACATCCCGCAGGGACCCGCCCTCCCCCCTGACGAGGAGCCTTCCCACCTCTTCTCCCTCCAGATAGAGGGGGAGCTCCTCGGCAATCCCACCCGCTGCGGCGGACCCCTCCCGCCACAGGGTAGTGCCCGCCGCGTCGGCAATCAGCGCCTCCGTGACGCCGACCCTGAGCACCCCCCTGATGATGGGGACAACGTCGGCGTCGCTCAGGATGTCGGCCAGCCGCCGCTCCTCGCCGACCACGTATCTCGCCACCTCCCCCGTCATTCTTCCCCCCTCACGGTCAGCCTCCTGACAAAAGCGTCCCGCTGCAGCCCGTGCACGGCCCCGAGCCGGCAGCGGCCATCGATGGCGTCGTACACCAGTCCGGCCAGAGCCCCGAAGGTTTCCACCACCCGCCAGCTGTTGAGAGCCGAGGCGGTGAATACCGGCACCCCGGTCGGCCCCCACGTCCGCAGGATATCCTCTTCGGCAACGACGTCGGGAAGATCGCGCTTGTTGAACTGCACCACCAGCGGGAGCCTCTCGATGTCGAGCCCCACCAACGCCAGGTTCTTCTCCAGGTTGTCGAAGCTGGCAAAGTTGTTGGCCGACTGGGCCGTCTGGGAATCGGCGATGAAAGCCACGCCGTCCGCCCTCTGGAGCACCGCCTTCCTGGTGGCGTCGTGCCTGACCTGGCCGGGGACGGTGTAGACCTTAACCTTGATCTTCAGGCCGCTCGGAGCGGTCAGGAAGAATGGGAGGAGGTCGAAGTAGATGGTGCGGTCGTCGGCGGTATCGAGGACCATCAGGTCCCCCCTCCCCTCCCTGGCCAGGAGGTCGTGGAGGCTGAGGAGGTTGGTGGTTTTCCCCGACATGGCCGGCCCGTAGTAGACCAGCTTCAGGACCATCCTCTTCTCCTGTTCGTCGAACTCTATCAATGCCCCGCCCCCTCCCCGCTTTCCAGCACCAGCGCAACCTCCTCCCGCCCCGCCCCCTTCATGCCGCCACCCACGACCCGCACTCCCCCCCCTTTGATCGTGGTACTGAGAACGGCGCCGTTACCCTCGGCTATTTTCTCCACGAACAGGTTCAGTTCGTCCGGCAGGAGGTCCCGCCTGCCGATCCCGATTGCCCGGACAGGGGAGACATCGAGGAGCCTCCTCGCTTCCCGGTTGCACTGCACCACAAGGCCGTCCGTATCTATGCAGACAACCCCCACCGGCAGGGCGTCCAGGATATGTGCGCAATTGATCCTCTGCAATTCATCGTTCTTCGCCTTCAGCTGTTGCGCGAGGTCCACCCGTATCTCGTTGCAGTGAAAACGCTCGACGGCATTGGCCATGGTAACCCTCAGGTCGTCATCGTTCCACGGCTTTGCGATGAAGTGGTAGATTTCCCCCTCGTTGACGGCCGAAATCACCGCAGCGATATCCGCATACCCGGAAAGCACGATCCTGACCGTTTCGGGCCACCGCCTGCGGACCTCCCTGAGGAAGTCGACCCCGTTCATCCCCGGCATGCGGTAGTCCGACATGACGATCTGAACGGGGGTATCGCCGGCCAGCGCAGCGAGCCCCTCTTCCCCCGACGCGGCGGTGATCACGTCGTAGTCGCTGTCCAGGAAGCTCCTCTTCAGCGCCCTCAGCACATTCACTTCATCATCGACGCAAAGTATCCGCACCTTCTCCTCCATGCTATCCCGCCTCCCCCAAGGGTATCCTCACGGTAAAGGTGGTCCCCTTCCCTTCTTCGCTCTGCACCGTAATCTCGCCGTTGTGCTTCTTCACGATGTCGGAGCAGATGCTGAGCCCCAGCCCGGTCCCCTCGCCGACCGCCTTGGTGGTAAAGAACGGCTCGAAGATCCTGTCGAGCCGTTCCGCCGGAATGCCGCACCCCGTGTCCGACACCGACACGCAGATCGCCCCCCCTTCGCGCCTGGTGCTGATCGTCACTTCACCCTGCTTTTCTATGGCTTGGGCGGCATTTACCAGGAGGTTCATGAACACCTGTTCCAGCTGCTGCGGATAGCACCTCACAGGAGGTATTTCAGCGAAGTCCCGGTGCAGGGTCGCCTTGTACTTCAGCTCGTTCCAGACGATGTTCAGGGTGCTCTCCAGGCATTCGTTGATGTCGGCCTCCCGGCACTCTCCCTCGTCCGCCCGGGAGAAGCTCTTCATATCCTGAACGATCTTCCGCACCCGCTCCGTCCCGTTCAGCGACTCGGCAATGAGCGCATTCACGTCACCCAGTATGTAATCGATCTTCAGCTTCCGGCGGTGCTCCCGCAGCTCCTCTTCGGCCTGTGCGGCGCCGAGGGAAGCCAGCGCTCCGGCCTGGGCTTCGATGAATTCCGACAGCCGCTCCATGTACTTGCCGAGGGTGCTGAGGTTGCTGGAGATAAAGCCGATCGGGTTGTTTATCTCGTGTGCAACCCCGGCGGCAAGCTGGCCGACGGAGGCCATCTTCTCCTTCTGCAGCATCTGCGCCTGGGTTTGCTGTAGCTCCCGATAGGCCAGGCCGAGGGCCTCGGCGGTTTTTTTCAGCTCCGTTGTATCGTGCATGGCAACCACCGTCCCCCCGGCGCTGTAACCGTCCTCTTCCAGGAAGGGGTAGGATGCAAATACGTGCCACCTCCCCGTCGCCTCGTGGAAGATTTCCTCCCCCTCCGCCCCGGCATCGGGGGGGATCAGCCCATGCGCTGCGAGAAGCTCCCGCCAGTTTCTTCCCATGATCTCCTGATACGGTTTGTCGACGAACTCCTTGAGCGCCCGGTTGCATCTCTTGATGTTTCCTTCGTTGTCGGCAAGGATGAGGATGTCGCCGACACAGTCGAAGGTCCGTTCCCACTCCCGCTTGATCATCTCCACGCGCCGGAAGAGGAGCTTCAGATCCTCATGGTTCCTCGCCAGCTCGGCGCGGCTCCGGTCGAGTTCCACCACCTTCTCGGAGAGTTCCCTGGTCTTTTCCAGCACTTTCCGCTCCAGGGTTTGCAGATATTCCCTCTCCAGCGCCAGCAGGCGGGCATGCTTCACCCCCTTTTCTATCGAACGGAGCAGCTGGCCGAAATCGATCGGCTTGATGATGAAGTCGAAAACTCCCCTCTTTATCGCCTCCAGGGCTATGTGCAGGTCGGCGTATGCGGTCATGAGGATTACCGGAAGTTCCGTCCTGAGGCCGTGGATCGTCGTGAGGAGATCGACCCCCGATTCTCCGGGCATGCGGACATCGGTCAGCACGACATCGATGCACGAGCCGCCGTCAACCAGCTCATGGAGCGCCTCGGCAGGCCCTTTGACTGCGATAGTCCTGAACCCCTTTTCCTGCAGGAACGACGTCACGGCAGCAAGGGTATACGGCTCGTCGTCAACCACAAGGACCGATCCGGCAACCTTATCCGTCATCTCGGGACACCTTTCCGGCTTTCCGCACGTACCGGGGCGCAGTTTTCCCCGCCTCGGACAGCGAAAGCCCCGCCGACTCCCTTCAAGACTCGCGGCATTGAATAAACTCTAACAGATTAACGGCGATGCACAATCCCGGTCGCGCGAAAAGAACGCGCAATCCGAATCAGGTGAGGATGGCAGGGGGTGATGGGACAGGTGCGGGAACAGGAGCGCGCCCCGACGGGCATCTCGTGGTTGTCACGAACGGCAGGGGGTGATGGGACAGGTGTGGGAACAGGAGCGCCCCGCGAGGCAAGGGCGCTCAGGGGGTGAACAGGCATTTCCCGGAGAGGGGGACGAGACCCGCGGCTTCGGCCCGGGCAAGGAGGGTGGCGACGGCCGCCTCGCCCTCGCTTCCCAGGTCGAGGGAGAAGTCGTTGACATACAGGCCGATGTGGGCGGCGCACACCTCGTCGCTCATCTCCTGGGAATGGGCGCGGATATAAGCGCCGGCCGCGCCGGGATGGGCATGAGCGTGCGCGACGCTTGCCCGCAGCGCCCGGTCGATGGCGGCAATGGCGGCCCCTCCCAGCGAGCGCTTTGCCACGATCCCTCCCAGGGGGATCGGGTGACCGGTATCCCGCTCCCACCACTCCCCCAGGTCGAGGAGCTTGGTAAGGCCGTAGTCGCCATAGGTGAAGCGCGACTCGTGGATGATCACCCCGGCATCCGCCTCCCCCCGCTGCACCGCCCCCATGATCTCGTGGAAAGGGAGGAAAACGATGCCGTCCAGTGCCGGATCGAACAGGCGGAGCAGCAGATGGGCGGTGGTGTATCGGCCGGGGACCGCAATCCGCTTCCCCCTGAGATCTTCCATCCCGGCATGCTTTGCGGAAACCACCAGCGGGCCGCAGCCCCGCCCGAGCGCTCCCCCCGACCTGAGGAGGCAGTAGTCGTCGCGGATGAACCCGAGCAGATGGGAAGAGACCTTGCTTACGTCGAGCGCCCCGCCGAGGACGAGCCGGTTGAGGGTCTCCACATCCTCCAGCCGCTCCCGGAAGCCGAATCCAGGGCAGGCAACGAGGCCGTGGACCAGGGCGTGAAAGATGAAGGTGTCGTTGGGACAGGGGGAGAAGCCTAACGACAGTTCTGAGTTTTGAGTTATGAGTTTTGAGTTTCCAGTTTCGGATTCGGTCTTTTGCACGTGGGTTTCGCCCCTTTGAAGTTCGTTTTACGGGGATAATCCTCAATCGGCCCGGCAGAGCGCCCCGATGAAGCGCATGATGAATGCCTGCGCCCTCTCGACGGCGAGCGGGATGTCCCAGCGGGAGAGGTCCCGATCCTCCACCAGATTGCTCACCCCGCGGATCTCCAGGCAGTCCGCGCCGTACAGGAGCGCCACCTGGGCGGCCGCCCCCCCCTCCATGTTCTCGCAGATGCCGCCGAAACGGCGGAAGAGTTCCTCGCCCCGCTCCGCCGTGCCGCTCACGGTGGAAACCGTGACGAACGTCCCGCGATGGAGGGCGAGCCCCGCCGTTTCAGCCACGTAGCCCGCCTTGTCCATTGCCCAACGGGTCATCGGGAAGGTATTGAACCAGCGTTTCTCTTCCCGCTCGACCGCCGGGATGCCGATCAGTTCCAGGGAATGCCAGCCGTCCGGTGCCCGCACCCCTTCGTCGCCGAACGCCTCGGCGGTCGCCATGGCCAGGTCCCCAACCGCCAGGCCGCTGTCCCGATAGGCGCCGGCGCACCCCGTGTTGATCAGGAGTTCGGGCTCGAACCGTTCCAGGAGCGAGGTAACGGCGCTCGCGGCGTTCACCTTGCCGATCCCGGTCACGGCGAGTATGGCGGGCCTTCCCGCCAGCTCCCCCCGGTATGCCTCCCGGCGGCAGACGGAGAGGCGTTCCCGCCCCTCCAGTGCCCGGACCAGAAGGGAAAGTTCGCCGAAGGTGGCGGCGGTCACGATAACAGGTTTCATCTGCCCGCTCCATTCAGGGGATCGCAGTATCCAGCCGACCGGCATAATACCACACCGTCCACCCGCAATTCAAGAGAACTGCCGCCTAATTTATGCTTGCACCCGGCTGTTTTTCTGTTAGTATAAATTAGTCTATAATCTATCGTGAAGCAGGTCTATGAACAGGATAACCACCTTCAACATACTCCTTGCTCTCCTCTGTTCGATCATTCTCGCCAAACTGGCCGCAGACGTAGTTTCCTACCGCCTGTCCCACGTTTTTCCGGCAATGACCAGGAAAGCCGCCGCCCCGCCACCGACCGCTCCGGCCGAAGATCTCTCCTCGTTCGCCCCGATCCTGGAGAAAGGGGTGTTCGGCAAGGCCACCCAGGGAAGACTCACCCCGATCACCCAGGAAACGGCAAAGTCCGCCCCGGCCACATCCCAGAAAGACCTGGTCCTGCTCGGAACCGCCGTCGGCTCGTTCCGCGAGACGTTCGCCCTGATTCAAAGAACCAGCAGCAAGGAAGAACGGGTCTTCCGGCTCGGCGACCAGGTATACGACCTCGGGCCGCTCGTGGCGGTGAAAAAAGAGATGGCGGAAATCCAGGCCGGTGGGAACCGGATCAAGCTCCTGACGCCGTCGGCGGCGGGCGAGGCCGAAAAGGCGCCTTCGCCGCAACCCCCCGGAGGTGCCCCGGCAGGCCTTGCCTCCCAGGTGGGGGCGGGAAGCTTCGTAGTGGACCAGCGCGCCCTGAACGCGGCGCTCGACAACATCGGCCAGGCGATGACCGATGCGCGGCTCCTCCCGAGCGTCAAGGATGGAAAAGTGGAGGGATTCCGGGCGTCGGAGGTGAAACCGGCGGGCGTCTTCGGCATGGTGGGAATCAGGAACGGCGACGTGCTCCTCCGGATCAACGATTTCCCGATCGATTCGCCGGAAAAGGCGATCCAGTCCTTCGTCTCCCTCAAGGGACAGAGCAGGATCAAGCTCGACCTCATCCGGGACGGGCAACCGACCACGTTCACGTACGACATACGATAACACGTAGGGGCGGGGTTTCCCCGCCCGGCATTATTATCATAATCAGGTCTGTATAGGGCGGGGAGCCCCGCCCCTACAAAATCTGGAGGACTTCCTTGAACAAACCCATACAAACGACCCTGGCAGGAATCGCCCTGCTGCTGGCCCTGCTGGCTCCCGGTCCCGCCCTTGCCAAGGGTGTGGTGCTGAACTTCAGCGACGTGGACATCTCCACCATGGTCAAGTTCATCAGCGACCTGACCGGCAAGAACTTCGTGATGGATGACCGGGTCAAGGGGAAGATCTCCGTCTACTCCCCGAGCAAGCTCACCCCTGAAGAGGCGTTCAACGTCTTCACGTCGGTCCTGGAACTGAAGGGGTTCACCCTCATCAAGGCGGGCAAGGTCTACAAGGTCATCCCGACCGCCGCCGCAAAGCAGTCCGGGATGCGGATCTTCACCGACCGGGAACGGGCACCGGTGAACGAGGCGTACGTGGCGCGGGTCATCGAGCTCGACCACATCGCGGCGCAGGAAGCGGTGACCTTTCTCCAGCCGGTCGTTTCCAAGGACGGCTACATCTCCTCCTTCGGCCCGGCCAACATGGTGCTGGTGGTCGATTCGTCCCTGAACATCCAGAAGATCCTCGGCATCATCGAGCTGATCGATACCGACCAGCGGCGCGAAAAGGCCGAGCTGGTTTTCCTGAAAAATGCCGGTGCCGAGAATGTGGCCAAGGTGGTCCAGGAATGGCTGAAGAGCAAGGACAAGAGCGGAAAGCCCGCGGGCCAGGCGGCTACCGGAGGCGGGATCGTCGTTCCCGACGCCCGGCTGAACGCCCTGATCGTCTTCGGCAACGACAAGGACAAGGAAGACGTGAAAAACCTGGTCGCCATGCTCGATATCGCCCCCCCCTCCACCAGCAGCAAGATCAACGTCTACTACCTGGAAAACGCCGACGCAACGGAGGTCGCCAAGGTGCTGGACGGGGTGGTGAAGGGTATTGCCACAGCCGCAGCAACACCGGGAGCCGGGGGAGCGGCAGCCGCAGCGGCTCCCCAGCAGTCCCCCTTCGAAGGGGGGAAGATCACCATCACCCCGGACAAGGCGACCAATTCCCTGGTCGTCATGGCCTCCCCCACCGACTACCAGAACCTCCTCCAGGTGATCCAGAAGCTCGACAAGCGGCGCCGCCAGGTATTCGTCCAGGCGGTGATCGCCGAAATCACCCCCGACAAGCTGAAAGACCTCGGCGTCCAGCTCGGCGTCACCGGAGGGGGGGTCACCGGCAATACCGCCGCTGCCGGCGCATTCGATCCGTTCAACTTCATCGGCTCCGCGGACCCCGCACAGGCGGCCATCTTCACCGTTCTGAAGGGGGTGGCCACCAGCACCAACGTCCAGCTCGCCGGCAATCTCAAGGCGCTCTTCACCGACAAGGCGGTGAACGTCCTCTCCACCCCGACCATCCTCACCTCGGATAACAAGGAGGCGGAGATCTTCGTCGGCCAGAACGTGCCGTTCATCACCTCGTCCAGCGTGGTCACCGGCGGGATCGCCCAGCAGTCCGTGACCCGGCAGGACGTGGGCATCAAGCTCAAGATCACCCCCCAGATCAGCGAGGGGGAGTACGTGAAGCTCGACATCAACCAGGAGATCTCCGCGGTGACGGGTGACAAGGGGCAGGCCACCGACATCGTCACCACCACCCGCTCGGCCAAGACCTCGATCGTCGTGAAGGACAAGGAAACCGTAGTGATCGGCGGGCTGATCCAGGACCAGGACCAGGAGACCGTCAGCAAGATCCCGCTGCTGGGGGACATCCCGCTCCTCGGCTGGCTCTTCAAGACCACGCACAAGGAACGGACCAAGACCAACCTGCTGATCGTCCTCACCCCCCGCATCATCAGGGGCGCCGAGGAGCTGGCGGAGGTGACCGGCACCCAGAAACAGAAGTTCAACGATGCGGTAAAGATGGACCAGCCGTTCAGTCTCGACAGGGAGATGCAGCTCAAGCCATGACCGACAGCGCGGATCTTGAAAAAATAGCCGAACGGCTCGGGCTGCCGTTCCAAGCAGAGATCGAGGACGCCCGGGTGGACGCTCCCCTGCTCGCCCGGCTGCCGCTGGCATTTGCCCGGACGAACCTCCTCCTGCCGCTGCGGGAGGACGACGGGAAGCTCCTGGTAGCTGTGGCAGACCCCACCAACCTGCTCGCCCTGGACGAGGTGCGGGGGGTGTTCGGAATCCCGGTGCAGGGGGTGGTGGTGCCGCGCGAGGCACTCCTGGAGGCAATCAACCGGCTCTATTCCCGCATGTCCGGCTCCGCCCAGGAGGTGGTTGAGGAACTGGAGGGGGAAGACCTCTCCACCATCGCCACCGAGCTCGCCGTGCCGAAGGACCTCCTGGAGCTGACCGACGAGGCGCCGGTGATCCGGCTCCTGAATTCGATCATCTTCCAGGCGGTCAAGGAGCGGGCGAGCGACATCCATATCGAGCCGTTCGAGCGGGAGCTGGAGGTCAGGTTCAGGATCGACGGGCTCCTCTACAAGATGCTCGCCCCCCCCAAGGTGGTGCAGGAGGCCCTCATCTCCCGGGTGAAGATCATGGCGGGGCTGAACATCGCCGAGAAGAGGCTCCCCCAGGACGGGAGGCTGCGGGTGATCGTGGCCGGCCGGGACGTGGACATCCGGGTCTCGATCCTCCCCACCTTCTTCGGCGAACGGGTGGTGCTGCGGCTGCTGGACAAGCAGCGGGGGGTGATCTCGCTCGCCGACATCGGCTTTGCCCCCGCCGACGTGCAAACCATGGAGCGGCTCCTCGGGCGGACCAGCGGCATCATCCTGGTGACCGGCCCGACCGGCAGCGGCAAGACCACCACCCTCTACGCCGCCCTCTCCCGGATCAACTCGCCGGAGAAGAACATCATCACCATCGAGGACCCGATCGAGTACCAGCTGAAAGGGATCGGCCAGATCCAGGTCAACCCCAAGATCGACCTCACCTTTGCCAACGGCCTCCGTTCCATCCTGCGCCAGGACCCGGACATTATCATGGTGGGCGAGATAAGGGACGCGGAAACAGCTGAGATCGCCATGCAGGCGTCCCTCACCGGCCACCTGGTCCTCTCCACCCTCCACACCAACGACGCGGCCACCGCGGTGACGCGGCTGATCGACATGGGGGTCGAGCCGTTCATGGTGGCATCGACCCTCTCAGCGGTCCTCGCCCAGCGGCTGGTCAGGGTCATCTGCCCGCACTGCAAGGAGGCGTACAAGCCGGCGCGGGAGTATGCGGGGATCACCCTCCCGGAAACCCTCTACCGGGGGCGGGGGTGCGACAAATGCTTCAACCTGGGGAGCATCGGCCGGAGCGGCATCTACGAGCTCCTCCTGATCGACAGCGAGCTTACCTCCATGATCATCCGTCAGGCCCCCGCCGGGGCAATCAAGGAATACGCCATCTCCCGCGGCATGCGGACGCTGCGCGAAGACGGACTGGCCAAGGCGGCGGCCGGCATCACCACCATCGAGGAGGTCCTGCGGGTGACTCAGGAGGAGTATGCCGAGCTTTCGCTATAGTGCATACCGGCGCGACGGCGGCGAGGCAAGCGGCGCCGTCGATGCGGACAACCCGCGCGCGGCCCAGGAGCAGCTGAAAAGGGAGGGGCTCATTCCCCGCAGCATCGTGCCGGTGGAAGAGGGCGCCACCAGAGGAGCGTTCGCCTCCCTGCGCCGCCGGGTCCCCCTGCCGGAGCTCTGCCTCATGACCAGAAGGCTGGCGACCCTGCTCGGCTCGGCGGTGCCGGTGTACGAGGCGGTCGCCACCCTGCACGCGCAGGAGGGCCCGGGCGAACTGCGCAACATCCTCGGACGGGTGCGGGACCGGCTGGCCGAGGGATCGGGCCTGGCAAAGGCTCTGGCCGCTGAGCCGCGGGTGTTCAGCGACAGCTACGTGAGCATGGTGGCGGCCGGCGAGGCGAGCGGCGCGCTGGAGGTGATCCTGGAAAGGCTCGCCGAGTTTCTGGAAGACCAGGACGCGGTCCGGAGCAAGGTCGTCACCTCCCTGGCCTACCCCATCCTGATGGTGGTGGTCGGCACCGGGGTCATGATGTTCCTGCTCGGCTTCGTGGTGCCGAAGATCGTGACGATCTTCGAGGAGAGCAAGGCCGCCCTGCCGCTGATCACGGTGCTGCTGATAAAGGCCAGCCACCTGGTGCAGAAGGGGTGGTGGGCGCTGCTGCTTCTGGCTGGCGCTGCCGTTTTTGCCTACCGGCGCATGATGCGGCGCGAGGAGATGCGGCATCGCCAGGACCGGCTCCTGCTCCGGCTTCCCCTTATCGGGACGCTCTGGCAGCGGCTGATCCTCTCCCGCTTCGCCAAGGTACTGGGCCTCCTGCTGGTGAGCGGCGTACCGGTCATAAAAGCGATGGACATCACCAGCGCGGCGGTGGTCAACCGGGAATACCGCGCCTGGCTGGACAGGGTCAAGGAGGAGCTGATCGAGGGGGGAAGCCTCTCCGCTTCCCTCGGCAAGAGCCCCCTCTTTCCGCCGCTCCTGGTCCACATGATCGCCGTGGGGGAAAAGAGCGGGGAGCTGGAAAAGATGCTGGTCAAGGCGGGGGAGGCCTTCGAGCGGGAGTTCGGGAATTCGGTGACCCGTCTTATGGCCCTTCTGGAGCCGTTGCTCGTGCTGGGGATGGGGGTTTGCGTCGGCCTGGTGGTGGTGGCGGTATTGCTCCCCATCTTCGAGCTGAACCAGCTGGTCAAGTAATGTTCGATGTCCGACGAAAGGTCAGAGTTCCCGCCTTTCAACATCGAACGTCGAACATCGAACGTCGAACTTTTTTGGGAGGTCTTTGCATGAACCATACATTGCGCAACAACCGCGGCTTCACCCTCATAGAGATCATGGTGGTCATCGTCATTCTGGCACTTCTGGCGGCCCTGGTCGCGCCGAGGATCATGGGACGCTCCGACGACGCCAAAATCGCCGACGCCAAGGTCCAGATCAGGAATATCGAGTCCGCCCTGAAGCTTTACAAGCTGGACAACGGCGGCTACCCCAGCACCGAGCAGGGGCTCCAGGCGCTGATTGAAAAGCCGGCTGCGGGCCAGATCCCGAAAAACTACAAGGCCGAAGGGTACCTGGAGAGCAAGAAACTCCCCAAGGACCCGTGGGGAAACGACTACCTCTACATCTCCCCGGGTGAGCACGGCGACTACGACCTCTGCTCCTACGGCGCCGACGGCGTCAAGGGGGGGGAGGGGAAGGACGCGGACATCTGCAGCTGGGACCTGCATTAGGAACGCGCCTTTTTCGCAATCTCGGCGTTGGCCTTCGGGATTCCTTGTGCGGCGTAGCGCTGTTTATGCCCTTTTGGGGACTACGCCTCCGCGTCATCCCTCGGCCGCCTTGACCTTGCGAAAAAATCGCGTTCCTAGGTGGTTGCCGTGACGAGAACTCAAAACTCAAAACTCGGAACTCTTCAGGCCCGCCGTTTGGGTCAAAACTGCCGTCATGGCGGCTTCACCCTCATCGAGATGGTGGTAGTGCTCGTCGTCATCTCGCTGGTGGCGGTGCTCGTCGTCCCCCTCCTGCCTTCGACCGACGCCGCCAGACTGCGCACGTCGGCGCGGTCGCTCGGGGCGGTCATCAGGTACCTGGGAGACCGGTCGGTAACGACCAAGACCTCGTACCGGATGACGCTGGACCTGGCCGACAACACGATTACCGTGAAAAAAGTGGTCAACGGCGAGGAGACCGCACCCGGCGACCCATTTTTCGACAGGCGGCTCCTGGCGGAAGGGGTGACCATCGAGGATGTGGCGATCCCCCGACTGGGAAAGCTCGGCGAAGGCTCGGTAAATGTCGATTTCGGCGTTGCCGGGCTCGGGGAATTCGTCATGATCCACCTGAAAGGGGCAAAGGACCGCCATTTCACGGTAACCGCCATACCCGAGGGGGGAAGGGTCGAGGTCCTGGAGGGGTACCGGGAGATGCAGCTGTGAAGGGGTTCACCCTGCTGGAGGTGCTGATTGCCCTCGCCATCATGGCGGGTGTTATCCTGACAGTGATCAGCTCCTTCAACTATCACCTGTCGGTGGTCAGCCGCGACCGGGAAGAGACCAACGCCGTCCTGCTGGCGCGGACAAAACTGGACGATCCCGCCTTCAACGCAAAACAGGCCGGGAAAGGAACCTTTGCCCCCGACTGGCCCGGCATTGCCTGGGAGACGGTCATCAAGCCCGCGGAGATTCCGGGGACGGCCGGGCTGTTGAACCAGGTGACCCTGACGGTTTCCTGGGATGCGGAGCGGAGGAAGATTTCCCTTGTCAAGTACGTGCCGACGCAATAGTGGCTTCACCCTGCTGGAGGTGCTGGTGGCGCTGATGCTGCTGGTCATCCTCAGCGGCGCCCTGTACGGCACCTACTTTTCCCTGATGCGCGGCCGCGAGGCAGCCGTGGAGAAGATGGAGGCGCGCCGGGAGCTCTCCGCCACCCTGGACCAGTTGCGCCGGGAGCTCTCCTCTGTTTATTTCAACACGACGAACACGCGGCTCCATTTCGTGGTCGAAGACCGGGACTACTTCGGCAAACCGGCCTCGACGCTCGACTTTACCGCCATTGCCCCCCCGCGCAGCGACAGCCTGATCGCATCGGACCAGGTCCGGCTGACCTACAAGGCCGTGGAGAAGGAGCAAAAGCTCCTGCTGGCGCGGCAGGCGCAGGATCTCTACGTCAACGCCGACCCCCTCCCCTATCCGCAGATGAAGGAGCTGGAGGGGTTCCTGGTGGAGTGTTCTGCAGACGGGGCAAAATGGGTCAGAACCTGGGACACCAAACTGAATGCCGGCCAGCTTCCCAAGGCCGTCAGGGTTACCATCAGGGTGAGGGAGGGTGAGAAGACCGTGGATTTCTCCGCCATCGTAAAATTGAGGATGGCGAGTTGAAGGACCAGCGTGGCTTTGCCCTGGTCATCACCCTGCTGATCACCGCCCTGCTCGTGGCGTTGTCGGCCGAGTTCGTGAACGAGGTGTTCGTCGACACCTCCGCCCGGCAGAACTTTACGGACGGCCAGCAGGCGAGCATCATGGCGGAGTCGGGAATAACCGCCTCCGTCAAGGGTCTGCAGTTCATGACTCCGGACCAGTTGGCCAAGCTGCTCAACATCCAGGATGAAAAGGGCACGCTCCTGGTTACTATAGAGGACGAGAGCGGCAAGCTGAACCTGAACCAGATTTTCGGTCCCAACGGCAACGTTCTCTACCAGTGGAACCATGACATCGCCGCCCGGCTGCTGAAGAAGCTGGGGATTTCGCCCGACCTCCTCGACTCCCTGGCGGACTGGGTGGATGACAGGGATGTGCCGCCCCATCCGGGGGGGGCGAAGAGCCCCTACTACAACACGCTGAAGCCGCCCTATGACGTAAAGAGCGGCAAGCTGGACTCCGTCGAAGAGCTTGCCCTGGTCAAGGGATTCGACGTCAGAACCGTGCAAAGGCTCCGGCCGTACGTCACCATATACTCGGACGCGCCGGGGCTGATCAACATCAACACCGCACCGAAAGAGATCATTGCGGCACTCGACGACAGGATGACCGAATCCCTCACCGACCGGGTGCTGGATTATCGGAAGACCACGCCGTTTCAAAGCCCGGCGGACCTGGCCAAGGTTGCCGGCATGGAAACAATTGCCACAGGGCTTTCCACCAGCACCATTGCCAAGGGAACGGTATACCGCATCATTTCCCAGGCGACCGTCGGGGAGACGGTCCGGGTCATCGAGGCGGTGGTCAACACCGGCGGGCAGACTCTGTACTGGAGAGAATACTGATGACATACCTGATCGTCCAACTGTCGGCGCACGAGGCGCTCTTCGCCAGGTTCCGGAAGAGGGGAAGGGAGCTCGTCTTCGTCGAGGCGTCCCGCGACTCCATCGGCGCGGAGCACCCCTTCGCCTCGCTGCTGGCGGAGATCAAGACAAAAGGCGGCGAAGAGGAACGGGTTGTCCTCGCTATTCCTCCGGCGCATCTCTTTATGCGCGAGGTCAGCCTCAACCTCGACGACCGGCGCAAGGTGAGGGAGGTACTCCCCCTGGAGATGAAAGGGGAAACGGCCGTCGATACGGACGAACTGGCATTCGACGCCCTCCCCCTGGCAGGGGGGAAGTTTCTCGCCCTCTGGGGAAAACGGAAGGAGATCGCCGAAGAGATCCGGCTCATGACCAGCCGGGGGGTGGAACCGGAAACCGTCACCGCCTCCCTGTTTCATTGGCAGGCGCTCCTCCCGGACCGGGAGAGCACCGCCCCCGTCGCCCTGACCGACGGCGAGGCGCTGGCGGTCTATCGCGGCGGTGTGCCGCTCTATTTTCGCCCCCTGGGCGGGGGAGAGACAGCCGCCGAGGTTACCCGAACCCTGGCGGCCCTGGAGATCGGCAGGGGGATCAGGGTCGAACGGGTCTTCCTCCATGGCGCGGCCGCCCGGCAGGCCGCGGCGGCCCCTCTCGCCGAAGCGCCTGCGGGGGTATCTTTCACGCCCCTCCCCGTTGCCGGTGAGCTGGCCGCGACCTTCCCCTCCGACCCCGCCGCGGCCCTCGATCTGGCGGGGGCGTACGCCCTGGCACATGCCTGCAACGCCGGCGAGCCGATCAACTTCAGGCGGGGAGAGCTCGCCTACACGGCGGGCCGGGCTCGGGCGCGGAAAAAACTCCGTCTTTCCCTGCTCCTCGCCGCGGCCGCCGTCGCGCTCCTGTTCTCCGAGGCGGGCATCCGCTACTTCCTGGTCGCGCGGGACCTGGATTCCCTCAACACATCGATAAAATCCATCTATCGCGAGGTGTTCCCCGGCAGGAAAAAGGCGGTCGACGAGGTTGCGGAGCTCCGCTCGGAAATCAAGCGGCTTTCCGGCGCTGGAGCGGAATACCCGATCCTCCCCGTCCTGAAAAAGCTCGCCGAGCTGAAGGGTGACGACATCGCCGGCTTTTACGAAACGGAGATCGAAGGGGACCAACTGAGGGTGAAGGGAGAGGCCCGCTCCGTACAGGCGGTCAATGCTTTCCGGACACGGGTAGCCGGCGCCTTTTCCGGCGCCGAACTGGGAGAGGTCAAATCGCTCCCCGACGGGAGCGTCACCTTTTCGTTCCGGGCATCTCTGAAAGGAGGCGGAAAATGAAGCAACTAGACCTCCTGATCGAGCATTACCGGGCAATGGAGAGCAGGACCCGGCTCCGCTGGGGGATCGGGATCGCGGCCCTGCTCGTGCTCGCCCTCCTCTATTCGGCCGCCAATGCCCGGGTGGCGTTCCTCCTGAAAAAACGCGCGGCCCGCGAGGCGGACGTGGCCGAGATGCTCGTCCTCAAAAGCCGCTACCTGGAGGCATCCGCAGGTGCCCAAAAGCTCTCCAACCGGATGGCTGTGACCCGCCCCGACGACTCGCCGGCCAAGATCATCGACGAGATCGGCATCAAGGGGAAGGGGAGCCAGGTCAAGCAGGTCAAGGGGGAAGAGCGGAGCGGATACGTGGAGGATGCCGCGGAGGTAAAGATCGACGGCCTTTCGGCCAACGAGGCGGTGAACCTCCTGTACAGGCTGGAAAAGGGGGGAAGACCGGTCGCGATCAAGAAGGCCCTGATCAAGACCAGATTCGACGACCCGTCCAAGCTCGACCTGACCCTGACCGTCGCCCTGCTGAAGCCGGCCCCGCAGGGTAAGAAATGAGGCGCCGGCTCGCTATCGGCGCCGCGGCCCTCGGGGCGCTGCTGCTGTTTCTCCTGTGCACCCTCTGGTTCATCCCCGACCGCGAACTGCAGGCCCTTGCCGCGCGGGCACTCCAGCAGCAGGGGTTCACGCTGCGCGCCGCACGCTTCGGCAAGGCCTTTCCCCTCGGCATCAAAGCCGCCGGCCTGGAGATCTCCGATGACCGCGGCCCTCTCCTCAAGGCGCAGAACGCAGCAGTGCATCTCGATCTGCTGCCGCTCCTGGCCGGCACGCTGTCGTTTTCGTGCCAGGCCGCGATAGGCACCGGCCGGGCCACGGCAGAGTATTCCCCGCGGGCCAATGCGGTTTCCGTCGACATACGGGGGGTCCGCCTCGAGGAGCTCCCCTTCATCGAGACCGTCACCGGTGCCCGGGCAAAGGGGGTCGCGCGCCTCCAGGGGCGGTTCAAGGGGAAGGATAAGGGAAGCAGCGGCGAGTTGCAGCTGGAGATCACGGAAGCCAACGTGGCCGGGGTCAAGATCGGCGAGATCCCCCTGCCTGACGCCGACTACCGCAGGGTCCAGGGAGCAGTTCGGGCGGGCGGCGGCGTGATCACGCTCGGGAGCTTCAGTCTGGAGGGAGATGGGCTGTACGTCCGCCTCAGGGGGGACTTCCCCCTGACAACCCCTGCCGGCGCCGCCCCCCTCAACCTCACCCTGGAGCTGATGCCGAAACCGGAATTTCTGGAGAAACAGAAATTCGTCTTCCTCCTCCTCACCAAATACCTCACCACCCCGGGCCGTTACGAGATCCCGATCAAGGGGACCCTCGCCAAGCCTCTCATTCAGTGAAGAATAAAACCTTTATCTAACAAGGATATTCAGGACAACCAGGATGATATTCGACTTGTGGTAAAGTGTCTTGGTCTCATCCTGAAGATCCTGTACATCCCTGTTAATTTTCTTGTTTTTCCCTGAGCCTCCGCACCCGTTCCACCACCGGCGGATGGGAGTAGTAGAAGCGCGCATAGAGGGGATGGGGGTGGAGGTTGGCCAGGTTTTCGCGGGAGAGCTTGATCAGCGCCGTTGCCAGGTCTTCCGGCGCGCCGGTCAGGTCGCAGGCGAAGCGGTCGGCCTCCCATTCGTGCCTGCGGGAGAGCCAGCTGCCCAAGGGGCTGAAGGGAAAGGCCGCCAGCGAGCCGACGAACGCAAGGATCACCGCCTGGCCGGCGAACGACGCCTGCGAAAGCCCCACGAGCCCCGGCAGCCCGCCCCACGCCAGAAGCCGGAACGCGACATACAAGAACGCCAGCCCTCCCGCCTCCAGGAAGAGCAGCCGCTTCCGGATGTGTCCCCTCTTCCAGTGGCCCGCCTCATGGGCCAGGATTGACAGGATCTCTCCATGGCGCATCTGTTGCAGGAGTGTGTCGTACAGGACGATCCTCTTCACCCGCCCGATGCCGGTGAAATAGGCATTGGAATGGCGGCTGCGGCGCGAGGCGTCCACCTGGAGCACCCGGCTTACGGAGAGCCCGGCCTTCGCCAGAAGAGTCCGGATCTCCTCCTCCACCCCTTCGTCACGCACCGGCTCGAACGTGTTGAAGAGCGGCTCGATCACATACGGAGCAAGGTAGATCGTGAAGAGGGTCGTCAAGGCGGAAAAGAGCCATACCCAGAGCCACCAGAACCGGGGCGAGGCATGCACGATGGCCAGCGCCCCGCAGGACAGCAGTGCCAGCAGGAACAAGCCGATGCACGCCGACTTCGCCAGGTCCGCGAGCCAGAGCCGCGCGGAGGTGGTATTGAAGCCGTAGCGGTTTTCGATACGGAAGGTGGAGTAGGCGTTGAAAGGAATATCGAGCGCCATCCCCGCCAGGGAGATCCCGGCAAAGAACAGCACCCCTGCCGTGACGAACGAACAGCCGAGGGAGGCGATCCAGCGGTCATAGGCGCCGAGCAGGCCGCCAAAGATGAAGAGGAGGAGGACGATATTGTCGACGAGGGATGCGACCAGCCCGACCCGGCTCAGTTCAACCGTATAGGCAGCCGTCCTGGCCAGGAGTTCCCGATCCACCGCCCCCTCGAAACCGGCGGGCACTTCTGCTCCGTGTCTTTTGAGATGGCGCAGATTGAGGGCGCGCAGGAGATAGCCGGCTGAGGCGGTCAGGAGATAGCCGATAAGGAGAATAACCTTCATGGTGTGCATCATACACGATCAGGCGCCCATAAAAAAGCCCCTTCCTCGGAAAGGGGCTTGCTTTCGTCGAATGACGACCGTAACAGCACCTACGGCCACATGTTCCAATGCGGCCGTTTGGAATCCTGCTTTTATGAGGAATATGCACCTGAAATTTTATGTCGACCTCTGTCCGTATAAAAAAAGGCCCCGGAGAAAAATCTCCGGGGCCTTTAATTTTTGGCGTCCCCAGCCGGATTTGAACCGGCGTCGCCGCCGTGAAAGGGCGGTGTCCTGGGCCGGGCTAGACGATGGGGACATGGTGAGCCGCGTTGGGGTCGAACCAACGACCACCTGATTAAAAGTCAGGTGCTCTACCGACTGAGCTAGCGGCTCGAACTGAGAAGATAATATATAATCTAGTTTTCTTTTTCCGTCAAGTTTTTTTTGCACCTTTCTTCCACAAAAAGAAACGCGATTTTTGTGCAAGGTCAAGGCGATCAAGGGGCGACGCGGAGGCGTACTGAAGGTACGCCGCACAAGGAGGCCCGAAGATCAACGCAGAGATTGCGCAAAAGGCGCGTTTCATGCGAAGGGGTTGCGCAGCATGATCGTCTCATCCCGTCTCGGCCCGACGGAAACCAGCACAATCGGGCAACCGATCAGCTCTTCAAGCCTCCGCACGTATTTTTGCGCCCGCTCGGGAAGGTCGGCGAAGCTCTTGGCGCCGCTGATCCCGGTCTGCCACCCCGGCATTTCCTCATAGACCGGCCGGCATTTCTCGAACACGTCCAGGTTGGCGGGGAGCTCGTCGAACACCTTGCCGTCGTATTCATAGCCGGTGCAGATCCTGATGGTCTCGAAACCGTCCAGGACGTCGAGCTTGGTGAGGGCAACGCCGCTCAGGCCGTTGACCCTGACCGCATACTTCAGCACCAGCGTGTCGAACCAGCCGCAACGGCGCGGCCGGCCGGTGGTGGAGCCGAACTCGTGCCCCGCCTTGCGGAGCCGCTCGCCGTCGTCGTCCAGGAGCTCGGTCGGGAAAGGACCGCTCCCCACCCGCGTGACATAGGCCTTTGAGATGCCGATGATCTCCTGGATGTCACGGGGGCTGACGCCGGTGCCGGTGCAGGCCCCTCCCGCGCAGGTGGACGATGAGGTAACAAAGGGGTAGGTGCCGTGGTCCACGTCCAGCAGCGTCCCTTGGGCGCCTTCGAAAAGGATCTTCTTCCCCGCCTTGATGTCCCGGTGCAGAATCAGGGTCGTGTCCGCCATATGCCGGGCGAGGACGCCGGCGTACCCCATGTATTCGTCGTAGATTTCCTCGAAGGTGAAGGGCTGCTCCCCCAGGAGCTTCTCCAGGACGAAGTTCTTCTCCTCCAGGTTCTCCCGCAGCTTGCGGGCGAACAGGTCCCTGTCCACCAGGTCCATCAGGCGGATGCCGCGCCGGCCGATCTTGTCCTCGTAGGCGGGGCCGATGCCGCGGCCGGTGGTGCCGATCTTCTTCGCCCCGCTCTTTGCCTCGCGGGCGATGTCGATCCTCTTGTGATAGGGCATGATGATGTGAAGGGACTCGGAGAGGAGCAGCGTGCGGTCGTCCGCCAGTCGCCCCGTGGCCTTCAGATTGGTGATCTCCCGGATAAAGACCTCCGGATCGAGCACGACACCGTTGCCGATGATGCATCGCTTCCCCTGGTGCAGGATGCCGGAAGGGATCAGGTGGAGAACGACTTTCTCGTCCCCCACCACCAGGGTATGCCCCGCGTTGTTCCCCCCCTGGTAGCGGACCACGTCGTCGGCGAACTCGGTATAGATGTCGACGACCTTTCCCTTTCCTTCATCGCCCCACTGGGCGCCAACTACGACGACGTTCGCCATCACTATCTCCTTACTCTGCACAACGCCATAGTCTCATCTGTCGTTGTATCGTGACGTTTCTGTTAAAGACCTAAAAATCCAGGGCAAACCCTTCCTTGCACAGCTCCGTTTTCTTGATCGCCACTCCCGTGCCGTCCGCCACCCGCACGATGTACACCTCGTCTTCGTCGCAGTAGGCGCCGCCGATCACCATCATCCGAAGAATGTTCATCCGCCTGGCGTAGGCGAGGGAATTGTCGAAGTCCCGCCGGATGATGTCCCGCGCCGTGCTATAGCCCTTGCGGCGGAGACACTGGGCAATTTCCAGCACCTCGCGGCGGTCCTCCCTGAGGTTGAAAAGGAGAAAGTCCCTGGTCTTGCACGCCTCCACCTCGGGACGGCGTTCCAGCGCGGCCAGGAGGGGAAGGATATTGAAGGCAAAACCGGTGGCAGGGGCGGCAAAGCCGTACTTCGCCGTCAGGTCGTCGTAGCGGCCGCCGCTGCAGACCGGCTCCCCCAGCCCCCCGACGAACCCCTCGAAGGTAAGTCCCGTGTGGTAATCGAGCCCCCTGATCTCTCCCAAATCGATGGAGAGATAGTCGGAAACCCCGTAGATGTCCAGGATGTCCAGCACCTGGGCGATGTTGTCGAGCGCCCGTTTCGAGCGGTCATTGCCCGCGACCCGCGCGGCTTCCGCCAACACCTCCCGCCCGCCGAACAGGCGGGGGAGTGCGGCAATCTGCTCCTTGACAGTGTCGCTGACCGGCGCCTCCTCCATGATCGCCCTGACCGCGGAGGCGTCCTTCTTGGCGATCGCCTCCTGAAGCAGCGTGCGCTCAGCAAGGGGGAGGCCCGACGCAGCCATGATGCCACGGTAGAACTCGACCTGGCCGAGGTCCACCTTGAAATCGTCGAGGCCGAGCCCCTGGAGGGCTTCCACGGCCATGGCCACCATCTCCGCATCCGCCTCGGGGGAGTCGAGCCCGATCAGTTCCACCCCCGCCTGAAAGATCTCCCGGTTTCTCCCCGACTGGCTCTCCGTGTGGCGCAGCACCCTGCCGCTATAGCAGAGCCGGTGCGGGAGCGGATACCCCTGCATCCGGGTCGCCACGATCCGGGCCACCTGGGGCGTTATGTCCGGCGGTATAGCCAGGAGCCGGCCGGTCTGGCGGTCGTCGAAGCGGAAGGTCCGCTCCTTCAGGTCGTCCCCCATACCGAGGGCCATGACGTCGTGGAATTCCAGCAGGGGGGTGATGATCCGCCTGAACCCCCAGAGCTCGAAGACCCTGCGGATCTTCCCTTCGATGTAACCGATCTTGTCGGCCTTTTCCGGGAGAAAGTCGGCGACCCCCTTGGGGAGGGGAGCTTCTATGCGTACGGGATTGATCACGGGGACTCGGCTTTCCGACGGGTCTGGTCAGAGGTGACGGACTAAAGCAAAACGCTGGAAATCGTAGCAATATACGGCGGGATTGTCAATGATTAAGCGACAACCGGCGGTAACCAGTTTCGGGGGTCATCACGGCCCGTAGGGGCTCCAGGTACGGAAGTAATCTTCATCGGTTTTGAAGAAGTGCAGTTCCTTGACGGCAATGACCGGATAGGTATACTCCTTACCCTTCAGCGGCTGAACCTTCTTCCCTGTCACTTCCCCCACCATGCTGACCAACGCCCCCGGCTTGCACGTGGCCGTGTCGAGAAACTCGGGGGTTGTTGCCAGGAAACGTCCACCGGAGCCGGCTGTGTGATCCGGCATTCCCCCGCTGTCGAGCCGGTACTGTGCCACTTCGAGCAGGGTCCCTTCCGGGACCGGCGTTACGTTCGCAACGCTCCCCCCGAGAAGGACGAATTTACCCCGGTAGGCGTCCGGGTTTTCCCGCAGCGCGCCGAAGGCGATGGTACGGTCCACCAGCGCCAGGGACTTGTCGCTGAAGTCGTGGGCGCAACCGGTGACGAAAAGAAGCAGCGTCGGCAAGAGAACAAGCAGCTTTCTCATGGATCACCTCCTGTATTACCTCTATCCCACTTAAAGGATATGCCTGCGGAGAAGAAAGTCAAGAGGTGCAAGCTGAGGCTGCTCAGGTCAGGGAGCGGCCGAAGCCGGCTGGCCGGCAAGCGGCGCGGACCCCTTCCGCACGTCGCCCACCAGGTCTTTGGCGAGCTTTCCCACCGCGGGTACCAGTTCGTCCTTCCCCTCCCCCTGCACGAAGGCACGCGCCAGGAACGTTCCGTCCTTCCCCTTGGCCACCGCGTCGATGCTGAAGATCTTGCCGAACTCCACGTAGTCGCCGGTGACGATGATGTCGGCATCCGCCGGGGTATCCACGGCGAAGACCCCGCCGCTCGTAAGGTGGGACACCAGGAGGGTCCGGAGCCCTGTCCTCATTTCATCCCTGTTCTGGGCGCCGGTCACGGCAACTCCGGGGAAATAGGCCTTGAGCACGCCGGCACCGGCGGAGGGGGCGAAGCAGAGCAGGGCAAGCAGGAGAAGGAAGGGAACGGCGCGATTTCGCATAACGGCTCCGGGGCTGATTATTGAGATGCAGGATTATCGCAGAGACGGCCAGCCATGTCAAAGGGTTTAGCGGGCAAAAAAGCCCCGGAGACAATTCTCTGGGGCCATATATCCTGATTCTCCAAACGGATTTGAACTAACGTCGCCTCTGTCTCTCTACTCCTCCTTACCAGTAGATGATGACCCGGCCGGGGTTGCCGGCGGCGCCGTTTGTGCCTGTACCGTTGTAATCGGCACCGCGTGCCCCACCACCGCCACCAGCGCCTACCGTAATCGGAAGCTGAACTCCCGGGCTGGTGGCGTACACCAGCTCGGCATAGCCACCGCCACCACCACCGCCGCCGCTGCTACCTGCAATGACCTCGCCGAGGCCTCCGCTGCCCCCGTTGCCTTTGGCGTTGCCTAGCACCAGCCCGGCAACGCCACCCACCCCGCCAGCCCGATAGATATCATTTACGCTCGGCGAGGTTGACTCAGTGCCGGCAACGTAGGCGACAGCCGTCAAAACGCCATCGCCACGGGCACCGGCCGCACCAGCGGAGTAAGTGCCGCTGCCGCCCGCGCCGCCCACACCAGGAGTGGCCGGAAAATATCCCCGCGCACCGCCACCACCGCCGCTGCCACCACCTGCCGTAACTATTGGTGAACCAAAGGCGCTTACCGAAGTGGCACCTCCGGAGGCCCCAGGTGCCCCGTCATAAGACCAATTCCCGCCACCGCCTCCTCCTCCGCCGCCGCCGCCCCATGCCTTGATGTACACCCGCGTGATGTTGGCCGGCACGGTAAAGGTGCCGGTGGCGTCGAAAATCTGCATTCCGTTCATTATCGGCGCATAGGTGGCGGTGCCGGTGATATTGCCGACAATATTGCCGCTGGTATTTGTATTGGGGAGCGCTGTCCATGCTGAACCGGTGTAATAGTTGTAAGCGCTTGTATCGGTATTGTAGATCAGTAGCCCTGCTGCTGGTGAAGCTATGGAGTTCCTCTGTGTCGTGGTCATCCTTGGCGGCAGAAAGCCTTTGGTGGTATTAGTCACATCAAGCGCTGCCGACGCGGCGGGGGTAGAGGTGCCTACGCCGATACTGCCGGTTACGGTAAAATCACCATTGCCAGCGTACGACACGTTGTTCATGCAGAATAAAGCCATCAATACAACCATTACCACTCGTTTCATGTTCATCTCCTTAGATGTAATCACGCCAACATTAATTTTGTAAATTAAAGCTTCTTGACGCAACCGCGCCTGCCGTAATGTTCATTGCGCCGTGGATTGTCGTAACTCCCGAACTTGAAGTAAAAGTTGGGTCGTATCCACCTACCAGTGTTACTGACTTGCCTAGATTGAAGGTAAGATTTTCAGTCAGCGCAACAGCCTGGCACTGAATCGTGTCACCATTTGCTGCCGCATTGTAGGCGGTTTGAAGCGAAGTGTAATAGGTAGGTGTGGCGCTGGCGATCTTTATCGGATACGTCGTTCCTGCCTGAACACTGATATAGTTCGTCTGGGTATTGGCATTAGTGCCAAGTGAATTGCTGGCAGTAAGCGAAACCGTATAGTTTCCTTGGCTGTTATAAGTATGTGAGGGATTTTGCACGGTACTGGTGGTGCCGTCACCGAAGTCCCAGAGCCACGCTGTGGGGCTACCGTTTGAAAGGTCGGAAAAATTCACGGAAAGCGGGAAGTATCCGGTAACAGGTGTGGCGCTGAAAGCAGGAAGTGGCCTTGTGTTCTTTTGAAGCCTGTTACCAATTTGATCATACGCATACTGTATTATTGTCCCATCTCCGTATGTCACTTGTTTCAAACGGTCCAATTCGTCATATTGATATGACGTAGTACCGGCTGAGCAAATAATGGCTGTCATAAAAAGTGCAGCTATTGTCATTATTAATATTTGTGACGCATATATTATCTTCATATAGCCCCTCTCTAACAGAGTTTTACCTAAATATTGCAATTATTACACTCGGCATTTTTCCCCAAAGAATTGTAGTGCTCTCGGATTTTCTTTATTATTTATTTATTGCCCTACTTTTTACGATTTGTTCAAGCTCTTCAAATAAATTAAAATTACCATTTAGAACGTCTCCAGCATATCGTCTTAGGTAGTCCGAATCAGTAGTGTCCCATCGTTTAGCTGAATAAAATCAGCTGGTTAGGTCTTTGCTCCGGGTTGTTATCGCAGTCAACATCTGTAAGCACCTGTAATAACGGGATTCGCTCAAAAATGGTTACGCTCAAGATCTGTAGAATT
>DATDNF010000015.1:0-42458 GCA_036518435.1 Geobacteraceae bacterium
AGTACAAGAGCAAGGAAAAGGCCAAGGAAGTCATGGAAGCCATGGTCAAGCGCACCCGCGGCGCGGGGGGCGAAGTGGTTGCCCTCCTGAAGACCGGCTCCGCCTTCTACTCCCCGGCTTCTTCCGCCATCGCCATGGCCGCCCAGGGTTACGGCAACAACATCTTTCACGGAGACACCAAGTTCCCAGGCGATGAAAGCGGCGAAACGGGACGAATCGAGGACACCGGCCTGGCCGATGACGCGGTTGTAGGGGAAACCGGTGACTTTCTGGCAGAGGGTCACCATGGCGTCGAGCGGATTGGAGATGACGATGACGAAGGAGTTGGGGGCGTACTTCTTGATCCCCTCGGCAACCTGGGTCATGATCTTGGAGTTCACTTCGATCAGGTCGTCACGGCTCATGCCCGGCTTGCGGGGAAGACCGGCGGTAACGATGACGATGTCGGAACCCTGGATATCTTCGTAGCTGTTGGTCCCTTTCAGGTTTACATCGAAACCGTCGACGGGACCGACCTCGGCGATATCGAGCATCTTGCCCTGGGGAAGGCCTTCGACGATATCGAACAGGACCACATCACCCAGTTCCCTGAGCGCACAGAGTTGAGCCAACACGCCGCCGATCTGACCACCACCGATGAGAGAGATCTTCTTACGAGCCATTTCTGTTTCCTCCTTGATGTAGTGTTTTCCTACCGTGTAACTTCGTCAGTTTCAACTAGATAGCATCGATAATTGCGTTCAGTGTCGGGCTGGGACGCATCGCCTTCGAGGTCTTTTCGAAGTTCGGGTGATAGTAGCCACCCATGTCGACCGGCTTGCCCTGGGCTGCCAGCAGTTCCTCGTTGATCTTCGCCTCATTCTCTTCCAGCTGCTTGGCCACCTTGGCAAACTTGGCCTGAAGCTCCGCGTCCTTGGTCTGGGCTGTCAGTGCCTGTGCCCAGTACAGCGCGAGGTAGAAGTGGCTCCCCCGGTTGTCGATCTGGCCAACCTTGCGGGCGGGCGACTTGTTGTTGTCGAGGAACTTGGCGATGGCCTGGTCGAGGGCATCGGCCAGCACCTGGGCCTTGTCGTTCTTGAACGTGGCGGCCAGATGCTCCAGGGATGCGCCCAGAGCCGAGAACTCGCCGAGAGAATCCCAGCGCAGGTAGCCTTCCTTGACGAACTGCTGGACATGCTTGGGGGCCGAGCCGCCTGCGCCGGTCTCGAACAGGCCGCCGCCGGCCAGCAGCGGCACGACGGAGAGCATCTTGGCGCTGGTGCCGAGTTCGAGGATCGGGAACAGGTCGGTCAAATAGTCACGCAGGACGTTACCGGTTACGGAGATGGTGTCCTGCCCCTTCCGGATGCGTGCCAGGGAGAACTTCATGGCCTCGACCGGCGCCATGATATGGAATTCCAGGCCGGTGGTATCGTGGTTTTTCAGGTACTTCTCCACCTTCGCGATCATGTTGGCGTCGTGAGCCCGGTTCTTGTCCAGCCAGAAGACGGCAGGAGCGCCGGTTGCCCTGGCCCTGTTCACGGCCAGCTTGACCCAATCCTGGATCGGGATGTCTTTTGCGCGCGACATCCTCCAGATATCGCCTTCTTCGACGGCATGCTCCATCAGTGCCTTGCCGGCAGCATCGACCACCCGGACGGTACCTTCGGCAGGAATGATGAAGGTGGTGGGGTGCGAACCGTACTCTTCGGCCTTCTGAGCCATCAGCCCCACGTTGGGCACCGAACCCATGGTGGCCGGGTCGAAGGCGCCGTTTTTCTGGCAGTCTTCGATGATCTCCTGGTAGAAGGTGGCATAACAACGGTCGGGGATCACGGCCTTGGTGTCGTGCAGCTTGCCGTCGGGTCCCCACATCTTGCCGGAATCGCGCACCACAACCGGCATGGAGGCGTCGACAATGATGTCGTTGGGGGCGTGCAGGTTGGTGATCCCCTTGTCGGAATCAACCATGGCCAGTGCGGGCCGCTTGGCGTACTCGGCCTGGATGTCGGCCTCGATCTGCGCCCGTTTGGCTTCCGGCAGAACCTGGAGCTTCTTGTAGAGCTCGCCCAGACCCAGGTTGGGGTTCACGCCCAGTTCCTTGAAGGTGGCTGCGTGCTTGTCGAAGACATCCTTGAAGAAAACCGACACGGCATAGCCGAACATGACCGGGTCCGATACCTTCATCATGGTCGCCTTCAGGTGCAGGGAGAGGAGCAGGCCTTTGTGCTGCGCATCCTCGATCTGATCGGCGTAAAATTTCCGGAGAGCCTTGGCGCTCATGAAGGTGGCGGAGAGGATCTCGCCTTTTGTGGCGGTGAGCTTGTCCTTCAGGACGGTCGTCTTGCCGTCCTTGCCCACCAGCTCGATCTTGAAATCGCCGCCGTTCTCCATGACGACCGACTTCTCGTTGCCGTAGAAATCACCGCTGGTCATGTGGGCCACGTGCGCCTTGGAATCAGCGGTCCATGCACCCAGCTTGTGCGGGTTCTTCTTGGCAAAATTCTTCACCGAAAGCGGCGCCCGCCGGTCGGAGTTCCCTTCGCGCAGCACCGGGTTGACGGCGCTCCCGAGACACCGTGCATAACGCGCCTGGATCTCTTTCTCGGCGTCGTTCTTCGGGTCTTCGGGGTAGTCGGGAACATTGTACCCCTGGGATTGAAGCTCCTTGATGGCTTCCTTCAACTGGGGAACCGAAGCGCTGATGTTGGGGAGCTTGATAATGTTGGCTTCGGCCTTCTGGGTAAGCTCACCCAGTTGGGCAAGATAATCGGGTATCCTTTGACTCTCGGTCAGGTTTTCGGGGAAGGTTGCGATAATCCTGCCGGCAAGAGAGATATCCCTCGTCTCGACTTCGACACCGGTTCCCTTGGTGAACGCCTGAACGATCGGGAGCAATGAGTACGTTGCCAGTGCGGGTGCTTCATCAATTTCGGTCCAGATAATCTTGTGTGGTGCCATGATCCCTCCTTGGTTATTATGCCTGTCTTGCCAGAGGCTTAATGGTTGGGTATCAAGCTGGAGCGCCCGGTTATCCGGACACCAGCTCAAGATATGTCTTGTTGAAAGGATGCTGAAACTAGGATGCCGCGAGGTGCTTTAATTTTGTATACAGTATACAAAACACAGTATACTGTCAAGCAAAATGTCGTAAACGATTTGGGGGGGAAATTGGTGCTGAAAGAACTTCCGGGAGAACAAAAGACATGCTTCAGATCGGCTTTTCCAGGGCATAGCGGCGCGCTTCGCCGATTTCGTCGCGGCTCAGGTTGCGCGGAATGCGCAGAACCTGACCGGGCCAGATATGCCTCGGATCGCTGATCTGGTCGCGGTTGGCCCTGTAGAGGAGCGGCCACAAACGGTAGTCGTTATACACGTCGGACATTGCCGCGATCTGGGGGAGTGTCTCCCCGCGCTTGACGGTGTGGTAATTCGGCAGAGGCCGTTCTTTCGGCTGCTGCCTTGGTTTTTCAACCTTAGCCTTGGACTCGGCCTCTGCTGCCCGCACCTTTTCCTGCACAGCGCGCCGCTGCTCGTCCAGAAGCGCCCGCTGCCTCTCCGCTTCGCGCTTCTCCTCCAGGATAGTGCGCCGCGCTTCCTCAGCGCGGCGCACCTTGTCCGCCGCAAAATTCTGCTCCAGGAGCTGGCCCTTGAGGAGGGCAAAGTGGTAGAAGGTTTCCGCATCCGCCACTTCATGCCCGCTCAGAAGCGCCTCACCACGGTCGAAGGTGTCCCGGGCGCTGCCATACTCTGCGGGAAAGGCCTTGTCAGCACCTTCCAGCCGGGCGGCATCCAGGACAATCATGGCGTCCTGCCGCCAACGGGGGGGTGTGGAGGCGCATCCTGACAGAACGGTCACGGCCAGAGCGGCAATTGCCAGGAATCTCCGAGACATCCCGCCTCCGGTTTACTTTACGGCCAATTTTATGGCAAGCTCCCTCAATTGCTTGTCGTCCACCCGGGAAGGCGCTTCCGACATGAGACAGACCCCTTTCTGGGTCTTGGGGAAGGCGATCACGTCGCGGATCGATTCGCTGCCGGTCAGGAGCATGATCAGACGGTCCATGCCGAAGGCAATGCCGCCGTGCGGGGGAGTGCCGTATTCCAGCGCATCCAGCAGGAACCCGAACTTGCCGCGGGCATCCTCCTCGGAAAGTCCCAGCATCTTGAACATGAGCGATTGTACCTTCTCCTGGTGGATCCTGATGGAGCCGCCGCCGATCTCGTTTCCGTTCAGGACCAGGTCGTAGGCCTTGGCGCGGCAACGCCCCGGGTCGGACTCCACGTATTCCAGGTCCTCGTCCATCGGGGCGGTGAAGGGATGGTGCACCGCGGCCCACCGCTTCTCCTCATCGTCCCATTCCAGAAGCGGAAAGTCGGTTATCCAGACGAAGTTGAAGGTTTCCTTGTCGAGCAGCCCCAGGATGCGCGCCAGCTGGTTGCGCAGCTTACCCAGGGAATCGTTGACGACCTTCGGCTTGTCGGCGACGAACAGGAGGAGGTCCCCTTCCTGCGCGTCGAATGCGGTCTCCATCGCCTTGATCTCGTCAGCGGTGAAAAACTTGGCGATGGGGGACTGCCACCCTTCGGCGGTCATCTTCACGTAGGCAAGCCCCTTGGCGCCGTAGATCTTGACGAATTCGGTCAGGTCGTCGATCTCCTTGCGCGACATCCCGGCACATCCCTTGGCATTGATCCCCTTGACGATCCCGCCCCCGGCCACCACATCGGCAAAGACCTTGAAGCCGGCGTTTTTCACGATATCGGACAGCTCCACCAGTTCGAGGCCGAAGCGAAGATCGGGGTTGTCCACACCGAACCGGCGGATCGCATCGGCATAGGTCAGCCGGGGAACGGGGAGTTGCACGGTCACCCCCTTCGCTTCCCGGAAAACGGTGGCAATCAGCCCTTCCATCACGGTGATGATGTCTTCCCGGTCGATGAACGACATCTCGCAGTCGATCTGGGTGAATTCCGGCTGGCGGTCGGCGCGCAGGTCCTCGTCGCGGAAACAGCGGACCACCTGGAAGTAGCGGTCGAACCCGGAAACCATCAGGATCTGCTTGAATATCTGGGGGGACTGGGGGAGCGCATAGAAGCACCCCTGGTTGATCCGGGAGGGAACGAGGAAATCGCGGGCCCCTTCCGGCGTCGATTTCGTGAGGAAAGGAGTTTCCAGCTCCAGGAACCCGTTCTCCGTCAGGTACTGGCGGGTCAGCTGGGCAACTTTGGAGCGGAGAATCAGGTTCTGCTGCAACACGGGACGGCGCAGGTCGAGATAGCGATGCTTGAGCCGGATGTTCTCCGCCACGTCCACATAATCGTCCAGGGTAAAGGGGAGCGGCTTGGAGCGATTCAGCATCTTGCACTCGGCGACCATGATCTCCACGGCACCGGTTTTGAGATTCGGATTCACGGTGCCTTCAGGGCGGGGAATGACCTTGCCCCTGATCGCCAGGACGTATTCGTTCCTCACCCCTTCAGCCTTCTTGTGGGCATCGGGGCTGTTGTCCGGATCGAAGACGATCTGGGCAACGCCCTCGCGGTCGCGCAGATCGACGAAGATGAGGTTGCCATGGTCGCGGCGCCGCATCACCCATCCCATGAGCACAACCTCTTTTCCGATATCGTCGGCGGTCAACGTGCCGCACAAGTGGGTCCTCTTCCAATCTCCAAGGAAATCTATCACGCTAAGCTCCTCCCGCTCTTTTCATTTCGGATAAAAACGGCTTAGTATACTCAAAACGGGGTGGCGACTCAAGAATATATTCCCGTGCGGTGATGATTTGAGGGGGGGCTACCCATGTTTTCAGTTGGCTGAGCAGACGCTTGCCGGCAAAACATGCCCGGCCGGATGCATTTACTGTAGTCGCTGCACCCGCTTCTGGTGTACTATCGATCTCATGAACAAAATATCCGCGCTCTTGATGATTGTTTTTACCCTCCTCATCGTTTCCTTCGGCACCTGGCAACTCTTCCGGGGAAATATCGAGGCTGCATTCTCGACGTTTCCGTTTCTGCTGATCGTGTACCTCTTCGTGAAACCGCACCGGAAGTAACGCAGCCATCAATCGCCAAACGCTTCGCTGTCCAGATACTCCGAGACTCTTTGCGGTATTTTGCGCACGGAACCGCGATACAGCACGTACTGCCGTTTACAGTTACATGAATAAACGAGCTTCACATTCCGATGCTCCTGAACATATGCGGGATAATCGTTGCGGGTGCCGCACTCGCAGGTAAATCCCCTTTCGTCGCAGGCCGGTTCGGTCATATCCCCTCCGTAGCCGCTTTTGTCGCAGGTCTTCCCGCGGCAAGCGGAATGGCCCGCCCCAGAAAAAGAAGAGAGCCTATTCAAATTGCACATAAAACTCAGTTCTGTTTATGCACCAATAGTATTTATCAGGTTTCATGAGTAATTTCCAGCCATATTTCCATGGCTGAACCAGCGCAGCTCCGCCAATTGTCATGGAATAGATGCAGTGTTCTAAAGACTTGTTTACGATCACCATACCCCCGCTGTTTTCCGCAGGGTTTCGGAACCGATATTTTCTTGTGCAATTATGGAGACACGGCGGAGCAGAACCCGGAACAAGAAGGGGGAGTGACGATGAATCTTAGTGCAACTACTGCTGAGAATCGCCAATGAAGAGAAGAAGCACTACAACATCATGGAAAATTTCTATGATTTCGTCCTGGCGCCGCAAAGTTTCCTGGCCTGGGGAGAGTTCAGCAACCTCAGGGAATTATGGAGGAATCCCCCCCCCGAACTTTTCCTCTCTCGCATCATGGTCACCATGTCGTGGAGCAACCGGAAATATTTGAACGTTTGACCGTTGACTATGGCAAACTTTGTTGTACAACAGATATCACCTCCTTCATTGAAAAGTTTGGGCGGTCCCGGGGACCGCCCTTTTTTCGTCGCATTTATTCTCCTTTGTCGCTTATCGTCACCGACAGTGCCAGAAAAGGGATGAGCCCCTGATCCAGTTCCGCCATCCGGGCCGGACCGAGGCGAATCAGCGCCTCCCGCAGCCGGTCGGCCGAAATGGCGAGCCCCGCCGCGTCCACCCCCTGGCAGAGCGGCCGCACCCTGCGCAGGTACTTCGCCCCACCCTCCAGCAGCCGCAGCGCACCGCCGAAGTTTCCCTCCCGCCAGTGGTGAAGGGCCACCGTCATCTGCAGGAACCCCTGGTAGAAATCCCGCATCTCCCCTTCCTCCCCCACCCAAAGGTCTTCCAGGGTTTCATGGCAGCCGAACCAGTCGCCGCGGTTGAACTCGCCGATCGCCCGGAGCAGCTCCTCCGGCGGTGATTCGTCACATTGGCGCATGTATTTTCTCCCAAAAAGAAGGGAATCACCCCGCGGTTCTGGACGGCCGGTCCATGTTTGCGCGCTCCAGCTCCGCAATGACCTGCGCCCCGAAAAGAAGGATCGCCGCGGACACCTCGATGCTGAGGAGCGCCACCACAACCGTGGCAATTGAACCGTAAATGATGTTCACCATGGAGAGGGACGCATAGTACCAGACCAGCACGCGGCGGACGATCTCCCACAGGAACGTGGCGGTTATCCCGCCGATCAGAGCATGCCGAAACGTGATCCGTACGACGGGCATCACCAGGTAGATGGAGGTGAGCATCAGTATCTCCCCGCCTATCCCCATGACATAGAGCGCAATCCGGGTGGTGCCGGCGAAACTGAAACTTCGGCCGAAAAAGACCAGTTGCCTGCTTTCCAGGGTTTCGACCGCCCCCACGATGACCGATACCAGCAGAATCCCCAAGGCCAGCCCCACGATATACACGTACGGAATCAGGGCGGAAACGAGAAATTTGCGGCGCTGGATCTTCACGTAGTGAAAAAAGATCACCGAGATGGCGTTTTCCAGGATGGTAAAGGCTATGGAACTGAAAAAAAGCATGACGAGAAAGCCGATAATGCCGATCACCTGGCGGTTTTCGAGAAATACCCGCACCTGTTCCGTAAGCGTTGCCGCATAACCGGGTATCACCAGGTCGAGATAGGTCGACAGGGTATGGACCAGCCGTTCCTCTCCGATGAAATGGGACAGCACGGTCAAGGCGAGGATTGACAGGGGAACCACTGACAAAAGGGTATAATAGGCCACGGCGCCTGACAAAAGAAAACCCTGGTTGCGTCTGAAATCGTGCGCGACGTTCCGCATGAAGCGAAAGAACCCGCCCCCTTTGCCCTGGTGCCGATACGCCTGATCGGAAATGGAATTCATAAACATGTGCTCAATCGTCCGCTGAAAAGGCGGCCATAGTTTTCGTCATAGTCTATCGTCACGGCGACTAAAGTCAATGCGCCTTCTTGCGTGGCGGGCCCGCCCCCTGCTCAACCGGGGATTACCGATTCGCTTAACGCTTTTCCTCCTCAATCCCGGATTGGGAAAAATATTCCAACGCCGACAAATATCCCCAAAAGCTGGTATACTTAATGAGCCGACTTTTGAACTATCCGGATATTCATCCTCTAAAATACCGCCTGCAAGGAGTTGCCATGAATCTTGACGACCTGAACGATGCAGCACCAGATGCGGAACTGGAGTCCGCAGAAGTTTTGGAGGAGCCGGAACCCGATGCCTTGACCTTTGCCGAAGAGGCCGAGGAAGATGAGGTAAAGGTCCCGGACGTCGAGCATTTCGATGATGCCATCAAGCTGTACCTGCGGGAGATCCAGAAATCCAAACTTCTCACGGCGGACGAAGAGAAGGAGCTTGCCGCCCGCATTGCCGCGGGAGAAAAGGCGGCACGGGACAAGATGATCGAATCGAATCTCCGGCTGGTGGTCAAGATAGCCAAGCGGTACATAAACCGCGGTCTCCCCTTTCTGGACCTTATCGAAGAGGGGAACATGGGATTGATCAAGGCGGTGGAACGCTTCAAGCTCTCCAAAGAATGCCGCTTTTCAACGTACGCGACATGGTGGATACGGCAATCCATCGAACGGGCGCTGGTCAACCAATCGCGCACCATCAGGCTGCCGGTGCATGTCTCCGATGACATCAACAAAATGCTGAGGGTGACCAGGGAACTTGTCAGGAAAGTGAACCGCGAGCCATCCGTAAAGGAAGTGGCCGCCGGGATGAACGTGCCACCTGCCTATGTGCGCCGGCTCATGGTGTTGCTGAAGAAGACCTATTCCATGGAACGGCCGATGGGTGAAAACAGCGACTACTTCCTGAGCGATACCATTGAAGATACATCCACGGTATCGCCGGCAGAACTCTTCGAAAACCTGAACAAATACGAACTGGTCACAACATGGTTCGAAACCTTGACCGACAGCGAACAAAAGATCCTGACTCTCCGTTTCGGCCTTGCCGACAAGGAACCGCAGACCCTGGATACCATCGGCCGCGGATTCGGCGTCACGCGCGAACGGATTCGCCAGATTGAATCGAGATCCCTGGAAAAGCTCAGAAACATCATCGAGTCGAGCCAGGCCGCCCTGGTGAACAAGGAGTTGCCCGACGGCGCGCCATAAGCCCGATTTTCAACGGACATCCGCAGCAAAAAGCCCGCTTTGAGCGGGCTTTTTGCTGCGGAGACAGACCTTTCAGCAACAGCTGCAGTACCAGCCGGACATGTGCGGCAGGAAAACATTGTCTATGACGTGTATGATCCCGTTGGAGCACTCGATGTCGGTCCTGACATACTTGGCGTTGTCGATCACCTGGCGCCCTTCCTCCAGCTGGACGGTGAGGGACTTCCCGCTGCTCGTCAAAAGCATCTCGTCCCTGGCGATCTCGGCAGCGGTCAGTTTTCCCTGAACCATGTGGTAGGTAAGGAGCAGGACGAGTTTTTCCTTGTCGGCGGTTATTTCCCCGATGTTCATCCGCTTGAACGCGTCGTCGTTGGGGGCAAACAGGGTGAGCGGCCCCGGCGCCTTGAGCGTGTCGGACAGATCCGCCATCTGCAGCACATCGAGGAGTGTCTGAAACGAACCATCTGCGGCAAGGGTATCAAGGATGTTTTTCACGGTGAACTCTCTTTCATCCGGCACTGCCGGAAAGGGCGATAATGATCGGCCCGAAGTCGTTGACCTTTATTTCAATTATAATCTGCACGGACGTGAAGTCAAACGGGCCGGCATTCGGGGTCCTCTATCCCTATGCCAAGTTACGCGGAGAACCAAGAACCAACAGCCGATCTCTCTCACCGCAGAGGACGCGGAGTCGCGCAGAGAAAAAAGGCTTTTGGGGTTAAACCCTCTGCGTCTCTCTGCGTCCTCCGCGGTAAAACGCCTTTCAAGATTTAGCGCCCATTTCACAAGGAATTCTCACGCGGTCAAGCAAGAACCCCCGCCCGGGCAAGCCCGAACGGGGGTTCTTCTCACGTCTTACATATCACGTCTCTCGTCTTACTTATACTCCGCCATCTCATCGAACTGTAGATACTGGTAGATAGCATCCTTCTTCGGCTCGACCTTCTCCTTGTACACCGCCATGAACTCGGCAACCGTCGGGAGCTTGCCCATGGTGGCGGCCACCGCGCCCAGCTCGGCGGAACCGAGGAACACCTTGGCACCGTCGCCGATCCGGTCGTCGAAGTTGCGGGTGGAGGTGGAGAACATGTTCACCCCGTCGGGCACGCGGGCCTGGTTACCCATGCAGAGGGAGCAGCCGGCGATCTCGATCCGGGCGCCGAAGGCGCTGTAGACCGAAAAGTACGCCTCGTCCTTCAGTTTCGCCTGATCCATCCGGGTCGGCGGGCAGATCCAGGTGCGCACTGCCGGGTTGAACTTCAGGCCCCGCCAGATCTCGGCGGCAGCGCGGAAGTGGCCGATGTTGGTCATGCAGGAGCCGAGGAACACGTCCTGGATCGGCGTGCCGGCCACTACGCTGAGGAGCTTCACGTCGTCCGGGTCGTTCGGGCAGGCGAGGATCGGCTCGGTGATCTCGGCCAGGTCGATCTCGATCACGTCGGCGTAGGCGCCGGTCTCCACCGCGTTCTTGTCCGCCTCCAGGAGCTCCGGCTTGGCGAGCCATGCGTTTACCGCGTCGATCCGGTTCTGCAGGGTCTGGGCGTCCTGGTAGCCGTCGGCGATCATTTTCTTCATGAGCGCCACGTTGGAGCGGAGATACGTGGCGACGCTCTCCTTGGAGAGCTGGATGCAGCCGGCAGCGGCGCTACGTTCGGCAGCGGCGTCGGTCAGCTCGAACGCCTGCTCCACGGTCAGGTCGGGGAGCCCTTCCATCTCCAGGATGCGGCCGTTGAAGATGTTCACCTTGTTCTTTTTCGGCACGGTGAGCTTGCCCTGCTTGATCGCCCAGTAGGGGATGGCGTTCACCGCGTCGCGCAGGGTGATGCCCGGGTTGAGTTTCCCCTTGAAGCGTACCAGCACCGATTCCGGCATGTCCAGCGGCATGAACCCCATGGCGCCCGCGAAGGCGACCAGGCCCGAGCCCGCCGGGAAGGAGATCCCGATCGGGAAGCGGGTGTGGGAGTCGCCGCCGGTCCCGACGGTGTCCGGAAGCAGCAGGCGGTTCAGCCAGGAGTGGATGACGCCGTCGCCCGGCTTGAGGGGAACGCCGCAGCGGTCGGTGATGAACTTCGGCAGGTTCTTGTGCATCTTCACGTCGGCCGGTTTCGGGTAGGCCGCAGTGTGGCAGAAGGACTGCATGAACATGGGCGAGAGGAACTTGAGGCAGGCGAGTTCCTTCAACTCGTCGGCGGTCATGGGGCCGGTAGTGTCCTGGGAACCGACCGTGGTCATCTTCGGCTCGCAGGCGGTGCCGGGGAGGATGCCCGCAACGCCGCACGCCTTGCCGACCATCTTCTGGGCCAGGGAGTACCCCTGGTTCGCCTTCGGGGTCGGGTTGACCGGCAGGGTGAAGACGTCGGTGGCGCCGAGGCCGAGGGCGGCGCGGGCCTTGTCGGTGACTGCGCGGCCGATGATCAGCGGGATACGGCCGCCGGCGCGGAACTCGTCGGCGATGGTGTTCGGGGCGAGCTTGAAGGTGGAGATGACCTCGCCAGCCTCGTTGGCGATCTCACCCTTCTTCGTGTTGATGACGATCACGTCGCCGTCGTTCATCTTGGTCACGTCCGCCTTGATCGGGAGCGCGCCGGAATCCTGGGCGGTGTTGAAGAAGATCGGGGCGATGACGCCGCCGATGATGACGCCGGCGGTCTTCTTGTTCGGGACGGCCGGGATCTCCTGGCCGATGTGCCAGAGAACGCTGTTGCAGGCGGATTTCCGGCTGGAGCCGGTGCCGACCACGTCCCCCACGAAGGCGACCTGGTTGCCGGCGGCGCGCCAGGCGGCGATGTCCTTGAGTCTGTTCGGGAAGCGGGTCTTGCCCATGGCAAGGGCGTGGAGCGGGATGTCCGGGCGGCTCCAGGCGTCGCCTGCCGGGGAGAAGTCGTCGGTGTTGATCTCCCCTTCGACTTTGAACACCTTCACTTTAATCGTCTCGGGGACGGCCGGGCGCTTGGTGAACCACTCGGCGTTCGCCCACGACTCGACGACCCGCTTCGCGGCGGCGTTCGACTTGGAAAGCGCCACGACCTGGTCGAAGCCGTCATACACGAGCGTCATGCCGGAGAGCGCCGTGGCGGCCTCGTCGGCAAGCTCCGCGTCCTGAAGGGCGCCGACCAGCGGGGCCACGTTGTAGCCACCCATCATGGTGCCGAGGATGCGCACCGCGTCCACCCTGGAGACCAGCGGCGACTTCTTCGTCCCCTTGATGATCTCGGCAAGGAAAGCGGCCTTCACTTCGGCGGCCGGGTCGACGCCGGGGGAGACCCGCTCTTTCAGCAGGTTGAGGAGGAACTCCTCTTTCCCTGCCGGCGGGCTTTCCAGCAGCTTGCCCAGTCCGGCGGTCTGCTCGGGTGTCAGCGGCAGCGCCGGAATCCCCAGCGCTTTTCTTTCGGCTTCCTGCTGCAGATAAGCTTCAATCATGTCCATCCTCCTCTGGTATTTTCCTGAAATATCCACTACTTCGTATGGCTTGACTCAAACAGGCCGCGTGTTTTTGATTGGATACTGTATACAATTTCCGGAGCCGTTTGTCAATCGCTTATGTATACGCCCATCCCCTTGGCCGTTTTCTCCCGGCCGCACCAAGAACCTGTTCACCACGAAGGCACGAAGAAAAATATTCATTATTAGACGGGTCAACTTCGTGTCCTTCGTGACTTCGTGGTGGATTCCGGCTTTTTGTTGTTTCTAAACAAAGAGTCCAGCTGCCGTGCAGAGGGCGCGATTGTAAAAACCCGCCGGTATGCTTTACTTAATGCCAGATGCCGGACCTATCACAACAAAGGAGGATGACCATGACCTGCGAACCCGAAAGCCATAAGGAGCATATGTGCGCCCTGAAGGCCACCAACAACGTGGAACTGATCGAGTGCCTCTCCCGGAACCCCACCGTCCAGTGCGGCCACTGCGGGGCCAAGGCGGACCGCCCCCAGAATGTCTGCGATCCGGCGGAGCTAAGTGAACAGTGAAAAAATAAAAAGGCCGCCTGCATCTAACATGCTGGCGGCCTTTCGTTTTTTCACCAGAGACAGTGCAAACGGCTTCAGCTTGCCTTCATCCTTCGGAGGACCTCCTCCACTGTCAGCGGAACTTCCTCCTGCGTCCCCGCATCCATGTTCTTCAGCGTCCCTCTCCCCTTCGCCAGTTCGTCCTCGCCGACGATCAGGGTGAAGCGCGATCTGAACTTGTCCGAACGGCGCATCTGGCTCTTCAGGCTCTTCCCCTCGTAGTCGATCTCCACCGACACCCCCTGCCGCTGCAACCCGGTCATCAGCCGGAACGCCACGGCCTGGGCCTCCTCACCCAGGGCAGCGATAAAGAGGTTCGGGCGCTTGCGAAACTCCTCCTCGCCAAGCAGCAGCGCCACCCGTTCCACCCCCATGGCAAAACCGATGCCGGGGAGCTGCGGGCCGCCCAGGTCGCCGATCAGGCCGTCGTACCTGCCGCCGGCCGCCACGGCGCTCTGGGCGCCGAGAAGCCCGGTCACCAGCTCGAAGGTGGTGCGGGTGTAGTAGTCGAGCCCCCGCACCATGCGCGGGTTGATGGCATACCCCGTACCGACGGATTCAAGATACCCCCTGGTCTTCGCGAAATGGTCGCTACAGCCAGCGCAGAGGTGATCGAGGACCGAGGGCGCACCGACGGTCGCTTCCTTGCAGCCGGTGGACTTGCAGTCGAGCGCCCGGAGGGGATTGGTCTCGAAGCGCCGCTTGCAGTCGTCGCACAGCTGGTCGAGCTTCCCCCGGAGAAACTCTTTCAGGGCGTCGCGGTAGACCGGCCGGCAGTCCGGGCAGCCGAGGGAGTTGATCTGCAGGGTCGGCTCGGTGAGCCCCAGCTCGGCGAAGAAGTGGCAGAGCATGGTGAGCACCTGGGCATCCACCTTGGGATCGGTGACGCCGGTCACCTCGCAGCCGATCTGGTGGAACTGGCGGTAGCGCCCCTTCTGGGGCCGCTCGTAGCGGAACATCGGCCCCAGGTAGTAGAGCTTGGCCACCGGGTCAGCGGCGTACAGCTTGTGCTCGATGAAGGAACGCATCACGCTGGCGGTCCCCTCCGGGCGCATGGTGACCGCGTTTTCCCCCTTGTCGACAAAGGAGTACATTTCCTTCTCGACGATGTCGGTGGCATCCCCGATGGAGCGGCAGAACAGTTCGGTCTTTTCCAGGATGGGTATCCTGATCTCGGCAAACCCGTACAGCTCGAAGACCCGCCGGGCGGTGGCCTCGATGTGCTGCCATTTCTCCACCTCTCCGGGTAGTATGTCGTTGAATCCCTTTATGCCGGTAATCGCCACGGTAACGTTCTCCTTCTCTTGTGTTCACCAGATGCTGCGGGGATAAAAACACCCTCTCCTTCAAGTAACAGGGCGAGGGTGCTGTGCGGTGCAAGCAGGCAATGCAGGATCATTTACCCTGCGACATATAGTACACCATGTTCTTGCCGAGCTCCTTGCCGCGATACATGGCCCGGTCCGCCATTTCCAGGAGCCCCGTCTTCACCTGGGAGTCGTCGGGATAGCAGGCGCACCCCAGGCTGGCGGTGATCCTGATGTTCATCCCCTGATCGGCGAGGAAGACGTGCTCCTCTATCGACCTGCGGATACGCTCGGCCACGGCGGCCGCGCCGATCATGCCGGTCTCCACCAGTATGATGGTGTACTCGTCCCCGCCGTAGCGGATCACGGTATCCTCCTCGCGGACCGACTTCTTCAGGAGGGTCCCCACGTCCCGCAATACCCGGCTCCCGACCAGATGGCCGTGAGTGTCGTTGACGTTCTTGAAGAAATCGATGTCCACGAAGATGACCGACAGGTTCGAGCCATACCGCTCCGAGCGCTTGATCTCCCGGTCCAGGGTGATGTCCAGATACCGGTAATTGAAGAGCCCGGTCAGTTCATCGACATTGAGAAGGTTCCTTGCCTTGGCGTACCGGGCGGTATTCTCCAGGGCGAGCGACGCCTGTTCCAGGAGGAAATGGACGTTTCTCAGGTTGATGTCGCCCGGCAGGTTCCGGCCCGGTTCGTTGTAGAGAAAGACCACCCCCAGCAGGTTGGTCTTCGACCGGATGAAGAGCGTCAGTGTTTCCCTCAGGTCCGCGGCGCCTTCGAGCCGTGCCTCTGCGGCGGCGGGCAGTATCCGGTTCAGGAGAAAAAAACTCCCTTCCTTTCCCGTCTGTGCGTCGAAACTACCCATGACCGCTGCGCCCAAGGCTTTACCGGTCTCCTCGTCGAACCCCTTGACCTCTTTCAGGACGAGGGGTTCGCCATCTTCGCAAAAGTACCCGACCCCCCGGGAAACGCCGACTTCCTTGGCCAGGGAGTCGAAGATCAGCTTGTAGACCCGTTCTTCCTCCTGGCAGTTGGCGATTGCCTGGCTCACCTGGAACAGGTTGATCTGCGTCTTCAGCTCCAGGTTCTCGTCGAGAAGCCGCCTCTGCTCGAAGCATTGCGCCACGGAGTGCTTCAGCTCATCGTGGTTGATCGGCTTGGTCAGATAGTCCCGGGCGCCGTGTTTCAGGGCGAAGACCGCGGTTTCCAGGTTTGCGTGCCCCGTGACCATGATCACGTCGATGGAAGGGTCCTGATCCTTGACCCGGGAAAGGATGTCCAGGCCGCTGATGTCGTGGAGCATCAAGTCGGTGATCACCACCTGGTAGTCGCCCTCCGCCAGCAGGCTCATGGCCTCCTCCCCGGAAGAAGCGGCGTCGACAAGGTACCCCTCTTCCTTGAGGAGATCGGAAAAGACTTCCCGAAAAAAACTATCATCTTCAACAACGAGTATTTTCGCCAAGGTGCGGCTCCTGGAACCTTCGAATGGTGTCCGGACAACGGAAGAAGATGGGAATCCGCTAAAAACTACCAGAAATCCGGCAGTTCTGTCAATGAAAATGCCCCGCTCCCTTTTTTATCCGGAGATTTAGCCTGCTTCCGTCGGTGACTGCCTGGATAGTCCCGTCCAGATCGGTGCGGTATACGGCGATCCGCCGTCTGGTCAGACTGTCCAGTGTCTCCCCGGCGGGGAGATGGAAGCTGTTGCGATACCCGGCAGAGATGACGGCAATCTCCGGAGCGGCAGCGTCGAGGAAGGGTGGTGAAGAGGAATACCTGCTACCGTGATGGGGGACCTTAAGGATGGTGCACTTCAGGCGCTCCGGGGAACGGAGCAGGCGCTCTTCGGCATCAGCCCCGATGTCGCCGGTAAAAAGCATGCTGACCTCGCGGTACGCCAAGCGAAACACCAGGGATTCGTCATTCAGGTCGGCGTCCTCCGGCTGCATGCCCCGGTCTCCCCCGGATGGAGAAAAGATGGGGCCCAAGGGTTCGATTCGCACCCCACCCACGAGAACCGCCGGCGAGGCGGCGTCAACCCGGCGAAGCGGCACCTGCCGTTCGAACAGTATCCGGTGGAGATCGGCATAATCCTGCGCTGCGCTCCTACCCGGCCCTTCCCAGAATTCCCCAACCCGGAAGGTGGCGGCGACGTACTTCAGCCCCTGCAGGTGGTCGGGATGGGGATGGGAGAGCACCATGTAGTCGATGGACGTTACCCCCATCCGCCAGAGCGCCGGGGCGAGGAGCCGCTCCCCCACATCCGGTCCCCCCTCCCGGGCGCTCCCCCCGCCATCCACGAGCATCCTCTTCCCATCGGGAAAGGTGATCAGGGTTGATTCCCCCTGGCCGACGCTGAACACCGTGATCGTCAGCTTTCCGGCGTCCTCCCGCGGCGGGAGCACCAGAGAACCTGCGCCGAGCAAAGCCAGAGCAGTGCAGCAGGCAAGCCGCCCCTTGCTGCTTTTGATGAACGTCAGAGCTGACAGGACCAGGTAGGAGAGGAGGAGATCGAGCCGGTCGGGATTGAAAAAGGGGAGCGTCGGGATCTTGGCGAGGATCGTAATGATGACGTTCGACAGCTTCACCAGCAAAGCCGCTCCCAGGAGGAGCGGCCGGGCAAGGACCGGCGCGATGCCGACCAGGGGGAGCGCGGAAAAGCCGAGCACTACCGCGCCGTATCCCATGAGGGGGACGATGAAGAAATTGCTGATCAGCCCGGTAGCTGACACCCGGTGGAAATAGTAGGCGACCGGAAAGATGGTCGCAACGGTTGCGGCAGCGGATGCCATGAGGAAGAGGAGGAGCTTGCGGGGGAGCCCCTCCGTGATCCGCTTAAACGGCGCCATGAACAGGGGAGTAAGCACCAGCAGCCCCCAGAGGGCGAGAAAGGAGAGTTGAAACGAGATGTCGAACAGGGCGGGAGGCGAAAACGCGAGAATAAAGAGAGCGGCCAGCATGAGGGAGTTGACCGGGTCCGCTTCCCGTTCAAGCACCAGCGCCAGTATGTAAAAGCCGATCATGACGACCGACCGCACGGTGGCCGGCGCCGCCCCGGAGAGAAAGAGATAGAAGGTTATCACCGGCAGGGTGAGGAGAAGAATGAAGCGGCGCAGATTGAGATGGAGCAGCAGAAACTCGGAAGTGCGTGCCGCGCACATCAGTATCTGGAAGATGAACAGGGAGATGACACCCACGTGGAAGCCGGAAATGGAGAGGATATGGTTGACGCCGGTCCGGCTGTAGGCGTCCTTGATCCCCCGGGGGACATACCCCATGTCCCCGATCAGGAGGGCCCGGAGGATGGCCCCCTCGGTGGCGGGAACGCTCGCATCGATAAACCTCCCGATACGTACGGCGATGGCATCTATGGCGCGCTGCACCCGGCAGGCCACCCCTGCCCGGATCAGGATCAGGTCGGCGGGAGTCTTGACGAAGGCAGCCGCATAGACGGACTGATAGGCGAGGTAGCGCTCGTAATCGAATTCTCCCGGCAGCCCGTAGTTTCTCGGTTTCTGGAGGCGGGACGCGAAACGGACCCGGTCACCCGTCAGCCAGTCCGTCCTCCCCTCGCCGATGAAGAGCAGGACTCTTCCCGTCACCGAAGCAACCTCTCTGTCCCGGAAAATCCGCTCGGCCCTTAGATAGACCTTTCCCCCCCGCTGCGTCGCTTCAGGGCGCGAGTCGATGATCCCTTCCACGATGACCGGTTCGTCTGCGACGAAACGGGCGACATGGTTCGAAGGGAGCCGGGGCGCCACGAACGGCTGCAGGGAGAGGTTGGCGCCGGCAAACAGGATGCAGGAAAGAGCGCAGACAAACGGGACGCGGCTTCGCAGAAAGAGGGACAGGAAGGTGACTGCCAGGAGAGGTGCAAGAAGGCTTGCCGGCACATAAAACGAGTACATCCCGGCCACGGAGATGCCGAGAATTACCGATAAGAGCGGCGCAGCGAGAGGACGCTCCATGTCATGCCCCTACGCCGGTTACTGGTTTGCGCCTCGTGCCTGTCATTAGATTTAACTTATATCACATCGTCCGTTAATTTGGAATCATTTCCCCGTCCGCTGCTGTTCAAAACATTACCATCGTATCGGTTCCCCGTACACATCCCTTCCCTTGGTCAGCGGGTTTCCAGCTTGCGGGCCGCCGGGATGTTCAGAAATATGCCATATCAATCATGAACATGCATATCGTAGTCAATTTCATGTTTATGAATTTGGCTTTATGTTTCACGTAATTGACAGGCAAACATTCTAAACCGTACGACTGGCACCGGAAATGAAGAATGATGATCAGGAACGATGAGAAAGGGGGAATGGGCCATGTCAACCGCATATTTTCGCACGTCGAATCCAAGAAGCTTCCATCCCCGGTTGTGCATCATGGCGATGGTTCTTTCACTGCTGGGGATAGCTTTACCGGAAGGGGCGGTGTGCGCCGACAGCCTTCTTGCCGCATTGGGGGACAGCAGGCAGTGCGACTTCTCCCTGCAACTGCAGAAGTCGCCGTACAGAGAGAATTTCATCGCCCGAATTGCCACCATAGTAACAACGTATTGGGCGTCCAACGATGACCCGACAATAGCCTCGGATGCCTCGGATGCCTCGGATTTTTCCCTCTCCCGCTTCGGCACGAACAACACGGCGGAGCACCGGGAAACCGACATCGATTCCTTTAGCAAGGAATGTTTGAATTGCCATGACGGATTGCGGGCAACCGACGTCACCGTCGATTACCGGAACGAACCCGGGATATCGGGAAGAGGCAGACACGTCAGCGGCAAGGACCATCCCATCGGGATGTACTATGCAAGCTATGCCGCCTTAGGCAGGGGATATAAACCGGCCGCCATGCTGAACCGGAAAATGGTGCTCGTCAACGGCAAAGTCGGTTGCCTCACCTGTCATAATCCGTTGAATCCCGAGAGAAGCCATCTTGTCATGAGCGACTACAGGAGCGCACTCTGTCTCAGCTGCCATGACAAATGATCAAAACCCGCTTGCAATCACGCTCGAAGCTGCCTGACCGCGGTCAGCTCATGTTGTAACGCTCCAGTCTGTCCCGCAGCGTATTGCGGCTGATGCCGAGAAGCTTTGCGGTCAACACCTGATTATTCTCGCTTTTTTGCAGCGCCATGCCGATCAGGGCCTTCTCCAGTCCCGAGGTGAAATGATCATAGATCGTTCCCTTGTGCTTGAGACATATCTTATCGAAAACCGGCTCAAGGACGTGGGCGAAGACAGCGTTATAATCATCGCCGCATTCCGGTAAAGAAATATCGGAGAAGTGGTTTTCGGCCCCCATGATCGACTCGAAAGCCTCGGGCATGATGATATCCCCCTTGCAGAGGACTATGGCGGAACTGATGGCATTCTTCAGCTCACGAATGTTCCCTTCCCATGGATGGGCCATGAGAAGATCAAGTGTTTCCGGTGCAATCCCTTTGATCGTCTTGCCGTATTTGCGGGAAAATTGTCGAATAAACAGATCGATGAGAAGGGGTATATCCTCAAGCCTCTCCCTGAGGGGGGGAAGAAAAAACGAGATGATCCGGAGGCGATAGAAGAGATCCATCCTGAATTTTTTTTCCTTTACGGCGGTGACCAGGCTCCGGTTCGTGGCGGCAATGATCCGCACATCGACCTTGATGGTTTCGTTCCCCCCTACCCTCTCGAATTCCTGCCCTTCCAGAACCCGCAGCAGTTTCCCCTGGTTTGCGAGGCTCATCTCGCCGATCTCGTCGAGAAAAATGGTGCCGCCGTTGCACTGCTCGAACTTGCCGATCCTGCGGGCGTGGGCATCGGTGAAAGCCCCTTTTTCGTGCCCGAACAACTCGCTTTCCAGCAGGGTTTCCGGCAACGCCGCGCAATTGACGGCAAGAAACGGCCTGTTTTTGCGTTTCGAGTTATTGTAGATCGCCCGCGCCAGGAGTTCCTTACCCGTGCCGCTTTCCCCCTGGACAAGGACCGTCGCATCGGAATCCGCCACCTTGCCGATCATTTTCCAGATCTCGATCATCTCAGGGGACGAGCCGATCATGATGTCCGCATCCCCATCGTCTTCCAGCAGCTGATTCCGGTCTCTCGTGTAGCGGACCTTGCGGTTCAGAAGATTGCATTCCAAAGCTTTCTGGACGGTATATTTCATTCTGTTGATATCAAAAGGTTTCGTCAGGTAATCATAGGCACCATACTTCATCGCCTCGATGGCGTACTGCGTACTCGAATACCCCGTCGTAATGATCACCGACAAACCGGGATCGAATTTTTTCGCCTCCTGCAAGACTTCCAGCCCGGATATTCGAGGGAGATTGACATCCACAATGGCGACGTTCGGCCGTTCGACCCTCATGCGCCGGAGCGCGGCATCGGATTCGCTTTCCAGCAAGAGATCCACATCCTGTCCGATAAATATGTTCTTGAACATCTCCAGAATAACCGCATCGTCATCCAGAATCATGATTTTCGGTTTCATGCCCGCTCCTTGCACATCCGGCGAGGAAAACTGCTCCCACAAACAATATCGTGATTAAGTATAAATAAAAAAATGGCCACTTCAAGAAAAGTGGCCATTTTTTTAAATTATAACGGCAATCGGAATTTACCGGAGACGCGGCTCCTGCTCAGATATCCTCATCCTCATCGCATTCGTCCGCCTCGCCGTATTCATCCACGGCATAGGCCTCATCGTAACCCAGATCGTCTGCCCCCTCCAATTCGTCCAGTTCGTCGGCCATAAATTGTTCCGGCGAGCGGTCATCTTCTTCGTCCGTAATCGCCTCGAATCGGGCAAGAATGTCTCCCTTGGTGCAATACCGTCCGTCCTTATGGCTACAGACATCCCTGTCGCACAGATCGAAGAGCTGGATTTCGCTGCAGAGCCGTTTATTCCGTTCCTTCTCCATGGGAAAAACCCCCTTGAATGCTGCGGAGCTATCCGTTCACATACTCCATAGCCTTGGTGACGTCCTCGACGCAACCGATATAGATGGGAGCACGCTGGTCCAGACTTTCGGGTTTCAAGTCGAGAATCGGTTTTTTGCCATTGGTGGCAGCGCCGCCCGCCTGCTCCATGAGAAACGCCATCGGGTTCAGCTCGAACAGGAGGCGGAGTTTCCCGTTCGGAGAGCCGTTGAGGGCGGGGTACATGAAAATCCCCTTCCCTTTCATGATTACCTGGTTGATGTCGGGGACAAAACCTCCCGAATAGCGCAGCTTCGACCCTTTTGCCTCCATATAGCGGATGAATTTTTCATCCCCCTCGGTATACTTGTTGCGCAGTCCGCCGGGGGAATAGATGTTACCCGAAGGCTGCATCTTGACGTTTTCCCGGCTCAGGGTGTATTCCATCAGATGATTCATGGTGAATTCGTGGACCCCGTTCCCCACTGAATATACCATGGAAACCCGCGGGCCATAGAGGATGTACATGGCGGCCACCTGCTTGCGCCCTTCCTGGAGCAGTTCGCAGCCGGCGAAGATGGAAACGATGGTTCCCACCGCCAGGTTGACGTCAACCAGGGACGAGCCGTCCAGCGGGTCGTAGGCAACCGAGTATAGCCCGTCGGAATCGGAGGTCACCTGGTAAATCTCGTCCATCTCCTCCGAGGCGATGTTGCAGACGACCCCCGATTTTACCAGCCGCTTTCTCATGATCCGGTCGGAGAGGACATCGAGAGCGAGCTGCTCTTCACCGTACAGGTTAGACGTGCCAGCCACCCCGAGATCGCCGGTCCGTACGGCGTTGATGACGTATTTGCTCGCCTCGGCGATCTCGCAGATCAGATGAACAAGATTATCGTCTATGTTCTGGCCGCGCAGGTGCCGCCTGAGGTCGATTTGAAATTTTGTCTTGCCGGGTTCACTGAAAGGCATTGTTTCCCTCCGAAATTATAGAATAAACCGTCAAAATTTTAATGGAAACGGCCGGGCAAAGCAAGAAAAAAGTACGTCAACAGCCCGTTGACGCGGGTTTTAGCTTGAAAAGCCGCAGCGATGCTTTATACTGTCACAACGTGCTCATACCGGAGGATGCATGAATGTACACAGCAGAAGGAAATTTCTCAGCGCATGCCTCGGCGTCCTCGGCGCTGTGACCGCCGGGGTTGCGGCATACCCTGTTTTCGAATACCTCTCCCCCCGGACGTCGGACCGGGAGAAAGGGCAGGTGACCATCCCCCGCGCCCAGGTCGGGGTAGGCCAGGCCCATTTCTTCCAGTTCCACGGGCACCCGGCCGTGGTGCTGCAGAGGGCGCCCGGCGTCTTCGTCGCCCTTTCGGCCATCTGCACCCACTTAGGCTGCATCATCAGGTGGCTCCCGGAGAAGGGGGAGTTCCTCTGTCCCTGCCACGCCGGCCGCTACGCCAGCGACGGCAAGGTCCTTGGCGGCCCTCCGCCCAAGCCGCTGCAGACAATTCCCGTTGCCCTTTCAGGCGATAACCTGCTGGTCGGTTAGGAGGAAGGAATGGGCCTTGGCAATAAAATTACCGATTACCTCGACGCGCGGCTCGGGGTTCGCGACATCCTGGAGCAGAACCTCACCAGGTATCTCCTCCCCCGCAACATCAACGCCTGGTACACCCTGGGGGCGGTGCTGCTGACTCTGTTCGCCGTGCAGTTCGCCACCGGCATACTGCTTCTCGTCTACTACCACCCCATCACCGACGAGGCCTTCCAGAGCGTGCAACGGATCATGAACGACGTCCCCTTCGGCTGGCTGATCCGCACCGTCCATGCCGTGGGGGCCAACGTCATCGTCATGGCCCTCCTCCTGCACATGCTCTCGGTCCTCTTCATGGGAAGCTACAAGTCGCCCCGCGAGCTGACCTGGCTGGCGGGATTCCTGCTGCTACTGCTGTCGTTGGGGATGTGCCTGACCGGCTACCTCCTTCCCTGGAGCCAGCTCTCCTTCTGGGCGACCACGGTGGCCACCAGCAGCTCGCGGGAACTCCCCCTGATCGGAGACTTCGTGGTCCGTTTCCTGCGCGGCGGAGCCATGGTCGGGCAGCCGACCTTGGGCAGGTTCTTCGCCCTGCACGTCATGGGCTTTCCCCTGCTCCTCGGTCTGCTGGTCCTCTTCCACCTGTTTTGCGTGCGCCGGGTGGGGATCTCCCGTCCCCCCTTCGGCCCCGACTGGCGGCCCATGGAGCCACTGGCCGCGTTCCGCCACGAGGAGCACCCCGGCGGCATACCCTTCTTCCCCCATTACGTAACCAAGGACGCCGCGATAATCGCCTTCTTTCTTGCCCTGGAACTGTGGGTGGTCTTCTTCGCGCCGGGGCTCTTTTTCCCGCCCGCCGCCTTCGAGCCGGCCGACCCCTTCGTCACCCCAGCGGGGATCAAGCCGGAATGGTACTTCCTCTGGGCCTACCAGACACTCAAGATCTTCCCCAGCGAGTTCCTCGGACTGGCGGTGCAGGGAACGGCGGTGACCCTGCTGCTGCTCCTCCCGTTTCTCGACCGCTCTCCCGAGCGGAGACCGGCCCGGCGCCCTCTGTTCGTAACCGCCTACATACTCGGGATCGCCCTCTTCGTAGCCATTTCCGTATGGGGGCATTTCTCATGAAAACGTACTGTCTGCGAACAGCACCCCGTTTCCTGTTCATCTCCGTGCTACTGGCACTGCTATTGGTACTGGCTGCCGGGGCCGGAGCCGTATCGCCCGAGGGTGAAACCGTCTGCATCCAGTGCCACGGTGCGCAGACAGGACGCCTCGGTGCGCCGGTAGCCGCGTGGCGAAAGAGCATTCATGCCGCCAACGGCATCTCCTGTCACGACTGCCATGGCGGCGATCCTACCGACATGGCCATGGCGATGAATCCCGCGCGTGGCTTTCTCGGCGCGCCGAAGGAGGGATCGATCCCCGGTTTCTGCGGCCGGTGCCACGTCGGGGTCAAGGAGGACTACCTTGCCAGCGCCCATGGTCGGGCGCTCGGCCGTGGAGGCCCGCACTGCGTCACCTGCCACGGCAACCATGCCGTTCAAAAGGCGGCTCCAGACCTGATCAACCGCAAGGACTGCACCCGCTGCCACGACTACGGCCGGGCCGAGGAGATCAAATCGGCGGTACTCGATACCGACCGCAATATCGCCGAGCTCACACAGTCGCTGACGGCGCTGCACCGGACCGGCATCGTCACCAAAGACATGGATGACGAGCTCTTCGCCCTGCGTAACCGGTTCCACCGCCTGTTTCACAACGTCGATGTGGAGAGGGTGCGCAACCAGACCGCCGGATTCCAGGGGGACCTCCTGAAGATTCGCGGCCGGCTTGCAGTTATCGATGCGGAGCTGAAACGCCGCAAGCTCTGGGGAGGGGTGGTGGTGGCGCTGCTGCTGATCGGGGGGGTGGTGGCGCTGCTGCTGCACAAATCTTACAAGAAAGAGAAATGAGCAGCACGGGCAACTTTTCCAGAGAGTCCAGCAGAGGGCCGGCGAGTATGCCGGCCCTTTTTATTTACGAGATCTGAGGAAATTTACCAAATCCCATCGCTCAGGAGACATGAGCCTTTCGCGGAAGGGAGGCATGCGGCCGAAGCCGAAGGTGATGGCCTTGAAGATATCCGAGTCTCTCAGTCCCTGCACCATCTCCGGCGCAAGGCCGGGCGGCGGCGGTTTGAGCTTTTGTCCGACCGGCCCGCGCTGCACCGAGGTATGCCCGTGGCACATGGCGCAATTAATCTCGAAGAGCATTTTCCCCTGCGCCACGGATGCTGCGGTCGGAGCAACGGGATTGTGCAGCTCGGACTCCCGCGAGACGATTTCCTTGCCGGAAACCGGCACGCTGTCTGCTGGCGGGGAGAGGACCGGCGCCTTGTATGCCTTGTAGGATGGTTGCTCGTCCATCCAGAGCGCGGCCACCAGCAAGGGTGAGACGGCCAGAACGGCCAATTGCGCGATACGTTTCATGACTGCCCCTCCGCGATGACCCGCAGGGCGCCAGCCTCCCGCATGATCTCCTCCGCCCGGCTTTTTTGCCCTTCGACGGGAAGAGAAGCGATGCCGCCGATGCACTCGTCCGGCTGCATGTCTCTGCCGCAGGTCACGGTCTCCCCTCCGGCATGGATGGAAACGCTGATGCCGATGCACCCCTCGGCGACGGCCGGGTCGTAAGGGCGTTTTCCCCAGGGAGGAAGCCTCATTTCCAGGAACATCCCCGCTACGGTGCTGACAATGGCAAAGAGCATGGTGAGTTCGTAGGTGACGATGCCGGCCGGGAAATAGGCGATGATCGGCTTGTCTCCGGTCTGAACCGGGTAAAGCCAGGCAGTGCCTGCTGCCAGGAGAAAGCCGGCGCCAGCACCGGCGATGCCGCCGGCCAGGGTCAGCCAGCGAAACCAGGAGCGCCGGCCGGTCTTCACCAGCACGCCGTCTGGATAGGGAACGGAAGTGAGCGAGGTGATCTGCGCCTCGGCGAACCCTGCCCTAACAAGGCATTCCACCGCCCTGGCCGCGCTCTCAACGTCGCTGAAGATCCCGAGGGTTTCCATGCCGCTACTCCTTTCCCACGACAGACGGTACCTTGGTCCGTCCGAACGGGACGCTGGCCTCGCGGACGTCGAGCTCCCGCACGTCGGTCACCGCCACTATCGGGAAACACTTGGCGAAGAGGGTGTAGAGCAGGGCGAAACCGGCAAATGCTCCCGCGGTGACGGAAAGCTCCACCCACGTCGGGCGGTATGTGCCCCAGACGAAGGGCATGTTCTTGTGGGAAAGCGACGGCACGATAATCAGGAAGCGCTCGATGAACATGCCGACATTGACCAGCAGGGAAATCACCAGCATGGCTCCGATGGAGCGGCGCAGCCGTTTGAAGCAGAGGGCGGTGATCGGCAGCACCGAATTGCCGAAGAGCATCAGGAGCAACGCCGGAGTGTAGTTGCCCGCCATGAAGCTGAAGACCTCCCACTCGATCGGCTCATGGGCATACCAGGTGGTCTGGACCTCGACGAAATAGGCATAGGACCAGAGGAGCGCGATGACCAGCAGGAGTTTCCCCATGTTGTCGAAGTGAAGGGGGGTCAGGTACTCCTCCAGGTGGAAGGCGCGGCGGATGATGATCATCAGGGTGATGACGGCGGCCACTCCGGAATGAATGGCGCCGATGACGAAGTACGGAGGGAAGATGGTGCTGTGCCAGCCGGGTACCACGGTGACGGCGAAGTCCCAGGCAACGATGGAGTGCACCGAGACGGCCACCGGGATGATCAGCGCCGCCATCAGGGTAGAGGCCTTGTGGTAGATCACCCATTCCCGAGCCGTTCCCCGCCATCCCATGGCCAGGATGGTGTACAGTTTACGCCGCCAGCCCCGCGAGCGGTCGCGGGCCACGGCGAGGTCGGGGAGCATTCCGAGGTAGAGAAAGAGACTGCTGCCGATGATGTAGGTTGTGATCGCCGTCGCATCCCACAGGAGCGGCGAGCGGAAATTAGGCCACAGTCCGCGCTGGTTGGGGTAGGGAATCAGGTAGAAGAAGACCCAGTTGCGTCCCAGGTGGATCAGCGGGAAGAGACCGGCTACCGTGATGGTAAAGACGGTCATGGCCTCGGCGGCGCGCAGGATCGGCCGGCGCCAGTTGGCCTGGGAGAGGCGCAGGATGGATGAGACCATGGTCCCCGAATGGGAAAGCCCGACCCAGAAGACGAAGTTGACGATGTAGATCCCCCACATGACTGGACGGTCCAGGCCGGTACAGCTCATGTCGGTCGTCACCATATAGGTGAAGGCATACAGGCCCCAGGCCACCACGGCCCCGAGGAAGAAGGCGAGTCCGTACCAGCGCAGGCTCGGAGGGCGGAGCGAGGAGAGGAGCTCGTCGTTCAGCTGTAAGGCGCTCTTGGCTGAGCTGCCGGGGTGCTCAGACATGCTCGCGTCCTCCTCCCTTGAGATAATAGACCGAGGGGTGGGTGCCCAGATGCTCCAGGAGGCGGAAACGCCGTGGGCTGCGGGAGAGCCGCGCCACCCGGCTGTGCGGGTCGGCCAGGTTGCCGAAGACCAGGGCCTCGGCCGGACAGGTCTGGGCGCAGGCCGGCTGCACCTCGCCATCGCGGACCAGGCGTCCCTCCCCCTTGGCATCTTCCTTGGCGCGGCGGATGCGCTGGACGCAGAAGGTGCATTTTTCCATCACCCCGCGACTACGTACGGTCAGGTCGGGGCTGAGCTGGTTGTCCAGCGGTTTCGGCCATTCGTGGTTGTAGAAGTTGAAGACGCGCACGGCGTAGGGGCAGTTATTGCCGCAGTAACGGGTGCCGATGCAGCGGTTGTAGACCTGGCCGTTCAGGCCGTCGGGGTTGTGGTAGCTGGCGTAGACCGGGCAGACCGGCTCGCAGGGGGCGTCGTGGCAGTGCTGGCAGAGCACCGGCAGGAAGCGGACCCGCACGTCCGGGTACTCCCCCACCCAGAAGCGCTCGATGCGCAGCCAGTGCATGTTGCGCCCCTCACTGATCTCCTTCTTGTCGCAGATCCCCACATTGTTCTCCGCCTGGCAGGCGACCACACAGGCGCCGCAGCCGGTGCAGCGGTCGAGATCGATGACCATTCCCCATTTATACGGGCTCGTTTGTTTTTCCATGATTTTGCCTATAAACTGCGTTCTGATATCATAACTCCCCCTGCCCCCCTCGTATCTCAAGAGGGGGAACATTCTCCTCCCCTTTTAAGGGGAGGCTGGGAGGGGTTCTCCGTTAAATCTCGATCAGCTCGCTCCGGTAGCTCCCTTGCGGGTGTCCGGCCGTCACCAGTTCCCCCTTCTCCGAGATCCGGCTTACCCGCACCCGCGTGGCATGCCAGGCCGGCTGGTGCTCCGTTCCGTCAGTTATCAGCGCCAGCAGCGCGAGGGGATTAGCTCCCCTTTCCTTTGCATAGCGCCCACCCCCCCGGTGCCCCTGCCCGAGAGGGATCGCCACCATGTCGGGGCGGATGCCGGGGTAGATAACGGCCGGGAATCGCAGAGCGCCTTGGGAGGAGGTTACCTCCACCAGGTCGCCGGAGCCGATCCCCAGCTCTGCGGCAGTGCGAGGGTTGATCTCGACCCAACTCCCCCAGACCACGGTAGTCATCGGGTCGGGGAGCTGCTGCAGCCAGGGGTGCGGAGCTCCTCTGCCGTCATAAAAAGCGGTGGAGGGGTATACCAGCAGATGCAGCGGGAACCGCTTCTCATCCCCGGCAAACCGGGGTTCCGCCGGGATGGGGAGGGGTGAGCCGGGAGCCCGGCGATAGTCCTTCTCCTGGTCGTGGCGGGTCTCGAAGAGCCCCCCCTGCCGGAGCAGGTCCACCCACACCGCCTCGAAATCCATTCCCTTATGACCAACCTGTTTTTCCATCGCCCCTTTCAGCATCTCCAGGTACGATTGCTGGGGGAACGCCGCCGCCGTCCTCCCGCCCAATTTGCCGGCCACAGCCATCAGCACTTCGGGGAACTGGCGGGTATCGAAGAGCGGCGTCACCACCGGCTGCATCAGCCCGATCACCCTGTGCTGGGTGCCGGCAAGCGGGACCACTTCACCCCAGCTCTCCAGGGCGGCGTGATCCGGCAGGATCAGGTCGGCCTGGAGGGCGGCGTCGTCCATCAGTGTGGAGAAGCTGACGACGAACGGCACCCGGGCCAGGGACTCCTGGAAACCGGTGGCCGGGGGAATGGCATGGACCGGGTCACCGTGGATCATGGCCACCCGGATGCGATCGCCGCGCATCGCCGCGACCAGGGAAAGGAGCTCGGCAAAGGAGTTTTCCGGGCCCACGCGCGATCCGCCGTCCGGATAGACCCCGCCGGGCCGGTTCAGGTTCCCCATCAGCAGGTTCAGCAGCTGTACGGCGCGGACCGCATCCGGGCCGTTAGTCTGGAAGGCGACCGTCTCCCCTGCCATTGCCAGCGCAGGGCGCGTTGTGGCGAACTCCCGCGCCACCTCGGCTATTGTCCGCTCCGCCAGGCCGGTTTCCCCCGCCACCCGGGAAAGATCGTACGCTGCCAGGCTGTGCAGCAGTTCCTCCGCCCGGAGCCCGTTCGCCGCAAGGGAACCTGCGTCGAAAAGGGACTCGGCCAGGATCAGCCGGGCCAGTCCCAGGGCCAGTATTCCTTCGCTTCCCGGCCGGGCCGGCATCCAGCGGTCGGCCGAGGCGCCGGTCAGCGACATCCTGCCGCCGACGTAGGTGAAATGGCCGCGGACCGTATCCCGTCCCTGGCGCATCCGGCCGAAGGCGTAGCCGTACTGGACGGGCGACAGGTGATGCTCCACGAAATCGGCGCCGAAGCTGAGCAGGTATCGGGTCTCGGCCACGTCGTACCAGGGAAGGCCCGGCTGGCCGAAACTCCGGCGGGTGGCCGTGCGCAGCCAGTCGGGGCCGAGCAGGTCGAAGGAGAGGTGATGGGAAGAGCCGAAGGCATGCATGAAGAGTGTTGTCAGTTCCGCCAGGGTGCCGCTCAGCTGCGGCGTCACCAGAGCGAGACGGTCGGTTGCCTTTTCCCGCTGCAAGGTCCTGAGCTGGCCGGCGAGCAGCTCCAGCGCCTCTTCCCAGGTGATCCGCGTGAACGCTCCCGAACCGCGCGGCCCGCTCCGCTTGAGCGGCTGCGGCACCCGGTCGGGGTGGTAAAGCTCCTGCAGCACGGCTTGCCCCATGGCGCAGAGTTTTCCCTTGTTGACGGGGTGGGTGGGATTCCCCTCGATTTTCTTGGCCCGCCCCTCGGACACCCGGACCAGGATGCCGCAGCCGGCCGGGCAGGACCGGCAGGAACTGGCATAATATTCGGCTTTGCCGGGAGTTACCCCCTCATCGGGCGGGACCAGGTAGGGGATCAGTTTCTCGTTTCCCGACTGGCACCCCGAAAGCGCGGCGCCGGCGGCCGTCATTCCGGTAAGCTGCAAGAAGGTTCTCCGCTTCATTCGGGCGTCCTCATTTATGACACGTCCAGCAGTCGATGCTGGCTTTGTGCTGTCGATGACAGTTCAGGCACCACCCCATCTTGAGTTTGACCGGACGGGCGATCCGTTCCATGGCAGCCACCTCGCCGTGACAGGTGGCGCAGACGAGTCCGGCGCGTATGTGCATCATGTGGGGGAAATAGACGTGATCCGGCAGTCTGTGGACCCTGACCCAGGGGATGGGCTCCCGTTTATCCCAGTACCCCATCAGCTTCTTGATTTCCGGGGCCTCGCGGGAGATGAACTGATGGCAGGCCCGGCAGTCCGCCACTGCCGGAATGCCGGCGACCGGCGACTTCGCAGCGTAGCGGTGACAAAAGAGGCAATGAATGCCGTTGTCGCCGGCATGCACCTTATGGCTGAAGGCGATCGGCTGGATCGGAGAGCGGTCCCGAAGATCCAGCGGAAGGATGTACATCAACGCCAGGCCGGCGATCACTGCGACCGCCGCGACAACCAGCCCGGCAATGAGCCACGGTTTTTTCATGCAGTTCACCAGGGAAAGACCGGAAAAATGGCGGTCAGGAAAAAGCTCGTTCCTGTGTTACAATCATAGCAGGCACTTGCCGGCTGTCAAACCATTCACGAGGCCGTTTGCCAGGAGGTCGCATGTCCCTCATGAAGAAAGTGCACGACTGGTTCGAAGTTCGGCTCGGCATCGACGAGATCGCCGCGACGCAGCTGACCGGATACCTCCTGCCGCGAAACATCAACGCCTGGTACTCCATGGGGAGCATCCTCCTCGTCATCTTCGGCCTCCAGGTCATCACCGGCATACTCCTGCTCTTCTCCTACGTGCCGGATGCCGACAAGGCGTTCGGGAGCATCACCCGCATCATGAACGAGGTCCCCTTCGGCTGGCTGCTCCGGACCTGCCACGCGGCCGGCTCCAGCATGATGGTCATCGTCCTGTTCTGCCACCTGCTCTCGGTCCTCTTCATGGGGAGCTACAAGAGCCCGCGGGAGCTCAACTGGCTCTCCGGCCTCACCCTCTTCATCCTCGTCCTCGCCACCTCCCTCGCAGGCAACCTCCTCCCCTGGAGCCATCTCTCTTTCTGGGCCACGACCCTCGTCACCGGCAGCATTGGCACCATCCCGTACCTCGGCGATTTCATCCTGGAGTTCATCCGCGGGGGGAAACCGGTCGGCCCTCCCACGCTCAGACACTTCTTCGCCCTGCACGTGGCGCTCCTGCCGACTACGTTCGTCTGCATCCTGGCAGCGCACCTCTTCTTCCTGGAGAGGATCGGCATCTCCACCCCTCCCTTCGGCCTCGCGGACACGAAGAACCCCTGGCCGCGGGACAAATTCCGCCATGCGGACCATCCGGACGGCATCCCGTTTTACCCCCACTATCTCCTGCGGGACCTGGCCGCCATATTCGTCTACCTGGCGGTGTTCTTCGCAGCGGTCTTCATCGCGCCTTCCCTGTTCCTGCCGCCGGACGCCTTCGTCCCGGCCGACGTGGCGCACCCTCCGGCACATATCAGGCCTCCGTGGTACATTCTTGCCAACTGCCAGTTTCTGAAGCTTTTTCCCGGCACATTCACCGGCCTCATGGCGCAGGGGACGGCCCTGACCTTTCTGGCACTCCTCCCCTTTCTCGACCGGGGGAAAGAGAAACACCCCCTGAAAAGGCCGTTGTTCCTGGTCTGCAGCGTCGGCGGGATCATGCTCTACATCGCATTGATGATCTGGGGGCACTATTCGTGAACATGCGAGGCAGATCGATACGATTGCTGTCACTGCATATTTTACCACAGAGACACGAAAACTGAGAGTATCCGGGCAGTGGGACACAAAAAAATAGGCCGCCGATTGGCAGGCCTATTTTTTTGTCCGTTGCAACAAACCGCTAGCGCGTCAGCTGGCGGTACTTGATCCGGTGCGGCTGGTCCGCAGCGGCCCCCAGACGCGCCTTCCGGTCCGCCTCGTACTCGGAGTAGTTGCCATCGAACCAGACCACCTTGCTCTCCCCTTCGAAGGCGAGGATATGGGTGGCGATCCGGTCGAGGAACCAGCGGTCGTGGCTGATCACCACGGCGCAGCCGGCAAAGTTCTCCAGGGCCTCCTCCAGGGCGCGCATAGTGTTCACGTCCAGATCGTTGGTCGGTTCGTCCAGGAGAATGACGTTTCCCCCCTCCTTCAGCATCCGCGCCAGGTGAACCCGGTTCCGTTCCCCCCCGGAGAGCATCCCCACCTTTTTCTGCTGGTCCGAGCCGGAAAAGTTGAAGCGGGACACGTAGGCGCGGGAGTTGACCGACTGCCTGCCGAGTTGGATGACGTCCTGGCCGTCGGAGACCACCTCCCAGATGCTCTTGTCCGGATCGAGCGCGGCGCGGCTCTGGTCGACGTAGGCGAGCTTGACCGTGTCGCCGATCCGGAACGTTCCCGAGTCGGGTTGTTCCTGGCCGGTGATCATCCGGAACAGGGTGGTCTTCCCCGCGCCGTTCGGGCCGATGACGCCGACGATCCCGCCGGGAGGGAGGCGGAATGAGAGCCCCTCGAAGAGGAGCCGCTCGTCGTAGGCCTTGGCAACGCCGTCTGCCTCGATGACGATGCCTCCCAGCCGCGGTCCGGGCGGGATATATATCTCCAGGTCCCTGGCGTGCCGCTCGCTCTCCTGGGAGAGGAGCTGCTCGTAGGAGGTGATGCGCGCCTTCGCCTTGGCGTGGCGTCCCTTCGGGGACATGCTGATCCACTCCAGCTCGCGCTGCAGGGTTTTGCGCCGTTCGCTCTCCTGCTTCTCCTCGGCCTCCAGACGCTTCTCCTTCTGATCGAGCCACGAGGAGTAGTTCCCCTTCCACGGAATCCCCTCACCCCTGTCGAGTTCGAGTATCCACCCGGCGACGTTGTCGAGGAAATAGCGGTCATGGGTGACGGCGATTACCGTGCCGGGATAGCCCTGCAGGTGGTGTTCCAGCCAGGCAACCGTCTCAGCGTCCAGGTGGTTGGTCGGCTCGTCGAGGAGCAGGATGTCCGGCTTCTGCAGAAGCAGCCGGCAGAGCGCCACCCGTCGCCGTTCCCCGCCGGAAAGGACCTTGACGGAGGCATCGCCGGGGGGACAGCGCAGGGCATCCATTGCCATCTCCAAACGGCTATCCAGGTCCCATGCGTCCAGGTGGTCGAGCCGCTCCTGCACCTCACCCTGCCGGGCCAGGAGGGCGTCGAAATCGGCATCCGGGTCGGCGAACCGGGCGGTAATCTCGTTGAACTCCGCGAGAAGCGCCACGGTCTCGGCTACCCCCTCCTCGACGATCTCACGCACCGTCTTCGCCTCGTCCAGGTGCGGCTCCTGCTCCAGAAAGCCGACCGTGTAGCCGGGGGAGAGGACCGCCTGGCCGTTAAACTCCTTGTCCACCCCCGCCATGATCCGGAGAAGCGAACTCTTCCCCGAGCCGTTCAGCCCGAGAACGCCGATCTTGGCGCCGTAGAAGTAGGAGAGGGAAATATCCTTGATGACCGGCTTCTTGTCGTAATACTTGGAAACCCGCATCATGGTGTAGATAATCTTGGTGCCTTCGTTGCTCATCTGTCGCAAGACCTCCGTCAATGGTATTGCTGCGAACGTACCGGAAAACTGCGGATAATGCAACCCCTTCCGCGAGGTGAAGAACAACGGCAGGAACATGTCCTTGACAAGAAAAAAAATGCCACTACAATGAAGTTATTGATAATACCAATTTAATTAAGTTTTATCATTGTTATTATCGATAGGGAGGTGGGTCTCCCGCATACCGCGCGGAAAGGAGGTGAACCGGATGAAAAAACCGCTCAGCAGTGAGGCGCAGCTGAAGGAAGCCGCCTTCTGGTCGACGATCAGGAAGGCCGCGGAAACCAGTGCCGCCACGTCATGTCTGAAATGAAAGAGCTGAAAAAGCGGAAGCTGAAAGCTGCCGGTCGGCAGCTAGGAAACGATGGCGAGCAGGTCGGAAGCCATGAAAAACGCGACTCCGACCTGCCCGCCCCTTTATCCCCTCAGGCAGGCAAACATGTCAATATCCAGTGACTTCGATTTTCTCATCCAGTGGCACCTCACCGAACGATGCAACCTGAACTGCCGGCACTGCTACCAGTCGGGCAACCGTGAGCGGGAACTCTCCCTGAACGAGATAAGGGAGGTGATTGACGAGATCGCCGAGATGCTGGCAGCATGGCAGAACAGCCACGGGATCTCCTTCTCCCCGAGCTTCAACCTCACCGGCGGCGAGCCGCTTCTGCGCCCCGACTTCTTCACCATCCTGGAAGCATTCGCACCGTACCACTATGACCTGTTCGTGCTTTCCAACGGGACCCTCATCGACGGGAAGAGTGCGGCACGGCTGAAGGAACTGGGAGTGGCGGGGGTCCAGGTCAGCCTGGAGGGACCGGAGGCGATCCACGATTCGATCAGGGGGAGCGGAAGTTTCGCTGCCACGGTCACCGGGGTCAGGCACCTCCTCCGTGCAGGGCTCCCGGTCACGCTGAATGCTACCCTGTCGCGGCTCAACATGCACGCCACGGGCGACATGACGGCGCTCGCCGCTTCTCTGGGGGTGCAGCGGTTCGGCCTGGCGCGGCTCGTCCCGGCAGGACGCGGCGCGGATATGCTCTCCGACATGCTCACCACCCGGGAGGTGCACGACCTGTACGAAGAACTGTTCACAACCCCCGTCCCTGGCCTGCAGATCGTGTCCGGCGACCCTGTCGCCGCCCAGATGGCGGCGGAACCCGCCGGAGATGCGGGGTGCACGCCGTATGGCGGATGCGCTGCCGGGGTGTCGGGGCTGACCATCCTGGCTGACGGCACCATCGTCCCCTGCCGAAGGCTCCCCATCCCCATCGGCAACGTGCGGCAGGACGCACTGCGCGAGGTGTGGGCCACCTCTGAAGTCCTGGCACGGCTGAGGGAAAAGAGCCTCTACGGCGGGAAATGCGCAACGTGCGAGAGATGGAGCGGATGCCGGGGGTGCCGGGGGGTTGCCTATGCCTACGCGCAGGCCAACGGGTGCGACGATTACCTCGCGGAGGACCCCCAGTGTTTTTTGAAGTAGCAAGAATCTGAAAAATAAGCAATTTCACCCTCCCCCTCGCCCCCTCCCATCAAGGGAGGGGGAATCCTTAACTCCCTCTCCCCTGGTGGGAGAGGGTTGGGGAGAGGGGGAAATTATCTCACAGCAGCGGAAACCGGGGGAGATACCCCATCTTCGCCAGAACCCGCCACAGCCCCACCATACCCATCAGCGCCACAATGGCTCCTGCGCACCTGAACAATATGTCGCGCATTGCGCCGGAAACCGCGGTGGATGCCGAGCCCAGCACGAACAGGACCGGCATGGTGCCGATGCCGAGGGCGGCCATTATCGCGCCACCCAGCAGCGGGCTGCCGCTCCCTGCCGCGACCATGAGGGGGCCGTAGACGAGCCCGCACGGAAGGAAACCGAGCAGCATCCCCAGGGGGAAGCCGGACAGTGGGGAAGTGCCGGAGATTGCCCGCCGCAGCGGCCTGACGAGGAGTTGACCGGCAGCGCTCTCCATGGAGTAGAGGTTGAGCCATCCCCCGCCAAAAGCCGACACGAGGCCGACGACGATGACAAAGAGATTGGCCCCGCAAAAAAACCAGAAGGACACGGAACGTACCGCCAGAAGATCGAGAGAAGAACCGATCATGCCTGCCGCGGCTCCGAGGATGGTATAGGTAGTGATGCGGCCCAGATTGTAAAAGACCTGGGACAGGACCCGTGAACGGGGGGGGCCGAGACGGTTCGTCATGGAAAGGGCGGCGACGATCCCGCCGCACATGCCGAGACAATGGGGGCTGCCGACCAGGCCGGCAATGAAGGCGAGCCATATCTCAGTCATTATGGAACCAGTTCTTAGTTTTGAGTTTTGAGTTTTGAGTTGCATGAACATCAAACATACGATTATTCGGCCCTTTCGTGCATTTCCAATAGTCTATTATCACCAAATTCGATCTATGTCTTTAACTCAAAACTAAGAACTCAAAACTCAAAACTATTCATCATCGTCATCCAGCATCCGGTGCTTGGGTCGCTCGATATCGTCGAATTCCCCCTTCTTCACTCCCCAGAGGAAGACGAGCCAGCAGCCGCAACCGAGAAAGAGCGACAGAATTATTAAAGTGATGAGCGAACTATCCATGCCTGACCCTTGATAAACGCAACGAATTCATGACGACACAGAGCGAGCTCAGGGCCATGGCCGCCGCAGCGTAAACCGGCGTGAGCCGGCCGGTCATGGCAAGGGGGATGCCGACCAGGTTGTAGACGAACGCCCATCCGAGGTTTTGCCGGATAACCGCCATGGTCCTCCGGGCGATCCGGTGGGCGAAGGCGAGCCGCTCCAGGTCGGGCCTGGCCAGCACCAGGTCGGAGCTTTCCAGGGCGATGTCGGTCCCGCCGGCAACGGCGCACCCCACATCGGCGGCAGAGAGCGCCGGCGCATCGTTGATCCCGTCCCCCACCATCAGGACGGTTTCCCCCTTGCCGCGCAGGTCTTCGATGACCCGGGCCTTGTCCGCGGGGGAGAGTTCGCCAACGCCGTCGGCGATCACGAGACGTTCGGCGATCAATCGGACCGTCTCGCCGCGGTCACCGCTCAACAGTGCGCTCCGTACCCCGTTCTTCCGAAAGTAGGAGATCAGCTTCGGGGCCTCTTCCCGCAGCCGGTCCTGCACGGCAATTGCGCCGACATACCGGCCGGCACAGGCCACCGACACTGTCGTTTCACCGGGGAAAAGGTCAGACTGATCGGGAAGCCCCGTCACTCCAAGGCTGGCAAGGAATCGGGAACTTCCCACCGCCACCTCCCTGCTGCCGACCCTGCCGGTCACCCCGCCGCCCGGGACCGTTCTCAGTGCTTCCCCCACCGGATAGGTAATGCCACGACTCTCCGCATGGCCGCAAACGGCACGGCCGATGGGATGGCGGGCGCCGCTCTCCACGGCGGCCGCCAGAGCGATTATCTCCTCTGCGTCGAAGCCGGAAACCGTGCGGACCGCCGTCACCTCCGGTGCGCCGCAGGTGACGGTGCCGGTCTTGTCAAACGCCGCCACGCTCACCCTGCCCAGCAGCTCCAGAATGTCCCCACCCCTGAAGATCACCCCCGCCGCCGCAGCAGCTCCGGTTCCGGCAAGGATCGCCGTCGGCGTCGCAAGTCCGAGCGCGCAGGGGCAGGCGATCACCACCACCGCCAGGGCGGTCATCAGTGCCTCTCCGGTCAGACCAAGAGAGAAATACCGCCAGACAAAGGTAGCCAGCGCCAGGAAGAGAACTGCGGGGACGAAGAAGGCGGCGGTCCGGTCCGCCACCCCCTGGATCGGTGCCCGCCGGCTCTGGGCCTCTTCCACGAGCCTGGCAACCCGGGCAATGAAGCTGTCGGCCGCCGGATGGGTGCAGACGACACGGACCGAGCCGGTGAGGTTGATGCTTCCGGCAATCACCGGCTCTCCGGCACCCTTGACGACCGGCAACGGTTCGCCGGTCGCCGGCGATTCGTCCACATCGGTCGTCCCTTCCCAGACCCGGCCGTCCGTCGGGAAACGCTCCCCGGGGCTGACCAGCACCAGATCTCCGGACCCGAGCTCAGCCACGGCGACGCTCACCAGTCTGTCTCCGACGAATCGCTTCGCCTCGCCGGCCGTGAGTCCCATCAGCCGCTCGATCCCCCCCGAGGCGCGCCTCTTTGCGGCATTCTCCAGAAGCCGTCCCGCCAGGATCAGGGTAACTATCATGGCAGCCGTCTCGAAGTAGACCTCTCCCCCCGTCAGCGCGGCGTATATACTGTAACCGTAGGACGACAGGGCGCCGGTGGCGACGAGAAGCTCCATGTTGGGCGCCCTGTTCGCGATCCCCCGCCAGCCACCGCGCAGAAACGGCCACCCCGCATAAAAAACCACCGGCGTGGTGACCAGGCAGGAAAAGAGCTGCATGGAACGCTTCATCTCCGGGGTGATGCCCTGGAAATAGCCGGCATAGAGGGCAAAGGAGTAGGCCATGAGCTGCATGGTCAGGAAAAAAGCGGTGCCGAACCGGACCAGCAGGTCCTTCCTCTCCCGGTTGGCGCTCTCCTCGGCCGCCGAGCACGTATAGGGGCGGGGAACGTAGCCGAGTTCCCCGATCCGGGTGAAGATCGCCGCCGGTGTCGTCTCCCCGGCGTCGAAAACGACCCGGCCCCGGTTGGTGGCATAGTTCACCCGGACATCCCGCACGCCGCGCAGCTTCCCGATCATCTTCTCATTGAGCCAGATGCAGGTAGCGCAACGGATGCCGTCGATGATGACATCTATTGCGCTCAGCTCGCCGTACGGGTAGACAAAACGGGAGAGCCGGGAGTCGCTGTAGGCGGGCTGAAACGCGTCTGCGCCCATCCCCTCCCCCCGCCGCTCCCGCCGACGGTAGAAAGCATCGAGCCCTGCCCCGCTGATGAGAAGGTAGGCGCCGTGACAGCCCCGACAGCAGAACGCAAGGAACTCCCCGTCACGGCACTCCCGCACGTCCGTCCCTGCCGGTATATCGCCCCCGCAGTGAAAGCATGCCTTCGGACTCTCCGTCACTGGAGGACCACCAGTTTCCCGCTGATGGCGGTATCCCCTCTGGTGCAGCGCATGGTGCCGCGTCCCTCGCCGCGGAGAGCTTCCGGACAAGAGGTGCGGTAAACACCCGGGCCAGCTTCGACAAGACTAAGAGACAACCTCTTCTCGCCCGCACAGCCAAGCTCCAGGTCGCACGTCACCTGCCCGCCCGTCACCGGCGCGCCATTGCCGTCCCGCACCTTAACCTGGAGTTGGTCCCCCGCCAGGGAAGCGGCCATGCTCCAGTCCGCTCCGGCGGCACCCGGACTGCTATGCGTCTCCCCGTAATGGAGGCCGTGGCGGTAATAATCGGAGTCCACCACCCTGCTGACCCTGCGGCCCGCGATGAACAGGCTCAAGGCCGTGGTGACCGCGAACAGGCAGATCAGTACCACCAGGGTAATTTTCCAGGATATTCCCGCTGGACGCATTTCTTTCATGTTTATATCCCTATCTCACCAGCAGGGTTACGGGGGTGACCGCCACGACCCGGCCTTCCCGCACCAGTCTGAGCTGCAGTTGCCGGGACGCAGCAGGGGCGGGTGAAACCTTCACGAGGAAATCGATCCGCCGGTTGGCATTCGCCGGAAGGAGAATGCCCGTGGCCTGGCCGAGTAGCTCCACCCTGCTGCCGGTGAGGGGCGTGACGGTCAGCGTGAACGAGGCAGGGGCAGCGGCCCGGTTTTCGATGTAGGCGGTGAAGAAATTGACCAGGGCGCCGTCGGCAAGCCGCCGCACCTCTCCGCCCGCTGCCCGCTGGATCTTGATGGTCGCTTCTTTTCGGGTGGCAACCCCCACCCCCATGACGATGCAGAGAAGAAGGATGATCCCGGCGAAAAGGATGCTCTTGCCGTTGATGGGACGGCCTCCCCCTTCCGCTTCACTGCCGAAGGTATAACGGATGAGCCCGCGCCGGCCGCGTTTCTCCATCACCTCCCGGCAGGCATCGAGACACCGGCCGCAGTTGATGCACTCCACCTGGAGGCCGCCCTTGATGTCGATCCCCATGGGACAGACCCTCTCGCAGGCGCCGCAGCGAAGGCACAGCTCTCTGAGCTGCGGGTCGAACTCCAGGGTGAAGGTGTTACGGTCCATGGTCATCAGCTGGATGCGGCCGTAGGGACAGACCGCCCGGCAGAAACTGCGTCGCACCAGAACCAGGTCAACATAAATCAAAACAAAGGTCGAGACAAGGGTTATTCCGGCCACCGCGCCGATTCTCCCACCCAGGAGGCGGGGGAAGAACTCATTGGGAGGAATGAAATACCAGACAAGATTTGCCGCGACGGCAAAGGAAAGAAGCAGGTAACCGAGGTGCTTCGCCGCAACCGCCAGGGGCTTCCCGGGGAATAGTGCATCTGTCTTCCTGTCGATGAATTCGGCCAGGTCGCTCAGGGTCGTCTGGGGGCAGAGCCAGCCGCACCAGACCCGCCCGAACACCATGGTGACGAAAAGAAAGGTGAAAACGAGAATCAGAACGGCGAGGAGAAAGAGATAGAACTCCTCGATCCGGATCCTGGCGCCGAAGAAGAAGAGCGTCCGGGATGCCGCATCCAGACAAAGGAGCGACTCACCACCCACCCTTACAAAGGGGAGTCCCAGGAGCAGGAGGGTGGCGAACCATTGGACCAGTTTTCTTTTCGGTGCGATCCGGGACTGCGGCATAGGTTAATGCACTGCTAGAGAGAAAGGATGTACTTGACCAATCCCTCGATCTTTTCGCGGGAGAGATCGTTCTGGAACGAGGGCATGCCGCCGGGACGTCCACCGGCGATGGTCTCGGCAATCGCCTGTTCCGTCTTCCCGTATTTAAACTCCTTGCGGGTCAGGTCCGGGCCGATCCCACCCTTGGCGTCGGCACCGTGACAGGAAATACACCGCTCGGCAAACAACTGTTTCCCCATGGCGATGTAATCCTCCTTCTTCCCCTCCCTGTGGGCGTCTGCTGCCGGCACATCACCGCCCGGCGGCTGTTTGGCCAGCATCGCCGATTTGGCCTGTTGCTTGCGGGCGAACTCCCCTTCGGAACTCCAGCCACTGAAAAGGTAGTAGGCGATAAAGAAGACCGCCCAGAGAACCAGCACGGAAAAAAGGACCCTGAACACCGTGGGGGATTTCCTCTCGATGCGGTACCGTATGCCGTCGAAGTCATGTTGTTGCTGTTCTGACATCATTCCCTCCTCAGACAGTTTCGGGTTTCAGGTTGAAACTCAAAACTCGCAACTCAAAACTATCTTTATTCGTCATGCATCATCCGGTACTTCGGGGCCTCCACCCTCTCCTTCCGCTTTCGACTGCAGACCCGGACCACAATTCCCGCGAAGAGGCCAAACAGGAGGAACGTGGTGCCGAGATAGTAGACGCTTGCCAGGTCCATGTCAGCGCTCCTGGTGGTGCTTGAGATAGGTGACTACCTTCCAGACCCTCTCTTTTCCCAGGGTCTCGCCGAAGGCGGGCATGCCGCCTGCTGCTATGCCGCTGTAGACGGACTTGAAGACTTCGTTGTCCGGCTTGTCGATATCCGCCAGGGACGGCCCGATGCTCCCCTTGAGGTCGGCCCCGTGGCACTGGGCGCACTCCTTGCCATAGATCGACTTCCCTTCCGGCAAGACGGCTTTGTAGTCCTGGAACGGGTTTTTCAGTTCGCCCACCACGGCCGCTTGCGCCGCCTTGCGCCAGGGGATGTCGCTCCCCAGCTTCTGCAGATAGGCCACCAGCGCGTCCATCTCGGTTTTCCCGTTGAGCGCCGCGAGGTCAGCCCCGGTATAAGGAAAATGGAGCGCCTTCATCTTCCGTTCGGTGAGCGAGGTGTCGAAGGGACCAGTGAGAAAGGCGTATTTCGGCATGTTGGAGCGGGGGACCATGGACTGCGGATCGGCCATGTGCCGGTAGTGCCAGGCGTCGGGATATTTCCCGCCGATCCGTGCGAGATCCGGGCCGGTGCGGCGCGATCCCCAGAGGAAGGGCTGATCGTAGACGAACTCCCCCGCCTTGGAGTATTCACCGTACCGCTCCACGTCGGCCAGAAGGGGACGGACGGTCTGGGTATGGCAGTTGTTGCACCCTTCCCGTATGTAGATGTCCCTCCCCTCCAGCTGCAAGGGGGGCCGAGATGGCCTTCGACGTCAACCTGAAGGATCTGTCGCTCC
>DATDNF010000016.1:0-15364 GCA_036518435.1 Geobacteraceae bacterium
CCCGAGGTGTCGCAAAGAAGCCGCCCCTCCCGGGACAGCCGCTGGTAGAGTTTGGTCCCGCGCAGCACGGACAGCACTCCCACCATCGCCGTGACGATGCCGCTCTCCTGGATGAAGCGGATCTGCCGTTCGAAGATCGAGGGGGGATCGCTGTCGAAGCCGACGATGAACCCTCCGTGCACCTGGAGGCCGGCCTGCTGGAGGCGCCGTACGGAGGCCAGAAGGTCGCGGTTCCGGTTCTGCACCTTGCCGCTCTCGGCAAGGCCGTCCTCGTGGGGGGTCTCGATGCCGACAAAGACCTCCTCGAACCCCGCCCTGACCATCAGCTCCATGAGGTGGCCGTCGTCGGCCAGGTCGATGGACGCCTCGGTGTAAAAGTAGAACGGGCGCCCTTTGCGCTCCATCCAGTCGATCATGGCGGGGAGGACTTCCCGTTTCAGCTTCTTCCGGTCGCCGATGAAGTTGTCGTCGACGAAGAAGATCGCCCCGCGCCACCCCCTTGCATACAGGCTTTCCAGCTCCGCGATCAGCTGGGTGAGCTCCTTGGTGCGCGGCGTGCGCCCGAACAGGCCGGTGATGTCGCAGAACTCGCAGTCGAAGGGACACCCCCGCGAATACTGGATGTTCATGGCGGCGTATTGGCGGACATCGGCCAGATCCCAGAGCGGGATGGGAGTCTCCCTCAGGTCAGCCCGACGTTCGTCCGTATAGAGATGCCGGGGCTCCCCTCTCAGCAGATCGTCCAGGAACGGGGGAAGGGTGAGTTCCGCCTCGTTCAGCACCATGTGGTCAACATCGGGGAAATCCTCGTGGCAGGCGGTGAAGAGAGGGCCGCCGGCAACGGTCTTCACCCCCAGTCGCCGGCAGCGGGCGATCACCTCCCGCGCAGATTGCCGCTGGATGGTCATGGCGCTGATAAAGACGCAGTCCGCCCACGCCAGGTCCTCGTCGGAGAGCGCGCGGACGTTCATGTCGACGAGCCTCTTTTCCCATTCGCCGGGGAGCATGGCAGCTACCGTCAGAAGCCCCAGCGGGGGGAAGCTTGCCTTCCTGCCGATGAATTTCAGGGCATGCCGAAAGCTCCAGAAGGTGTCCGGATAGTGGGGATACACGAGAAGAATCTTCATGTGAACGCTCCCGTACCGCGTTTTATTCAGGGAAGTGCTCTTTAAATTGTAGAACTATTTCTGCGACTGTCATTGCTGCCAATGTAAACAATTTGTAAAAGATGGGCGACCGTGGGCGGGCCTTGGTCACCCCTCCTGCAGATGCATTCTCAGCCCATCGGCCTCTGGTTCGGATAGGAAGGGCTGAGGGCAAAATGCCCCTCAGCCCTTCCAGGTATTCGACTTGCCTGGTGCTGGCCTTCTGTACGGGGTTGCGTCGTCCCGTCCGCCCTTCTTCGCCTGGTGCTTCCCGTTACTTCTTGATCACGCAGTCGAGGATCGCGTTGACCCGCCTGTTTTGGGCTCGCCCCTCGGGTGTGGTGTTATAGGCGATGCGGCGGGTCTCGCCGTACCCCTTGGCGGAGAGACGGGACCGCTCGATGCCGAACTTCTCCACCAGGTAGTCCACCACGCTCTCGGCCCGCCGCTGGGAGAGCTTCATGTTGTAGTCCGCGGTGCCCACGTTGTCGGTGTGCCCCTCCACCAGGGCAGTGACGGTCGGGTTCTCCTTCATGAAGTCCGCGACCCGGGCAATTTCATCGTTGAACGCCGGCTTGATATCGGCCTTGTCGGTGTCGAACTGCACTTTCAGGTTCAGGCAGAGCTTGTCGGGGAGCGGCTTGAGCCCCTTGATGTCCACCGCGCAGTCGATGATCGCCTCGATGCGCCGGTTCTTCTGCCTCCCTTCCTCGGTGCGGTTGTCCGCGATCGGCCGGGTCTTGCCGTATCCCTTGGCGGAGAGGCGGGAACGGTCGATGCCGAAGTTGTCCACCAGGTAGTTCACCACGCTCTCGGCCCGCTTCCGGGAGAGGACCATATTGTGCTCGTCGGCCCCCACATCGTCGGTGTGTCCCTCGATCACTGCGGTGGTGGCGGGGAATTTCTGCATGAAAGTGCCCACCCGGCCGACTTCGTCGCGGTATTCATCCCGGATGACGGCCTTGTCGATATCGAACAGGATGTTCAGGGTGATGCAGTACTTGGCTGTTTCCGGCGTCGGTTCGGCGGCCGGAACCGGCTCAAGGGGGGCTTCCGGCGCAGGCTTCGTCTCGGCTTTCGCCGGACAAAGGGCCCTGATCCTGCCGATTGCGTCGTTAGCCATCTTGCACGCTCCCTCGGTGTTGCATCCCAGGTGGACCTTATAGGCCCTGTCGACCGTATCTTTCAATGCATTGAATTCATCCGGACATTCCTTGTCCTTGCCTGCCATGCGAGCTTCGTCCAGGGCCTGATCGGCCTTCACCAGGCACGTGGGATAGTAATCTCCGTTCCTGGCCGCGGAGCTTTTTTCAATACCGAGAATACGGGTGCACCCCACCATTGAACTCAGGGAAAATACGGCCATGACGACGATAAGCACTCTCTTTGCGGTGATTGCCTGCATCGTTGCACCTCCTGCATGAATTTTGTTGTTCCAATCCTCGCCATACCCAAATTCCATACGCTTCTTCCTTTTCTGTCCCGCTCTATCTTCACTTCCTGCCGAATACCTTGCGCAGGAGGTCAGTGGTCCGGGCCGCAGGGTGCTTCCTCCTGCATTGCGTCTACTGCAAGCATGAAAAGAATCATGTCACGACTCAAAACCGATAAAGGATATTCCTTTCTCTTTGGGAATTTCGCCTGATTCAAAAACTCTCTCGGGAAATGTAGCCATCGAGATAATTTGATGCCAGGGGATGACAAAATTAATCGTATAGCTTTTTGAAGGGCCGCCATCTTTAGGGAAAACTGCCCACGTCGGGTTTTCAACCCATAATCCATAATTATCGAAATCTACAACTTTGGCATAAAAAAGTCTTGTTTTTACCCCTGATTGAATAATGCTATCGTTGTTGGAAGCAAATTCTTCCGTGATATTGAGTAAAACCGTTTTGCCGACATGTTTCTCGATCACCATTTTCTCCTCCTGTCAATTATGATGACTCCCCGGACAAACAGGCTCTCTCTATCCATCCTGAACATCAAATATATCACAAAAAATATTTTTAGCTCGCCGTTTCACTCGGCGGAAGAACCACCTCTTCATCCCTTCTACCGCCAAAAGGTGTGAACGGCAGCAGCACGGCCGCCGCCACCACCGTCAGCGAGCAGGCGACGAGCCAGGGGTTGGGGCGGCTTCGGAATGGGTTCCTGCGGGTGCGGATGATGAAGATGACCAGCACCTGCGTGGCCATGGACTCGATGAACCAGCCGGTATGGAAGAGCGCCTCCCCGGCATGGAAGACCGCCAGCATGACGGGGAGGCGCTCGGTGGTGAGCCCCACCGCCAGGGCCACGGCGAACAGGAACGATTCGAGCCAGGGACGCCACTCAAGGCGCCTCGGGAATGCGCTATCCTTTGGCCGCTGTTTATGGTATAGTCTGCCATTGGCTTGCCTCCTGAAAATATCCCCTTACGGCCCCTTCGATCCGAACTGCCGCCCCTCTTCGTCCCCTCGGGAACAGTCCGCACCATTTCTGACGAGCAACCCAAAGCGGCCAGGGAGATGCCGAAAACGGCTCCCTTGCGTCCAGAACAGGATATGAGAACGTTTATGAAAATTCCGCAGAAATTTGAGATGCTCGTCCATAACGGTCTCGTCGACGAGGTCGTCTGCCAGCTTCTGAGCGGCAAGGAAGCCGAGGTCTACGTCGTCCGCTCCATGGGAGAGCTCCGCTGCGCCAAGGTATACAAGGACGCCGACAACCGGAGCTTCAGCAAGCAGGCCCGGTACCAGGAAGGTCGCAAGGTGAGGAACAGTCGCCAGGCGCGTGCCATAGCGAAAAACACCAGGTATGGCCGGAAAGAGCAGGAGGAGGCGTGGCAGAATGCCGAGGTTGACGCGCTGCACCGCCTTGCCGCCGCTGGAGTGCGCGTGCCGCAGGTTTTCAGCTACGTCGGGGGAGTGCTGCTGATGGAGCTGGTGACCGACGATAAGGGCAATACCGCTCCGAGGCTCAACGATGTAAAGCTGACTGGGGCGCAGGCACGGGAATATCACCGCACGCTGATCGCGCAGATCGTTCGCATGCTCTGCGCCGGGCTCGTCCACGGCGACCTGTCCGAGTACAATGTGCTCGTCGGCAGCGACGGGCCGGTCATCATCGACCTGCCCCAGGCCATCGATGCCGCGGGGAACAACAACGCAGCCGGCATGCTCGAACGGGACGTCGCCAACATGACCGCCTACTTCGGCCGTTTCGCGCCCGAACTTCTGGCCACCGACTATGGCAGGGAGATCTGGAAGCTTTACGCCAGCGGCGAGCTCAGTCCGGGGACCGTACTTACCGGCCGCTTCGAGCAGAGCAACCTCCCGGCCGACGTGCGTGGCGTCATGGGGGATGTGGAAGCGGCGCGGCGGTGGCATGAACGCAACGGTTGAGCACGCACAGACGTCTCAAAACCGGTAGCCGATGCATGTCATTCCCCTCCTGTGCAGTCCACACGGATCGTATTCCTGGCGAATGGTTTGGAGTAATTTTATCCGGGGCGGGCTGTTTGTAAATCATGCCGCGGAATTCGGGGGAGATTGACACCGTTTTGAGATAAAGTATGGTTTTATGTATGGAGCGCCGTTCCTTGCTGGAAAGACCGTCACCCCCCCATCTCCGGGGGGATCACGGTTGCAGTGCGGGAGAACCATACATGAGCCCCATGAGGCACTTTTTTTACCGTCTTCTGCTGTTGTCCCTTACCGCGGCCGGTACCGGTTGTGCAACCACGCCGCAGGTGTCCAAGGTGGTGCAAGAAGTTCAAACTCCTCCCGAACCTCCCCAGATCGCTTCGGCCAAAGGCTTTCTCTCGCCAGAACAAAGCAGTGCCCTCATCGAACACCTTAAACATCAGACTGATCCGACGGACATGCTCGGCCGGCAGATCGCCGTCATGGAATCGGTGAGCAGGAGCCCGCTCGTCAAGGGAAACAAGGTCACCCTGCTGGTTGACGGACCGGCCACCTATGCCGCCATGTTCAAGCTGGTTGAGCAGGCGCATGACCATATCAACCTTGAATCGTACGTTTTTGAGGATGTCAGAAATCCTGCGTCGGGGGAGAGTTTTGCCGATCTGTTGATGCAGAAACAGGCCGCGGGGGTTCAGGTACATATCCTGTATGACAGTGTGGGGAGCATGGGCACCCCCGCCGCGTTGTTCAAGCGCCTGCGCAACGGGGGGATTCAGGTCATCGAATTCAACCCGGTCAATCCGTTGCTGGCCCACGGCAAATGGCGGCTGACGCAGCGGGATCACCGGAAGATCCTGGTAGTGGACGGCAAGGTCGCCATTTCGGGGGGTGTCAACATCAGCGAGGTCTATTCGGGCGAACTCACCGGCATCAAAAAAGAGACAGAGGAGGCGATTCCCTGGCGTGACACGGACGTGCAGATCGAAGGCCCGGCCGTGGCCGAGTTCCAGAAACTCTTTCTCGACACCTGGCAACGGGAAAAGGGGGCGAAGCTGACAGGTCGCCACTACTTCCCTCCCCTGAAAGATGAGGGAGACGCGCTGATCAAGGTGGTCGGCAACACCCCGGGAGTAATGAACAGGATCACGTTCATCATGTACGTCTCCGCCATCACCTTTGCCGACAAGTACGTCCACCTGACGAATGCCTACTTCGTCCCCGACCGGCAGATGGTTCGGGCCCTGACCGGTGCCGCCGGCCGTGGCGCTGACGTAAAGCTCATTCTCCCCCAGCACAGCTCTTCCTGGCTGGCGTTATCTGCCGGACGCTACCATTATGCCGAGCTCCTGCAGGCCGGGGTCAAGCTGTACGAGCGCCGCAACGCCGTGCTGCATGCGAAAACCGCGGTGATCGACGGAGTCTGGTCAACGGTCGGCTCCACGAACATGGACTTCCTGAGTTTCTCGAAAAACGACGAGGTGAACGCGATCATTCTGAGCCGCCGGTTTGCCGATGCGATGGAGCAGATGTTCGTCAGGGACCTGCGGGACTGCGAACAGATTCTCGGGGAGAGGTGGCGGAAAAGGTCTGTGTATGCCAGGATCAAGGAGTGGTTTGCCCATCTGTTTTCCGACTGGCTGTAAAATCACTTTTCACAACTCATGCCTTCATTCTTCACTTACCCCTCAACCAGTAGGTAAAGCGCTCCCTCGTCCCCTTGGATAAAATCCGTCCGAAGACTTCCTGATCGTAGAGGTACAGACAGTGCCTGATCGAGGTGTAGGGGCTGAAGGACTTGTCGGGGTTTTCCGCCATGAAATGGTCGCGATAATCCCTGATGGTTTTCAGGTTCTCGTTCAGGCATTTATGCAGATTCGATTTTTGAAGACCGCTGTCCAGTTTCAGAATGTCCTGAACGAAATTGTCGACCTTGAAGTCTTCGAATTCGAAATCCCTGAAGAAATGGCCCGCCACGCGCAGGAAATTGAAAGCATTGACGGTTTTGGCGCTGGTCGCCGCTGCTGCCTGCCCCGCCGTCTCACGGGCGTCGTCGGGGGAATCGCCGATCGGCGCCACCGTCGCCTGCTGCATCAGTTCCGTGGTGGCGTTGCGGATTTCCTTGAATTCCCGGTCGGCCAGCTCGAACAGGGCGGAGAGAACGGTGATCCTGCGCTTGAGATCAATGGGGATCGATTTTTTGTATTTGATCTTGTGGTCCAGCACGCTCCAGGCATCCTGGATCAAGGACCTGATCTGCACCTCGAAGGAACGGTCCAGATACGGCAGGTATTTCGGCAGGGAAGCCATTGCATCGTTCAGGGCCAGGTCCATGTGCAGCCCCTTGTAGCCGAAGGAATCCCCGGTACTCTCCATGGCCGCTATCTTGTCGGTGACGTCGAGGATCCTGAAATGCCGTTGCAACACCTCCGACACCACGGAGATCTGGTCTTCATAGAGGCAGACGATCCGGATGCCGATCAGGTCGGAAATGAAATCCTTGATCTCGTAGGGTTGTTCATCGGCTTCGAGCTTGTTCTGGTATTTGCGGTGAAATTTCCTGATGCACTCCTCTTGGTCCTTGACCCGGCCTTCGATTTTCGTCACCTCGCCTATGTCAAACCGCTTGAGCAGTGAACTGATGATGCGGATATAGGCGTTCCTGGCATCGGCGAACTGCTTCCGGTTGCTTTCGTAGAATTTCCTGAAAACGATTTTTTCCTGTTCAAAATCCAGAGAGGCCATGTAGGCTCCTTATCCGGCATTGCTCAAACTGCCGGTTCTTTCGTTTTTTTCTGTCTCTTGGGTATTGCCCGGGCCTTCACCACCTGGACGCTGTCGGGAATCGGCGTGAATGACGCCGGATCGGCTGGCTGAAGGATCGTGTAATGGGAGGAGGCGATCTTCCTGATGATGCCATCGCTGAACTGGATCGTTGCCCTGAGGTGAGTCACCTCAACCACCTTGCCGACTCCCCATTCATGCGCTACGGTGTGGCTCACTATCTTGCCTGGTTTGATAATCATGTTCTCTCCTTATCTGACGGGGTTAACAGCAACTACTTCACTGCGCAGTCTGGACGTCCGGCCATGGCGAAGGATTTCACGTGACGGGAGGGCTCAGAAAGGAACTGTGCGGACTGTTCCAGAGGATTCGATGGTGAGGTGGCTGGAGATGACCGGAAAACGGAGGGGGTTCGAAATGACGAAGAGAAACGATTTCGGAAGGCAGGTCGATTTTTAATACTACGCCGTTCCCAGGTTAATAGATAGGAAAAAGGGGGGAGGTACGCTGAATGTGGTTATTTTGAGGCTTGTGCGGATTGGAATTCCTCGGCGGTACTTTTTTGTGTTATTATGCTCAATCCGGACAAACGCGGGAAGCAAGAGGGGAAAAACACACATGACGATTGAATGGTATCCCGGGCACATGGGCAAGGCCACGCTAAAGATTTCCGAGATGATCCGGAACGTCGACGTGGTTATCGAGGTGCTTGACGCCCGGTTGCCCGCTTCCAGCTCCAACAAGCTGCTGGAGGAGCTGCGCCGCAACAAGCCCTGTGTCAAGGTGATGAACAAGAACGACCTCGCCGACCCTGCCGTCACCAAGGCGTGGGTCCGCGCGTTCGAAGAGCAGAACGGGATTCGCGCCCTCCCCCTGTCGGCGAAACAGTACCGCGAAGTGAACCAACTGACCAAGCTCTGCCGGAGCCTGGCGCCCAACCGCGGCAAGCCCGGGAGATCGCTCCGGGTCATGGTCGTCGGCATTCCGAACGTCGGCAAGTCGACCCTGATCAATACCCTGGCGGGGAAGTGCAAGGCCAAGGTCGGAGACAAGCCCGCCATCACTACCAGCGCGCAGCAGATCGACCTGCACAACGGCATCATCCTCTCCGACACGCCGGGACTGCTCTGGCCCGACATGAGCGACCAGGTCGCGGCCTATCGGCTGGCGAGCAGCGGCGCCATCGGGGCCGGCGCCTTCGACTGCACCGATGTGGGGCTCTTTGCCGCCGATTTCATGATGCAGCGTTACCGGGAGCTGCTCATGGGCCGTTACCGGCTCACCGAACCGCCTGACAGCGCCACCGCCCTTCTCGAACAGATCGGCCGCCGCCTCGGTTGCCTCGCCGCCGGTGGGGCGGTCGACCTGCATCGCGCTGCCGAAGCGTTTCTGCGAGAGCTTCGGGCCGGGAAAATAGGGCGGGTCAGTTTCGAAGAGCCGATGCAGCATCCCGCCTCTCTCACCCCCGGGGAGAGTCCGCACTAAACCTCATTTTCGCGTTCATGGCCCCCCCGTTGCCACTTGAGCCATCCCGCCAGCACCTTCCTCACAAACGGGGTCAGCCGCGTCCGGTTATGGGCATCGGCCAGCCGCTTGATCACCTCGGCCTGGGTCGGGTAGGGGTGGATGGTTCTGCCGATGGCCGAAATCCCCAGGCCGTTGGTGATGGCCAGCGAGAACTCGTTGATCATCTCCCCGGCGTGGCGGGCGACAATGGTGGCGCCGAGAATCCTGTCCGTACCCTTGCGCAGGTGAACACGGGCAAAACCGTGCGTTTCCCCGTCGAGCAGGGCCCGATCGACATCGGACAGCGGCACGGTCAGCGTGGTCACCTCGATCCCCTTCCCCCTGGCATCCCGTTCGTACATACCCACGTGGGCGATCTCCGGATCGGTGTAGGTGCACCAGGGGATGGTCAGGGCCGATGTCTTCTGCCGCCCCATGAACAGGGCATTGGCAATCAGGATGCGGGCCAGGGCATCGGCGGTGTGGGTGAACTTGTAGGGGAAGCAGATGTCGCCGGCTGCGTAGACGCGCGGATTCGTGGTCCGGAGCAGTTCGTTGACCGTGATCCCCTGTTTCGGGTCGCAGGCGATCCCCGCCGCTTCCAGGTTCAGTCCGTCCACGTTCGGCGTCCGGCCGATGCCGACCAGTATTTCGTCGACGGCAAGTTCCGTGGTGTTGCCATCCTGCTCCACCCGGATCACCTTGTCGTTCCCCTGCCGGGCCACCCGGATGATCCGCGCCCCGAGGCAGAGTTCGACCCCGTCCCTCACCATGGCCTGCTGGACGATGTCGGCGGCATCGGCGTCTTCCCGCGCGAGGAGGTGCCCCGTGGATTCGATGACGGTGACCCTGCTCCCGAAACGGGCGAAGGCCTGCGCCAGTTCGCAGCCGATGGGGCCCCCGCCGATGACGGCAAGACGGGACGGCGGCTCGGTCAGGGAAAATACCGTTTCGTTGGTGAGATAGCCGGCCTCCGCAATCCCCGGGATGGGGGGGGCGGCGGCCCGCGCCCCGGTGCAGACGGCACAGCGCCGGAAGTTGAGCCTCTTGCCTTCCACCTCGACGGAGTCCGGCCCGGAAAAGCTCCCTTGGCCGATGAAAACGTCGACCCCCAGTTCGTCGCGGAAGCGGCGGGCCGAGTCGTGGCGGCTTATCTCGGCCCGCAACCGGCGCATCCGCTCCATGGCGGCGCCAAAGTCGAAGCCGATCCCGTCGCCATGCCGCACCCCGAATTCACCGCCGGCCCGGGCGTCGAAAATCGCCCGGGAGGCGCGGATCACCCCCTTGGAGGGGACGCACCCCACGTTGAGACAATCCCCACCCATCAGGTGGCGCTCGATGAGGGCCACCCTGGCCCCCAGCCCGGCGGCGCCGGCCGCGGTCACTAGGCCGGCCGTCCCCGCCCCGATCACCACCAGGTTGTAGCGACCGGAAGGCTCCGGGTTGACCCAGGCCGGGGGGTGGACGTTGGCGACCAGGATTTCGTTATAGGCGTCGTGCGGAAGCACTTCGGGAATTGTCGACATGGTTGCCGTTCCTCGCGGGCTCCCGTGAACCCAGCCCCTTAAGGCACTCTCTACAGTGTCTTCCGGTCCAGGCTCCGGTACTGGATCGCCTCGGCGATGTGCTGCTCGTGGATGTGCTCGCTCCCGTCCAGGTCGGCGATGGTGCGGGCCACCTTGAGGATGCGGGTGTAGGCCCGGGCCGAGAAGCCGAGCTTCTCCGTCACCACCTCCAGCAGCCGGTGCCCGCCGGCGTCCGGTTCGCAGTATTTCCGGATCTGTCGGGATGACATGTGGGCATTGCAGTGGACCTTGGTCCCCTTAAAGCGCTCCAGCTGGACATCCCGTGCCGCTTCAACCCGTTTCGCAATTGCCGCCGAACTTTCTCCTTCAGCCCGGTCCGCCAGGTCCCGGTACTTTACCGCCGGCACCTCGATATGAATGTCGATCCGGTCGAGCAACGGGCCGGAAATGCGAGACCTGTACTGGTGGATTTCACGCGGCGTGCAGGCGCAGCTATTCGGGTTTTCGCCGCTTTGGCCGCATTTGCAGGGGTTCATTGCGGAGACGAGCATCATTCGGGAAGGGTAGGTAGTGGACATGAGTGCCCGGGATATGCTGACCCGCCCGTCTTCCAGGGGCTGGCGCAGGACTTCCAGCACATGCTTCTTGAATTCGGGGAGCTCGTCGAGGAACAGGACCCCGTTGTGTGAGAGGGAAACCTCGCCGGGGCGCGGCACGGTTCCCCCGCCGATCAGGCCGATGTCGGAGATGGTATGGTGGGGGGATCGAAACGGGCGGTTGGCGATCAGCGCCTTTTCCCGTTCCAGCAGCCCCATCACGCTGTAGATCTTGGTGGTCTCGATCGCCTCGTCGAACGACATGGCTGGAAGAATGGACGGGATGCGCCGGGCGAGCATGGTCTTTCCCGAGCCGGGCGGGCCGATCATGATGATGTTGTGCGAGCCGGCCGCCGCCACCTCCAGCGCCCGCTTGGCGTGCTCCTGCCCCTTCACTTCCGAGAAATCGTCGCCGTAATCGGCGTTCTGGCGGAACAGCTCCTCCACGTCGGTCCGGCAGGGGACGATGGGCCGCACGCCGTTCAAAAACTCCACAACCTCCGCCAGTTCCGTCACGCCAATGACGTCGATCCCCTCCACCACCGCACCTTCGGGGGCGTTTTCGAGCGGCACGATGATCCCCCGGAGCCCGGTCCGTTTTGCGGCGACGGCCACCGGAAGGCATCCCCTGACCGGCTTGACGCTGCCGTCCAGAGAGAGCTCCCCCAGGAGGAGGAATTCCTTGAGCCAACAGTTCTTCACCACCCCGGTGGCCGCCAGGATGCCGACCGAGATCGGGAGGTCGAACGACGCCCCTTCCTTCTTGATGTCGGCCGGGGCGAGGTTCACGGTGATTTTCCGGTTGGGGAAGTCGTAGCCGGAGTTCTTCAGCGCGGACTTGACCCGGTCCTTGCTCTCCTTCACCGCTCCGTCGGGGAGCCCCACGGTGGAGAACTGGGGGAGCCCCTGGGCGATGTCCACCTCCACGTCAACCAGGATGGCGTCGATGCCGACCAGCGCGCTGCTCAGGACCTTTGCTAACATGGCAACCCCGTGACTGGTAACAAGTGACTCGTGACTCGTGATAACCGATAAAGAGGTTGATTTCACCCCGTCGCCGGTTACCAGTCGCAAGTCACGGTTTAAGCATATCCAGGTACCGTTCCGCGTCCAGTGCCGCCATGCAGCCGGTGCCGGCCGAGGTGATCGCCTGCCGGTAGTAGGGGTCCTGCACGTCGCCGGCGGCGAACACGCCGGGCACGCTGGTGGCGGTCATGTTTCCCTCGTTGCCGCACAGGGTGCGGATATAGCCGTTTTCCATGTCCAACTGGCCTTCGAACAGCTCGGTATTCGGTGTGTGGCCGATGGCGACGAAGCAGCCGTGGACCGGGATGTCCTTGGTGGAGCCGCTGGTGTGGCGAATCCTGATGCCGGTCACGCCGCTCTCGTCCCCCAGGACCTCGTCCAGCTCATGGTGCCATTCGATGGTGACGTTGCCCCCTCTGGCCTTTTCGATCAGCTTGTCGGCCAGGATCTTCTCGGCGCGGAGCTGGTCGCGGCGGTGCACCACGGTGACGTGGCTGGCGATGTGGGAGAGGTAGAGCGCCTCCTCCACGGCGGTGTTGCCGCCGCCGACTACGGCCACCGGCTTCCCCCGGTAGAAGAAGCCGTCGCAGGTGGCGCAGGCGGACACCCCTCTCCCCTTGAACGCCTCCTCCGACGGGAGCCCCAGGTACCGGGCCGAGGCGCCGGTGGCAATGATCAGGGCATCGCAGGTGTAGCTGCCGGCATCTCCTTCCAGGACGAACGGGCGCTTTTGGAGATCGGCCCGGTTGATGGTGTCGAAGATGATCGGGGTGTTGAACCGTTCCGCGTGCCTGAGCATCCGTGCCATCAGCTCGGGCCCCTGCACCCCGTCCGGGTCGCCCGGCCAGTTGTCCACCTCGGTGGTGGTCATCAGCTGCCCCCCCTGCATCAGGCCGGTGATCAGGGCGGGTTCGAGGTTGGCCCGGGCCGCGTAGACAGCGGCCGTGTAGCCGGCGGGGCCGGAGCCGAGGATCAGGAGACGGTAATGGGTGCTGTTCATGTGAGAATCCTCCAATAGAAACTGGTGGCGTTAAAAATACCAGCAACAGGGGGAAATTGCAAGGGGCGATAAATCGCGGCTAACGGATTGACCCGGCGGCGCAGCTCTGATACACTGCACACAAGCTATGATACCAATTTTATGCAGCAGGAGGGACGCATGTTGAGACGAATGGCGATTGCCGTCGCACTGGTTGTGCTCTGCGCGGGTCAGGCGCCGGCAAACACCGATATTTCCTTTGTCCAGGGGATCACCCAGGACGCGTTCAAGTCGTTCTGCCGCGAGGCCGGTTCGGCGGTTTCCTACAAGAACGTTGCGCCGGCGGCACCGCTCGGGATCACCGGTTTCGACATCGCGGCCGAGGCGACCTTCGTGGACATCCGCAAGGATGCCGCATACTGGCAGGCCGCCACCGGCAGCAACGCTCCCTCCGTCTATGTCATCCCGAAGGTCCGGGTCAGGAAGGGACTGCCGTTCGGCATCGACGTGGGGGCCATGTACTCCAAGGTACCGGACAGCAACATCCAGCTCTACGGGGCCGAACTGTCCAAGGCGCTCCTGGAAGGGGGGGCCGTCTCGCCCGCCCTGGGGGTGCGCGCCACCTACACCAGGCTTGCCGGGGTGGGTGACCTGGACTTGCAGACCGTGGGGCTCGATGCCTCCCTGAGCAAGGGGCTCCTCATCTTCACCCCGTACCTGGGGGGAGGCGCGGTCTGGATCGACGGCAAGGCCAAGGGGAACCTGCAGGCGCTCGCCCCGACCCTGAAGGAGGAGAAGTTCTGGCAGGAGCGGGTCTTCGGCGGAGTGAAGATCGCCCCCCTGCCGTTTTTCAACGTCACCGCCGAGGTGGAGTATTCCGGGGTGGCGACCTATTCGCTGCGGGCGGCAATCGGCTTCTGAGGAACTGCGGGCCTAAAGGGCCAGGGGGGATTTAACAGCCGATGCTAAATCCCCCTAAATCCCCCTTTGTCAAAGGGGGGCTTGAAAACAAGAGGATATTGTCAAATGCACGGTGAAATCCATCTCGACAAAAGCATTGCCGGCCGGTTCAAGTACGCCATCGTCCTGACGCTCCTCACCTTTCTCGCCGAGGTCGCGGGGGGGGTCTGGACCAACTCGCTGGCCCTTTTGTCCGACGCGGCCCATGTCTTTCTCGACCTCTTCGCCCTGTTCCTGTCGCTGGCGGCCATCAAGCTCGCCGGCTACCCTGCCTCGGACACCCGCACCTTCGGCTGGCACCGCATGGAGGTGTTCGCCTCGTTCATCAACGGCGCGTCGGTATTCGCCATCGCCATCGGCATCTTCTACGAGGCGTGGGGGAGGCTGTTCCAGCCGGAAGAGGTGAAGAGTCTGCCGATGTTCATCATCGCCGCGGTCGGCCTCACCATGAACCTGGCGGCGGCCGGCGCCCTCCACAGCCACTCCCACGACGACCTCAACGTGCACAGCGCGTTTCTCCACGTGATCGGCGACGCCGCCGCCTCGGTGGGGGTGATCGTCGGCGGCGTGGTGATCTACTTCACCCACTGGTACGTCCTCGACGCGATCATCTCCATCGGGATCGGCTTCGTCATCTTCTGGGGGGCCTGGCGGGTGCTGCGGGAATCGGCCCACATCCTGATGGAAGGGGTGCCGCGCGGCATGACCACCGCCGAGGTTGCCGGGGTGATCCGCGGGGTGGAAGGGGTGAGCGACGTCCACCACATGAACCTCTGGACCATCTGCTCCCACATCCTCGCCCTGTCTGCCCACATCGACGTGAAGCCGGAGTACAAGACGCAGCAGGCGGCGGTGCTCCGCCGGATCGAGGACCTTCTCCTGGATCGGTACCACATCACCCATACCACCCTCCAGGTGGAGTGCACCATGTGCGTCGAAATGCCGGTCCTCAAGGAACTGCGCCACCGGCCGCGCAAGCACCCCCATCCCCATGACCACGGCCATCACCACCACGATCACGGGCACGACCATGCGCATGACCATGACCATGCACACGATCACGACCACGATCACGCGCATGACCATGATCACGAACATGAATAAGGAAGGATGAAGTATGAATTAGTGAAGTATGAGATTTCATAATTCATACCTCATCCTTTATAAGGAATCCATGCTTCCCTACAGCCTGATCCAGGAGGCCGCCGACCGGCTCAAGAAGAGGGTGCGGCGGACCGAGTTGATCCATTCCCACCACTTCAGCGAAAAGCTGGGCGTTCCCCTCTGGTTTAAATGCGAGAACCTGCAGCGGACCGGTTCCTTCAAGATCCGCGGGGCGCTGAACTTCATGACCGCCCAGCCGCGGGAGGCGCTGGCGGGAGGGGTGGTCACCGCCTCCGCCGGCAACCACGCCCAGGGGGTCGCCTTTTCCGCCGATCTC
>DATDNF010000017.1:0-19783 GCA_036518435.1 Geobacteraceae bacterium
ACGACCTCTCCTACATCCAGCTCCAGGGAAACATCGGCTGCATGGTAAACGGCGCCGGCCTCGCCATGGCGACCCTCGACGTCCTCCAGGAGATCGGCGGCGAACCGGCCAACTTCCTCGATGTCGGGGGGGGAGCCACGCGGGAAAAGGTGGCCGAGGCATTCAAGATCATCCTCCAGGATAGCGACGCCAAAGGGGTCTTTGTCAACATCTTCGGCGGCATCATGCGCTGCGACGTCATCGCCCAGGGGATCATCGAGGCGGCCGGCGAAGTCCACTGCACCCTCCCCATCGTGGTGCGGATGGACGGGAGCAAGGTGGAAGAGGGGAAGAAGCTCCTCCTCGATTCCGGGCTGAACGTCCAGATCGGCGAAAACCTGGGGGACGGCGCGCAGCGGATCGTGAAGATGCTGGGATAACTACCGTTCAGGGTTCGAAGTTCGGGGTTCGAGGTTAACGTCGAACGTCGAACGTCGAACATTTAACTTTCATCGGAGATACGAACATGTCCATACTGTTAAACAAGGATTCAAAAGTGCTCGTCCAGGGGATCACCGGCCGCAGCGGCCTGTTCCATACCCAGCAGTGCCGCGATTACGGCACAAAAATCGTTGCCGGCGTCACGCCGGGCAAAGGGGGGGTCCACATCGAGGGGATTCCGGTCTTCAATACCGTCGAAGAGGCGGTTCACTACACCGGCGCAAATGTCTCCATGATCTTCGTCCCGCCGCCCGCCGCTGCGGACGCCATCCTGGAGGCGGCCGACGCCGGCATCGACCTGGCGGTCTGCATCACCGAAGGCATCCCGGTGCGCGACATGGTGCTGACGAGACGCGTCCTGGAAGGGAAGAAGATGCGGCTGGTCGGCCCCAACTGCCCGGGGGTCATCACGCCCGGCGCCTGCAAGGTGGGGATCATGCCGGGCTACATCCACAAACCGGGAAAGATCGGGGTGGTATCCCGCAGCGGCACCCTCACCTACGAGGCGGTCAAGCAGCTCACCGAGGTTGGGCTCGGCCAGTCCACCTGCGTCGGCATCGGCGGCGACCCGATCATCGGCATGAAATTCATCGACGTGCTCGCGCTCTTCAATGAGGACCCGAAAACCGAGGCGGTCTTCATGATCGGCGAGATCGGCGGGGGGGCGGAAGAAGAGGCCGCCCACTGGATCAGGGAAAACATGAAAAAACCTGTTGCCGCCTTCATTGCCGGCGTTACCGCCCCGCCGGGCAAACGGATGGGGCATGCCGGCGCGATCATTACCGGGGGCAAGGGGAAGGCGGAAGACAAGATCAGGGTCCTCACCGAATGCGGCGTGAATGTCACTCCCAGCCCGACGAAGATGGGGGAAACCATGGTGAAGGCGCTGAAATAAATCCGTCCCCATTTAACAGTTGACATTTTTTGCCGATTAACGCTATATCTGTTCATGTGAATAAATTTAGCGTCCCTCTCCCGAATTGGTCGGAGAGGCTGCCCGATGGGACCGGGACCGTTCACGTTCCGGCGACAACTGAACCGTTAGTTTTTTCGGGAGGATCGGATGGCGGTGCGGAAATTCTTGACCGGCAGGGTTCTGCCGATATGTTTCACGATTGCCGCGACCCTCTGTCTCACCGTGATCGCGGCAGGAGGGATCGAACGGTACGAGCTGGGCAAGGTCCTCGGCACGATACCTCCCAATGGCCCGCCCGAACATTACGGCAATGTAACGCTGCGCAAAAAAAGCGTGCAGGCGGGGATGCCGCCGGTTGTCTTTCCCCACTGGGCACACCGCGCCAGATACACCTGCCGGGTCTGCCACTACGAGTTGCAGATCAGCCAGCGCCGGAACGACACCGGGATCAGCAGGGCCGCAAATCTCGCAGGCCACTACTGTGGAGCCTGCCACAACGGCAAGACCGCCTTCTCGGTCAAGGACGAACAGCCCCGTCAGTGCGAGCGGTGTCACATGAAGAGCCTGCAAGGGCTCGATGCCCGATTCAGGGCCTTCGCCGCGAATCTCCCCGCCGCCGAACTGGGCAACGGCATCGACTGGGCCAGGGCGCTGGACGAAGGCGACATCCAACCGCAAAACACTCTATCCCGCGATTACGCCCCCCTGCCGCTCCCGGAAAACCTGCAGAAACCGCTCAAACTGGAAACCACCTCCCCACGGAGCGACGTGACATTTTCCCATGAAGAGCACTATGCCGAACTCGACTGCTCCAGCTGCCATCCCGAGATATTCAATATCAAAAAGAAGGGTACGGAAGCTTTTTCAATGGACAAGAATATTTTCGGCAGGTTCTGCGGTACCTGCCACATGCGGGTCGCTTTCCCGATGAACGATTGCCACCGCTGTCATGCGCAGATCAGCAACAACTGGTAATTGACCTCCCCCATTCCGCCCCCCCCTTTCATGACCGGGCCCCGGCCGACTCGCGGCAGGCCGGGGCCCGGTTTGCATCCGCACAAATTCATGTATCTGAATATGCAAACATATTATAAGAGTTGCTTATGGGCGCATTAAAATTTTTCGTTTTACCGAATGGATAAAAAAGTGCTAATCTGTTTTTATCAAGAAATCATATTCTCCATGTCACAGCGGGGAAGTTTATGAACGAGGCATTATCCGGTAAAAGCCATGAACGGCTGCAATCTCCCCCGACCAGGGAACAACGCTTCACCAGGAGCCTTCCCCTCTGGATCTGCGGCGACAACATGGACAGCTTCAGAACGGAACTGATCAATATCTCGCCCAGCGGGCTCTACTGCAAGGTCCCCAACTACGTGCACCCCTATTCGAAACTGATGGTCACCTTCGACCTTCCCTTTCTTTCAGGAGACTCGGCGACCGTGGAATGCGAAGGAATAGTGGTTCGCGTCGAGCCCGGCGTCCAGATACCGGGCATCCAGGAACACCGGCTGGCCATTGATTTCTGCAATCTCGACCACGAGACGACCTGCCTGCTCCACGATTTTCTCGCGGAGCCTGCCGCTGCCCGCCTGGACAGGTGGGGGCTTCCCGACGTCCCCGGCATCGATCGGCTTTCAACCCACCGGGGGTGCGCCATTCCGGACGTATCCGGGCGGATGATCATGGACCAGCACACGGCCCGGATGGACCGGCTCGCGGTGCTCGGGGAGCTCACGGAAGGGCTGGCCCACAAGATAAAGAATCCGCTTGGCTGCATAGCCAGCACGGTGCAGGTAATAGCCGACGAGGCGGGCGGAGACGGGGAAAAGCGGGACATCTACCGTGCGGTCCTGGCTCAGATCGACCTGCTGGACGGGACCCTCCGCCACCTCCTCCAGTGCGCATCCCCCAACACCCCATCCTTTGCTCCCCTGAAGCTGGAAAGCATCATCGACCGGACCCTTCTCCTGCTGGCCGATCGGATTCTGGAGAAAAAGGCCCGGCTCCATGTTCGTCACGGCTTTGACCAGCCCCCGATCCAGGGAGACGAGGTCATGCTTCAGCAGGCTTTTTCCCACATAATTCTCAATGCCCTGGAGGCGATGGACCAAGGGGCCACTCTGTCCGTTCAGACCTGCTGGGGCTTCGGCTCCCCTTCCTGCGCAAAAAAAGAGTGCGGCAAAGTTTCCGACCCGGGGGGAAGCGACAGCATCATCGTGGCGATCAAGGATACCGGCTGCGGCATCGACCCGGCTGCCCTCGTCAGGATTTTCAACCCGTTCTACACAACCAAGCACACCGGGAAGGGACTGGGGCTCCCCATTGCCCACCGCATCATCGAACAGCATTACGGAAGCATTTATGTCGAGAGCAAGCCGGGGACGGGATCAACATTTCTGGTCTGTCTGCCGATGCCTCGCGGGGAGGGTAGAGCACAATGAACAAAAACCGCATACTGGTAGTGGATGACGAGAAGCTCATATCATGGTCGCTTGCGGCCATGCTCAACAAAGCAGGCTACGAGGTGGAAACCGCTGCCACGGGGGCGGAGGCGATCCAGAAGTTCCATAGCTTCAAGCCCGAGATGGTCCTGCTCGACGTCTGTCTCCCGGACGTAAACGGCCTGGAGGTCCTCAAGAAATTCAGGTCCATGAACGAAGACCTCTATGTCATCATGATCACCGCCTACGCCCATGCCGACTCCGCCGTGCTGGCCCTCCAGGAGGGGGCGGAAGACTACTTCGGCAAGCCGTTCAACATGGATGCGGTCAAGCACGTGGTCGATCGCGCCTTCGAGAAAAAACGGCTCAAAAAGGAAGTGGACTATTTCCGCAGGGAGCTGCGCAAGAAATCGGACCAGGACAAGCTGATCGGCAACTGCCAGAAAATGATCGAAGTATTCAAGATGATCAAGGTATGCGCCGATACGGACGTCAAAACAGTCCTGATTACCGGCGAAAGCGGGACGGGCAAGGAACTGGTGGCAAAAGCGATCCATCTCCACAGCGCCCGGGCGGAAGCCCCGTTCATCGAGGTCAACTGTGCGGCGATCCCGGAAAACCTCCTGGAAAACGAGCTGTTCGGTCACGAGCGGGGGGCATACACCGATGCCTCCAAGAAGCAGAAGGGGATCTTCGAGCTGGCGGAAGGGGGAACGGTCTTCCTCGACGAGATCGGGGACATGCCCTTTCTCATGCAGGCCAAGATCCTGAAAGCGATCGAGACCAAGCGGTTCCGGCGCCTGGGGGGCGAGGACGACGTGGAGGCCAATGTCCGGATCATCACCGCCACCAACCAGGACCTCCCCCAGATGGTGAGCCAGGGGAATTTCAGGGGGGACCTCTTCTTCCGCCTGAATGTCATGAATATTCCGCTCCCACCGCTGCGGGAGCGCAAGGAAGACATCCCCGCCCTGGTCCAGTATTTTATCGAGCGGCTCAACGAGGAATACGGCCGAAACGTCGAAGGGGCAGCACCCGAGACCGTGGAATACCTGGGCCGGTACGACTGGCCGGGAAACGTCCGGGAACTGCGCAACAACATAGAGCGCCTCATGATGCTGGAGCAGGGAAAGATCCTCACTCCCCAGCACCTGAGCGCCGAGATCGGGACGAGCAAACAGGCGGCGCGGAAGCAGTCAGCCGGCGGCATCAGCCATGATCTGCCGGTGGAGCACATCATCCTCCCGCCGGAAGGGATCTCCATAGAGGAGCTGGAAAAGCAGCTCATCCAGCTGGCGCTGAAGAAGTCGGGGGGGAACCAGACCAAGGCGGCCAAATTCCTCAAGATGAGCAGGGACACCCTCCGTTACCGGATGAAAAAGTTCGGCCTGTCCGAATCGGGCAAAGAGAGCGAGGAGGAAGAACCGGGCGAAGGTGAACGAGAGGATGCCGCCCCGGAGAAACAGGTCAACTACCTCAAGTGCGCGGAATGCTGATGTACTCAAGCTTCCGGCCCCGGGTTCCATCGGTGCCGGCCACCCCTCCTTCCAATAAGTTCGCGAACATTAAGTTGAAATATTTTCCGTTTCGTTTATAATTCTCTCACCGGCACGCCGCCGCGAAGGGAGTTTTTGATGGACGTCATCAGCATAGCCGTGGTCGTCGTTGCGGTCACCATTGTCATCCTGGCCGTTTTCGCGATCCCGGCCTTCATCGAAGCGAGGAAGACGGCGGTTGCGGCCCGGGAATTCCTGGCCCACACCGATACGGAACTGCAGCCGGCGCTGAAGAACCTGCACCTGATCATTCACGATCTGAAGGAAATGACCGCCGAGGCCGCCGAGAAAACCGGCGACGTCAAGCTCTTCATGGAGGCGCTCGGCGACACCGGGCGGAACCTCCGGACCATCAACGCCGTTGTGGGAGCGGTGGCCGGGGTGCTGTCCACCTCCTCCCTCTGGATAACCGGCGCCAAGGCCGCCGGCAGGCTCATCCGTAACAGATTTTCCAAGAAAGGAGAAAAATAGACATGGCGGACGAAAACAAAGGGATCAGCGTGAGCACGGTGTTCCTCTCTTTCCTGGCGGGAGCGGCTGTAGGAGGGGGGTTGGCGCTGCTGGTCGCCCCCAGGACCGGCAAGGAGCTGCGGGAAAAGATAGCCGATCTGACCGATGACGCGGTCTCCAAGATCAAGGATTACGCCAGCGAGGCCCAGAGCAAGATAACCGCCACCATCGAGGACGGCAAGGAGATGATCAAGGAAAAGAAATCGATCATCTCCTCTGCCATCGAAGCAGGCAAAGAGGCGATGGAGCGGGAGAAAGAAAAACAGAAGGAAGCGTGAGAAGCTCACGGCAGCTCGGAAAAGCCCACCATTGCGTGGGCTTTTTTTGTAAAAGAGACCTTTGGCTCAAAGACTCAAAGATTCAGGCCTCGATCCTCAGGATGGGTGAGTATCTCTCTCTTGGCGACTTTGGGGCTTCGTGTGATACGAATTTAACATGACACCAGAAAAGGCACGCAATAACGGGATCAGGGGCTTTTTCGCCACGACCCTCTGGGAGCTTGATCCCGAAAACTACCACGGCGCGAAACGCTCCGCGGTCAAGTATCTCCAGGTCGCCGCGCTGGTGATCCGGGATTTCCGTGCCGACCAGTGCCCGCTGCGCGCCTCCGCCCTTTCCTTCACCACCATCCTGTCGATCGTCCCCTTTTTCGCCCTGGCCTTTGCCGTGCTGAAGGGGCTCGGCGTGCAGAACAAGGTGGAGCCGTTCATCCTGAACCAGGTTGCCGCCGGCTCCGCGGAGGTGGTGGACCGGATCGTCACCTACATCAACAACACGAAGATGGCCTCGCTGGGGTCCGCGGGGCTCCTCGCCCTGATCGTTACGGCAATCACCCTGCTCGGCAACGTCGAGGAGGCATTCAACATCATCTGGGGGGTGAAGGAAACCCGCCCGCTCGCCCGCAAGTTCAGCGACTACGTGAGCGTCCTGGTGAGCGCCCCGCTCCTGATGCTGGCCGCCATGAGCGTTGCCACGACCCTGCAGAGCAAGACGGTCGTGCAGTGGGTCAGGATGAATACCTACCTGGGCGACATGCTCCTCTACGGGATCAGGTTCGTCCAGCATCTCAGCGTCTGGGCTGCCCTGGTCTTTCTCTACATCTTCATCCCGAACACCAGGGTCCGCTTCAAATCCGCGCTGATCGGGGGTATCCTGGCCGGCACCCTGTGGCAGGCCGCCCAATGGGGATATATTCACTTTCAGGTCGGCGTGGCGCGGTACAACGCCATTTACGGCACAGTGGCCGTGCTTCCGATCTTCATGGTCTGGATCTATACCAGCTGGCTGATCGTCCTGTTCGGGGTGGAACTGGTCTGCGCCCACCAGAATATCGGGACATTCCGCCGGGAGCTCCGCATCTCGGTGAGCTACGGGCTTAAGGAGCTGTTCGCCCTCGCCGTTCTCCAGAGCATAGCAGGGGCATTTCACTTCGGCCGCCCGCCTCTGACCGTCGAAGACCTCGCCGAACGGCTCGACATCCCGGCCAGAATCGTCAGGGAACTCGTGGAAACGCTGGCGGGGGGAGGCTACCTCATGGCAACTGCCGGGGAAGCGCCGGCATATCAGCCGGCCCGGGATATCGATGCCATAACCGTCAAGGACGTGCTGGACTTCCTGAAGAACTTCGGCGGGGAGTACAAGATCGGCAAAACCACCCGGGGAGAAGAGCTCCTCAGGGGGGTCCTGGCCAAGGCCGATGCCGGCACCGCCGCCGCCCTCTCCGGCATGACCCTGAAAGACCTGATCGGCGGGACCGCCGACACCTAAGACCGCAACCCCACGAGAGACTGGCCCGGAACTCCCCGTTTTTCCCGCTGTTCCGGCCCCGGCGTTGACAAAGGAAGGAGTTTGACATATAGTGGCCTCAGCTTCCGGCAAGGCCGATCCAGACAGTCGGTTCACCGTTAATTTTGAAAAAATCAGGACCGAACCATGCGGGATATCAAGAATATTACATCCGAGAAGAAGGGATTGCGTCACCGGTTTGTCCACCGGCGCATCATGACCCCGCAAAACTCGTTCAAACACCTGGTTGAGGGGAGGCCCGCCCGGCGGAGGCTCCGCCTTATCCTGCCGGTTCTGGCCATCCTCCTGGCCGCCTACCCCCTCGTCTCGCTGTTGTTCTCCGCCAAAGCTGCAAACTCCAGCGTGCGCAAGACCCCTCCCCAGCCGGCAAAGCCGCTCAGCCCCCTCGATCCCTTTCAATCGTTCCAGCTCGCAGCCGACTCACTCTCTACTGCCCGGCTGAACGGGGAACAGGTCATGGCCCCTCTGCCGGACGGCGGCACGATCGTCTACGCAATCGACCAGGACCTCCAGGATCGGGTAAAAAGGGTCATGGAGAGTTACCGGTTGCCGTACGGCGCATTCGTCGCCATAGAACCGAAGACCGGCAGGGTGCTGGCTCTGGTGGGCCATTCCTCCCTCGATCCGGGCTGGGAGCGGCATTCCTGCTTCGGGCTCTACCCCATGGCGTCGCTGTTCAAAATCATCACTGCCGCTGCCGCCCTGGAAGAGAACAAGGTCTCGCCCGACACGATGTTCGCCTTCCGGGGGAAGCTGACGTCGGTGAACCCGAAATACTGGTACGTGAAGCCCGGCAGCCGCAATCAGGAGATGTCACTGGCCACGGCCCTGGGGAAATCGGTGAACCCCGTCTTCGGCAGGCTCGCCAGCGATGTGGTCGGGCGCACATCGATCATGTCGTGCGTCGAGCGGTTCGGCTTCAACCAGTCCCTCCTCCCCGGCACCTGTGTCCCGCCCAGCAAGGCGGCGCCCCCCAACAGCGACGCGGAGCTGAAGCTCATGGGGGCGGGGCTCGGCAGGGAGGTGAAGGTTTCCCCCTTCCACGCGGCGCTGATGATGGCCGCCATCGCCAACAACGGCGTCATGATGATGCCCTCCCTGGCCCAGGAGATCAAGAACGGCAAGGGAGAAACGGTCTTCACCCTGACACCCCGCACCGCCCGGCAGATCGTCACGCCGGAAACCGCCGGCAAGCTGGCGCGGATGCTGTCAACCACCGTGAACAGCGGCACGTCCCGGAAGGCCTTCCACGACAGGCGCGGCCGGCCCAAGCTGGCATCGATAAACATCGCCGCCAAGACCGGCACCATCGACGGCAAGGACCCGGCCGGGCACTACAGCTGGTTCGCCGCCTATGCCCCGATCAGCGACCCGCAGATTGCGATCGTGGCGCTGATCGTCAACCAGGACAAATGGAAGATCAAGGCGTCGTACCTGGGGGAGCAGGCCCTGGAGGCATTCTTCAAATAGAACGGCTTCGTCAAAAGTCCATCTGCGGCGTTGCGCTGTATCTTTCTTCACTGCGACGTAGCGCGGCTACACCTCGTTCGAAGGCCACAGCGCGCCTTGCATATGGAGCTTTTTACTGTGCCGTAAAAGTGACAGAAAGAACGACAAGAATAATAAATGGAATGTAAACGGTGCGGGACATGCTGTACGGCGCCGGACATAACGGCGCTCGGCAAGCCTGTCGGGATGAGGTGCCGCCATCTCGACGATGCCGGGCTCTGCGGCATTTACGGGGAGAGACCCGCCGTTTGCCGGGGGTATCGACCGGACGAGCTCTGTCTCCTGGTAGCGGCCCCGACCCTGGCGGAGCGGGTGGAACGGTACCTGGCACTGTTTGAACCGTAGGGGCAACCCCCTGTGGTTGCCCGGAAAAAGGGCGGGCACGGGGGCCTGCCCCTACGTTTTGTCAAATTTTTTGAGGGAAATCTCGCCGTCCGTCCATTCCCCGTAGGTAAAATGGGTAAGCCAGTCACCCAGCGACAGGAGCGTCCGCTCACCGCCGCTTCCCGACTTCTCCAGGAGCGGCAGGTGGAAGTGGCCGGTGATGACGGCATCGTACCCCTCGCCGAAACGGGCGGCGGCGAACCCCCTCAGGATCGCGGCATAGTCCCATTTCATTCGGCGCTGCCGGTGATTCTGCCTGCTCATGCGGGACATCCGGTCCGCGATGGCGGAAGCGAACCGCGCCGGCACGAACGGCGCAACCGCTCCGGTCAGGGGGTTGTGGAGCAGGAACCGGAGGAGGAGATAACCGATATCCCCCCGGTTGATCTGGTCCCCGTGACAGAGGTATACCCGCTTGCCGTCCAGGTCTAACGCCGCCGGCCCCTTGAATACCCGCGCCTTGAGGGTTTCCTTGAAAAAGGGGCCCATGTGGAAATCGTGGTTCCCTTCGAAATAGACCAGTTCCGTGCCGCTCGCCACCAACTGGCGAAGCTGTTCCAGGACGGGGCGGTACTGGGTAAAGGGAACCCGGCGATACCCGATCCAGAACTCGAACAGATCGCCGAGAATGAAGAGGGTGTCCGCGTTTCCCCGCAACTCCGCCAGGAAACCGAGCAGCCTCCGGTAGTTGTCGTCCCCCGCGTTCCTCAGGTGGGCATCGGCGATGAATACCTTGCGCATGCCGGCACTATATATGAAAAGCGGGTAAAGGTAAAGTTAGAGGTACAGAGGTTTTCGATGGCAGTCATGCATGACGTGGAGATCGTCTGGGATGACCTCCTGGACGGTTTTGAAAATACCGACCCGGAAATCGTCTTCTTCCTTGACCGGGAGACGGGCGAGGTCTTTTCCGTCCCGGTCGATTACGAGGACGACGCTTTCTGGGAAGAGGTGGACAAGAACGACGACCAGTTTCTGCAGATTCCCGGTTTCGACTACGACCAGGAGCGACTGCTCCTCCACGAGTTCATCAAAGGGGTGACCAACGACAAACTGAAGTCGATCCTGGAACGGGCGTTTGTCGGCAAGCTGCCGTACGGCAGGCTGGACGAGATTCTCTCCTTCTATCCCGAGGAGATGGAACGGCTTGAAACCCTGAAAGACGAAATCATCGCCGACAGGGTCCGGCACTGGCTGGAAGAACACGACATTTACCCTTCGGGGATACAATTGTAGGGGCAACCCCGTCTGGTTGCCCCACCAGGGCGGCCACGCGGGGCCGCCCCGGCACAGGGAAAGGCCCCTATGTCAGACAAGCAACCGGCCATGAACTTTCTCCCCCCCCTGCTGGCGGCCGGCGCACTTCTTGCTGCCGGCTACGCCCTGCGCCATACGGTTTCCACCTTCCTCCTCTCCTTCGTGCTCGCCTACCTCCTCGACCCCTTCGTGGTCGTACTGGAGCAGAGGAAAGTCCGGCGGGTCTACGGGATTGCGCTCCTCTACCTCGCTCTCGGCGTGATCGGCACGTTCTGCTTCGTCTATATCGTCCCCTTCGTCAATATCAACTGGACCGAATTGCTCGCCAACCTCCCCAGGTACGTGCAAAAGGGAAAGGATATCGTCCTCGGGACAACCGGGCGACTCCAGCCCGCCTACGGCGCCGAAGAATGGCAATGGCTCTTCGACAACATCGCGGGGAGCATGGACAGCCTGCTGGCGAAGCTCGGCACCGGCGTCTACGCCGCGGTGAGCCGGGTGGCCTTCAACCTGCTGAACATTCTCCTGGCGCCGATCCTGGTCCTCTTCATGCTCTATTACAAGCGGGACATCGTTGCGGGGATCACCGCCTGGCTGCCGGCCGACCATCGCGAAACCATACTGGCACTGGGGCGCGAGATCAACGCCAGCGTCGGCGGCTACATCAGGGGACAGTTGGTCGTCTCGCTGATCGTGGCGGTCCTCTCCACCCTGGCCCTGTTCGCCCTCGACGTCGACTACCCGGTGCTGAACGGCATCTTCGCCGGGCTCTCCTCCATTCTCCCCTTCGTCGGGGTGATCCTCGCCACCATCCCCCCCCTCTTCTTCGCCTATGTGAAATTCCAGAGCGGGATCATGCTGCTCAAGGTGCTGGCGGCCTTTGCGTTCATCTACTTCATGGAAGGGTACCTGATCAAACCGCTCGTGTTCAAGAAATCGATGGACCTGAACCCGCTGGCGACCATCATCGTGGTCATGGCATTCGGCGAACTGATGGGATTCTGGGGGATACTCCTGGCCATCCCGATCGCCGCCGCGATCAAGATCATCTCGGCCCACTTCCGCCCCGGCGGATCAGCCCGCGAGGCCTGAGCCGTGGCCGGGATCAAGCCGGGGATCAAGACCTTCTACCTGCTGGCCGCAGCCTTTGCCGCGCTCCTGCTGGCGGGGTATTTCCTGCGCCATACCTTTGCCGCGCTCCTCACCTCGCTGGCGCTTGCCTATCTCCTCAACCCGCTCCTGAAATACCTGGAAAAGCGGGGATTCGACCGGCTGACCTCCCTCGCCCTGCTTTACGGCATCGTCATCCTTGCGGTGCTGGCCGCCTCGTACTTCTTCCTCCCCTACCTGCTCCACCAGGCCGAGGCCCTGGCGAACGCCCTCCCCCGCTACGTGCAAAACCTCCGGGGCGCCATGGAGGGTTGGAAAGTGCGGATGGCCCCCTACTATGCGGGAGAAGAAGGCGCCTGGCTTCTGGAGCAGGCCGAGCAGCCGCTCACAACGCTGACCGGCGAGCTTTCCGGCAGGGGGTACGAGCAGCTCAAGGGGCTCCTGTACGGGCTGTTCGACCTGGTGCTCTCCCCCATCCTGGTGTTCCTGATCCTGTACTACAAGGAATCCTTCAAGGAGACCGTCGCGCGGATGATGCCGGCGACCGAGCGCCCGCGCCTCACGGAGCTCGGGAAAAAGATCAACCGGAGCCTGGAGCGGTTCATCCTCGGCATGCTCCTGGACTGCCTGATGGTCGGCCTCCTGACCGTCGCCGCCCTCTATCTCCTGGGGATCGAATTCCCGGTGCTGAACGGCATGTTTGCCGGCTTCGCCTCCATCGTCCCGTTCGTCGGAGTGCTGGTGGCGGTCGTCCCTGCGGCCTTCATCGGCTATGCCAAAAGCGGCGACCCCGCCATCATCCCCAAGGTCTGCGCGGCCTACTTCATTATCTACGTGATCATCGAGGGGAACCTGATCAAGCCGCTGGTGATGAAGCGGACCCTGCGGCTCAACCCGCTGGCGGTGATCTTCGCCGTCATGGCGATGGGGGAGCTGCTCGGCTTCTGGGGGATCATCCTGGCCATCCCGCTGGCGGCGGTCGTGAAGATCTGCGCCGGGGAGGTGAGGGATCTGCTCGGAAGCGCGGGAATACGGAAACCAGGGAGGTAAGAGGGTGTATCCCGGCGCTGCGGCAGACGGTTACCGTGTGACGCAAAGCCACCTGTCCGATTGAAGCCGGATCGAGTGGCTGTCGAAGGGCAGATGGAGAAAAGCCTACCCTTCCGGGGCGGGCTTTTTTAATTTCAGCGACAATAGGACCACGGGGAAGACCGGGAGGAGGAGCAGGAAATGCCGTCTGTCTCCCTTTTCTGCTAACGCCACGTAAACAAAGTTTACACTGTCAACTTTGTTTACACTGCACTGCAATGCCATGTGCGGCATGGCTTTACGGGCTTATTCCCTTCGATGGAGGCAACTTTGTTTACATTTGAACAGAGTTGGAACGGTCGTAACCGGTTGAAATTACGTGGTCGATCCTTGGCATGATTCCTGTAAATAAATGTCGATTCTCTTTATTTTGTTTAATTACTGCCATTTAAATTTAACGTTGACTATTTAGCGTAATAACTGTATTTTGCGACAAATTTTATTGCCTTAACTTTTGTGTTTTTGACGGAGGGGCCATGTTTCACAAATATTCTCGGACGATAGCGGCGGTCGTTCTCGGGTTCTTCACCTGGACCTCCGGCGGGGTGTTCAGTATTGCCCATGCGGCGGTGGATGGGGTGAAGAAGGGGAAGGCCCAGGCGCAGCAGAAAAAGGCCGATGGGCCGGAGGCGCGGTTCGGAAAGGTCACGGAGGAGCTGACGGCGGCGCTTGCCGACCCGAAGGCGACCGTTGCCGCGAAGCGGGAGCGGCTGAAGTCGGCGCAGGGGGAGATCGCGGCGATTGATCTGGAGGTGCGGAAGGGCTTCGCCGTTACGGAGAAGCGGCTCAAGGACGCGAAGCTCCCCGCCGAGATCCTTGAGCGGCATTATAAGTTCGTAAAGCATTATGACGACAACCTCGCCGAGTTGCAGACGAATCTTTCTGCCGTCGCCAAGGCCAGGGACGACAAGGAAGCACAGGCAGCCATAGAGAAGACCCGCGCTCACCTGGAGCGGGTGAAAGCCCCGTCACGCCACCAGCCGCTCGACCCGAACAACCTTCCCAATCGCCAGCCGAAGGTGATAAAGCGCGAGCCGCGGCTGAAGAAGGAGGAGTTCGAGCGCGACCTGAAGAGGGACAAGCACGCCTGGCGCAACCAGAAGCGGATCATGGTTGCCTCCGTCGGGTCGCTCGCCGGACTCATCACCCCTGATGACCTTTCTGAAACAATAGATGTGCAGTTTACTCCGGAGATCAAGGCTAAAGCACAGGAATTGGGAAATAACCCGGTCAAGATATACGAGTGGGTTCGGAACAATTTTAGATATGAGCCTTATTATGGCTCCCTCAAAGGGGCACAACAGACACTACTCGAAATATCTGGAAATGATTTTGACCAAGCAAGCTTGCTGATTGCGCTGCTGAGGGCATCCAACATCCCCGCAAGGTACGTCTATGGAACGATTGAATTGCCGATTGACAGGGTAATGTCGTGGCTCGGGGTCGAAGACCCGACTACAGCTGCAAATATCATCGCGACTGGGGGAATACCTTCATCAGCGGGCGTGAGTGGTGGGAAAATTACAACCATTCGCCTGGAGCATGTGTGGGTAGAAGCATTCGTCAATATGTACCCGTCGTTTGGCGCGAAGAATGGGCCGGGCAATGCTTGGACTCCTATTGATCCAAGTTTCAAAGAGCAGGAGCTGAATGACGCGGTGGATCTGTCGAACATCGTGAAGTTTGACGAGTCTGGTTACCTTCGGGCACAGAGCAAGCTGCCGCCGTCTCTCTCCTACCTGTTTGCTCTGGAAGATTACCACACCGCCAATTACGACGGCGGAATGCATGAGATGTTCTATCTGAAAAGGATCAAGGAGCAGGAATTCGGTATCCTGCTCGGGACTCTGCCGTATAAAACCATCGTCGTCGGCAGCAAGTTCACCAGCATAGATGCAGCGTTGCGGCACCAGATTTCCATAGGGTTGCGTGATCCTGCAACAGATGATTTGCGATCCATAACGAAGAACGTGTGTGAACTGACCGGAAAAAAGATCACGGTTTCCTATGCCCCTGCCAGTGATCAAGACAGTGCCGTAATGGCCAATTATGGGGGGTTATTGAAAACGCCGGCATACCTGGAAAAGGTCAAGGCGCAGGTGAAGATCGACGACACGGTCGTCCTGGAAGGGCCTCCGATAAGCATGGGGGAATCACTCAAGCTCAGCCTTCAGTTCGACTCGCCCGGCAGCAATAGCGACCGTATAGAAACCGACATGGCAGCAGGCATCTATTACAATGTCGGTCTTTCAGCCTTGAATATCGCAGACAATCAAGCGCTCGGCGGGCTCGACAACTCAGAGAACCTCATCGGGACTTTCTATAACTCAATCAACAATGGTGATGATCAGGTCGGCAAGGTATTGCACAACATCGGGCTCCAATACTTTACTCACACGAATAGTGCGTCAAAGCTGCTCGAAGGGCTGATGTACATTTACAATACCAGAGCGGTGAATGCCGGGTTTGTGTCTGTATCCGCCAAATACTCCTATCTGTTTGATCTTCCATCATCACCGCCGATCATCTCGGGTTTACTCTTGGATATCAAGAGGTATATTCAGTCTCCTTTTTCGCTAACAGGCGATACGGCGCAGGAGAAGGAATTCACAAAGATTCAGGGATTGAACACATCGTATTTCGAGCATGCCATCTGGGAAAGCTTTTCCGGCATCGATTCGGTTTCAACCGTAAAGCTGCTGCAACTGGCAAACGAGGCGGGGTTGCCGATTTACACGATTAACAACACGAATCTGAACGCAACCTTGCCGCTATTAAGCCAAAGCCAACAGGTGAAGGACGATATCCGCAACGCGGTTGCTGCAGGCAAGGAAGTGACGATTCCGGGCAGCTACATCACTCGCAACGAGTGGACGGGTACTGGATACATGGTCAGGAATCCTGATACTGGTGACGGGGCTTATATGATTTCGGGTGGGCTTGCGGGAGGGGGAAGCACCAATTCGCCTTCATCAATCTCACTGTTGGGGCGGCTACTGTCGGGTCAGTATGCAGCTCTTGCAATAGGGCAGCCAGCAAGACATTTAGCCTTAAACTTAGGTCTAGTGAATTGGTTAGAAGCTGGATACGATGACATTATCATTGGTAGCATCAGTGATATGCTGCTTGCTAAGGGATTCATTCCAAGACATGAACATACCTTTTCCAGAGAAAAGTTGTTAAACCTTATTAATAGACCGGATAATTGGATTGTGTATTATACCGGACATGGATACTCTGACCCTGAGGAAGGCGACTGGTTAATACCAGGTTATATAGGAGAAGATAGACAAGATCGTGTCTATCCAAGTGATATTAATACTAATGCACGTATTGTTTTTCTTGATGCCTGCCATTCTGGAGAACGCGGCAGTTTCGTAAATTCATTTGGACCTGATAATCAGATATTCATGGGTTGGTATCACGCTGTAGAATATATTGAATCTGGCGATTTTGCTTTTGATTGGTGGCGTAGCTTTGTTTCAGGTAAAACAGTTTTAATATCTGCTGGCGGAATTGCTGATGGAAAATATGTGACTCCAAGTTCGAATTTGAATGAACCCTATCTAGTCATAAAAGGCGGATCACTAACTTTAGATTATTTGCATTAAGTATCATATTTCCATTGTTAGATTATTGTCTAATCCAATTTGCATGCAAATAGCGGACTGATAATTTTGTCCTTGACAGAACTATGTATGACTACTTCCTGATAAAGTTACAGAAAATGTTTGGAGGAGATAATTGATATGAAAAGAATAATAAAGTTATTTGTGCTAATTTCAATAAATCTGTTAACAATTATTTGCGTATCAGCTTGTACTAAAGGTAAGGAGTCTCAACCCGCAATAACAAAAACTCAGCATACTATCATTTCATTACGCTTGGACTACGATATCGATTTTAACAAAAATTTGATCTACTGTGCATCATTTCAGATGGCATGGAATGCTATGCGTGATCAGATTATAAAGGGCGATATCATGTTAGAGCCAGATACTCTCCTTGCAAAACAGCTGAACCGACAAATTATTGAGAGAAAAGATATGTCACAAGGGTCATATGTAGCAGTAGCCGGAGAGTTGTCAAACGATCTTATCGACCGAATAAATAAAGAACTACAGGAGAAGTTCGGTAGTCAGGCTGAACATGGACTCGATGTTCCACAGGCTACGAGTAGCGCCCGGCAGCTTATTGCATATGCCTTCCTATACAAAAATCTGGAGTTTCCGACTGAATTCGAAATATTGAATGACCCGATTGTTTTTACTGCCAATGGACGGGAAACACTTGTAAAAGGATTTGGAGTAAATTTATTTACCTCATCTAAGCGGCAACACGAGAAACTATCCAACCAAGTTGCTATTTTAGATTACAGAAACGAAAACGACTTTATTCTTTCTCTAACTAGCAAATCGGATGATGATCAGATAATTTTGGCTAAAGTAGCACCCAATAAAACTCTTTTACAAACATATGCGGCTGTGCTGGACAGAATGGGAAAAGCCAAAGCGTCAGAACTGCGAGATGGTGAAACCCTAAGAATTCCAAAAATTGATTTTGATTTGAGTCACAATTTTGACGAATTGCAGAATAAGCGGATCATGAACAAAGGCTGGGAAGGGTGGTTTATAGCAAAAGCGGCCCAAGACATAAGATTTAAATTGGATGAAAAGGGAGCCGTGCTTAAATCTACTGGATTCCTCAGCATGCTGAAAGCTGAGGCCCCACCCAGTGCGGAAAAGCCAAGAAAATTCATTTTTGACAAACCATTTTTGATCTATCTTAGACAAAAAATCGGGAGTTACCCTTACTTTGCAATGTGGGTGAGTAACCCTGAATTGTTCGGTGAAACAATTTCAGCGACATCTGCGAGATAAAATTCACATGAAATATCCTTGGGTAAAATCTGCGATTTTTACCATTACTCTAACACTTTTCGTTATAGGCGTTGGGTTTATATTGCCAGAAGCATTGATTATTCCGGTTAAGGGCGCTACGAAAGCTGATTGGAATGCAAATTCATTCTGGTTTCACCCTTGGGGCAAATCCGGAGTTCATAAGGGAATTGATATCTTTGCAAAAGAAGGCACACCTGTTATTGCGACGTGCACTGGTCTTGTTGTGTCTGTAGAATCAAATTGTAATGGAGGAAATGTAGTCTCAATACTCGGCTCGAAATGGCGGATTCACTATTATGCCCACCTGAAAACAATAAAAGTGACTACCGGAGAACTAGTTAAACAAGGAGCGGAGATAGGAACAGTTGGAACTACTGGAAATGCAGCTGGAAAACCGCCTCACCTGCACTATGCAATAATCACGCAGATCCCTTATGTATGGGAATATAGGCCAGACAAATATGGATTTGAGAGAATGTTCTTTCTCAATCCTAATGACAAATTGCCACATAAAGCAATGAGTTCAGTCAATAAAGGTTTTTGACTTTCTGTTGATTAACATTTGATAACCCCAGTTCAATCGAAGAGGGCATATGATTAGAAAAATATTCGGTGGTCTTCTCTTACTGCTATCACTTTGGCCTGTAACATCTCAAGCTCAGAGTGCACAATTATCGAACGGGCTCAGTTGGCTTGAAGCTATTCAGGCGACCGATGGGAGCTGGAGTAATGTAGGGAGTAATGTACAGTCTTTGACAACCGATTATTACGCCACTGTGTCGGTGTTGGACTCTCTGTCTGCTTCGGGCGATACTTCGCCTGCTTACATCAATGGTTTAGCTTGGCTTAATAATGCGAGCTTCGAAACCACAACATATCTGGCACCACGGGTCAAGGCCGTAGCAGTCTCAGGAGGCGACGTCACAACTGATGTCAACACCCTCCTTTCTTATAGAAACAGCGATTCCGGCTGGGGAGGGTATCTGAACCAGGCAAGCAGCAACTTCCATACCGCCTTCGCCCTCCAAGCCCTAAAAGCCGCCAACTTCACCGACCAGACCATCATCTTCGGCGCCATAAGCTACCTCCTCTCTGCTCAAAACACCGACGGCGGCTGGGGCTTTACTCAAGGCGACACCAGCAATGTCTTCGACACCGCCCAGGTTCTCTCCACCCTCGCCCAGTACAAAACCACCTACCTGACGGACCAGCAGATAGCCCAAGGTGCCACGCTGCTTTATTCTGCCCAGAACCCCGACGGCGGCTTCGGCACCGGTCAATCCACGGTCTACGAAACCGCCCTGGCCCTGATCGCCCTTATCGAAAGCGGACAGGGACAGACTCAGCCCCTGCTGAACGCCGTGAACTACCTCACCGTCTCCCAGCTCGCGGACGGCTCCTGGAACGACGACCCCTACGCCACTGCGCTCGCGCTGCGGGCGCTGGCGCACGTCAAGCCCGACCTGGCCGTGGCCGCAGCCGACATCAGCATCACCCCCGCGTCTCCCTCCGCCGGACAGAGCGTGACCGTCACCGCCACCATCCACAACAGCGGCCTCGACACAGCCGCCAACGTCACCGTCCGCCTCCTCGACAACGGCACCCTGGTTGGCGACCAGTTTATCGGCGCCATCAACCCCGGCGGGGCAGGGCAGGCTACCTTCGCCCTCAACACCATTGCCCCGGCGGGCGAGCACATCCTCACCGTCGCCATCGACCCGGCCAACACCATCAACGAGCTCTCCAGAGCCAACAACAGCGCCACCCTCCGCACCTGGGCCGCCGCCCCGGCCGACCTGGTGATCGAGCCCGAGTACCTGG
>DATDNF010000018.1:0-39268 GCA_036518435.1 Geobacteraceae bacterium
CGAGAATTCTCATGTCTTCATTCTCCTTTTAGATAATTTATGCGACCATGCCGCGTCTATCGGACTAACCCATCATTCAGTTTTCGTAAAATCTCCGAAGCCGATTCTTCCACCGACTTGTTGGTCACATCGACCACGTGCCACTCCGGGTGCCGTCGGTAGAGCTGGCGGCACAATTCCAGTTCCTCCTCCACTTCCTGGTAATCGGCATAGTTGCCCCGCGGGCTCTGGCGCAGGTTGCGAAGTCTTGCGGAACGCAGCTCCACAAGCCTTTTGGCATCAATAACGAGACCCACCACCCTCTTCTGGTCGACCTGGAAGAGCTCGCGGGGGGGGTCGATCCCCTTGACCAGCGGGACATTGGCCACCTTGTACCCCTTGTGGGCAAGATACATGGAGAGCGGCGTCTTGGACGTCCTCGACACGCCGACCAGCACCAGATCGGCCTTGCAGAGATTGCGCAGTTCCTGGCCGTCGTCCTGCTTGACGGTGAAATTGACCGCCTCCATCCGTTTAAAGTATTCGGCGTTTATCTGGTACATCAGCCCCGGCTCTTCCTGGGGGGAAACGGCGAACAGATCCGACAGCTTGAAGATGAGGGGGTTGATCAGGTCAACCGCCTCCACCCCGTGACTTGCCACCTCGCTCCGGAGAAACTGCGTCAGCTCGGGATCGACCATGGTGTAGACAACCAGTCCCGGCTGGCTCCCGATGGCGGCGAACGCCTGCACGATATCGGCACGTGTGCGCAGGTTGGTGAATTTATACAGCTTTGCCTCAACCCCTTTGAACTGCGACAGAGCGGCTCGCACCACACGTTCGACGGTTTCGCCCGTCGCATCGGAAAAGAGATAGAGAGGATAGACCATAAGAACCCAAATACCCTTTCATTAATAATAGCATTATTTCTCTGCACAGCAAATGCTCTGGTCAAATTATTCCCTGACCGGTTCTGAATTCATCCCGGATCTTCTGCCGCAGTTCAGGCGATGCCGCCAGTTCGGCAGCCGTCAGGGCCAACGCCACGGCCCCCTCCGCCGCAGCCGCCTTTCCCTGTGCCGAGACCGTAGCCGTGGCAAAATCCTCGCTGTGGATATGGACCCCCTCGCCGATCGGCACATGGGGATGGATGGTCGGGACCACCTGGGAAACATTGCCGATGTCCGACGACCCCTTGTTCTTGTCGGCCGGGGCGGTGGATTCCCGAAGGCCCAGATAGGCGAGCTGCGCCGAGTAGAGCGCGGAAAAGGCCCGGTTTATCTTGAGCGGCGCCAGTACCCGTTCGTCCTCGTCGATCTGGAGACGGCACCCCGTGGAAAGGGCGGCACCCTGCGCGCAGGCGATCACCCGCGCCTTGACCCGCCCGACCTCAGACAGGTCGTCCGCCCGGACATAGAAGGCGCAGGAGGCCCGCTCGGGGACCACGTTCGGCACGACTCCTCCCTCCGTGATGATCCCGTGCACCCTCACGTCCTGGCGCAGATGCTGGCGCAGGGCGTTGATGCCGTTGAATGCCTGGATCACGCCGTCCAGGGCGTTGATCCCCTCTTCCGGGTATGCCGCGGCATGGGCGGGCCTGCCGAAAAAGGTAAAACGGACCTTGGCCAGTCCCAGATACATCTTGACGACCTGCCGTTTCGACGAGGGGTGGACCATCATGGCAAAGTCCACACCCTCCAGGCAGCCGGCCTTGATCATTTCTATTTTTCCGATCCCGAGTTCCTCGGCCGGCGTCCCCAGCACGATAATCCGGGCGGCATCGTCCGGCAGCGCATGGCGCAGGGCGACGGCAGCGCCGACTGCCGCCGCTGCTATGATGTTGTGGCCGCAGGCATGACCTATCTCGGGTAGCGCGTCCATCTCCGCGATAATGGCGATTGCAGGCCCTCCCGCTCCATATGATGCGCGAAAGGCCGTGGCAAGCCCGGCAATACCCCGCTCCAGGAAAAATCCCTCCCGCTCCAGGATGGCGGTAAGCAGAGCGGCACTCTTGTGCTCCTGGAGGGCCGTCTCCGGAAACCGGTACAACTCCTCGGCAATGGCGGCTATCTCCGCCTTGTTCCCTTCAACCAGGGCAGCGATCGTCTTCTTTACCGCCACACTATCCACATGCACTCCCCAGCAATTTTAATGAGAATTACACCGCAGTTTGATTGTTTTGTCAAGGTTTTAATTGCCATTACCCTTGTATTTTGCTACGTTAGCTGGCGTAAAATCAATCCCTGCAAGGACCTGCGAATGACAACGAAAACAATTTGGGCTGAAGTCTCCTGCGAAGTCCCCGCCGCCATGGTCGACCAACTCTCGGAGTTCCTGGTGGAACTGTCCGGAGGGGGCGTCAGCATCGAAAACCTCTCGGTCGATACCTTTTCCCTCGATACCCTGGAGGACTCCCCGGTAAAGAACGTCAAGGCGTATTTCCCCGCCGACACCGGGCTGGAGGGAAAAGTAGCCGAGATTGCCGCTTTCCTCGCCGCCGTCGGCCCATCTTTCCCCGGTTTCGTGTTTCGCGCGCCGGAAGTCGGTTATCTCCGGGAGGAGGACTGGGCGAACAACTGGAAGGAACACTTCAAGCCCTCCCGGATCGGCACGAGGCTGGTGATAAAGCCCACCTGGGAGGCGTATGAGGCGCGGGAAAGCGATATCATCATCGAGCTCGACCCCGGCATGGCCTTCGGCACCGGCACCCACCCCACCACCCGGCTCTGCCTCGAAAGCCTGGAACGGATATACTGCCACGCCCCACCCTTCGACTCGCCTCGCCTGGCCGCCCCGGCCGACGTCCTCGACGTGGGGACCGGCTCCGGGGTGCTCGCCATTGCCGCGGCAAAGATGGGTGCAGCCCGGGTGACCGGCATCGACATCGACCCGGGAGCGGTCGAGGTGGCGAACCTGAACCTGGCCCAGAACCATGTGGAAGACGTGGCCCGCGTCACCAGCGAGCCGCTGGAAAAGATACCGGGGAGCTATGACATCGTCCTGGCGAATATTCTCGCCGAGGAACTGGTACGGCTGGGGGGGGAGCTGGTCGGCAGACTCAAGGCGGGCGGAATCCTCATCCTGTCCGGTATCCTGACGGAAAAGGAAGAGCTGGTCTTGACCGGCTTTTCGCCCTACCCCCTGACCCTCGTGGAACTGACGCGGTCGGCGGAGTGGAGCTGTCTCGCCTATCGCCGGGAGGGATGAGCATGCGCCGTTTTTTTGTCCCCCCTGAGGCGTTCGGCGACGGCTGCGCGATCATTGGCGGCGATCTGTTCCGGCACATGGCAAAGGTGCTGCGCCTGAAAAATGGCACCCGCGTTCTGCTCGCGGACGGGGCGGGGAACGAGTTCCGGGGAACTATACACGAAATCGGCAAAGAGTATCTGGTGGTAACGCTGGAGGAAAGATCCGCGGCGGCGGCTCCCTCCGCCGGGCCCGGCATCACCCTCTACCAGGGGCTCCCGAAAGGGGACAAGCTGGAACTCATCGTGCAGAAGACCACGGAGTTGGGGGTGGCCGAGATCATCCCCTTCGCTGCGGCCCGTTCCATCCCCCGCATCCGGAAGGGGGAGGAAGCCGACAAGGTCGCCCGCTGGGAGCGCATTGCCCGGGAGGCCGCGCGGCAGTCGGGGCGTCCTGCGCCCCCCAGGGTTTCACTGGCGGGGAGCCTCGCCGAGGTTGTCGCCGAGGCCCGCCAGTCGCTGAAGCTCCTCCTCTGGGAAGAGGAAAAGGTAAACGGGCTCAGGAAGTCCCTGGCCGGGGTCCCTGCGCCGGAAACCATCGCGCTGATCGTCGGGCCGGAAGGTGGATTGACCCTTGAGGAGGCCGCCTTGGCCAAGGAAAGCGGCTTTATCCCCGTATCCCTCGGCCAGCGCATCATCAGGACCGAAACCGCCGGGCTGGCGATGGTCGCGATTCTTCAATTTTACTGGGGGGACCTGGGATAGCGGGCGGCCGGCTCATGCGGTGCGCAGCAACCGATGCAATTCCGCACCGAACAGCTCCCTCTGCCACCGCTTCATGGGAACAAGGCCATCCGCCCCCTCACGGCCAAGGTCGGCATCGGCCAGCGTCTCCAGGAGGGCGTTGTTGGCCAGGATGCCCGGCTCGATCCCGAGCTCCCGTGCCCTGTTCTCCCGCCACTGCTTGAGCTTGTGCAGCCGCTCCTCCTGATCTCTCTCCCTGAAACGGCGCGGCTGGCGGGGATAGCGGGGAAGCCGGTCGGGGGGTGTCGCCATTCCCCTTGCCACGGCGGCGAGAATGCCCTCGCCGTACCGCTCCGTCAGTTTCGCCGTAAGACCCGCAATGCCCGCCAGATCACCCGCCTTGCGCGGCTTCTTCACCGCCAGCTCGCGGAGCGTTTCCGTCCCGAGGATCTTGAAGGCAGGGAGATCGCGCGCCTTGGCCTTTTCGTCCCTGAAGCGGAGAAGTTCCTCCAGCACGGCCAGGGTCCGGGGCTCCATCCCGGCGGCGCCCTTGAAACGGAGGAAAAAAGGTTCGTCGCCGCGGGAAGCCGTTCTCACCATGGAGAGCAGCCCGCACTCCTCCTCCACCCAGGAGAGCCGCCCTTTCCCCCGCAGTTCTTCCTCCAGCTGCCGGTACAGCTCGATCAGCAAACGGGTGTCCTCCACGGCATACTCGATCATCTCGGCGGCAAGGGGCCGTCTGCTCCAGTCGGCCTTCTGGTAGCGCTTGTCCAGCTCCGCTCCGAACCGCTTCTTCAGGACCGCCGCGAGCCCCACCTCCTTTTCGCCGAGAAACTGGCAGGCAACCATGGTGTCGAACAGGTTGTGCACCTCGATGCCGAAATCCCGGTGGAGCGACCGCATGTCGTAATCCGCTCCATGAAAGACCTTGCGGATCGCGGGGTCGGCCATGACCAAGGCGAGCGCGGAAAGGTCCGCCAGGGCCAGCGGGTCGATCAGCACCGACTCGCGGGGGGTGGAGAGCTGGATCAGGCAGACCTTTTCCTGGTAATGGTGCAGGGAGTCCGCCTCCAGGTCGCAGGCGAGCAACGGTCCGCGGCCGATCCGCTCCAGCATGCGGGCAAGGGCCACGGACGTCGTAATAATTTCAGGTTTTTTCCTCGTAGCGTTCAGAATTCACTCACAATCCGGTAGAGGGTCGTCCGCTGGGCGGCACGAAACCCCGCCTCCTTGATCAACTCCACCATCTCTTCCTTGTTCATGCGGAAGGTGCAGCCGGCCGCCGCCACCACATTCTCCTCCAGCATGGTCCCCCCCAGGTCGTTCGCCCCGAAAAAGAGCGCCACCTGGGCCATCTTGGCCCCCTGGGTCACCCAGCTCGCCTGGATGTTGGGGATATTGTCGATGACGATCCGGGAGAGGGCCAACACCTTGAGGTACTCGGCGCCGCTTGCCGTCCCCCCCCCCAGTTCCGTGTTGCCCGGCTGATAGGTCCAGGGGATAAAGGCGGTAAAACTCCCCCCCTCCGCCTGCAGCTCCCTGATCCGGAAGAGGTGCTCCACTATATCCGCGGGGCGCTCGCGGCTGCCGAACATCATGGTCGCCGTGGTCGGCATGCCGAGCCGTGCCGCCTCCCGCATCACCGCCGCCCACCCTTCCCAGCCGATCTTGTTGGGGGAGATCGTCCGGCGCACCTCGTCCACCAGGATCTCGGCCCCTCCCCCGGGAATGGAGTCGAGGCCCGCCTCTTTCAGCCGTACCAACGCCTCCCGGACGGACAATCCCGAAACCGAGGCACTGTGGGTGATCTCCGCCGGTGAAAGGGAGTGGTTCTGCACCTGGGGAAAGCGCTCCCTGATCCCCCGGAACAGGCGCTCGAAGAACTCGATGCCGAGTCCGGGGTGGAGCCCCCCCTGCATCAGGAGCTGGGTCCCGCCGACCGCCACCAGTTCCACGATCTTGCGAAATATCTCCTCATCCGTCAGCAGATAGGCATCGGGGGCGTGCTCGTCCCGGTAAAAGGCACAGAATTTACACTTGGATTCGCAGACGTTGGTGTAGTTGACGTTGCGGTCAACCACAAAGGTGACCCGGTTGTCCGGGTGAAGCCGTTTCCGGATGCCGTTCGCCAGCCGCCCGAGCGCCAGGAGCTCCCCCTCGGCCAGCAGCCGTAGGGCCTCGGCACGGTCGATCGGCTGACCTGCCCCCACCTTTTCCACGATCCCTGCAAGCATCAGTACGTTCTCAATTCGTTGTACAGGGTGTCCCGCTCCACCGGGACCCGTCCCGCCTTCCTGATCAGGGCGACGATGTCCTCCCGCGTCATGGCCTGGGGAGAGGATGCCCCGGCGTCGTGGCCGATCTTTTCCTCCACCACGGTGCCATCCAGGTCGTTCACCCCGAAGGCGAGGGAGACCTGGGCGATCTTTTCCCCGAGCATCACCCAGTAGGCCTTGATATTGGCGAAATTGTCCAGGTAGATCCGGGCGATGGCCAGGGTCTTCAGGTCGTCCACGCCGCTGGTCCCCTTTTTATCCGAAAGCTTCAGCGGGGTGTTCTCCGGCTGGAACGCCAGGGGGATGAAGACCTGGAAACCGCCGGTCCGGTCCTGCAGCTCGCGGAGCCGCCGCATGTGATCGACCCGCTCCTCGAAAGTCTCCAAATGGCCGTAGAGCATGGTGGCGTTCGACTTGAGCCCCTCCCTGTGCACCTCCTCCATGATCGCGAGCCACCTCTCCCCCGGGATCTTTTCCGGGCAGAGGACCTGCCTCACCCGTTCGCTGAAGATCTCCGCCCCCCCGCCCGGCAAGGAGCCGAGCCCCGCCTTCTTCAGCGCGCGGAGGGTTTCGGGGACGGAAAGCGCGGCGATCCGGGCCAGGTAGTCGATTTCCACGGCGGTAAAGGCCTTTATGTGGAGTGCAGGGGAAACCGCCTTCACCCGCCGCAGCATCTCCAGGTAGAATGCGAAGGGGAGGTCGGGATGGAGCCCGCCGACCATGTGGATCTCGGTCGCCCCCTGGCGAAGCGCCTCGCGCGCCCGCGCCTCTATCTCATCCAGGTCGTAGACATAGGCGCCGGGATCGGCGGCGGTCCTGGAAAAGGCGCAGAACGCACAGCGGTTCACGCAGATGTTGGTGTGGTTGATGTGGCGGTTGACGTTGAAAAAGACCCGGTCGCCGTTCTTTTTCCCGTTCGCATAGGCGGCCAGCTCGCCGATCTCCAGGAGGTCGTTCCCCTCAAAGAGAAAGAGCGCCTCCCGGTCGGTAATTCGCTCGCCGGCGCGGACCTTGCCGGTTATCGACGCGAGTGACATCATGGTTTCCCGCCCCCGCTCCCCCAGCGCCTGAACAGTTCGTGGTCGACCCGGAGGGCGTCCAGCACCTTGCCGACCGCGAAGTCCACCAGATCGTCGATCGTCCGGGGGTGGTGGTAGAAGGCGGGGATCGGCGGGACCATCCGCACCCCCATCCGGGCAAGCCTCAACATGTTCTCCAGGTGGATCTCGCTCAGGGGGGTCTCCCGCGGGACCAGCACCAGGGTGCGCCGCTCCTTGAGCATCACGTCGGCGCACCGCTCCAGGAGGTTTCCCGCATTCCCGAAGGCCACCCGGGAGAGGGTTCCCATACTGCACGGACAGATCACCATGGCATCGGGCGCGCTGGAGCCGCTGGCAACGGGCGCCATGAAGTTATCCCCGGCATAATGGAAAAGCTGCTCTTCGCCCGCATGGAAATGCTCCCGGAGCCTCTGGCTGACCGTCGCCTCGTCTCCCTCCCAGTCGAGGCCGCACTCCTCCCTCAAGACCAGCTTCCCGGCAGGGCTCACCAGCACGGTAATGCGCGCCCCGGCGCGGAGCAGCTCCCGGCAGAGCCGCACGCCGTAGATTGCGCCGGAGGCGCCGGTTATGGCCACGACGATATGGCGGCTGCTCATGCGCCCCCCTTGCGGACCAGGAGGTCGGCCAGCGTGAAGAAAAATATGGTCAGGCTGATGTAGCCGTTCATGTTGAAAAAGGCCATGTCCAGCTTGGCCAGGTCGCCATCCTTCAGGAGGCGGTGCTCATGGAAGAGCATGGCGGCAGCGGCAAGAAGCCCGACCAGATAAAGTCCCTCAAGCTGCATAAGGAACCAGAGGCTGAGCAAGAGGGCCATCATTACCAGATGGAAGAGGCGCGCCGCAACCAGTGATCCCCGCACCCCGAGGCGGACCGGGATGGAATGGAGCCCGCTCGCCCGGTCGAACTCCAGGTCCTGGAGCGCGTACAGGATGTCGAACCCGGCCGACCAGAACAGGACGGCACAACCCAGGAGCACCGCCGGGAGCGCCACGGCCCCCTTGACGGCGATCCAGGCCCCGACCGGCGCGGCGCCGAGGCAGAGCCCGAGCACCACGTGGGCGAGGGAGGTAAAGCGCTTGCAGTAGGAATAGAGGACCAGGAAAAAGAGGGCGACCGGCGCCAGATGGAGGCAGAGCGGGTTGAGCCGGGAAGCGGCGTACAAAAGGAGCGCCGTGGCGCACGCCACGCAGACGGCAACGGTCCCCTTCCCCAGGAGCCCCGCCGGGATCGCCCGTCCGCTGGTGCGCGGGTTGCGGGCGTCGATCTCGGCGTCGATCAGGCGGTTCAGCCCCATCGCCGCGGTACGCGCCCCGACCATGGCCATCACGATCCAGAACGCCTGGTACAGGGTCGGAAACCCGCGGGCCGCGAGCACCGCGCCGGTAAAGGCAAAGGGGAGGGCGAAGACCGTGTGGGAAAATTTGATCATCTCCAGGAAGATCCTGATCCTGGCGAATATCCCCGCTGTCCTGCCGCTCCGGATGGTCATGGCGCCACCTTCATCGTTATTGCTTCCGAACTGCTGGTTCAACTCCCCGCACCCTTTCTCAGAACCCGTACTCACGCCACCTTTTTCCCACAAGCTCCTGCACCGTCTCGTCCATGGCGATCTCGCGCGGCCACTCGTACACCAGCCCCTCTCCGACAAGCTTGCGGGTGGCGTCGATGCCGAGCCTGCCGCCGAACGGAAGCATGCCGCCCCCATCACCGGGGGAGTCTGCGATCACCAAGTCCCTGCGCCACTCCACGCTGTTCAGTACCTTCCAGAAGGTGCGGGACAGGTTGCGGACATCCAGGTCCGCATCCACCACCACCAGGAGGCGTGCGGCGGCAAGCCATCCCCCGTTCCAGAGGGTCTCCATCACCCGGCGCGCCTGGCCGGGCGCCCGCTTCTCGATCGCAACAACGGCTGCGCCGTGGAATATCCCCTCCACGGGGAGGTTGATCTCCGCAATCTCCGGCAGCTCCAGTTGCAGGAACGGGAGCATGAGCCGTTCCACCCCCTTGGCCAGCCAGCAATCCTCCATGGGCGGGGGACCGACCACCGTTGCCGGGTAGATCGGCTCCCCGCGACGGGTGATGCAGGTAATACGCATGACCGGCAGCGCCTGGGGGGAGGTATAGAACCCGGTATGGTTGCCGAACGCCCCCCCGCTGAGCATTTCCGTGGGGTCGATCTCTCCCTCGATCACCAGTTCGGCGCCGGCGGGGACCATGATGCTGCTGGTCCGGCACCGCACCATCTCCACCGGCCGGCCGCGGAGAAAACCAGCGAACTGCATCTCGTCGATGCTGCCGGGAAGGGGGGCGGAAGCGGCGAGAAGAAGCGCCGGATCGCCCCCGAGGGCGATGGCGACCGGCATCCGTTCGCCACGGGCCCGGTGCTTCAGCCAGTGGGCAGCGCCGCCGCTCCCCATCCGCCAGCGAATCCCGGCCGCAGTACCCGAAAGAACCTGGACGAGATAGGTGCCGCAATTGGCGAGGCCGGTTTCCGGATCGCGGGTAAAGACCAGGGGGAGCGTGATGAACCGCCCGTCGTTTACCGGCAGGCCGTCGCCCGGCCAGCTCTTGAGGATCGGCAGCGCGGCAAGGTCGGGGACTGACTCCACGACCTCCTGACACGCCCCCCGCGCCACGGGCACCGGTGCAAAGCGGCTGAATGCCCGGCACAGGGAAAGGGCCGCCATCGTGCCGGCGGGAGATGCGGCCGACACCTGGCCGAAGAGCTCCGCCACCCGCCGCGAGAGGTCGGATAGCGACTCTACCGCCAGGGCGGTGCAGACACGCCGGGACGAGCCGAACAGGTTGGTCGCCACGGGAAACCGGCTTCCCTTGACCCGCTCGAACAGGAGCGCCTTCCCCCCTTCCGGCGACTTGCTCTGCCGGTCGGTGATCTCGGCGATCTCCAGCACCGGGTCCACTTCGACCCTGACGCGGTGCAGTTCCCCCGTTTGCTCCAGTCTCTCCAGGAATTCCCGCAGCCCCTGGTAAGCCATGAAATGCCCCGTTTCTTTACCGTACGGTCAAACTTATTTTGTAGCACTTCGCAAATGAGTTGACAACGGTTTTTATTTATATCGGCAGTTATCCTGTTGACAAATCGGCCGGGAAAAGCTATAAAACCCTAGTCGGGATGTAGCGCAGCCTGGTAGCGCACCTGCTTCGGGAGCAGGGGGCCGCTGGTTCAAATCCAGTCATCCCGACCATTTAAAAGCTGGTTCGAGGGCTGAGGCATCAGCCCTTTTGTTTTTTCCCGCTCATATAACCGACAGCGGTTCCGTGGCACGGCGCATCCATTCCGGAAAGACTGTCCTATGGGACCCCAGGAGAGACCATGAAAAGAAAAGCGCTCGCCCTCCTTTCCGGAGGACTCGATTCCACCCTTGCGGTCAAGGTCATGCTGGACCAGGGGATAGCGGTCGAGGCCCTCAACTTCACCTCCCCCTTCTGCACCTGCACCGGCAAGAACGCCGGCTGTAAATCCGAGGCGGTCCGGGTCGCCCAGGAGTTCAACATCCCGATCAAGGTAATGAACAAGGGGGTGGACTATCTGGAGATCGTCAGAAACCCCAGGCATGGCTACGGCAAGGGGATGAACCCCTGCGTCGACTGCCGGATTTTCCTCCTGCGGAAGGCCAGGGAGTACATGGCCGAGAGCGGGGCCGACTTCGTCATTACCGGCGAGGTGCTCGGCCAGCGCCCCATGAGCCAGCGGCGCGACACGTTGCGCGTCATCGAACGGGAAAGCGGCCTGGAAGGGCTCCTGCTCCGGCCCCTGTCCGCAAAGCACTTCAAACCGACCATCCCGGAGCAGGAGGGATGGGTGGACCGGGAAAAGCTCCTCGCCATCCAGGGGCGTTCCCGCAAGGAGCAGATGGAGCTGGCAGCGGAGCTGGACGTGAAGAACTACCCCTGCCCGGCCGGGGGCTGTCTCCTCACCGAGCTCTCCTTCGTCTCCAAGATCAGGGACGTCTTTGACCACTCGGACGAGCTGAACCTGCGCGACTTCCGCCTCCTCAAGATGGGACGCCACTTCCGGACCGGTCCGCGGACCAAGGTCCTGATCGGGCGCAACGAGGCGGAAAACGAGGTGCTCACGCACGCCGTCCAGGCGGGCGAGGCGGCCATCCGCTGGATCGAGGGGGGAAGCCCCGTCGGGGTGATTACTGGCCGCCATGACGAGGGGCTCTTCGCCACGGCGGCGAAGATCCTGCTCCGCTACACCAAGGCAGAACCGGCGGCGGAATGCGCCGTCAAGGTGACCGTCGACGGGAACGAGCGGCTCATCCGGGTCGGGAACGACTTCGACGAACGACGGATCGAGGAATTCCGCGTCTGACCCTATCGCCGCGCATTTTCCCCCACGCTTACTAAAAAAGCCCGCTTATGCGGGCTTTTTTAGTTTCCTTCTCCACCTCAGGCCGGCGCTGTCTGCCACGGCTGCTCCGCTGTGCATCGCTGATGCCCCCTGAAGATCTCGTCAAAAAGCGGCGCGGCCCCGAGAAACGCGTTCAGAATCTCCGGATCGAAGTGCTCCCGCATGGTGCGGCCATCGCCTTGGGAAATGATGGCGACCGTTGTGTCATGGTCAAAGGCAGGCTTGTACACCCGCTTGCTCCGCAATGAATCGTACTGATCCACCAGCATGACGATCCTTCCCTCGATCGGGATCGCTTCCCCCTTCAGGCCGTGGGGATAGCCCGTGCCGTCCCACCGCTCATGGTGGGTCAGGGCAATGGAGGCGGCCATCCGGAGCATCGCATGGGACGACCCCCCCAGGATCTTTTCCCCGATGAGCGTGTGGGTTCTGATGATGGCACTCTCGGCATCGGTCAGCGCCCCGGGCTTCAGCAGGATCACGTCGGTGACCCCTATTTTCCCGATATCGTGCATGGTCGCGGCAACGGAGATGGTTTCCACGAATTCCCCCGGCAGGCCGAGCATCCCGGCGAGTTGCCGCGCATAGAGCCCAATCCGGGCGATATGCATCCCCGTATCCTCATCCCGCGACTCCGCAGCGGCGGTCAGCCGCTCGATGATTTCGAGACTCATGCTCTTCACCATGCTCAGCGCATCGGCGAGCTCCCTGGTCCTCTTCTCCACGGTCATCTCCAGTTCGTCGCGGTAGTTCTTCTCGATCTGGACGAGCCGCTTGTAATTGACCCCCTTTTCCAGGGCATGGACGAGAACAGATGGATCGTAGGGCTTGATGATGAAATCGAACGCCCCCTTTTTTATGGCTGACACCGCCATATCCAGCTCGGCATAGGCGGTCATGAGGACTACCGGGGTCACCCGGTCGCAGGCCCGGATCCTTTCGAGCAGCTCGATACCCGTCATCCCCGGCATGTTGATGTCGGTCAACACCACGTCGACGGAACATGCCCGAAACTTCTCAAGCGCCTTCATCGCGCTGTTGAACCCGTAGACCGTGAAACCCATTTCCGCAAGGAGGGTCGAGAGGCTATCCAGGACATTGGGGTCATCGTCAACCACCACGATGCGCCCCATGCATGCGCTGATCATGATTCGAGCACCTCCCTGATCTTGGTCAGAAATGTTTCCGGCGTCACCGGTTTTGCCAGGTAATTCAGGCCGGGCTCCAGTTTTCCTTTTTTGTGGACGGTCTCCTCTTCATAGCCGCTGCTGAAGATGGCCTTGACAGAGGGCTTCAGCTTGCGCATCTCCTCATAGGCCTCCATGCCGTTCTTTTTCGGCATGATGAGGTCGAGAACGAGCAGTTGCACCGCGTCCCGATGCGCCCGGAACTTCAGCACCGCGTCTTCCCCGTCAACCGCTTCGATGACGGTATAACCGTACTCCTCTAGGAGTTCCCGGGCAAATTTCCTCACCACACCGTCATCCTCGGCCATCAGGATGGTTTCGGTCCCCCCGCAAACCTGCACAACCGCTTCCGGCACGGCGTCAGCCACCCTCGCCCGGACCACCGGCATGAATATGGTGAAGATCGCCCCCATCCCCGGTTCGCTGTAACAATTGATGGCGCCATTATGCTTCTCGATGATCCCGTACACAATGGAGAGCCCGAGCCCGGTCCCCTTCCCCACTTCCTTGGTGGTAAAAAACGGGTCGAATATCTTCTTTACCGTATCTCCGTCCATGCCGATACCCGTATCGGCGACCTGCAATTTTGCATAGCGGCCCGGCCTTTTCAAGCCGTGGCTTTTTGCAAACCGCTCGTCGAGCAGAACAAGGTCGGTGGCGATGCTCAACGCCCCCCCGCCCGGCATGGCATCACGGGCATTAGTGGCAAGGTTCATGAGGACCTGCTCGATCTGGAGGGGGTCCGCCATGACAACCGGATCTTCCCCGGCAAGCGACGTTTTCAGCTCGATGTCCTCGCCGATGAGCCTTTCGAGGATCTTTTCCACCCGGCGCACGGTCTCGTTCAATTTAACCGGCCGCGGATTGGTGATCTGCTTTCTGCTGAAGGCAAGCAGCCCTTCGGTCAGATTGGCAGCACTCCTGGCGGAGAAAAGGATCTGCTTCACACTGTTGCCGAAAGGCCCCGCCGGATCGAGCTTCATATCGAGAATGCTGGCGTAGCCGATGATTGCCGTCATGATGTTGTTGAAGTCGTGGGCAATCCCGCCGGCGAGCTTGCCGATCGCATCCATCTTCTGCGAATGCCGGAGCTGGCTCTCCAGCTTGTTCCGTTCCGTTATGTCTTCCTTGACGGCTATAAAATGGGTAATCTCCCCATCTCCGTTCCTGATCGGCGATATGGACGCCATTTCCCAGTAAAGCTCACCGCTCTTTTTCCTGTTGTGGAACTCGCCGCGCCACTCCCGTCCGGCAGTGATGGTCTGCCAGAGCGTTTCGTATTCCGTGCCGGGGCGCTCCCCTGACTTGAGTATCCGGGGGTTTTTCCCCATGACCTCTTCCGGGGAATAGCCGGTAACCGCGGTGAACTTGGGGTTTACGTACTCTATGTTCCCCGCCGGGTCCGTGATCACCACCGACACCGGACTCTGTTCCACCGCGTGGGAAAGCTTGCGGAGCTGCTCCTCGGCGCGTTTGCGCTCCCGCAACTCCTCCCGGGCCGCCTCGTAGAGCCGGGCGTTATCCAGGGCGAGGGAGGCCAGCTCCGCAAACCTCGTGAGGATATCCACCTCTTCTTCGCCGAAACATTTTCCCTCCTCCATGCGGGCAAGACCGATGACCCCTACCACCTCGTTTCCCGACGTGAGCGGCACCCCTATCATTGCCCGGAGGACTTCGCGGGCCGGGTCGGGGAGGCGGCCCGACCAAGCCTGGTAATCATCCACCGCCAGCGGCCGGCCGGCCTGCCAGACCTTGCCGACCAGGCCGTATCCCTTCTTGATCATGAAATCGAAGAAATCGGCAAAGACTCCCGTGCTGGACTCGCGGACCATCCGGTCCCTAGTCCGGTCCAGGAGATAGATGTAGCTGTGGCTCGTTTTCATCAGCGCGCCGGCCCGGCTGATGATCGCATGGAGGAGGCTGGTGAGGTCAAGCCTGCCGATGAGCCCCTTGGTGGTTTCATTGAGCGCCGCCAGATACTCGTTCTGCCGGATCAGGACCTCTTCAGCCCGCTTGCGCTCGGTTATGTCGTGGAAGATCCCCTGGAGACCGGGGCTTTCACCGTTCTCCGCCCTGCGCAGGGATGCGGTCAGAAGGCAGACCAGCCGGCCGCCGTTCTTTTTGCGCAGGGTGACTTCCACTTCGCGCACGAACCCTTTTTCCCTGAGTTCCTCCACCAGGGTTCGCCTGCACGAGGTGTCGCAGAAGGTTGCACAGATATCGAGCCCGAGAATTTCTTCCCTCGCATAGCCGAACATGTCGATCACCGACTGATTGACATTGATCAACCGGTACTCCTGATCGGTCACGAAAATGGCGTCCCGTGACTCTTCGAAAAAGAGGCGAAACTTCTCTTCGCTCCTTCTGAGCGCGTCCTCGGTCTTTTTCCGTTCGGTTATGTCGAGCAGCGTGCCGACCAGCCCCCCCAGGCTCCCGTCGATATTCATGAACGATGCCTTGTAAAACATCACATCGCGCAACGTTCCTTCGGCGAACAGCACCTTGGCTTCGTAGCATTGCACGCCGGGGCGGTGGAGAAGGGCGTGGTCGGCCTCGAAGTAGACGCTCGCCAGCTCTTCGGGAAACAGCTGGAAAACCGTTTTCCCCACGATCTCCGCTTTCGTCAGGCCGGTATATGTCTCAAAGGCCGTGTTGCACCCGAGATAGGCCCCGTCCGTGTCCTTGTAGAATACCGGTCCGGGAATGGCATCGATCAGGGTTTGCAGCAGATGCAACTGCTGCCGCTGTTCTTCTTCCACCCTTTTGCGGTCGGTGACGATCGTCCGGCAGAGCTCTTCGCTCTTCTGCAGTGCCTCTTTCCGCCGGTCGAGCTCAGCCACCAACCCGTTGAAGCATGCCGCCAGCGCCCCTATTTCTCCGCCGGCGGACAGGCGCAGGAACTTCTCGTCCCCATCCCTGGACGGCAGTTCCTCCACATGCCGGGCGAACAGTCTGAGGGGTGCGGTCAGGTACGTCACGAGAAATTCAACGAGCAGGATCGCGCCGGCTGTCAGGGGAAGCAGGCTGAGCACGATATAGGGCTTCATCGCGTAGAGGGGGGCGATATAGTGGAGCGAAACAAAGGCGGTGCCAGCTGCGACAGCGACGACGAGAAGCGTGACGGCAAGGGTTATTTTTGTCTTCAGGCTGATTCCCGGCACGACTCATCCCCGCAGCAGCAGTTACAATATAATGATGTTATTGCATGGCAAATTGAAAATTAGGATACCGCGCCACTGCACGAATCCATTTCATGGCGCAATTATCGAAGGTTGATTTTACTGCGTCCGGCAACGGAAGTCTGCTTCCAGGAAAAAGGGGATAAGTAAAACACTATTATAAATTAACTACAAAATACCATGTAGCCGGGCAAAATGCAAATGATAAATAGGGAGTTATGCCCGATGGACACGGACACAAGCGCCGGGTGACGGATACGGCTTTCCCGGCAAAGGGGGGGCATTCCTCCTTACTTCCTCTGCTCTCCGGCAGGGGGCTTTTCGCTTTCGTGCGGCCCCTTCGTCTCGGGGGCAACGCCTGCCTCGGGCGTGGCCGGCGCTATTTCAGGCGGCTGAACCGCATCGTCCGCTTTCTCGGGGGGGAGCTGCGGCGGCACCGTCGCGCTGCTCATGGTTGCCAGCACCGCTTCCTTCTTGATGCTGTCATCGACCTTTTTCTGCATCCCGCCGACATTCGGCACCTCTGCCAGCGCCAGACGGTATTCCTCCTCGGTCAGCACCCCCTTCCCCCGCAACAGGCGCAGGATCATGTCGGAGCGTCGCAGCACCCTGGACAGGTTCTTGTAGGGGTTGTACGCCACCCGGGGGCCGGGGAGCATGGCGGCGAGAAAGGCGCACTCGCGCGGCGTGAGCGCGCCGGCCGGTTTGCCGAAATAGTACTGCGCGCCGTGACCGATCCCGTACACCATCGGCCCCAACTCGATGACGTTCAGGTACAGCTCGATGATCCTCCCCTTGGTCAAGAACTCCTCCATCCGCTTGGCGAGGACGATCTCCTTGACCTTGCGGGTAAGGGTCTTCTCCCGGGTCAGGAAAAGATTCTTCGCCACCTGCTGGGTAATGGTCGAGGCGCCGCGGGCGAAACTTTTCTTCTCCAGGTCGTATCGTATGGCGTTCTTGATCGCCTTCACGTCGACCCCTTCGTGCCGGTAAAACCGTGAGTCTTCCGCCAGGATGACCGCCCACTTCATCTCCGCCGGGATGCTTCCGGCCGGGGTCCAGTAGCGGTTTCCCGGGCCGACGACAAAGGGATGGTACTTCCCTTTCCAGTCCTTCACCTGGACGGTCATGCTGTATCTGCGGTTGGCCAGGCCTGAAACGGCGGGGAGGGACAGCAGGGAAACCGCGACGTACGCGGCATAGAGGACGACGATGCCGGCAGCGATCAGGACCATCTTTTTCAACGTCGAAGAGCGGTTCAGCTTCACGTCACCTCGCCCCGCACCCTTGTCGTCGCCATCTCCGCCGCCATCCCGATCGCCGCCACCATGCTCGCCTCGGACGCCCGGCCGGTCCCGGCCAGGTCGTACGCCGTGCCGTGGTCCACCGAGGTACGGATGATGGGAAGCCCCAGGGTGACGTTCACCCCATCGTCGAAATGGAGGAGCTTGAGCGGGATCAAGCCCTGGTCGTGGTACATGCAGACCACCGCATCGTACCCTCCCTGGGCGGCGAAGTGGAACAGGGTGTCCGCGGAAAGCGGGCCGGCAGCATCGATCCCCTCCTCCCGCGCCTGTTGGACCGCGGGCCTGATGACCCGCTCCTCCTCGTCGCCGAACAGCCCCCCTTCGCCGCAGTGGGGATTGAGGGCCAGCACCGCTAGGCGCGGGTTTTTCCGGAAATAGCGGTGCACGTCCCGGTGGGTGGTCCTGATGGTGGAGAGGACCTTCTCGCGGGTCACCAGCCGCGGCACGTCCCGCAACGCCTCGTGTATGGTCACCAGCGTGACCCGCAGCCGGTCGCCCGCCAGCATCATCACGAAATCCCGCGTGCCGGTCAGCTCCGCCAAAAGCTCCGTATGACCCGGATATTTGTGGCCGGCCAGGTTCATCGCCTCCTTGTTGATGGGGGCGGTCGCCATGGCAGCCGCTTCTCCGGAGAGGCAGAGCCGGGCCGCGGCGGTGATGTAGCGGAACATCGCCTCGCCGCTCGCCGCCGTCGGCCTGCCGAACGCCATATCGGTCCCGGAAAGGGCGGAAAGGGGGCGCAGGCAGACGGTGCCGGGAGCCGGTTCGGCGGGGGGAAGGCCTTCCGCCATCGTCTCGATTGCGAGGTTCTCCCCGGTGATGGCGACGGCGCGCTCCATCGCGCCGGCGTCCCCCAGCACCAGAATGCGGCAGAGGCCCGCGATCTCGGGTCGTGCCAGGGCGCGGGCGACGATCTCCGGCCCAACCCCGGTCGGGTCCCCCATCGTGACGGCAATGAGCGGTTTCGTCATCGGTCTTTTCATTTACCAGCGCTTGGTGATTTCGATCAGGTGATACCCGAATTGCGTCTTGACCGGCCCCAGGACCTTGTTGAGCTCGCCGGAGAAGACGACCTCGTCGAACTCCCGCACCATCTGTCCCTGGGCAAAGGCGCCGAGGTCACCCCCGCGCATGCGGGAGGGGCACGCGGAATGCGCCCGGGCGACCTCGGCGAAGTCGGCGCCGGCTTCGATTTCGGCCTTGAGTTTCAGGCATTCGGCTTCGGTGTGCACGAGGATGTGGCGGGCATTTGCAGACGGCATGGCAGCTCCTTTGGGTGAGTTTTGACCGGCATGGTACCGGGAAAGCGGGGCGGAGTCAACCGGGGAAATGTCTACCCCCGTCTTGTTTCACACGGATGACACGGATGTTCGACGCGAACAGGCTGCGCTTTCCTCACAACGCAGCCTGTCGCCCCTTACCGCTCATGCCTTGTTTCTATGTCAGTCGTCCCCTTCGTCACCCGCCATTTTGTCCACGTGGGGGTGAGTCATATGCTCAACGCCGTGCGACCGCAACCAGACGTATACGAAGAGAACGGTCGATACCAGCGTGACGAGAAGCAGGCTGACTTTGGTGCTGAACATTTCCCAGCCGATGCCTGTCATGGCGCCAACCTCCTTTCCTTCCCGGATTCGTTCTTCATCCGCGCAGCGCCGAACCACCCCGCTGCCTGATTTCATTATAACATATCGGCGGAGGGTGGACCCCCGGAATTCCACGTTGCCGGGTGGCGTGGGCTCCGTGATTTGTTTGTTCCTGAGCCTCTCTAGGGACACTTAGGTCCGTAGCAGCACTGCTCACCATGGGCGCGAGGAAGCAAAGAGGACCAGGAATGACTTCAATTTACCTATCATAGCCTCTTCCTTTCAGTTGCCACGCTTTCGAAGTGATTTTTTAACGACAAGCCGCAAAGCCGTTAATACCTCTTTCGGGTCACGCACATCGCTGGGATTAAACGCCTCCGTCGTTCTTCCTTTTGTCATTGCCAAGAAGTCTGTTAAAGGAACGATGCCGACGACCTTGTCTTCCTTAGAAAGCTCTATGAGGCCTGATAACGCCGAAGGGATCCTGATAAACCTGTACCGATAACCGGAAGACGCTGGCCATGCTGCCAGAAAATCGCTTAATTGATCTGCAAGCTCCGACGATCCAAATTCAAGAGGCATCCATTCCCCGCCATCAAGGCCGACTGTAACAACCGCCTTTGCCTTTTTCCCAACAACTATCAGAAAATCCCATGAATTCGTTGACGTCACGAGGGTCTGAAGATCCAGAGGAGCAGACTCATCCAACAGCTTGCCGGGAGGGATGGTGAATACTTCAAAACCCTCTCCTAGTACAGCATTTTCAAGATCAGCCTGACTCTCGAAACCGTGATAGTGAAGGTAATCAAGCCGGTCAGGCCTCAAAAAAGCCTTCATCCCTTCCCTGGCCGCTTTCTTCAAATCGCCAAAGGAAGCGTCACCTGCTGTAGCCAGACATGAGGCGGATAGGGCGAAAATGAATACCAAAAGAATGAATCTATAAAGATAAGCTCTCAGTATTGCTTTCTCCTTTCTCTAAATTCATAGGGTGGTTAGGCATCGAAAATCTTAGATAGGATCTAGTGTAGGTGAGTTGTGACGCAAGGCGATTTTATATGTTTAATGCATTATAATCAATAAAAAGGGCGGGTTTGACTTTCTGACACTCCATCTGATCTCTAAGGGCCAAACAAGCCCTCCCCGTCCCCAAAAACACAAAAGCCGCCCAAACCTGTACAGCGGTTCGCAGCGGCTTTCAGCGCTATGCTGAAAATCCCTCCATCGCAACTCTCCCGCATGACATCAAACCTGACTCAATGCATCTGAAACGGGGATTACAGTCAATTTTTCTAATTACACCGTGAAAGGTGAATGATGCAGGGATGCCGTTCTTCTCGAAATCGCACCATAAAACCGATTGATCACGCGACGTTGAATGCCACGACGAAACCCTTTTAACTGCTTGAAGGCAAGCTTTCGCCGAAATTTATCCCTTTCTTTACGTCGTCGCGGCGTCGCGTGAGAATAATCAGATTGACCCGGTGTATTCGCGCGAACCGGGCGCACCACATAAAAAAAGAGCGGCTATAGCCGCTCTTTTCAGTACATCTGTACAATGTGCCCCTACTTCCGGGCCGCCTTGGCAGCCACCTGCACCCTGATCGTCGCCCGCTCCAGGGCCGCCTCGTAGGTGCGGAAGTTATGGTCTTCCGGGGAAAGGTGCTTTATCTTCTCCTCGGCGCGGCCGAGGGCCGCCTTGGCCCGCTCCAGGTCGATCTCGTCGGCCCGCTCCGCGGTTTCCACGAGGACCGTGACCGTATCGCTCTCCACCTCGAAATAGCCCCAGTTGACCGCCAGATGGAACGCCTTCCCTTCCGCCTTGTAGGAGAATTCACCGATTTTGAGGGACGTGAGGAACGGTGCGTGGCCGGGAAGCACGCCGAACTCGCCGAGCGTGCCGGTGGCGGTGATCTCGTCCACCTCTTCGGTCAGCACTTTCTTGTAGGGGGTAACTAGTTCCAGTTTCAGTTTTTCAGCCATTTATCGCATTCCTTGTAGGGGCGGACGGCGTCCGCCCTTCTCTGGGCGCATGCCATGCGCCCCTACATTGTTTATTCGTTACACCGCAAGGGTCTTGGCTTTTTCCAGCGCTTCCTCGATGGTGCCGACCAGGTAGAAGGCCTGCTCGGGAACGTCGTCGTGCTTGCCGGCCACGATCTCCTGGAACCCCTTGATGGTGTCCTTGAGCTCGACGTACTTGCCGGGCGACCCGGTGAAGGCCTCGGCAACGAAGAACGGCTGGGAAAGGAACCGCTGGATCTTCCGGGCGCGGGCAACCACCAGCTTGTCCTCCTCGGAAAGCTCGTCCATCCCGAGAATGGCGATGATGTCCTGGAGGTCCTTGTACTTCTGGAGGACGTACTGTACCTGGCGGGCAATAGCGTAATGCTCTTCGCCGATGACCTGGGGATCGAGGATCCGCGAGGTGGAGTCGAGCGGGTCAACAGCCGGGTAGATGCCGAGCTCGGCGATCTGCCGGGAAAGAACCGTGGTCGCGTCCAGGTGGGCAAAGGCGGTGGCCGGCGCCGGGTCGGTCAAGTCGTCGGCAGGCACGTAGATCGCCTGGACCGAGGTGATGGACCCCTTGTTGGTGGAGGTGATCCGCTCCTGGAGCTCCCCCATCTCGGTGGCCAGGGTCGGCTGGTAACCGACGGCGGAAGGGATGCGGCCGAGGAGCGCGGAAACCTCGGAACCTGCCTGGGTGAAACGGAAGATGTTGTCGATGAAGAGGAGCACGTCCTGGCCTTCCTCGTCGCGGAAATACTCGGCGATGGAAAGGGCGGAAAGGGCAACCCGGGCGCGTGCGCCGGGGGGCTCGTTCATCTGGCCGTAGACGAGGGTGGCCTTTTCGAGAACACCCGATTCCTTCATCTCCATCCAGAGGTCGTTCCCCTCGCGGGTACGCTCGCCGACGCCGGCGAACACCGAGAAACCGCCATGCTGCATGGCGATGTTGTTGATCAGCTCCATGATGAGAACGGTCTTGCCGACGCCGGCGCCGCCGAACAGGCCGATCTTGCCACCCCTGGCGTACGGCGCGAGGAGGTCGACGACCTTGATCCCGGTGGTGAATGCCTCGACCTTGGTCGACTGGTCGACGAATGCCGGCGCTTCCCGGTGAATGGCGTACTCTTTTTCCGCGTTCACCGGCCCCATCTCGTCGACAGGGTCGCCGATGACGTTCAGGATGCGGCCGAGGGTCTTCCGCCCGACCGGCACCGAGATCTGCTTGCCGGTGTCGATGGCGTCCTGGCCGCGAACCAGACCATCGGTGGAATCCATGGCGATGGTTCTGACGACGTTTTCACCCAGATGCTGGGCAACTTCCAGCACCAGGTTATTCGGCTTGTCATCGATCGATGGATTGGTAACCCGGAGCGCATTGTAAATAGGAGGCAATTTGCCCGGCTCGAATTGTACGTCGATAACCGCACCGATGACCTGCGATATTTTTCCGATGTTCTGACTCATGTAACCTGTTCCTCCTGCGGCCCGTGCAAGGCCTCTATTTTGAATGCGTAAGGCGTTATCCTTTGATCGATTCGGCGCCGGAAATGATCTCCATCAGCTCGGTGGTAATGGCGGCCTGACGGGCGCGGTTGTAGACAAGGGTCAGTTTGCCGATCATCTCCGTGGCGTTTTTGGAAGCGCTGTCCATGGCGGTCATCCGCGCCCCATGCTCGGAAGCGACCGATTCCAGCATCGCCTTGAACATGGTCACTTCTATGTACTTGGGGAGCAGCTCGCCGAGCAGTTCGCTCTTGGACGGCTCGTAGATGTATTCCGGCGGGGTCTCCCCTTCCGCCGCGGCCGCCTCCGGCGGTGCGATCGGAAGGAGCTGCTGGAGCGTGATGTCCTGGGACATGACGCTGCGGAAGGCGTTATAGAAGAGGAATACCTCGTCATAATCGCCGGCCAGGTAGCCCGCGATCACTTCCTGGGCCAGCATGGCAGCGGTCTGGTAATTGAGGCTGGACAGCACGCCGGTGTAGTTCTTCCGGATGGTCTGGCGGTTTTTCAGGAACTCGTACCCCTTGCGGCCGATGGTGAGCAGGGAAATCTCCGTGTAATCGCCCGTGCGCTCCTTGATGTAGCGTTCGGCGGCCTTGGAAATGTTTGCGTTGAACCCGCCGCAGAGGCCCCGGTCCGATGTCACCAGGATCACCAGCGCCTTTTCCGCAACGCGCTTTTCCAGGAGAGGATGTCCGTCTGTATCCTGGCTCTGCGCCAGACGCTGCAGCACTTCACCTATTTTCTTGGCATAGGGGCGGGCGGCAACCACGTTTTCCTGGGCGCGGCGCAGTTTGGCGGCCGACACCATTTTCATGGCCTTGGTTATCTGCCGGGTGTTTTTGACCGACACAATCCGCTTTTTTATGCTCTTAAGGTTTGCCATTCGCTGATCGTCCTTGGATTAAGCAGTAAATTCCTTCTTGAAATCATTGAGGGCGGCGACAATCTTCCCTTTGAGGTCATCGTCGATCGCCTTCTTGTCCCGCAGCTCGGTAAGGATGTCGGACTTCCTGGTGTCGAAGAAGGTGTAGAGTTCGGACTCGTAGCGGCGCAGCGAGGCAACCGGGTAGTCATCGACGAAGCCGTTGTTGGCGGCGAAGATGATCAGGACCTGCTTCTCGTTGGGGATCGGCCGGTACTGCGGCTGCTTGAGGATTTCCACGAGCCGCTCGCCGCGGGCGAGCTGCATCTGGGTCGCCTTGTCGAGGTCGGAACCGAACTGGGCGAAGGCCGCCATCTCGCGGTACTGGGCAAGGCTCAGGCGGAGCGTTCCGGCAACCTGCTTCATCGCCTTCACCTGGGCGGAACCGCCGACGCGGGAAACCGACAGGCCGACGTTGATGGCCGGGCGGACACCGGAGTAGAACAGGTCGCTCTCCAGGTAGATCTGGCCGTCGGTAATGGAGATGACGTTGGTCGGAATGTACGCGGAAACGTCGCCGGCCTGGGTCTCGATGATCGGCAGCGCGGTCAGCGACCCGGCGCCGCACGCGTCGGAAACCTTGCAGGCGCGCTCCAGCAGACGGCTGTGGAGGTAGAATACGTCGCCCGGGTAGGCTTCGCGTCCCGGCGGACGGCGGAGCAGCAGGGAGAGCTGCCGGTAGGCAACCGCCTGCTTGGAAAGGTCATCGTAGATGATCAGGGCGTGCTTGCCGCTGTCGCGGAAGTACTCGCCCATGGTGACACCGGTGTAGGGGGCGATGAACTGGAGCGGCGCCGGTTCTGAGGCGGAAGCTGCGACGATGATGGTGTAATCCATGGCGCCGTGCTCCTGGAGCTTCGACACAACCTGGGCGACCGTGGAACGCTTCTGGCCGATGGCGACGTAGATGCAGATCAGGTCGCCCCCCTTCTGGTTGATGATGGTATCGATGGCAACGGCGGTCTTGCCGGTCTGGCGGTCGCCGATGATCAGCTCGCGCTGGCCGCGGCCGATCGGGACCATGGAGTCGATCGCCTTGAGGCCGGTCTGCATCGGCTGGTGGACCGACTTGCGCTGGACGATGCCGGGGGCCTTGACTTCGACCTTGCCGAACTTGTCGGTGCTGATCGGCCCCTTGCCGTCGATCGGCTCGCCGATCGCGTTCACCACGCGGCCGATCAGGGCCTCGCCGACCGGGACCTCGACGATCCTGCCGGTCCGCTTGACCGTGTCGCCTTCCTTGATCTCGCTGAACTCGCCAAGGATCGCGGCGCCGACATTGTCCTCTTCCAGGTTGAGGACCATCCCGGCGATCCCGCCGGGGAAGTCCAGCAGCTCGCCGGCCATCGCCTTGTCAAGGCCGTGGATGCGGGCAATACCGTCGCCGATGGAGATGATGGTGCCGGTTTCGGCAACCTCCACCTCTTTCCCATACTCCTTGATCTGCTTCCTGATGATCTCGCTGATCTCTTCCGCTCTGATTTCCATAGAAAAGTTTACCCCTTCTGTAATATATCTTCGATTCTGTTTAACTGAGTGCGCACGCTGCCGTCAAAAAGCTTGTCGCCGATCTTGGTGACCACCCCGCCGATGAGGGCCGGGTCGACCTCTACCTTCAGCACCACCTTTTTGCCGGTCGATTTTTCCAGGGCCGCCCGGATCTCGTCGACCTGCCCCTCTGCGAGGGGGAGGCCGGAGGCGAGGGTCGGGCGGATCACGCCGGAGAGCTCGTCGGCAAAAGCACTGTAGCTTTCCGCTATCTCGGCCAGAAGGCCGAGCCTGCTCTTGTCCAGGAGAAGCTGGAGAAAATTGGCGCCCGTGCCGGAGAGGCCAAGCCTGTCGATAAGGTCCTTGAGGATTCCCCGTTTGGCCTCGATGCCGTAAGCGGGGCTCATGAAGATCGCGTTGAGAGCGGGATTGTCCGCGAGCGTGGCGTTAAATGCAGCCAGTTCGGCATTGAACCTCTCCACCGCCCCCTCTTCTGCCCCGAGCTGAACGAGGGCCTTCGCGTAACGTCGTGCGATAGCGTTCGTGATCAATGTAACTCCACCACCTTGGTAAGATATTCGCCGACCAGCCGATCCTGGTCATCCTTCTGGATCTTCTCTTTGATATTCTGCTCGGCAAGCTCAACGGCGAGGCGTGCGGCCTCGACCCGGAGCTCGGCCCGCGCCTTCAGCACTTCCTGGTTCGCCGCCTGCTTCGCCTGATCCTTGATCTTTTCCGCCGTGACCTTCGCCTCGGCAATGATCCGCGCCTTTTCCGCCTCACCCTCGTTCCTGATGGCGGCGTAAATATCGTCGATTTCCTTGTTGGCGGCGGCCAGCTTCGCGCTGTACTCCGCGAACTTCCGCTCCGCCGCATCTTTCGCCGCAGCGGCTTCCTTGAGCGCCTTGTCGATGCCAGCCTGGCGGTCAGCCAGGGACCCCTTGACATTGGCCTTCTTCAGGGCCCAGACGGCGATGCCGGCAAGGAGGGCAAAATCGACCGTCCGCCAGAAGAAGTCTTTCATCTGCTTGGCGGTATCCACGTGCTGGGCGCCCTCGCCCCCCTCGGCCGCAAAACCCGCGGCAGCCAGACCGGTCAGGAGCAGACAAACGGCCATGGTTACGATGACGGCTGTGCGCCGCCCGTTTTGCTGGGCAGTGTGTTTCATGTTACAGACTCCTCCCAAGAACCTTCTCGCAAATCTCCAGGGACAGAGAGCGAGCCTGTTCCCTCAGGAGTATCTTGGCATCGGCGGCCTCCTTGGCCACCCTGTTCTTAATGGCGGTCAAGGTCTCGGCGGCTTCGCCGCGCGCCTTTCCGACAAGAGCGCCCTCTTCCGCCTGTGCCTCTTTGATCATGGCGGCCCTCTCTTCCCCCGCCTTCGCCTTTACCTCGCGCAAACGGGCTTCATAAAGGGCTATTTTCCCCTGCACATCCTGGTCCACCTCGGCCGCCTTCGCCTTGGCGCCGCGTAGCTGCTCTGCACGGTCGGCCAGAACCTTGCGGATCGGCTTGTAGAGAAATACGTTCAGGATCAGGACCAGCACCAGAAAATTGACCAGCTGGAACGCAAAGGCTAAATCTAAATTAATCACCCTGCCACCTCGAGTCGAACTTGTATACTGTATACAAAATAATGAAACCTAAAACATGCGATAGCTACCATGCGCCACGAAATATGTCAAGGAATTTTCTTCTTGTCTGATAATTTTCGATGCCGCGCCACACCGTGCCGGGACCTACAGGTTGAGCATGTCTATGATGCGCGACAGCTCCTCCATGCTGGCGAAACTGATCTCGATCCTGCCTCCCCGGCCGGCTTGCCGGAGCGCCACCTTGGCCTTGAAATGCCGCTTCAGCTGTTCCGTCAGATCCACCAGGTGGGGCTCCGGTTTTTTTGCCCCCTTCGGCACCTTGGCCGACTTGAGCTTGTGCACGAGCCCTTCCGCCTGGCGCACTGTCAGCCGCTTCTTCAGGATCTCGTCCCGCCCCGCCTTCATCTGCTCCGGGGAATCAAGCGCCAGGAGCGCCCGTGCATGCCCCATGGAAAGCCGATCCTCGGCGATATCCCGCTTGATCTCGGCGGGGAGGCGCAAAAGGCGCAGCGAATTGGCGACCGTCGAGCGCTCCTTGCCGACTCTTTTGGCAAGTTCCTCCTGGGAGAGGGCGAAGTTGTCCAGGAGCGCCTGGTAGGCCTCCGCCTCTTCCACGGCGTTCAGGTCCTCCCGCTGGATATTTTCGATGAGGGCGAGCTCCAGGGCGGTGCCGTCCGAGACGTCCTGGATGACTACCGGCACCTCGCGCAGGCCCGCCTTCTGGGCGGCCCGCCAGCGCCGTTCCCCGGCGATCAGCTCGTAGTGGTCGGCCTTTTTCCGCACCACCAGGGGCTGAATGATCCCCTTCTCGCGGATGGAGGCAGCCAGTTCCTCCAGCTTCCCGTCGGAGAAGGTCTTGCGCGGCTGACTCCGGTTCGGCCTGATCTCCTCGATGGGACAGGAAAAGTAGCTCTTCCCTTCATCATCGGCAGCCGACAGAAGAGTCGCCATTCCTCTCCCGAGGCCGGTTTTCTTAACCATGGTTCTCCTCACGCTTTATGATTTCCTTGGCCAGCTCCAGGTAGCAGGCGGCCCCCCGGGAGGCAATGTCGTAAAGGACGATCGGCTTGCCGTGGCTCGGTGCCTCGGAGAGGCGGACGTTTCTCGGAATTGCCATGGCAAAGGTTTCCTGCGGGAAATGGGTGCGAATATCCTCGCTCACTTGGCGGGAAAGGTTGTTGCGGCCGTCGTACATCGTCAGGAGTATCCCTTCGATGGCAAGAGAGGGATTCAGCGCCTTTTTCACCAGCTTGATGGTCTGAAGAATGTGGGAAAGTCCCTCCATCGCATAGAATTCGCACTGGAGCGGAATAAGGATGGAATCGGCGGCAGTCATCGCATTCACGGTGAGCAGCCCCAGCGATGGGGGGCAGTCGATGATGATGTAATCAAAGGCGCTGCCGAGCGGTTCCAGGGCCTCCTTCAGCCGCAACTCGCGCCCGATGACCGAGACGAGCTCCAGCTCGGCGCCCGCCAGGTCGGTTGTGGAGGCCAGCACTGAAAGAAAAGGAAGCTCGGTCTGCCGCACCACCCCGTGCGGATCGTCCTCGTTGATGAGGACATCGTAAATACTTTGCCGGAGGCTCCCTTTGTCAACCCCGACGCCGCTCCCCGCATTCCCCTGCGGGTCCATGTCCACCAGGAGGGTTTTTCGCTCCGCCACGGCAAGGGAAGCGGCAAGGTTCACCGCAGTCGTGGTCTTCCCCACGCCGCCCTTCTGATTGGCTATGCAAATTATTCTGGCCATATTCATGTCGTGCGCGTTCCGCTCATAAGATCTTTTGATTGGCTTGTCCGGCGGGTCTGGGCTCCATGAGAGGCGGAGGGGTCTGCATATTTAGCATAAATCATCGATTTTGGGAAGGGTTTTTTCTCACCCCGCGATGCAGTACGCCGGCAATGAGATTCTGTGCGGGAAATCTCCCGCTCCTTGACCTGAGTCAAACCGGTTTCAACCACAGGAGAGTATAGGTAGGAGTATCCCACTACATCCCGGAGGTATAACAGATGATGTCACGATACACCCTCATGAGCGCCGCCCTGCTTGGCGCACTGTTTTCGTCGTACGGCACGGCCCACGCCTTCGAATGCAAGGTCTGCCACAGCAAGAATCCCGCCATGGTCAGAATGCACAAGGCAACTCAAGCAAAAGAGATCGGCTGCTTCGACTGCCACAAGGTGGGGGAAAAGCTGATGGGCAAAGGCCAGCCGAAAGACCCGGCATCGCTCGTGAAACGGAGGGTGGCGGACCCCATCTGCGTCGGGTGCCATAAAGGAACCTGATATAACGGCTTTCGGGCTTGCGTATCCTCACACTCCGGGTATACTTTGTCGGTAAACTCGCGCAAAAGGGGGTGGTCTGCATGTCCTGGTTCGCCAACATGAAGCTAGGAGCCAAGTTCAACATCATCATGTCGTTCTTGCTCGTCTCCCTCCTGCTCGTCGCCGCGTACCTGACCTACCACCGCCAGCAGACCCTGCTCCTGAAGATTGCCACCGACAACGCCCGCAATTACGCAAAGGTGATCATCGAGACCCGGGACTACATATCGAGCGTGGTCCGGGGGGAGCCGGAGCACAATTACAGCTTGGTGCCGCAGGTGGTCGCCACCCAGGTCGCCAAAAGGCTCACCAAGGATAGCAGTTACTACGTCCGCCAGGTTTCCCTCAGGTACCGCAACCCCGACAACCGTCCGGACGACTACGAGTCGGCCCAGTTGACGGAATTCGCGGGAAAGGCCACCAAGGAATCGTACCGCGTCATCAAGGTAAGGGGACAAGAGGTTTTCCGCTACATGCTGCCGATGTACGCGGAAAAATCCTGCCTGGAATGCCACGGCGAATTCGACAAAGCGCCACTGTTCGTCCGCGAGCGCTTCTCGCGCGGCCACTATTCCTATGATTACCGGCTCGGCGAGGTGATCGGCGCCGTTTCCGTGACCATCCCGATGAACGACCTGTACCGCGAGATAGGGGCCAGCCTTAAACTTGACATCGCCTACCGTGGCGCGATATTCCTCCTGATCATCCTCGCCCTGGGGGCATTGATTCGTTGGACGATCATCAATCCCGTCAAGCTCCTTTCGGAAAGCATTATCCGCGTGACCACCACGGGGAGCTTCGCCGAAAGGCTGCCGCAGAAAACCAACGACGAGATCGGCCAACTGATCGGCGCCTTCAACCAGATGATGGAAGAGCTGGAGCGCAAGACCTTGCAGAGCACGGAATCGGAGGAACGGTACCGCAAATTCATCGAAATGGCACGGTCGGCGGTGGTGACATTCATGGAAGACGGGAAGATCGTTATTTCCAACCAGCGGGCGGAGGAACTCCTCGGCCTTTCCCGTCAGGCGCTCCTCGGCGAGAACATCTTCGCATTCCTGGAAAACGGAGAGACCCTCAAAGAGGGGGTCGCCTCGTTTATACGGGAAGGGAAAGGGGGCGGGGTGGGAGAAACCAGCATGCAGCGGGTGAGGAACATCAATGGCACGATAACCGACGTAGAAATGGCCCTATCCGCCTCCATGGCTCAACAAAAACCGCTGTTCACCGCCATCCTCCGGGAACTATCCACGGAGAAGCCGTGACCAATAAAAAAATGGGGCGGATTATCCGCCCCATTTTTTATTAATCTCTCCGCTGTGCCGTTGGTTTCAGGGCCTCCGAGCGAGTTCCCTAACTGTGGGCTCCCTGAGTGCCGCTTCAGGCAATTCCCGCGCAATGGGGCAGCACACCACGGACTGCAAGGCTCCCGGTTCGAATGAGTATTCCGCCTGGGCGTTACAACCTCACGCACACAACAGAGAGAAGCTTTGAGTGACTCCAGTTTAGCGCCGGAGCACCGATAAATCAAGGGGCATTTTTCTCAATACCCGAGAAATTTGTTGAGCCTGTCAATCTCCTCCATCAGCTGGTCGAACCCTTGAAAGGTGAGGGACTGCGGCCCGTCGGACAGGGCCTTTTCCGGCTCGGGGTGGACCTCCACCAGGATGCCGTGGGCGCCTGCCACCAAGGCGGCCTTCGCCATGGGCGAAACCAGGCTCCGTCTCCCGGTCGCATGGGACGGGTCAACCATCACCGGCAGATGGGAGAGCTCCTTGACCAGGGGCACCACCGACAGGTCCAGGGTATTGCGGGTGGCCGTCTCGAAGGTGCGAATCCCCCGCTCACAGAGAATGACCTGGCTGTTCCCCTCGGCCAGGATGTATTCGGCCGCCGCCAGAAATTCCTCGATGGTGGCGCTCATTCCCCTCTTCAACAGCACCGGTTTCTTTGTCCGCCCCACCTCCCGCAGCAGGTCGAAGTTCTGCATGTTGCGGGCACCTATCTGCAAAAGGTCGGCGTAGTCCGCCACCAGCCCCACGTTGTCCGGGCCCATCACCTCGGTCACAATCGGCAGTCCGGTTTCCTCCCTGGCCAGGACCAGGAGCTTCAGCCCCTCTTCCCTAAGCCCCTGAAAGGTATGGGGACCGGTGCGCGGCTTGAACGCCCCACCGCGCAGCAGGTCGGCGCCCGCTTTTTTCACCGCCCGGGCGGTTTTCAGGATCTGCTCCTCGTTCTCCACGGCACAGGGCCCGGCGACCATCACCGGCCGTTCTCCCTCGCCGATCAGCACCCCCCCCACCTTTACCAGCGTCCCCCGCGGGTGAAAATCGCGGGAAACCAGCTTGTACGGTTTGGAGACATGGATCACCTCCTGGACTCCCGTAAGGTCCCGAATGGTTGTATCGTCGACGTATCCCTTGTTCCCCAGGACGCCGATGGCGGTCCTTTCGCTCCCCGGGATCGGCGCCGCGTTGAAACCCATTTTCTCCACCGCCCGGATCACCGCGTCAATCTGCTTCTTTCCCGCCTTGTGATGCATGACAATGAGCACGATTCCCCTCCGCTTCGATCGATTTCCCGCCGCTTCAGCCTGCAAAGATACCAAGGCACGAGGGTCAGGTCAACAACAACCGCACAAACCAGTGCGGGAAAGCCTTGCATTTCTCACGGGAAACCGTACAATGGTCCATCATCGAGCGCGGATTCGAGCCAACTCCATTTTTCAGAAAGATGCGGGACACAGCCCATATGCGACTCAAGGAAGAGCAGATCAGCAGACTGGCAGAACATATCCTGGAGGACTTGACCGCTACGCGCCTCATCACGCTGAAAAAGGAGCGGGGCGCGCTCCTTGCCGGCATGAGGGCCGCCATCGCCGCCGACGTAAAGGGGGAAGAGGAGCTGGAAAGGGATGCCGAAAAGCTCCTGGAACAGACCCTTCGCTCCATGGGGGGGGATGGCGGCATCGACCGCCACAAAATGCTCAGGATGATCAAGGAGAAGCTGGCCAGGGAGCGGAAAATCGTCCTGTAAGGGCACAGCATGCCGCGCCCCTGCGTTAATCCTTGCAACACCCTAACGAGGTTCACCATGCACATCTCCGAAGACCGCATCTCCCATATTGCCCACAGGATCGTCGACAAGCTGTGGCGGGACGACCTGGCGGACTTTCCCGATGAGCCCCGGGCGCTTAATGCCGTCAAGGACACCATCGCCGCATTTTTCGCCGTGACCGAGGAGATCGACCAGGCGGTCCGGAAAAAACTCGCCTCCTACTCCCAGGCCAAGGTTCCGGGGAGCAGGGAGTGGGACATCCTCTACCAGAAATTCTACCGGGAAGAACAGGCCAAGCGAAAATGGTGACGGGGAAATAGCCGTAAATTTTTTTCGACGATATGCCTTGATTTTTCCCGACAACGTGTTTATATTTACCCAGCAATTAGCACTCAGCGGTTTTGAGTGCTAATATTTTTTGAACTGGAAAAGGTTACCGAACGGACGGCACTATGAAGTCACGGCCGTCGACCATTTCATCAAACGAAAGGAGAACGCAGGAATGAAACTGAGACCGATGCAGGACCGTATTATCGTGAAGAGGTTAGAGGAAGAAACCATGACCGCGGGCGGGATCTTCATCCCGGAGACGGCCAAGGAAAAACCCCAGAAGGGCGAAGTAGTGGCTGTCGGCAACGGCAAGAAGACCGACGACGGCAAGGTCATTCCGCTCGACGTCAAGGTCGGCGAAAAGGTGCTGTTCGGCAAGTATGCCGGCACGGAGATCAAGGTCGAGGGCGAGGAGTACCTGATCATGAGAGAAGACGACATCCTCGGCGTCATGGAATAATTGCGGCGTTATTGTAGGGGCGCATGGCCATGCGCCCTTTTCCGGGCGAACCGCCGTTCGCCCCTACATCAAAAATATTTATAATCAACGGAGGAATAAAAGACATGGCAGCGAAACTCATAAAATTCGATCAGGAAGGCAGAAACGCCATCCTGAAAGGTGTCAACACCCTGGCCGACGCCGTCAAGGTGACCCTCGGCCCCAAAGGGCGCAACGTCGTCATCGAGAAGTCGTTCGGCTCCCCCCTCATCACCAAGGACGGCGTCACTGTCGCCAAGGAAATCGAGCTGGAGGACAAGTTCGAGAACATGGGCGCCCAGCTGGTGAAGGAAGTCGCCTCCAAGACTTCGGACGTGGCCGGTGACGGCACCACCACCGCCACCGTTCTGGCCCAGGCGATCTACCGCCAGGGGGCCAAGCTGGTGGCCGCCGGTCACAACCCGATGGAGATCAAGCGTGGCATCGACCAGGCTGTGGAAACGCTGGTAGCCGAACTGAAGAAGATCTCCAAGCCGATCAAGGACCACAAGGAGATCGCCCAGGTCGGCACCATCTCCGCCAACAACGACAAGACCATCGGCGACATCATCGCCCAGGCTATGGAGAAGGTCGGCAAGGAAGGGGTCATCACCGTCGAGGAAGCCAAGGCGATGGAAACCTCGCTGGAAACCGTTGAAGGGATGCAGTTCGACCGCGGCTACCTCTCCCCCTACTTCGTCACCGATCCGGAGCGGATGGAAGTAACCCTCGAAAACGCCATGATCCTGATCCACGACAAGAAGGTCTCCAACATGAAGGACCTCCTCCCGGTTCTGGAGCAGACCGCCAAGAGCGGCCGGCCGCTCCTGATCATCGCCGAGGACGTGGAAGGCGAAGCGCTGGCCACCCTGGTGGTGAACAAGCTGCGCGGCGTGCTCAACATCTGCGCGGTCAAGGCCCCCGGCTTCGGTGACCGCAGGAAAGCGATGCTGGAAGACATCGCCACCCTCACCGGCGGCAAGGTGATCGCCGAGGAAGTCGGCTTCAAGCTCGAGAACACCACCATGGACATGCTCGGCAAGGCGAAGAAGATCACCATCGACAAGGACAACACCACCATCATCGACGGCGGCGGCGCCGAGGCCGACATCCAGGGCCGCGTGAAAATGATCCGCGCCCAGATCGAGGAAACCTCCAGCGACTACGACCGGGAGAAGCTCCAGGAGCGTCTCGCCAAGCTGGTGGGCGGCGTTGCCGTGATCAAGGTGGGTGCCGCCACCGAAACCGAGATGAAGGAGAAGAAGGCCCGCGTCGAGGACGCTCTCCACGCCACCCGCGCGGCCGTTGACGAAGGGATCGTCCCCGGCGGCGGCGTCGCCTATCTGCGCTCCCTGGCAGCCATCGAGAAGCTCAGCCTCGCCACCGAGCAGCAGTTCGGCGTTAATGTCATCAAACGCGCCCTCGAGGAGCCGATTCGCCAGATCGCCCAGAACGCCGGGGTCGACGGCTCCATCGTGGTGGACAAGGTGAAGAACGGCAAGGACGCCTTCGGCTACAACGCCGGCGACGACGAGTACGTGGACATGATCCAGGCGGGCATCATCGACCCCACCAAGGTCTCCCGCTGCGCCCTGCAGAACGCCGCTTCCGTGGCGGGGCTCATGCTCACCACCGAGGCGATGATCGCCGAGAAGCCGAAGGAAGAAGGCGCCATGCCCGCCATGCCGGGCGGCATGGGAGGGATGGGCGGCATGGGCGGCATGATGTAAGTCGCCCGGAAGGAAACGCAGCTTTTTCGCAATCTCGTCGTTGCCCTCGGGATTCCTTGTGCGGCGTACCTCCAGTACGCCTCCGCGCAATCCCTCGGGCGCCTGGAGCTTATCGAAAAATCCACGTTTCCGAATAACGTCAGAAAGGGAGCGTCCAGCCGGGCGCTCCCTTTTTTTACCCCCTTTCTCCTTGACTTTTCATAAGTTGCTTAGTAGTTTATAGCGTTTATTCGCAAAAATTTCCCCTCACTGTGGAGGATGTTTTCCATGGATTACAAAGCGACCCTCAACCTCCCCGTCACCGAATTCCCGATGAAGGCGAACCTCACCCAGAAAGAACTGGAAATCCTGGAAGGGTGGGAGAAGTCCGGCCTGTACGAAAAGCTGACCGCCGCCGGCGAGGGGAAGCCGCGCTACATCCTCCACGACGGCCCCCCCTACGCCAACGGCCACATCCACATCGGCCACGCCCTCAACAAGATCCTCAAGGACATAATCCTGAAGAGCAAGCGGATGAACGGCTTCGGCGCCCCCTACGTGCCGGGGTGGGACTGTCACGGTCTTCCCATCGAGCTCCAGGTGGAGAAGAACCTGGGGAGCAAGAAGCACCAGATCTCCAAGCTGGAGATGCGCAAGCAGTGCCGGGAGTATGCGGCGAAGTTCGTGGGCATCCAGAAGGAGGAATTCCAGCGGCTGGGAGTGCTGGGGGAATGGGACAACCCGTACCTGACCATGAACTACGAGTACGAGGGGGTCACGGCCGCCGAGCTGGCGAAATTCGCGGAGAACGGCGGGCTGTACAAGGGGAAAAAACCGGTCCACTGGTGCTCCTCCTGCGGCACAGCCCTGGCCGAGGCGGAGGTGGAGTACGCTGACCACACGTCACCCTCCATCTATGTCAAATTTCCGCTCAAGGACGACATCACCGGCGATCTGCCGCAGCTGGCGGGGAAAAGAGCGTCGGTGGTCATCTGGACCACGACCCCCTGGACCCTGCCCGCCAACCTGGCCATCTCCCTTCACCCGGAACTGGACTACGTGGCCATCGGTACGGACGACGAAGCCCTGATCGTCGCGGCGGGGCTTGTCGAAGCATTCCGGAAGGCTACCGGCGTCACGGGGGACGTCATCGCCACCTTCCCGTCAACGCTCCTGGAGAAGAAACTCTGCCGCCACCCCTTCTACGACCGGGACTCGGTCATCCTCCTCGGCGAGCACGTCACCCTCGAAGCGGGAACGGGGTGCGTCCACACCGCCCCGGGACATGGCCAGGACGACTACATAATCGGCCTGAAATACGGCCTGGACATCTACAATCCGGTCGACAACCGCGGCCGTTTCTTCGACACCATCGAATTCTTCGGCGGCCAGTTCGTCTTCGACGCCAATGCCGGCGTGATCGAAAAGCTGAAAGAGGTCGGCGCGCTGGTGGCCTCGGCGACGATCTCCCATTCATATCCCCACTGCTGGCGCTGCAAGAAGCCGATCATCTTCCGGGCAACCGAGCAGTGGTTCATCTCCATGGAGAGCAACGACCTGCGGGCGAAGGCCCTGGAAGAGATAAACAACGTGCAGTGGATCCCCAAATGGGGGAAAGAACGGATCTTCGGCATGATCGAGAACCGCCCCGACTGGTGCATCTCCCGCCAGCGTAGCTGGGGTGTGCCGATCACCGCTTTCTACTGCAAGAGCTGCGGCGAGATCATGGCGGACGCACAGGTGATGTTCCACGTCGCGGAACTCTTCAAGGAGCACAGCTCCGACATCTGGTACGACTGGGAAGCGGCACGGCTCCTCCCGTCGGGGACGGTCTGCCCCTCATGCGGCAAAGGCGACTTCGACAAGGAGATGGACATCCTCGACGTCTGGTTCGACTCCGGCGTTTCCCACGCCGCCGTGCTGGAGCATCGCGAGGAGCTTTCCTCCCCGGCCGACATGTACCTGGAGGGCAGCGACCAGCACCGCGGCTGGTTCCACTCCTCGCTCCTCGCCTCGGTCGGCACCCGCGGCGTTGCGCCGTACCGGAACGTCCTCACCCACGGCTTCGTGGTGGACGGGGCCGGAAGGAAGATGAGCAAGTCGGTGGGGAACGTGGTGGCCCCTGAAGAGGTGATCAAGAAGTACGGCGCCGAGATCCTCCGCCTCTGGGTGGCGGCCCAGGACTACCGGGACGACATCCGCATCTCCCAGGAGATCCTCACCCGCCTCTCCGAGGCGTACCGGCGGATCCGCAACACCTGCCGCTACATCCTGGGGAACTTGAGCGATTTCGACCCGGCGACCGACTCCGTTTCCTACCGGGAGATGCCGGAGATCGACCGCTGGGCCCTGCACCAGCTGGAGCTCCTCAAGGAAAAGGTGGTGAAGGCGTACGACGCCTGCGAATTCCATGTCCTCTACCATGCGGTCAATTCCTTCTGCACGGTGGAGATGAGCGCCTTCTACCTGGACATCCTCAAGGACCGGGTCTACACCAGCAGGACCGAATCGCTGGAGCGGCGCAGTGCCCAGACCGCCATGTACCGGATACTGGAGGCGCTGGTGAAGCTCACGGCCCCGGTCCTCTCCTTCACCGCCGATGAGGTGTGGCGCTACATGCCGCACCAGGCGGAGGAGAGCGTCCATCTCGCCCGGTTCCCGGAGCTCAGGCCGGAGCAGAAGGACGAAACCCTTGTGGGACGCTGGGGAAGAATCATGGAAGTGCGGGCCGAGGTCTCCAAGGCCCTGGAGCAGGCCCGCGTGAAGAAGGTGATCGGCCATTCGCTGGACGCGGCGGTCGCCATCGCGGCCCCGCCTGAGCTGCGGGAGTTTTTGGAAGGGTACGCCGCGGAGTTGAAGAGCATCTTCATCGTTTCCAAGGTGGAGCTGGTCGATGGCATTGCGGGAGAATGCTATGCGGCGGAAGGGGTGCCGGGGCTGAATATCGGCGTCTCTGCCGCGCCGGGCGAGAAGTGCGAGCGCTGCTGGTGCTACGACGAGGAGATCGGCCGGGACGCCGAACACCCGACCATATGCCCGAAGTGCCTGAAGGCAGTGAAATGAGGGGCACCGCTTTTCCGCAATCTCTGCGTAAGTCTTCGGGATCGCTTGTGCGGCGCACCAAGGGTACGCCTCCGCGCAATCCCTCGACAGCCTTGACCTTGCGAAAAATCGACGCCCCTTGGGAGTAACTATCAGATGAAACCCAAATACATCATCCTCGCCGTCGTTTCGGCGACCGTCCTGGTCATCGACCAGGCGACCAAGCTCTACATCGACCGGACCATGGACCTCCAGACGTCCATCACCGTGGTGGAGAATTTCTTCAACATCACCTATCTGCGCAACAGGGGTGCGGCGTTCAGCTTCCTTGCCGGCTTCCGCTACCGACTCCAGTTCTTCATCATGGTCTCGCTGCTCGCCTCGGCGGTGATCCTCGCCGTGTTCCGCAGGCTCCGCCCCGACCAGCGGTTCTCCGCTTTCTCCCTCTCCCTGATCTTTTCCGGTGCCCTGGGGAACCTGATCGACCGGGTCCGGCTCGGCGAAGTGATCGATTTCCTCGATGCCCACTGGTACAGCCACCACTGGCCCGCCTTCAACGTCGCCGACTCGGCAATCTGCGTCGGCGTCTTCCTCCTCGCCATCGACATGTTCCTCGAAGAGAAGCGGCAGCAGGCACAAAAATAAACCCCGGCCGGGCCGGGGCTTTTCGTCTCGCATTCCACTCTCCATTCGATTTTTTGGGTATCCGCAATTTATGATTGATTTGTGAGTTACTGACTATCTCGACATATTGTTCATAAACCGCACTATATGATTGATCTTCGAGGTAGAGACCGAGCCCTCCGAGCTGGTTTCCTGGGCTCCGTGCCTACCTTCTGAAAATGGAGGTTTTTTTACTGGAAGGAGCTGAGAAAAAGGCTTGACAGTTTAGACCGATCGGTCTATGTTTTTTATCATGAAACGCTCACACAACAAAGACGAAATCGTCCAAGCTGGACTCGACATCATCCTTACCGGGGGATTCAACGGTACAGGCATCGAGGCGATCCTTAAGCAGGCAAATGTGCCGAAAGGGTCTTTCTACAACTTCTTCTGCAGCAAGGAGGAGTTCGGCCTCGCCGTCATCGACCTCTTCATTTCCGAGATGGGCGGGCTGCTGCAACCGCTCATGGAAGACGTCTCGTTGCCTCCCCTTATGCGGATAAGGAAATCCTTGGAAGCCCTTATCACCCGGTTTGAGGGTAATAACTGCTCAAAAGGGTGCCTGATCGGCAACCTGGCGCTCGAAATGTCCGATCAGAGTGAGGCGTTCAGGCAGCGTCTGGAGGATGCTCTCCAGCGGTGGATCGGTTCCCTTGCCGCGATACTCGAAGAAGCCCGGAAGAAAGGGGCTGTCCCCATCGATGTCGAACCCGTGATACTCGCGGAGAATATCGTCGCTTCCTTCGAAGGTGCTCTCTTGCGTGCAAAGGTGAAGAAGTCGGTCGAACCGCTGAAAAACTTTATCCATCTCTATTTCGACATATTTCTGGGCTAGAGGGTAGCAGAGGGGCTTTTGAGAGGCTTTCTCAGTACCCTCAATTTTTACACCCGCAATCAAGTAGACCGGTCTAAATATAACAAAGACCAGGACCACAATGAAACTCAGAGGGGGTAATTTAAAATGGGACATGGCGCAAATGCTAAGGAAGCGGCTTACCTGTTACTTGCCGAGCGATTGAACAGGAATCCGGTTGGAACACCGATCAACGAGGAGCTGATGGAAATACTCCACCATCTCTATACCGAGAGTGAGGCGATGGTGGGCGGCAAATTTCCTATGGCACCCCACTACTGTCCGGTTAATTACGAACGTACTTCTGTAACCATCTGATTCTTTTTGCTCTTTGACACAATTGTTCTTTTTTCGATTTGAATTCGTCCTCGGCCTTCGGGGTGATACCTTCCTAAGAACTCAGGAGGGTAACCA
>DATDNF010000019.1:0-9284 GCA_036518435.1 Geobacteraceae bacterium
ATGCTGCGCCCCTACATCATTTGCCAGCGTCACCGCCGCATGCACCTCCGCCCCATGGGTCACGTCCGGGTCGTCGCCGGCGTCCTTCACCACGAAGCAGGAGGCGAAATTCTCCGTGAACTCCTGGCCGTGCAGGCGAAAAACTGCCTTCTCCCCGGCAGGGAGGGCAATCTCCGCCTCTTCGACGGGATGCTGCTCCCGGAGCATGAGCGCCGCCCCCTTGGCCGCCGCCGCCGCACAGGCGCCGGTGGTGTAGCCGTGCCGGAGCGCGGAGGCGCTCATACGCCCTCCGCCGCCATGATCAGCAGCGCGTTCACCACCGCAGCCGCCACGTTCGACCCCCCCTTGCGCCCCCGGTCGGTGATGAACGGCATCCCGAGCCCCTCTCCCTCCAGTGCGAGCCGCTCCTTGCTCTCCGCCGCGCCGACGAAGCCGACCGGCAGCCCGATAACGAGGTCGGGGCGCACCCCTTCCTCCCGCACCAGGCGGAGCAGCTCGAACAGGGCGGTGGGGGCGTTGCCAATCACGAAGATGCCGTTTGCGCAGTCCGCCGCCCCTTTCCGCATGGCGAGGATGGAACGGGTGATCCCCTCCTCCCGCGCGGCTTTTGCCACCTCCGGGTCGGCGACGAAACAGGAGGCATTTATGCCGAAGGTTGCCAGACGGGGCTTGGCTATGCCGGACAGTGCCATGGTGGTATCGGTGACGATCCCCTGCCCCCGGCGCAAGGCCGCGATCCCCCGCGACAAGGCGTCGGGGGAAAAGAGCATGGCGCGGGCGTACTCGAAGTCCGCGCTCGTGTGAATCGCCCGGCGGACCACGCACCACTCGGCGGGCGACCAGGGGTGCGGCCCCACCTCGGCGTCGATGATCCGGAACGACTCTGCCTCGATCTCCTCCGGCCGCAGGTGCACAGACATCAGTGCCACCCGGTGGCGGTCAGCCCCTCGGCGATCCGCTCCACCACGATCTCGGCGAGCTTCCTGTGCGCTCCCAGGTGTTTCCCCATGGTCATCGCCACGTCGGGGTGACGTTTGCGCGCCTCCGCCAGCTCCTCGGGGAGGTCCTCCTGTACGTGCGCCCCCATGTAAAGGAAGTATGGCATGAGGAGTATCCGCTCCGCACCCCGCGCCACGCAGGCGTCGACCCCCTGCTGGATGTTCGGGGAGTGCTGCTCGCGAAACGACACCTCGACGATCTCGAAACCGGACATTTGCCGGACCAGCGCCGCGATCTCCCGCACGGCGTCGTTCGCCTCGGAGATCCGGCTGCCGTGGGCCATCAAGAGAATTGCTGTTTTCATAACACCTCACAAGACCTTTATGTAACAGGGATATTCAGGATGAGAAGCAAAAATCCGGACGGCAAAGGTTGTTCCAGGATCAGTGGAATCAGTGGATTGCAGGCTTCGGTTACGGGATTTTATCCCGATTATCCTGAATATCCCTGTCAATTCCGGCTTTCCCGCACCATCTCCACGATCTCCCGACGCGCCTCGCCGACGGTGAGGGGCACCCGCCCGAACGGCAGATTGTCGTCGTGCTTGAGCTTGTGGATCAGCTCGGCGATCTGGGGGAGCCTGAGCTTGACGCTCTCCATCTCAGCCGGGGCGGTGAACACCTCCTCCGGCGTCCCCCCCCTGACGAGCCTGCCGCGGGAAAGGATGTGGAGCCGGTGGAGGAAGAGCGGCACCAGGTCCACCGAGTGGGTCGCCATGACGATGGTCACCCCCTCCCGGTTCAGTCGGGTCAGAAGCTCCATCATCCGGTACTCCCCCATCGGGTCGAGCCCGGCGGTCGGCTCGTCCAGGAGCAGGATCTCGTGCCCCATGGCGAGAAGCCCGGCGATGCAGGCCCGTTTCTTCTGGCCGAAGCTGAGGTTATGGATGCTTTTTCCCCCCAGCTCGGCCATCTCCACGGAGGCGAGGGCACCCTCCACCCGCCGCCGCACCTCGTCTTCGGCGAACCCCATGTTGCGCGGGCCGAACGCCGCGTCCTCGAACACCGTGTGGGCGAAGAGCTGGTCGTCCGGGTTCTGGAAGACGAGCCCCACTTTCCGGTAGATGTCGCGCGGGTGGAGCTTGCCGACATCCGCCCCGTCCAGAAGGACGGTGCCTTTGTACTCCTTGATCAGGCCGTCCATGGCCCGCAGCAGCGTGGTCTTCCCCGAGCCGTTGGCCCCGAGGATGCCGCAGAACTCGCCCCGTGCCACGTCGAGGCGGATGTCCGAGAGGGCCGTCGTGCCGTCGGTGTAGGTGAAGCTGTTGATATTTACGGAAAGTCGTATCGAATCCACGAAAGCCTTTTCTTTAACAGGGATGGACAGGATGTTCAGGATGAAACCCGAACAGCACATAACCTCTGTTTTTTGATTTTTGAGTTTATCTTGATTATCCTGAATATCCCTGTTAATTCAGATTCTCCAGATTATTCCCATGCAAACAATAAATGTAAGCGACAAGGCCACTTCCCCGAACCGGAACGGCTTATGTCTCAGCATCGGCATGGTCCCGTCGTAGCCGCGCTGCACCATGGCGGTGGTGACCGTCTGGCTGCTGTCGAACGCCTTGATCACCAGCGCCCCCGCCAGGGTCCCGAAGGAGCGCAAGCCCCGCCGCCAGCCGGCGTAGCCGAGGCGGTTCTTCTGGGCGGCGTAGACCACCTGGGCGTCGTCCAGCAGGACGAACAGGTAGCGCCAGGCGAACAGCGCCACCTCGATGAACCCGCGCGGCACCTTGAGCCAGGCGAGCGCCCCCATCAGGTCCGTAAAGGGGGTGGAGAAGCCGAGAAGCGCCACCAGCGAGACCGCCCCGCAGATCCGGGAGGCGATCAGGCCCCCCTCCCACAGCCCTTCCCGGTGGCCGACGACGTCGACCCCGAAAAGGGTGAATGCGAAGAGTGGCGCATGGCCGGTAAACAAGAGCTTGAGAATGAACACCATCGCCGCGATGAAGAACGGCTCGGCGAAGCGGACCGCCAAGACCCTCGGGCGCACCCCCAGGACGAGGCAGAGCGCCAGGGAGAGCCCCCCCGTCAGGAGCGGGAAGGCGAACCCCCGGCTGCTGATCACCATCGCCAGGAGCGCCAGGGTGGAAACGAGCTTCACCCGCGCATCGAGGCGCACCAGGAGGGCATCGGCGCAGTGGCGGTGATCGGCAAAATGGTGCATGCCCCTACTCCCGCCCCGCCGGCTTCGGGCGGTTCACCTTGCCGGCGAACCACCCCTCGCCCGCTTCCGGCCGGCAGTCGAACCGGGGGATGTACGGCTTGATGTCGACAAGCGGCGTGCCGTCCAGGACATCGATCCCGCCGACGACCAGACGGTTCCCCTCCCGCCGAATGAGCCGCACCACCGACAGGCCGATCCCGTTGGGGCGGCAGGGGTGGCGCGAGGCGAATACGCCATGGGGGGTGTCGTCCAGGAAGGTCGGGCGCACCAGCTCCACCTCCCCGGCCCGGTCGAACCGGTAGAGGAGAAAGATATGGGTGAAGCCCTCGATGTCCCGGAGCGCCGGCCCGTAGTCGGGGAAGACCTCCACGACCCCTTCCGCCTCCGGGACGAACGCTCCCTGCACGGGGGCCTCTTCCTTGGCGCGGAACGGGGAGCGGATGACGCCGATCGGGTGGATGACGAAGCCGGTCATTACTCCTTCCCTCTCTTTTTCTCACTCACGAGCATCCGCCAGGAATAGCCGGCGGCGAAGCCCCCCACGACCCCGGCAACCAGGAAGACGAAGAGGAGCAGGTCGCCCTCACCCGGGTCGATCAGCGGTTTTCGCGCCTCCCGGCCGTGCTCCCGGGCGATCTTCTCCACCACCGCCTCGTCCACGCCGGTCCAAGGGCGCGGGGCGAGGGTAAAGAAGTAGAAGACGAAGAGGACCGTCGGCAGGAGGATGATGTGGAGGAGGACTATCTTCCACCTTCTTTTTCGCTCAGACATGGGCTGTCGCTTCCTTTGCCGGGATCACCCGCATCTTCACGAGCAGGTCGGGGCGCTTCCTCTGGAGGAGCACCACCATCCCGGCGGTCATCGCCCCTTCCAGGATGCCGAGGGGGAGCTGGGTCGGGATGAAGGCGACGACGATCTTCCCGAAGAGGGGGAGAAACGGCGCATCGCCCCGGATGCCGGAGGCGAGTTCCGCCGACGTGGCGGCATAGGTCGCCCAGTCCGCCAGAAGTCCGGCGGAAAAGCCCGCCACGCCGAGCCCCGCCCCCACGCCGCGCAGGGAGCGGAACACGAACCACCCCGCGAACGAGCCGGCCACCCCCATGGAGACGATGTTCGCCCCGAGGGTGGAAAGGCCGCCATGGGCGAGGAACAGCGCCTGGATCAGGAGCGCCACCGCCGCAATCAGGACGGAGACGAGAGGGCCGACCAGGATCGCGGCGATCCCGGTGCCGCAGGGGTGGGAACAGGTGCCTGCGGTCGGGACAGGGATCGGCATGCAGGAGATGACGAACACCACCGCGGCCATCAGCCCGACCAAAGGCTTCACGGCAAGGTCGTCCCGCGAGAGGGCGTTCAGCCGCCGCACGCCGAGAGCCGCGAACGGTGCCGCCACGACGAACCAGAGCGCCGCCCAGTCGAAGGGGAGAATCCCCTCGGAGATGTGCATGGCGTGGGCGGGAGAAGCGCCAAAAAGGAACAGGGTTGAAACCAGCAAAATCTTTTTCATCGAAACCTCAAAACCTGCTTTCAGATCTTATCCCCCCGCAGGTCCCCGGCGAACAGCTTCCCCGCCCCCCGCGACGCGCAGAAGTCGCCGCACATGGTGCAGGTCGCCTCGTCCTCCGGGGTGCGGCTGGCGCGGACCGCCTTCGCGTCCTCCGGGTAGAGGGCGAGCTCGAACTGCCGCTGCCAGTCGAGGTCGCGCCGGGCCTTCGACATCTCCCGGTCCCGCTCCCTTCCCTTCTCCGGATACTTGTTCATGTCGCCGATGTAGGCGGCGATCTTGGCCGCCTTCACCCCCTGGCGCACGTCCTCCTCGTTGGGGAGCGCCAGGTGCTCGGCCGGCGTGATGTAGCAGATCAGGTCCGCGCCGAAGCGGGAGGATTGCGCCGCGCCGATGGCGGAGGTGATGTGGTCGAAGCCGGGGGCGACGTCGGTGGAGATCGGACCGAGCATGTAGTAGGGGGCGCCGCCGCTCATCCGCTTCTGGAGCTGGATGTTCCCCTCGATCTCGTCCAGCGGCACATGCCCCGGCCCCTCCACCAGCATCTGGCACCCCATGTCTCGCCCCATCTCCGCCAGCTCGCAGTTGATGAGGAGTTCCTGGATCTGGGCCCGGTCCGAGGAGTCGTGGATCGCCCCGGCCCGCAGTCCGTTCCCGAGGGAAAGGACCGTGTCGTATTTCTTCAGGATTGCGATCACCCGGTCGAACCGCTCGTAGAGGGGGTTCTCACGCTTGTTGGCGAGCATCCAGGCAACCATGGAGACCCCCCCCTTGGAAACGAGCCCTCCGTACCGGTACCCCTGGCGCCGCAGCCGCTCGATGGTGTAGAGGTTGATGCCGCAGTGGACCGCCATGAACGCCATCCCGTCCGCGCACTGCTCTTCGATCAGGTCGAACAGCATCTCTTCGTCCAGCTTGTTCGGGTCGCCGTATTTGCGCGCCGCCTCGCAGAACGCCTGGTAGAGCGGGACGTTCCCCACCGGGAGGTCGACCGCGGCGATCACCTCCCGCCGCACCCGGTCGAGGTCGCCGCCGACGGAAAGCTCCATCAGGGTGTCGGCCCCCGCCTCAGCGGCGGCCTTTGCCTTCCTCACCTCCGCCGCATAGTCGATGATGTCGGAGGAGGTGCCGATGGAGGCGTTCACCTTGGTGCGCAGCCCTTTGCCGATCCCGACCGCTTTCGGCTTTCGGCCATGGTTCCAGGGGATGACGATCTTCCCCTCGGCGACCATCCGCAGGACGTACTCCGGGGAAACGTTTTCGTCTGCCGCAACGGTGGCCATCTGAGTGGTGAGGATGCCCTCGCGGGCCAGTTCGATCTGGGTTTTCATTCGATACTCCTTTAATTTTTGCCACAAAGGCAGGGGGAACAACTCAAGAAGGATTTCTCCGTCAAAGTTTCTTGCTTTTCCTCCCCGTTCTCTGCGTCCTCTGCGATGAATGTCTTTGGCTTGTGAATTTACGGCAGCTCGCCACGAACGCCGCCGCCATCCCCGGGCAGCTCCCGAAATGGAGGTGGATGTAGGAGGCGAGGCAGTTTTTGCGGCGAAACCCCTCCGTCCCCAGGTCGTACCCATGCTTCCTTACCCGGTAGAGCCGCTCCACTTCCGGCGGCATCGCCTCCATCTCCGAATAGTGGAACTCGTGCCCCCGGGCAATTGTCCCCCGCGGGCCGAGGATGGTCGCGCCGGTGAGTTCCACCTCCCGGTAGCCGAGTGCCTTCCGGCGCGGGAGCATGCGGATGGAAACGGGGAAAGCCCCGACAAAAGGGGTCAGGTCTCCGCATTTGACATCTTCACCGTCAAGCGCGGAGACCTGGCCCCTTACTCCCTGCGTCAGGTAAATGAACCCGCCGCACTCGGCATAGACCGGCATCCCCGCCTCTATCGCCCCCCTGACCGCGTCCTTCATGGCAACGTTGGCGGACAGGGCGGCGGCAAAGACCTCGGGGTAGCCGCCCGGGAGGTAGAGCCCGCCGATGCCGTCGGGAAGCCCGCCGTCGTGCAAAGGGGAGAACGGCACGAGCTCCCCCCCCGCTTCCCGCAGGAGCCGCAGGTTGTCTTCGTAGACGAAACAGAAGGCAGCGTCCCGGGCGACCGCGATGCGCACAGTGCTCACAGGGGTCAGGCGCTTGTCCTTTGTCGAGGCTTGCCCCCCCTCAAAGGGGAGGGGCTGATCGGCCGGATGGGGGTTTCCCACTGCCCAGAGGAGGCCGAGGTCCACATGCTCCCTGACTACCTCGGCCAGGTGATCGAGGAACTCAGCCGACAGGGGGTTTTCCTCGGCGGTCAGAAGCCCCAGGTGGCGCGACGGTATCTGCAGCCGCTCGTCCCGGGGGATGAAGCCGAGCGCCCGCACCCCCGCACCGCCGGACTCCACCGCCTCCCGCAGCACCCTGGCGTGGCTCTCGCCCGCCACGTTGTTGAAGACCACGCCGGCCACCCGGATGTGCGGATCGAACTCGGCAAACCCCCTGACCAGGGCTGCCGCGCTGCGCGCCTGGCTCCGGGCGTCCACCACCAGGATCACCGGCGAGCCGGTGATCCTCGCGACCTGGGCCGTGCTCCCCTCGTCGGAAAGGCCGCTCACCCCGTCGAACAGCCCCATCACCCCTTCGATCACGGCGATGTCCGCGCCCGCCGCGTGGTGGGCGAAGGTTTCCCGCACGAAGGACGGCGGGCAGATCCAGCCGTCCAGGTTGACGGAGGGACGGCCGCAGACCAGGCGGTGGTAGCCGGGGTCGATGAAATCCGGTCCCACCTTGAACGGCGCCACGCGCAGGCCGCGCCGCTTCAGGCACTCCATCAGCCCGAGGGTGAAGGTGGTCTTGCCGGAGCCGCTGTGGGGCGCTGCGATGATGATAGATTTCATGTCACGAACCTTTGAGTTAACAGGGATGAACAGGATATCCAGGATAGAGCCAAAATCATGATCTGTTATACGACTTATAGTTCTAAATCCTGATTATCCTGAATATACCCTGTTAAACTTGCCTTCAGCCGTTCAAAAGCTTCACTACCGCCTTGCCGTCCGCGTAGTAGTCGATGATGTTCAGGCAGCAGTACGTCTGCTCGATGTTGAACAGGGAGGAGAGGGGGGCGCCGATGGCATTGAGGAGAACCACCCGGTTCGCCCCGCCGTGGGCCACCACCAGCACCTCCTCGCCCCGGTGCCGCTCCACGATCCGGTCGATGACCGGCATGATCCGCCCCTGGAGGTCGAGGAGGCTCTCCCCCTCGGGGACCCGGTAATTGACGATGTCGGCCAGGCGCGCCTGCCACTCCTCCGGGTACCGCGCCTGGAGTTCCGCCCACGTCATCCCCTCCCATATCCCGATGTGGAGCTCCCTGAGGTCGCGCTCCTTGACCGGACTCACCCCCAGGTGGCGACCCAAGATCTCCGCGCCGGTGACGCAGCGGGAAAGGTCGCTCGTGTAGCAGGCGGCGATCCGGACATCCCTGAAGCGCTCCTTGAGCCCGTGGTATTGGGCGACCCCCCGCTCGGTGAGGGAGACGTCACGGTGGCCGTTGTAGCGGGCAGTCCCCGCACCCACCACCTCGCCGTGGCGGATCAGATAGAGACGTGTCTTTTCTGTCATGGTACGTGCTTCCTCGTCAGACGTCCCGCGGATCGAGCCGAAAATCAGACCCGAAGGTTTTTCCAATCGGGCGCGAGATGGGCGGAAGACCGCGTCCGCCCTACATCGGGTGATAAAGCGCCAGCAGCACCAGCAGGCAGAGTATCTCGTTCAGCTCGCTGACGCAGCCGATCACGTCGCCGGTCACTCCGCCGAGCCGCCGGTGGGACCACGCCTTCATCACCCAGGTGAGGAAACAGCCGGCCAGACAGCACCAGAGCCCCCTCACCCCCAGCAGGAGGAAGGCGGCAGACAGGGTGAGGAGCGCAGCGACCGCGAACTGCCATCTCCCCGCCCCCGCGACGAACAGGGCGCCGAGGCCGTCCTGTCGCGCCCGTTGCGCCCCCACGGCCATCTGCACCTGGCTGAACCTGGCCAGCGCGGGAAAGAAAAGGAGCGCTTCCCGCTTGATCTCCGGGGATACCTGGAGGAGCGCCTGGTATTTGAGGAAAAGCCCGAGCGTGAGCCCCACTACCCCGACCGCCCCGATCCGGGAGTCTTTCATCACCGCCAGGAACCGTTCCCGTCCCCCCCGGGCCGCCAGGCCGTCACAGACGTCGGCCAGGCCGTCCAGGTGGAGCGCGCCGGTCACCGCCGCGAGGAGCGTGACGAGCAGGAGATCGGCCACCTGCCGGGGAAGGATGCGGCCGAGGACGAAGTCCGCCCCCGCCAGCAGCCCCCCCAGAGAGAGCCCCACCAGCGGGAAGAGGGCCATGGAGCGGCCCAGGTCCCGCTCCTCGCAGCGGACCGCGAACGGAAGCGGGATGATGGTCAGAAATTGAAGGGCGATGAAATAAAGGCGCATAATGAGTTTTGAGTTTTGAGTATTGAGAACACTACTGTCCGGTTAATTTCCAAATAAGTTCAACTGGTTACTGTTAAGAGGTTCCGGATTTTGCTTGAGGGCCTCCGCAACCACCGATGAAATAGGCTTTCTCTCGAACAAATTGACCTCGATGATCTGTAGAAAAGAGT
>DATDNF010000020.1:0-18679 GCA_036518435.1 Geobacteraceae bacterium
GGGGGGGGGGGTGGGGGGAGACCCTCCGGTTCGGGATGCGGGACTGGACCGTCGTGGGTCTTTTCGAGGCAGGGACCACCGGGTTCAATTCCGAGATCTGGGGGGACGTGGACCAGTTCATGCAAGCCTTCCGCAGGCCGGTCTACTCCTCGGTCCTGTTCAGGCTGCGCGACTCCTCGGCATTCGAGGCGTTCAGGGAGCGGATCGAGGGCGATCCGCGCCTCACCCTTGAGGCGAAGCGCGAGACCAGGTATTATCTCGACCAGTCGGAGGCGATGGCGCGTTTTCTCCGGATCCTCGGCGTGACCCTGACGATCATCTTTTCCCTCGGCGCCGTGATCGGGGCGATGATTACCATGTACGCCGCGGTGGCGAACCGGATAGTGGAGATCGGCACCCTGCGCGCCCTCGGTTTCAGGAAGGGGAACATCCTGGCCGCCTTTATCCTGGAATCGCTGTTTCTCGGGCTCCTCGGCGGGGTTGCCGGCCTGGCGGCCGCCTCGTTCATGCAGCTCATCACCATCTCCACCATGAACTGGGCGACCTTTTCCGAGCTCGCCTTCGGCTTTACCCTGACCGGCGAGATTGTCTGGAAATCCCTCGCCTTTTCCCTTGTCATGGGGTTCGTGGGCGGGGTGCTTCCTGCCTTTCGCGCCGCGCGGATGAACATCGTGGAGGCGCTCAGGGCGACGTGAGTCGCTCGCGACTGTCGGACAGGTCGGACCTGTCAGACAAGTCGGACAGATCAAAAGAGGTTCCCATGAACTTTTCCAATCTCCGCTCCCGGCATGTGGCGTTCCTGCTGCTGATTTTCTCCCTTGTCCTGTACGGCCTCGACTATCTCCTGTTCGGGGGAATGGAGGGAATCGCCGCCGGTTTCCTCGCCAATCTCGCCTTTCTCCCGCTCTACGTCCTGTTCGTCACCCTGATCATCGAGCGGGTCGTCAGGGAACGGGAGCGGTTCGCCATCCGGCAGAAGCTGAACATGGTGATCGGCGTCTTCTTCAGCGAGGTGGGAAGCGCCATGATCAGGGACTGCCTCGGCTTCGTCCGGGACGCCCGGGAGCTCGAAAAACTCCTCCGGATCGATCTCCATTGGACCCCGGCGGATTTCAAAAGAGCGACCGGCTTTCTGCAGGGGCACGACATCGGGGTGGACAGCAGGGAAGGGGATCTGACGGCCCTGAAGGAGTTCCTCGCGGAGAAGAGGGGGTTCCTGCTCGGCCTCCTGGGGAACCCGAGCCTCATGGAGCACGACGAGTTCACCGACCTCCTCTGGGCCGTTTCCCACCTGTCCGAGGAGCTCGGGGCGCGCCGCTCCCTTGCGCAGCTGTCCGCTGCCGACCTGGAGCACCTCTCCGGCGACATCAAGCGGGCCTACGGGCTGCTGCTGAGGGAATGGGTCGTCTACATGCTGCACCTGAAGGAGGACTATCCCTACCTCTTCTCCCTGGCGGTCAGGATGAACCCGCTCAACGCCGAGGCGCGGGCGGAGATCGCCTGACAGAGCGGACCCGGCCGGCCAGGGGGGGCGTGAACCCCGCCTTTGCCCAAGGGATGGCACAGTCCATCGAGGGGTAAAAAAACGTTTGCATTTTTCAATGCTTTGCTATAGATTAGCTCCCTCCACGCAGCCCCATTCCTGCCAAAGGTCGAATCGCCTTGCGGAAAACAAAGACTCTCAACGAATTGCGGCAAGAAATCGATGCCATCGACGACCGGATGATGGAGTTCCTCAACCGGCGGGCCTCGCTCGTCGTCGAGGTCGGTCGGCTGAAGGCCGGCGAAAAGCGCGATTTCCACGTCCCGAGCCGGGAGCGGGAGATCTACGAGCGCCTCATCTCCCATAATCCGGGTCCGTTCCCCAACGAAGGGCTGAAAAGCGTGTTCCGCGAGATCATCTCCGCATCGCTCGCCCTGGAGGCACCGATGAAGGTCGCCTTTTTCGGCCCCAAGGCGACCTTTACCCATCAGGCGGCCCAGCAGCAGTTCGGCTTCTCCGCCGAACTCGTCCCCCAGAAGTCGATTCCGGCGGTGTTCGAGGAGGTGGAGAAGGGGCTCGCCCTGTACGGGGTGGTGCCGGTGGAGAACTCCACGGAGGGGATGGTCTCCCATACCCTCGACATGTTCATGGAGAGCGAGCTGAAGATCAACGCCGAGGTGATGCTGGAGATTCACCATTACCTCCTCTCGCGCACCGGCCGGCTGGACGATGTCAAGAAGGTCTACTCCCATCCCCAGGCGATTGCCCAGTGCCGCAGCTGGCTGGCGGACAACCTCCCCAACGTGCCGGTGGTGGATGTGGCATCCACGGCGGTCGCCGCCCAGATCGTCGCCGATGATTATTCCGCGGCGGCCATCGCCAGCGAGCTGGCAGCCTCCATGTACGACCTGAAGGTGGTGCGGGAGCGGATCGAGGACCAGGTCAACAACTTCACCCGCTTCCTGGTGATCGGCAAGAAGCTCGCCGAGCCGAGCGGCGACGACAAGACGTCGCTGATGTTCTCGGTGAAGGACGAGGTGGGCATTCTCTACCGGATGCTGGAGCCGTTCTCCAAGCGGGGAATCAACCTCTCCAAGATCGAGTCGCGCCCCCTGAAGAAAAAAGCGTGGGAGTACATCTTCTTCCTTGACCTGGTCGGCCATATCTCCGACCCGGACGTGGCCGGGGCGGTCCAGGAGCTGAAGGGGTGCTGTCAGTTCGTGAAGGTGCTGGGATCGTACCCAAGGGCGAAGTAGAGGCTGTTCGAGGTTCGAGGTTTCGGTCTTGAGCTTCGAACGTCGAACATCGAACGTTGAACCGCTTTCAAGAGGTATTCATGCCGCTGATCGAGCGGTTGGCCATAATCGGCGTCGGCCTGATCGGCGGCTCCCTGGCCCGCGCCCTGCGGGAAAAAGGGGTGGTGGGGGAGGTCGTCGGCATCGGCCGCGGCGAGGCGAACCTGAAAAGGGCCGTCGAGCTGGGGGTTGTCGACCGCTACACCACCGATCCCTGCGCTGGGGTGCGGGATGCCGACCTGGTTTTTCTCGCCACCCCCGTCTGCTCCATTGCCGCGATGGTGGAGCGGATCGCCCCGTTCCTCGCGTCCGGCTGCGTGGTCACGGACGGGGGAAGCGTCAAGGAGGGGATCGTCGTCCCCTGTGAGCGGCTCATGCCTGCCGGGACCCATTTCGTCGGCGGCCATCCCATCGCCGGCACCGAGCATTCGGGGGTGGAGGCTTCCTTTGCCGCCCTGTACCGGGGAAAGCGCTGCATCCTTACTCCAACCGCCGCCACCGACAAGGAGGCGCTGCGGAAGGTGGCAGCGATGTGGGAGGCGGCGGGCTCCGAGGTGATCCTGATGGACGTCGTGAAGCACGACCGGGTGGTGGCGGCCATATCCCATCTCCCCCACATGGTCGCCTACTCCCTGGTCAATGCCGTCGAAGGGTACGACCGCTTCGACGAGAGCATCCTTAAGTATTCCGCGGGGGGGTTCCGGGACTTCACCCGCATCGCCTCGTCCGATCCCGCCATGTGGCGAGACATCGGTCTGATGAACCGGGACGCGCTCCTGGAGATGATGGATTTCTTCACCAGGTACTTTGCCGAGCTCCGCTCACTGGTGGAGCAGGGTGACGGCGAGGGGATGCGGCGGTTCTTCGCGGAGTCGAAGAAGAGCCGGGACGCTATTCTGTAAGGCAGTTTCGAGTTGTGCGTTGTGAGTTGAAAAAGCGCTGATTCATCAACGGAGTCGCAGTGGAAGCATACACCGTACAACCGGCACAATCGGTCCGGGGCGAGATCGCGGTCCCGGGGGACAAATCCATCTCCCACCGCTCCATCATGCTCGGCTCCATCGCCCGGGGCACGACCACGGTCCGGGGGTTCCTCCGGGGGGAGGACAACCTCTCCACCCTGAACGCCTTCCGCGCCATGGGAGTGGCCGTGGCGGACGACGGGGAAACCCTGCGGATCGAGGGGAAGGGGCTGCACGGCCTTACGGAGCCTTTCGACATCCTGGACTGCGGCAATTCCGGCACGTCGATGCGGCTGATGACCGGACTCCTTGCCGGGCAGCGTTTCTTTTCCATCCTGACCGGCGACCGCTATCTTCGCAACCGGCCGATGAAGCGGGTCATAGAGCCGCTTTCCCGGATGGGGGCGTCCATCTTCGGCCGCGCCGGCGGGGACAGGGCGCCCCTGGCCATCGTGGGGAAAGGGCTCACCGGGATCGAGTACGCCTCTCCCGTGGCGAGCGCCCAGGTGAAGTCGGCCCTCATGCTGGCGGGGCTCTATGCCTCGGGTGCGACGACCATCACCGAGCCCCACCTCTCCCGCGACCACTCGGAGCGGATGCTCCGCTATTTCGGGGGGGATGTCGAAACCTTCGCCGGCGGCGTCAGGGTGCGGGGCGGCCGGGAACTCAAGGGGCGCGACATCGTCGTGCCGGGGGACATCTCCTCGGCGGCCTTTTTCATGGTGGCGGCCCTCATCGTCCCCGGTTCCGAGCTCCTCATCAGGGGGGTGGGGGTCAACCCGACGAGAACCGGGATTCTGGACATCCTGACGGCCATGGGGGGAGACATCGAGCTTCTCGACTGCCGCGAGGTTTCCGGCGAGCCGGTGGCGGACATCCTGGTCAGGTCGTCGCAGCTGCGCGGCATGGAGATCGGCGGCGACCTGGTGCCGCGGGCGATCGACGAGTTCCCGGTTATCTGCGTGGCCGCAGCAGTGGCCGAGGGAAGGACCGTCGTCAAGGAAGCAAAGGAGCTCCGGGTCAAGGAGACCGATCGGATCGCGGCAATGGCCGCCAATCTGCGCAAGGCGGGGGTCGTTGTCACCGAGACCGAGGACGGCATGGAGATCGAAGGGCGGGAGCGCCTCCTGGGGGGCGCTTTCGAGAGCTTCGGCGATCACCGGATCGCCATGTCCATGCTGGTGGCCGGACTCGCCGCGGCAGGCGAGGTCACCGTCAACGACGTGGCGTGCATCGCTACCTCATTCCCGAACTTCACGGAACTTCTTGCCGGGGTCGCCGCCCGATGAATGCCGGGGGAGTGCGGCTGCGGCCGAAGGGGCTGATCGTCGCCATCGACGGCCCTTCCGGCGCCGGCAAAAGCACCATCACGAGGCTTCTGTCGCAGCGGCTCGGCTACCTGCACATCGATACGGGGGCCATGTACCGGGCCGTGGCGCTGGCGGTGAAGCGGGCAGGGGTATCTGCCGACGACGAGGAGGCGCTTGCCCGGCTCTGCCAGGGGGTGGAGATAGGCTTTGTCCGGACCGACGGCTGCTGCCGGGTCCTACTGAACGGCGAGGACGTCTCCGCCGCGATCCGGACCCCGGATATCAGCATGCTGACCTCGCGGGTCTCGGCTAAAAAACCGGTTCGGGACATCATGGTGCGGCTGCAGCAGGAGCTGGGGCGGGACGGCGGGGTGGTCCTGGAGGGACGCGACATCGGCACGGTGGTCTTTCCCGACGCCGACGTGAAGTTTTACCTCTCCGCTTCGGCGCAGGAGCGGGGAAAGCGCCGCTACCTGGAGCTGAAGGCCAAGGGGGAGGACGTCTCTCTGGAGCGGACCATCGCCGAGGTGGAGCAGCGTGACCGGCAGGACGCCCAGAGGGAGCACGCCCCGCTGCGCAGGGCCGACGATGCCCTGGATGTCGATTCCACGGGACTATCCATCGAGGAGGTCCTGGCGCTGATGGAAGAAAAGATCAAGGAAAGGCTAGCCGCTAGCTGCTAGCTGCTAGCTGCTGAGGGCATACATGGAAATAATTCTCGCAAAACAGGCCGGGTTCTGCTTCGGTGTGAAAAGGGCCACCCAGATGGCCTTCGAGGCGGCGGGAAAGGGGGACAAGACCTTTACCCTCGGGCCGATCATTCACTCCCCCCAGGTTGTCCTGAAGCTGGAAGAGATGGGGGTGAAGGTCATCCGCAACATCTCGGAGCAGGATAAAGGCACCATCATCATCCGCTCCCACGGCGTTGCCGCAGAGGAGCTCGACGAAGCGGTCCGCAAGGCCCTTGACATCGTCGACGCCACCTGTCCTTTCGTCAAGAAGGCCCAGGAGCATGTGCAGAGCCTTTCCCAGGCGGGGTACGATGTGGTGGTGGTGGGAGATGCCGACCATCCGGAGGTGCAGGGGATCGTTTCCTACGCCGAGGGGAAGGTGTACGTGGTCGGTTCCGGCGAGGAGGCCGCCAAGCTCCCCCGCATGGCGAAGATAGGGGTTGTCGCCCAGACCACCCAGTCCTTTGAAAATCTGAAGAGCGTTGTCCTCGAATGCCTCATGAAGGGGGGCGAGATCAGGGTGTTCCACACGATCTGCGATGCCACCGCGGTCCGGCAGGAAGAGGCGAAGGCGCTCGCCACGCAGGTCGACTGCATGATCGTGATCGGCGGCTACAACAGTGCCAACACCAAGCGTCTTGCCGAGGTCTGCACCGAGCTGCAGCCGAAGACCCACCATATCGAGACGGCGCAGCAGCTCGATCCCGGCTGGTTCGAGGGGGTCGGCAAGGTGGGGGTGACGGCCGGCGCCTCGACGCCAAAATGGCTGATCGATGAGGTCATGGAACGGATCGGGGAGCTCAATAACGACAAAATACATTGAATTTTTTAGGAAATGTGGTAAATTAGCCTATTCCTACAGACGATAAATATTTCAGGGGGTACGTGTTTAATGAAAGACGAGACGAAAACAACCGGTAAAAACGATGCGCCGATCAAGCGCTTTATCGATACCGACGAAGAGCACGAGCAGGGCGGCCACGGAGAATTCGCGGAACTGTTCCACGACAGTCTCAAGCAGCTCCAGGTCGGGGAGATCGTCAAAGGGGTGGTGGTGCACGTCAACCAGGACTTCGTGCTGGTCGACGTGGGCTACAAGTCCGAGGGGCGCATCCAGATCGGCGAATTCCTCGATGAAAACGGCAAGCTCACCGTGAAGGTCGGCGACGAAGTGAAGGTCCTTTTCGAGCGCGCCGAAAACGAGCATGGCTATATAGTCCTTTCCCGGAAGAAGGCCGAATCCCAGGTGGCCTGGGGGCAGATCGAGGAGGCCGGGGAAGGGGGGATCGTCGAAGGAAAGATCGTCTCCAAGGTCAAGGGGGGGCTCAACGTGGATATCGGCGTTATGGCATTCCTCCCCGCTTCCCAGGTCGACATCCGTCCCGGCGGCAACCTGGACAAGTACATCGGCCAGACCGACCGGTTCAAGATCCTCAAGATGAACCGCAAACGGGGGAACGTGGTCCTTTCCCGGCGCGTGCTCCTGGAAGAAGAGCGGGAGTCGATGAAAAAGGAAACCCTGTCCAACCTGGCGGAAGGGCAGACCCTGGAAGGGATCGTCAAGAACATCACCGACTACGGGGCATTCGTGGACCTGGGGGGGCTTGACGGGCTCCTGCACATCACCGACATGTCGTGGGGGAGGCTCTCCCACCCGTCCGAGGTCATCAAGGTCGGCGACAAAATCAACGTCATGGTCCTGAAGTACGACAGCACCAAGGGGAAAATCTCCCTGGGGCTCAAGCAGACCATTCCCGACCCGTGGCTGAGCGTCGAAGGGAAATACGAAGTCGGCTCCAGGGTGAGCGGCAAGGTGGTGAGCCTCGCCGATTACGGCGCCTTCGTCGCGCTCGAAGAGGGGGTCGAGGGGCTGGTCCATGTCTCCGAGATGTCCTGGACCAGGAGACTGCGGCATCCGTCGGAGATCCTCAAGGTGGGGGACGAGGTGGAGGCCGTGGTGCTCGGTGTCGACAGCGGGAACCGCCGCATCTCCCTGGGACTGAAGCAGACCGAGGTGAACCCCTGGACCGTGATCGGCGAGAAGTACCCGGTCGGGACCAGAATCCAGGGGCAGATCAAGAATATCACCGATTTCGGCATGTTCATCGGGATCGAGGACGGGATCGACGGCCTGGTCCATGTCTCCGACATCTCCTGGACCAAGCGGATCAAGCACCCCGGCGAGCTGTTTGCCAAGGGGCAGACCGTGGAGGCCGTTGTGCTCAACATCGATGCGGAGAACGAGCGGCTCTCCCTCGGGATCAAGCAGCTGTCCCCCGATCCGTGGTCGGAAATCCCGGAAAGATACCGGCCGGGCACCCGGGTGAAGGGGAAGGTTTCTTCCGTCACCGACTTCGGCGTCTTCCTCGAACTCGAAGAGGGGATCGAAGGGCTGGTGCACGTCTCCGAGCTTTCCCAGGAGAAACTGCCGACTGCAAAGGGCTTTGCCAATGTGGGGGACGAACTGGAGGCGGTCGTGCTCAACGTGGACACCGTCGACCGGAAAATCGGCCTTTCCATAAAGTCGCTCCAGTCGGCCGTCGAGAAGGCCGAATTGGAGAGCTACATGGGGAGCCAGAAGGAAGCCACCTCGAACCTCGGCGACCTGCTGAAAGAGCTCCAGAAGAACGGCGACAAATAACGGCTGACCGCAGTCGAGGCGCAGCGCGCCGGGACGCCCCGGTGCGCTGCTGCAACAATCCAAACTTGCCCGAAGAGGTGGACAGATGACGAAAAGCGAATTGGTTGAAAAGCTGGTCGAAGCCAACGACGCACTCTCCCGCAAAGAGTCCGAATTGATCGTCAACATAATTTTCGATTCCATGTGTGAAGCCTTGCAGACCGGGGAAAAGGTGGAAATTCGCGGCTTCGGCAGTTTCACCATCAGGGAGCGCGATGCCCGCGAGGCGAGAAACCCCAAGAGCGGCGATGTGGTGAAGATTCCCGCCAAGAAAACCCCTTTCTTCAAAACCGGCAAGGAACTGCGGGAGCGGGTCAACAACCTGTAGGCCATCCGGCGGCAGGGATTGCGCAGTCGGGCCCGGATGGCGGAATTGGTAGACGCAAGGGACTTAAAATCCCTCGGTCGCAAGGCTGTGCCGGTTCGAGCCCGGCTCCGGGCACCAGGTAACGAACAGAAGGAGGAGTCGGCAGTCATGCCGTTTCCTCCTTTTTTTCGTTGGCGCGCATGGGGAGGCGTTTTATAATAGTTGACATGATTAGTAGGGTATGTTAAGTGGTACATAGCTGGTTCTTTAATTCTGCCGGGAATGGAAGGGGGATGTCATGTTTGCTCGCTTGAAGGAAGATATCAGGGCCGTTTTCGACCGTGACCCCGCGGCGCGCAGCTCCCTGGAGGTGATTTTCTGTTATCCGGGGCTCCACGCCGTCTGGTTTCACAGGGTGACCCACTGGCTCTGGACGCACGGCTTCTACTTCCTCGCCCGGTTTCTCTCCCATGTGGCCCGTTTTTTTACGGGGATCGAGATCCATCCCGGGGCCAGGATCGGCAAGGGGTTCTTCATCGACCACGGCATGGGTGTGGTGATCGGCGAAACCGCGGAGATCGGGGACAACGTCACCCTCTATCACGGCGTCACCCTCGGCGGGGTGAGCTGGGAGAAGGTCAAGCGCCACCCCACCCTGGATGATAACGTGGTGGTCGGTTCCGGGGCAAAGGTGCTCGGCCCCTTCACGGTCGGCAAAGGGAGCAAGATCGGCTCCAATTCGGTGGTGGTGAAGGAAGTCCCGCCGAATTCAACGGTCGTGGGGATTCCGGGCCGGGTGGTGATGGGGACGGAGAAGCCGTCGGAGAAGATGGACCTGGAGCATGGCAAATTTCCGGACCCGGAGGCCAAGGCGATCTCCTGCCTGTTCGACCAGATCCGCGAGCTGGAGAGGAAATTCAGCGTCCTGTCGGCCGAGCACGATGCCCTGAAACAGCGGGTCGCGGGCGGGGACTGAGATGCGGCTCTCTACCAAGGCGCAATACGCCGTGCGGGCGCTGGTTGACCTGTCTCTCCACTCCGCGGGGCGCCCCGTTGCCCTCAAGGATATCGCCCGGCGGGAGGACATTCCGCTCAACTACCTGGAGCAGCTGTTCTTCCGCCTGAAAAAGGGGGACATCGTCACGAGCGTCCGCGGCCCGCACGGAGGATACGTGCTGGCACGGGAGAGCTCCCTTATCCCGGTGAGCGAGATCGTCCTCACGGTGGAAGAACCGCTGAACCCGGTGGCATGCCTGGATGGGGATGCAGGCTCCTGTGCCAGGGTTTCCCGCTGTATCACCCACAACGTCTGGAAAGGGCTCGGGGAAAGGATCAAGGGATTTCTCGATTCCATCAGCCTTGCGGAGCTGGCCCGGGAGGCGCACGAAATCAAAGACGCAGGGAAATTCGAAAAATCAGGTGTCCACGAACAGCACGAAAAACACTGACAAATCCTCTTTTCGTGTAATTTCGTGACTTTTAGCGGACAAATGACCTGTGGTTGATTTTTTCTGGTTTTACGTAACGGGAGAAGGAAGATAGTGCGCCAAATTTATCTCGACTATAACGCCACGACGCCGGTCCATCCCGAAGTACTTGAAGCGTTCGCGGCCTTTTACCGGGAGCGGTTCGGCAATCCCTCCAGCATTCACTGGGCCGGCCGGTGGGTGAAAGGGGCCGTGGAAAAGGCCCGGGAAAAGGTGGCGCTCCTCGTGAACTGCGAGCCGGTGGAGGTGGTCTTTACCTCCGGCGGTTCGGAAGCCGACAACATGGCCATCAAGGGGGTGGCGGCGTCGCTGCGCGACCGGGGGAATCACATCATCACCACCCGCACCGAGCACCCGGCGGTGATCAACACCTGCCTCTACCTGGAACAGCAGGGGTACAAGATCACCTGGCTCGGGGTGGACCGCGACGGGGTGCCGGACCCGGCCGAGCTGGATGCGGCCATCACCGACAGGACCATCCTCATCTCCGTCATGTTCGCCAATCACGAGACCGGCACCGTTCTCCCCGTTGCGGAGATCGGGGAGATCGCGGCGAGGCGCAGGGTCTATTTCCATTGCGACGCGGTCCAGGCGGTCGGCAAGGTGCCGGTCGATTTCCGCGGGTCGAACATCGGCCTGCTGGCCCTGTCGGGGCACAAGCTGTATGCCCCAAAGGGGATCGGCGCCCTGGTCGTCCGGAAGGGGGTGAAGCTCGCTCCCCTCATCCACGGTGGCCCCCAGGAGCGGAACCGGCGGGGAGGGACCGAGAACGTGGCCGGGATCGTGGCGCTCGGAAAGGCGTGCGAACTGGCTCTCGATGCCATGTCTGCCGATTCCCGGCGCATCGCTGCGCTACGGGACAGGCTGGAAGCGGGCATCCTGGCGACGATCACGGATGCGCGGGTGAACGGTCCGGGAGAGAGGCGCCTTCCAAACACGGCGAACATCTCCTTTCGTGATGCCGCGGCCGACTCGCTTCTCCTCAATCTCGACCTGGAGGGGATTGCCGCCTCGTCCGGCTCGGCCTGCTCCTCCGGCACCCTGAAGATGTCGTCCGTGCTGGCGGCCATGGGGGTGGAAGCGGCCTATGCCCGGGGTGCGGTCCGCTTCTCCCTCGGCCGCGAAACCACGGATGCCGAGGTCGACTACCTGCTGGAGGTCATGCCGGGGATCGTGGAGAGGCTGAGGGTGAAACAGTGAATGGTGAATGGTGAAAAATAATAAGAACAAACGTGTTGTCGTTGCCATGAGCGGCGGGGTGGATTCGTCGGTGACCGCGGCGCTGCTCAAGGAAGAGGGGTACGACGTCATCGGCATCTCCATGCAGGTGTGGGACCATTCCCGCTTCAGCGGGGAGAGCTTCGGCTCCTGCTGCTCCCTGGACGATATTCATGACGCCCGGCGGGTTGCCGAGCAGCTCGACATCCCCTTCTACGTGGTGAACTTCGAGGAAGAGTTCCAGCGGCTGGTGATCGACGACTTCGTCGCCGAATACTTCCGCGGCCGCACTCCGAACCCGTGCGTGCGCTGCAACCAGTGGGTCAAGTTCGAGCTCCTCCTGAGGAAGAGCCTGGAGCTCGGCGCCGATTACCTCGCCACCGGCCACTATGCCCGGATCGAACGGGACGGGAGCGGCGCCTGCCGGCTCCGCACCGGGGTCGACCGGGGGAAGGACCAGTCCTACTTCCTCTTTACCCTCACTCAGGAGCAGCTCGGCCGCACCCTATTCCCCCTCGGCGGGATGACCAAGGCCGAGGTGCGCCGGCTGGCCGCGCGGTTTGCCCTGCGGGTCGCGGAAAAGGGGGAGAGCCAGGAGATCTGCTTCATCCCCGACAACGACTACGTCCGGTTCCTCGAAGAGGAGCGCGCTCCCGGCCTCCTGTCGGGGAATATCGTCGACAGCCGGGGGAAGGTCCTCGGCCGCCACGACGGCACCTATCGCTACACGGTCGGACAGCGGAAAGGGCTCGGCATCGCGCACCCCGAACCCCTCTACGTGCTGCGGGTCGATGCGGAAAGAAAGGAAGTGATCGTCGGGGAGCGCGACGAGCTGGACTCAAGCGGACTCGTCGCCGGGAACGTGAACTGGATCGTTTCGCCACCCACGGTGCCCTTCGAGGCGACTTGCAAGATCCGGTACCGCCACCAGCCGGTCCCCTGCTGGGTCGAGCCGCTGCCAGGGAACCGGGCCGATGTCCGCTTCCTGGAGCGGGAGAAGTCGGTTACGCCGGGGCAAGCGGTGGTGTTTTACGACGGGGACGTGGTCCTTGGCGGCGGCTGGATCGAATAGCGGCAATTATGAATTATGAAGTATGAATTATGAATTGAAGGCTGTTTGTGCATGGTGAGTGGTTGGAAACTGAAAACCCAAAACTGAAAACCGATATCGAGCAACGCGTCGCCATCACAACCCTCGGGTGCAAGATCAACCAGTTCGAATCGGCTGCCATGGCCGAAAATCTGGGGCGCGAGGGGTTCCGGCTGGTCCCCTTCGAGGACGAGGCGGACATCTACGTGATCAACACCTGCACCGTGACCGCCAGGACCGACGCCGAGTCCCGCCGGCTGATCCGCCGGGCGGGCAGGCGCAACCCGCAGGCCAAGATCGTGGTCACCGGCTGCTACGCCCAGGTCGCCTTCGATGAGTTGCGGGAGATGCCGGGGGTGAACCTGGTGCTCGGCAACGTGGAGAAAAAGGGGCTGGCCGGACTGCTGCGGGAGATCGGCGAGGGGCCGCGGGTCCTCGTCTCCGACATCTCCCGGGAGGAGCGGGCGGAAGGGCTCGTCCTGGAAAGCTTCGCCGAGCATACCCGGGCGTTTCTCCAGGTGCAGAACGGCTGCGACGCCTTCTGCTCCTACTGCATCGTCCCCTATGCGCGCGGTCGGAGCCGGAGCGTCCCTCCGGACGAGGTGCTGGCGGGGATCGGGACCTTCGCGGCGAAAGGTTTCCGCGAGGTGGTGCTGACCGGCATTCACCTCGGGGCGTACGGTCTCGATCTCTCCCCCGGAGAGAGTCTCCTCTCGCTCCTTACGGCGGCAGAGGAGCGCCGCCTGGTGCCCCGCCTCCGGGTCGGGTCGGTGGAACCGACCGAGATCTCCGACGCGCTCGTCGGTTTTCTCGCCGCGGCGGAGACGGTCTGTCCCCACCTCCACATCCCGCTCCAGAGCGGGAGCGACACGGTGCTGGGGCGGATGAACCGGAATTACTCCGCCGGTTACTTCCGGGGGGTGATCGAGCAGCTCGCGAAGGCTCTGCCGGCCGTCTGCCTCGGGTGCGACATCATCGCCGGATTCCCCGGCGAGACGGAGGAGGAATTCGACGAGACCCTCCGGCTGGTCGAGTCGCTTCCCATCGCCTATCTCCACGTCTTTCCCTTTTCCCCCCGCGCGGGGACGCCGGCCGCAACCATGCCCGGCCAGGTGAACGGCACCGTCATCCGGTCGCGCGCCCAGATGCTGCGGCGGCTGTCCGATCGGAAAAAGCGCGCCTATTACCAGGGATTCCTTGGCAGGGAGCTCCAGGTGCTGGTCCAGGGGAGAGAGCCGGACGGCCTCCTGAAGGGGCTTTCCCGCACCTACATTCCGGTCCTCCTGGCCGGCGACGATTCCCTCATCAACACCGAGGTGACCGTGCGGGTGACCGAGGTGGCGCGGGAATCGGTGCGGGGGGAGAGGGTGTATCCTCTCTGAGGTGGTGTATGTATAAGGGGCGAGAGATAGCCGCCTATACCTCTGAATTCTAAGTGTAAACAAAGTTTACGTTGTAAACTTTGTTTACATTCCCCACAATCCAGCATCTACTAGAGTTCTCCAGACTTTTTACCTCACGTCAGTAAACTTAGTTTACTATCCAGTTTCTTTCTCATTTCTCCTTCCAAACTAACAACGTCTTGAATTTGTTGGGAATAAATACTTATCCATATTGGCATAGTTCTTGGTAGATAAGCCCAAGACCTTGACGAAACGGTCAACCGATGACATGCAGTCATCTTGTCGCATCGCGGGAGCTTAATTTGGTTACGTTGTCTGTCGTCTAATGTTCCTTCGGTCAGAAATCATTTCAGCGTAATGAACCATGAAGGAGAAAGCAGTTATGGGTAATATTCGAGGGATGGGGTTGCGCTGCAATGGGAAGATAGTCGTGCAATTCATTGCGATAGTCTGTACATGCTTGTTGTTGAATTTCGTCATTCCCGTCGAGCTCCATGCGGCTAAAAATTACACAATTACCGCCACCGCGGGGAGCGGCGGAACTATTTCGCCGTCAGGCTCGGTGTCGGTCAGCTCGGGCAGCAGCAAGACCTTCACCGTGACGCCGAACACCGGCTACCACGTCGCAAACGTAACCGTGGACGGCGTCTCACAGGGGGCAATAACAAGTTACACATTCACCAACGTTACGGCCAACCATACGATCTCGGCAACTTTCGCGATCAATACCTACACCATTACCGCCACGGCAGGGAGCGGCGGAACCATAACACCGTCTTCGGCCACCGTCAACTATGGCGGCAGTCAGACCTTCACCATAACGCCGAATACCGGTTATAGCATCGCCGGTGTCACAGTGGACGGCGTCTCCCAAGGGGCGATAACCAGCTACACCTTCACCAACGTCACCGCCAACCATACGATCTCAGCGACCTTCGCGATCGCTTACACCATTACCGCAACCGCGGGGAGCGGGGGAGCCATTTCGCCTTCAGGTGCGGTGGCGGTCAACTCCGGCGGCAACCAGAGCTTCACCATAACACCGAACACCGGGTACACTATCGCCGGGGTCACGGTGGACGGCGTTCCCCAAGGAGCAATAACCAGCTACACCCTCACGAATGTCACCGCCAATCACACGATAACGGTGAGCTTCGCGATCAACACGCCTCCGCCCTCGTCTTCATCGCCCAATTACTTCTACGACGACCTCGGCAGGCTGGCTAGGGTAGTACAAGGTACTTCAGGCGTCATCTACAACTACGACGAGCTCGGCAACCTGGTATCCACGACAAGCGCCACAACAGCGGGTGGCGCGCCGACTCTCACCGCCATAAACCCGAATGTGCTCTTCGTCGGCTCGAAGATGCTGGTCAGCATCACCGGGCAGAATCTCCTCACGACGGACACGGTCACGGCCGACGGCGGCCTGGTGGCCATAAACAACATTGCCGTCGCCGACACCCTGATAACGGCCGAGATGACCGCCCTTTCAGCCGGCAGCGACACGATTAAAGTTACGACGCGGAGCGGCGGGACCGCCACGGTAAGCGTCACGCTTTCTTCGTCAACCCTTGCCGTCAGCCCCGGCCAGCTGGCATTGGCGCCGGGGGCAAACGGGACCCTCACCGCCACCATATCTCCGGCGATCGGGACTCCCCTGACGATCAGCCTTTACAACAGCTCGCCCACAACGGCAACAGTTCCGCAGACGGTTACCATCCCTGCAAGCGGTTCGGCGAGCTTTGCCGTGAACACGCTCCAGACCGGGGCTTGCACGATAGACGCCGGGGGGGCGAAGGCTGTCGTAATCGTAACAAGCCCGTTCACCGGCGATGTCAACGGACTTGCCGCCGGACGTATAAGCGTTTCCATAGATGCCCCTTCGGGAACTTCGCCGAGCACGGCCAGGGCAGTTAGCGTTTCCATAGACGCGCCTTCGGGAAGTTCGCCGAGCGTGGCAAACCCGGTCAGCGTTACCGTCGATGCCCCGGCCGGCACGTCGCCGGCCATCGCCGGAGGCGTGTCGGTCCAAATCCAATAGAATCGCGACAATTAACCGGTCACTACATACAGAACCCACAAGGAGGGGAAAAATGAAAAAGACGATGCTTTTGGCGGGTATCTTGCCGCTCTGGCTCTGCTCCACAGCGGCATACGCATTCGTGAGCGGCAGCACGGGTTCGCTCGGAGCGTTCAATCCGACAGCCGATACCGTTGTCACATTGCCGCCTGACGGTATCCTCAACTATACGACGGTAAATATACCCACCGGCGTAACCGTCACCTTTGCCAAGAACGCTGTTAATACCCCCGTATACATGCTTGCCACGGGAGATGTGACAATTGCCGGGACGATTAGCGTAAACGGCGTGGATGGCACTTCCTCAATACCCGGCAAAGGGGGGCCGGGGGGATTTGATGGAGGGTACAGCGGTATGTGGGGTGGCGGCATTCCTGGCGGGAAAGGGCTTGGTCCGGGTGGAGGCGATACCGGTCAGAACGGCGGAGCAGGAGGCGGTTTTGGCGAGCCGGGATCCAGCTATAATGGGGCTAACGGTGGATCAGCATATGGGAATTCAAGATGCTTACCGCTTATTGGCGGCTCCGGTGGTGCAGGCAGAAATGATGGCGGTGGCGGCAATGGTGGCGGAGGGGGCGGCGCAATTGTCATCGCAACGTCGACTTCGATCACGGTTACGGGGACCATCATGGCAAGTGGTGGAAGCGGTTCTCCGAGACCTTCATATTGGGAAACAAGCGGTGGTGGCGGTAGCGGCGGCAGCATCAAATTAGTTGCAGGTGCGCAACTAACAGGAAATGGCTCAATCTATGCCAACGGGGGATGGGGTGATAACGCCGGCGCCGGCGGCAGAGGGCGGATACGCTTTGAAGCACCAAGCAACAATTTTACCACGCCTACCAACCCTCCGTACTCTTACGGACTTCCGGCAAGTGTCTTCATTCCCAATGCCCCTACCCTTACAATTACCTCCATTGGAGGCACGGCCCCCCCCGCAAGCCCGACCGGCAACTACATCCAGCCGGATATGCTGCTTCCGAATACGACCACAAACCCGGTTCCCGTTAATGTGTCTGCGACGAACATCCCCGATGGCACAACAGTAACCGTTTGGGTACTTCCGCAATACGGCAGTGCCACAAGTGTCAATTCGATCCTCAGCAGCTCCACGGCAACCGCAAACGTAACGCTTTCCACGACCTATTCTAACGTCATCACCGCCCAAGCCACTTTCACGGTAGTCGGCATGTACTACAACGGCGAAGAGATCGACAAGGTGCGGGTGGCCACGAAACTGGGCGGAGGGTCGGAAACCACCTACATCACCAGGGCGGGAAAAGAGATCAAGGGCGAGCTGGTGGCTGCATTGATGAAATAGGTTAACGGTATCTCCGACACGAGGAGGAAGAGACGATGATCTTCAAAAAAACCGTACTGGGCATGGCTTCGGCTGTCCTGCTCTGCGCCACTGCCCATGCCTACGACATCAAGCTCCTGTCGGAGATACCACTGCACGGGAAGGCATCCGCCATCGCCGTGAATACGGCAACGGACATCGCCGCCGTGGTCAGCGCCACGGGGCAATCGCTTTCCCTCATCGACACAATCTCGGGCGCCGTGACGCACGACATCGCGCTGCCGGCGGCGCCGAGCGGCGTTGCCGTCCATAAGGGATCGAACCGGGCGGTAGTCCCTGCAACTGACGGCTCTCTCCTGCTGTACGACCTCACAAGCGGCGATCCGGCCGGCACGATTGCCACAGGGGCCCCCGTGTACGCCGTTGCCGTCGATGAGCCCAACAACCGGGCGCTTCTGGGGATGGACGGCGGAGTCGGAACAGTCGATCTCTCGTCCGGCGGCATGCTGGCGAAGTTCACCATTGCCGGCACAGTCACGAAACTGAGTCTGGGGAAATCCCTTGCCGTTGCGAGCAACGATGAGGCGGGCGCACGCCTCACCGTCCTGGACCCGGCGACCGGCGCCGTCGCCGCCAAGGCCCCGCTGCCGGGCGGGGCGACCAGCATGGGGCTGGACGAAACCCTCGGCTTCGTCCTCGTCACCCTGGCGGACAGGCCGGGGCTCTTCCTCTACGATGCCGCCACGCTGCGGCCGCTCGGCGAGGTGCAGACCGGCAGACAGGTCGAGATCGTCTCCGTCAACCCCTCCACCCACACGGCCGTCCTCGCCGACACCCTCGGCGGGAGCCTGGCCGTCGTGGACCTCGTGAAGAAAGCCGTCGCCGCGTCCGTCCCCCTGTTCGGGCAGATGGGGCCGCTGGCAGTGGACCCGGCGCGCAACCGGGTGCTGGCCGCGCACAACGACAGCCTGGCGATCGTCCAGCTGGAAAACCCGGTCCCCTTCATCAGCGGGCTCGTCCCCCAGGAAAGAAACAGCGGGGAAGCGGGGTTCCCCCTCACCGTCATCGGGGAGAAGTTCATCAAGGACTCACGCACCAGCTTCAACAACTCCCTGCTCGATTCGATGTTCGACAGCAACGAGCTGATCAGGGCCTTCATCCCCGCCGAGAAGCTCCTGAGCCCGGGAGAAGTCCCGGTCACCATCGTCAACCCGCCCCCGGGCGGGGGGACATCCAACGAGGTGAAGTTCAGAATCCTCACCCCCGCCCCGCAGCTCACCGGCATTTCCCCCGCCACGGCGGTCGCAGGCTCCCCCTTCACCCTCCGGGTCGA